>CAWCRU010000032.1:0-237484 GCA_963798075.1 uncultured Alphaproteobacteria bacterium | reverse complement strand
GAAGCTCATTGCAGCCAGTTCTCGCGGCGAAGATCGTCGATCCGGGCGAACTCTCGTTCGTTGGCGGTGACGAGGGCGTGGCCGAGGGCGAGCGTGTGCGCCGCGATCAGCAGATCGTTGGCGCCGATCGGCTGTCCGGCCCGCTCCAGACGGGCGCGGAGCCGGCCGTAGGCGGCGTCGGCCGGGGCCTCGAAAGGCAGGACGTCGAGGGCGCCGAGAATCGCCTCGACCTGCGCGTAAAGGCGCGGTGATCCCTTCTTCGCGGCGCCGTAGCGGAGTTCCGCCGCGACGATGATGCTCGTGCAGACTTCCGTCTCGCCGACCTCGCGGATGCGCTCGGCCACGCGCCCCTGCGGGTTGCGGACGAGGTCGGCGAGGATGTTCGTGTCGAGCAGGTAGCGCATCAGAGCTCGACCGGGTCGAGGTCGAGGTCGGCAATCTCCAGAAACTCCTCATCGAGCGGCTCGAGCGTGGCCAGCACCTCGAGTAGCGAGATAGGCTTCGTGGGTTCGATCACGAGCCGCTCGCCCTCCTTGCGCATCACGGCATCGGTACCCGGCAGCTCGAACTCGCGTGGAATCCGGACAGCCTGGTTGCGACCGTTCCTGAACAGCTTGACGTGTCGCTCGGGAAACCCATCGCTTCGGCCTATGCTGTAGCATAGGTCAGATGGCGTCGGCTCTCTGCCGCGTCAAGGCGGCCCCCGGCGCTCAGAACGCGACCTGGTCGCCGCCCTTCAGTGCGAGCATGGTGCGGGCTTCGGTGGGGGTGGCGACCTCGAGCGAGAGGCTTCGAGGATCGTGCGGATCCTGGTCACCTGCTCGGCGTTGCTTTGGCGAGCTGGCCGCGGCCGACGTAGATCGGATCTTCGAGGCCGACCGGGACGTTGGCGCCCGTCGTGCACAGCGGGATCGGATGGCGGCCAGTGGCGAGGATCGGCCACCGGCAGTGGCCGGCGAACAGCGACCATCCTCGTGGACGTGCGCATCAGAGCCGGGCCGCCGCGCGGGCGGCGGTCTTGAGGACGTCGTCGGTCAGGCTGTCGACGAAATGGGTATGCTCGGCGGCGAGGAAGGCGTCGGCGAGGGCCGGCGGCGTGAGCAGGATGTCGACGTAGGGCAGCGGGCCCGTCAGCTGGTAGAAGAGGGTGTGCTTGAAGGTGCCAGGCTGGTCGAGGTCCAGGGTTGCGAACAGGTATCCGAGGTTGTCATAGACGAGGGCGATCCGATATCCGGTCTCGGCGAAGAAGGTCATGGTCTCGACGAAGTCCTCGACGTAGTGCTCGTTGCCGAACATGTCGCATTCGAACAGGACGGCCGGCAGATTGGCCGCGATCGACGAGCGGGCGCCGCGCAACACGTCGAAATCATGGCCGTCGGTGTCGACCTTCAGGAGGTTGAAATCCGAGGCGGCGGGGTTTTCGGCGACGATCCTGTCCAGCGACCTGCTCTCGATGGTGCGGCCGCCGGATTGCGCCCTAACGCGCGCGGTGCCACGCCCTTGGTCGATGGTGAACTCGGCCGCGCCGTCGGTGGCGGCGCAGACGACCTCGAGCAGCCGGCACTCGCGCAGGTGGCCGCAGTTGGTCCTGAAATGGCGGCTGAAGTGGCGGTTCGGCTCGATCGCGAGGAAGCGGTCGCTATCCTGGCCGGAGCAGGCGAGCACCGTGTCGCCGACGTTGGCGCCGACGTCGATCATGCTGAGGCGACCCTGTCGCGCGCGCAGGAAGTCGCTGAGCCGGGTCAGCAGCGCGTCGTAGTGCGGATATAGTCTGACGTAAAGGGGCAGCCGGTGAGAGATCGGCATGGCCATCGGTTTGCCCCGGACCGCGGTCCGGATCGTGGGATCGCCAAGTCGGGACAACGAACCGATCAAGATTTCCAAGGCCAGGCGACGGCAGCGCTGCCCTAAGCTGCGGGAGCCGTCAAAGCGGCGCAGGATCCGGTTGTATACAAGGGAAATCACGTCCATCAAAGGTGACCGGTCGGGTTCATGTGCAACCGCGAAAGGAAAGAGGCGTCGGGAACCCTCGATCGGCTACGGAGCGACGGGTTCGCCCAGGGGTCGCGCCGGCCGCGGGCGCTCAGAACGCGACCTGGTCGCCGCCCTTCAGCGCCAGCATGGCGCGGGCCTCGGCCGGGGTCGCGACTTCGAGGGAGAGCGCTTCGAGGATGGTACGGATGCGGCTCACCTGCTCGGCGTTGCTCTTGGCGAGCTGGCCGCGGCCGACGTAGATCGAAGTCTTCGAGGCCGACCCGGACGTTGGCGCCCATCGTGGCGCCCATCGTACATAGGGGGATCTGGTGGCGGCCGGCGGCCAGGATCGACCAGTGGTAGCCGTCGCCGAACAGCTTGTCGGCGATGCGGCGCATGTGGACCAGGTTCTCGGGGTCGGCGCCGATGCCGCCCAGGATGCCGAAGATCGTCTGGACGAACAAAGGCGGCTTGACCAGGCCGCGGTCGAGGAAGTGGGCGAGGTTGTAAAGGTGGCCCACGTCGTAGCACTCGAACTCGAAGCGAGTGCCGCAGCCCTCGGCCAGCGCCTGAATGATCTTCTCGATGTCCTTATAGGTGTTGCGAAAGATGAAGTCGCGCGAGGCCTCGAGGTGCTGGCGTTCCCACTCGAACTTGAACTCTTTGTAACGGGAGAGCATCGGGAAAAGACCGAAGTTCATCGAGCCCATGTTGAGCGAGGTCATCTCGGGTTGGGCGCGCAGCGGCGCCGCGAGGCGTTCGTCGACGGTCATGCCGTGGCCGCCGCCGGTCGTGATGTTGACGACCGCATCCGTGGCCTGCTTGATCCGGGGCAGGAACTGCATGAAGACGTCGGGGTCCGGGGTCTGGCGGCCGGTCTTTGGGTCGCGGGCGTGCAGGTGGATGATCGCGGCCCCGGCCTCGGCGGCGCCGATCGCGGCTTCGGCGATCTCGGATGGCGTGATCGGCAGGTAGGGCGTCATCGTCGGCGTGTGGATCGAGCCGGTGACGGCACAGGTGATGATGACTTTCCGGCCCGCAGCCATTTTCTCTCCCCCTGGGCGTCGGCCATGGCCGAGGCCGTCAGCCGCCCTGTCTCCCGCGCGGATTAAGCGGCATCGGCCGCGGCGGTGTCAATCCGGCGCGGCCCAGGCGAGATCAGTCGCAAACGATCGTGGTGCCGGTCTCGCCGCGGAGTGCGCGCCCGATGTTCTGCGGGTCGGTGATCAGGCCCCGGCGGTCGTTGCCCTCGAGATAGCCGATGATCGCCCGGATCTTGGGCGCCATGCTGCCCTCGGCGAACTCGCCGGCGGCGAGATGGGCTTTTGCCTCGGCGCGGGTGATGCGGTCGAGCCAGCGCTGCTCGGGGCGGCCGAAGGCGATCGCGACCTTCTCGACCCCGGTCGAGATCAGCAGCAGGTCGGCGCCGAGCTCGCGCGCGAGCATGGCAGACGCGAGGTCCTTGTCGATCACGGCCTCCACGCCTTCGAGGTCGCCCGCCGTATCCCGACTGACGGGAATACCGCCGCCGCCGCAGGCGATCACGACGTAGCCCGCCTTGACCAGGTGGTCGATCTCCTCGATCTCGACGATGCTCTTGGGCAGGGGCGATGGCACCACGCGCCGCCATCCGCGGCCGGCGTCCTCCTTGACGATCCAGCCGAGCTCGCTCGCCCGGGTCTGCGCGCTCGCCTCGTCCATGTAAGAGCCGATCGGCTTCACGGGATCGGCGAAGGCGGGGTCGGCGGGGTCGACCAGCACCTGCGTGATCACGGTCGCCGCCCGGCGGTCCATGCCGCGCCTGCGAAACTCGTTGCCGAGCGCGCGTTGGAACATGTAGCCGATGGCACCCTGGAGATCGGCCGCGGCGTAGTCCATCGGTACCGGCGGCACCTCGGCGATCGCGAGCTCCGAACGCCGGAGGATGAAGCCCACCTGCGGCCCGCTGCCGTGGGTCACGACCACGTTCCAGCCGGCGGCCACCATCAGGGCGATGTGCTGCGCGGTGGTCGCGGCCGCCCGGTATTGATCGGGGATCGACGGGTGCGCCGGATCGACGATCAGCGAGTTGCCGCCGACCGCGACCACGGCCGTCTGCTTAGCTGCCGCCATCTTCATCCTCGAGGTAGCCGGCGAGCGCCGTGATCGCCTTGGCGAAGCAGGCAAGCGGAGCCCGCGTTATGCCGGCGCCGATCTGGCCGACCCCCGCGGCGCGGTGCGCGATGCCGGTGTTGATGACCGGCGCGATGCCAGTGTCGACCACCTTGCGCGCGTCGATTCCGGCGGGCGTGCCGGTGAAGTCGAGCGCCGGCAGCGTGAAGGCACCGTTGCGGCCGAGCGTGATGTGGCCCATGGCCTCCGTGTTGGCGATCGCGTCCTGGGGTGAGCCGCCCACGAACTGGACGATCGCCGGGGCCGCCGCCATCGCGAAGCCGCCCAGCCCCGCGGTCTCGGTGATCGCGCTGTCGCCGAGGTCGGGCGCCGCATCGGCGGCCGTGTAGCCGGGGAACAGGAGGCCATCGACCATCGGGGCGGGCGCCGTGAACCAGGCATCGCCGGTGCCGCTGAGCCGGATCCCGAACTCGACGCCGTTCCTCGCCATCGCGGTCACCAGGCTGCTGCCCGCAACGCCCGCCGCGGCATCGAGCATGACCTTGCAGGCGGCCATCGAGAGATTGAGGAAGAAGTGATCGTTGCCGGCGATGAAGTCGACGACCGCAGCGACCTCGGCCGGGGCGACCCTGGTGCGCAGCAGCGCCGGCACCAGCCGCTTGAGCAGCAGCGCGGAGGCGGCGGCGTTGCGGTTGTGAAGCTCGTCGCCCATGTGCAGCGCCTGCGCCATCAAGGGCTTGAGCTCGAGCCCGCCCAGAACCTCGAGCGACGCGGCCAGGGCCGGCGCCAGCACCTCCGCCATCCAGCGCAGGCGCGCGAGCACCTCCTCACCGTTGGCGCCGAAGCGCAGGACCTTGCCCAAGCCCTCGTTGAGGTTGCACCAGGCGCGGTTGCCGCCCTCGGGGTTGGCGACGACCCAGACCGGCATCGAGGGGCTGATCACGCCGGCCATGGGCCCTACCGCACCATGGTGATGGCAGGGCGCGAGATCGACCTTGCCCGAACTCGCGAGCATCTCGGCCTGCTCGAGATCCGTGGCCCAGCCCTCGTACAGGATCGCGCCGGCGATCGCACCCTGCATCGGGCCGCACATGTCGACCCAGGCGATTGGCGGGCCCGAATGCAGGATCATGCGCTGGCCGAGCCCCTGCATATGCGTGCCGGCGGGGCCGATGCCCTCGAGCACGGGCCGGGCGGCGAGATAGGCATCGTAGGCGGCGCGGTTGGCGGCATCGATGCGCGGCTCGTTGATCAGCCGGGCGAGAGTTCGCGCGACTGCCGGATCGCCCGCGGCGGGCGGCTGCCAGGCGACCTCGATCGCGCTGCCGCCGGCCGCGCGGATCGCGTCCGCGAACGCCGGCAGACCGACGTTGATGACCTGCAGTTCCTCCGCGAACAGCCCCGACATGAGCCTGACCCTCAGCCCGAGCCGCCGGCCGCGATCTGGGCCGCGAGGCGGACCGCCTGGGCGTTGCTCTCGGCGAGCAGCACGCCCGCGTCGCGCAGCGCCGCCTCCTGGCGGCCGAGGTCCTGCGGATCGGCCGCCGTGCCGCAGACCGAGGCGACGAAGGCGACCCGGCGGCCGGCGCCGGCGCCGGCGGCTGCCGCGTTCCGGATCGCGGGGCCGAGCTCGGCCGCCGGGTCGGGATGGGCGCCGTAGCCGAGCACGACGTCGAACAGGATGACCGCGACCTCCGGGTCGGCAGCCTCCTTGTGCAGGCGCTCGATGCGCAGCGTCTGGTCGATCATCGGATGCGGCCGGCCGCGGGTGAACACGTCGTCGCCGAGGTCGATCGCGGTGTGGCCCAGGCTCTGCCAGACGTCGGCGAGCCGGCCGTCGGGCGCGAGCGGGGTGTTCGATGCGACCCTCCCCAGCGCCTCGGAGAGCAGGAGCAGAGCCTCGTAGCAGAAGGTGCCGCCGCTGTAGAGGCCGCGGACGTATCTCTGACCCGGCGCCAGCTGCGCGATCGCCGCGCTCGCCGCCGCCATCGTCCCCTCGGTCTCGGCCTCGGGCCGCCGGCCGCCGGCAAGCGCCACCGCGAGGCTCGCCGCGTCCTCGAGCGTGCGCACCGGGTGGACGTTCGGCCGCCTTATGGTGCTCGGATCGGCGCCCAGGAAATTCGCCACGATCGGCTTGCCGGCCGCCTCGGCCGCCGCCAGCACGCGGGCCGCGATCTCGGGGTCGGGCGGCTTCGAGATCAGCACCACGACCCGGGTCCCGGGGTCGGCCGCGAGCGCATTCAGGCCCTGGAGCATCGTGATGCCGCCGACCCGCGCAGAGAGATCGTGGCCGCCGGTGCCGATCGCCTGCGAGATGCCCTGGCCCCAGCGATCGATCAGGCAGGTCACCTGTTGCAGCCCGGTGCCCGACGCCGCGACCGCGCCGATCTCGCCGCGCCGGACCGCATTCGCGAAGCCGAGCGGGACGCCGTTCACGATCGCGGTGCCGCAGTCCGGCCCCATGACCATGAGGTCGTTGCCCTTTGCGTAGCGCTTGAGCTGGATCTCGTCCTCGAGGGCGACGTTGTCGCTGAAAAGCATGACGTTGAGGCCGAGACGGAGCGCCTTCATCGCCTCGGCGGCGGCGTAGTCGCCAGGGGTCGAGATCAGGGCGAGGTTGGCGGTCGGCAAGGCGGCGAGCGCCATCTCGAGGCTCTTCGGCGCCAGTCGTTGCGGCCCGCCATCGGCACGCGCGGCCGGCACGCGGTTGAGCTCCGCCTCGGCGGCCGCGAGGGCCTCGGCCAAAGCCCCTTCGTCACCCTCGAGGGCGACCAGCAGGTCGTTCGGGCTCGGCTCGACCGTGGCCGCGATCAGGCCCGCCTCGCGCAGCAGATCGAGGTTGCCGGCGGTCGCCATGACCGCCGAGGCCTGCTTGACCCCCACGAGCGCGCCGATCTTCGCCGAGAGCTGCATCAGCGAGACCGAATCGCGATAGAGGTTGCGAAAAATCCGCTCCGCCCTAGCCATGGCGGGGCTCGCGCCGGCTCCAGGCCGCGATGCCGAGCAGGAGACCGAGAACGCCATCGCCGCCCGAGGTATGGCCGACGCCGAGCGCCCTGGCGACGGCCGGTCCGACCTCGGAGGGCGGCGCCCCGTCGGCGATGACGCCGGCGAGCGCGGCGAGCGGCTCGGCGATCCTGCCCATGACCGCGTGGCGCAGATAGGCGCGGCTGATCTCGCCGGTCGCCGCGGCCGCGACGGCGATCGCGACCCCCAGTGCCTGCAGGAAGCGGCGCCTGACCGGACCCTCGCCCCGGGCGCAGCGGAGGCCGGCGAGCAGACCCACGATCAGGTCGTCGCCGGCGGGCGTCAGGCCGGGGCCGCAGCCGATCAGCGCCCGGATCGCGGAAGTCGCCCGGTCGAGGTCGAGAGAGCGGCTCGCCGTCGCGAGCGCGCGGCCGCGGTCATGGACCCTGCGCAACAGCGGGGCGTGATCCTGGCGCCGATGGTGCTCGAGCGCGCGCCGGGCGACCTCGGAGGCTCTGGCGACCGCGGGCCGCGCGAGATCGATTCTGGCGAGCTCGCCGCGCCAGACCTCGGCTGGCCTCAGATCGATCACCAGATCGCTGTCGGCGATCCGCAGCACCGCCGCCCGGCAGCCGACCCGCCGCCCGATCTGGACATGATCTGTGAAGGCGAGCGAGGCGGGTGCCCTGACGCGGATCCCGTGCGGCACGTTGCCGAGCTCGGGTGTCAGCAGCGTGAGGAGCCCGCTGCCGTCGGTGCAAAGGTTGCAGGCGCGCCGGAAGACGCTGTGGACGACGCCTGTGAAGCGGTCGCCCGGAACTGCGGTACCTGCAGAGATCGCCTGAAGACGCATGCGCTCAATCGTCAGAGGCCAGGGCTACCTTGCCTCGGATACCACCGGACCGCCTGCCGGGGCAATCTGGTTCAAGGCGCCCACGGCGGCCGCGGAGTCGGCGACCCAGCCGAAGATACCGCCCTGGGCCTTGATCATCTCGAGCGCCACGCGCTGGAACTCCGGGAAATAGGAGCCGACGCAGTCGGCGAGCACGAGGCACTCGAAGCCGCGGTCGTTGGCCTCGCGGACCGTGGTGTGGACGCAGACCTCGGTCGTGACGCCGCCGACGATCAGGGTCCTGATCCCGCGGTTGGCAAGGATCAGGGCGAGATCGGTATCGTAGAACGAGCCCTTGCCGGGCTTGTCGATCACGGGCTCGCCTTCGATCGGATAGAGCTCGGGGATGATGTCGTGGCCGTATTCGCCGCGCACCAGGATCCGGCCCATGGGGCCCAGATCACCGATTCCGACCTCGAGCCCGCCGCGCCTGAGCTTGGCGGGCGGCGCGTCGGAAAGGTCCGGCCGGTGCCCCTCGCGGGTGTGGATCACCGTGATGCCGGCGCGCCTTGCCGCCTCGAGCACCCGCTGCAACGGCTGGATGGTCGAGCGCAGCAGCGAGACGTCGTTGCCGAGCAGCTCGCCGAAGCCGCCCGGCTCGACGAAGTCGCGCTGCATGTCGATGATCAGGAGCGCGCTCGAGGCCGGCTCGAAGGCCAGCGGATAGGGTTCCGCCTGGAACTGCATGGTCGCCATGATGCTCTTCCCGCCGCTATCGGGCGTGCTGCCTGGACGCCATGTAGGCGCGCCAGTCGGCGAACTCCGAGATGTCGCGATGACCGCCCTCGGCCAACGCCTGCGGATAGAGGATGCCGCGGACGGTGCGGCCGTCGGCGAGCCGCACCGGCCCGCAATAGAGGTTCGCGGGCTCGCCCGCCTCGACCCGCTGCCAGACCTCGTCCGGCACCAGGTAGAGCTCGCCCCCGATCGAGACGCCACCCTTAGGCACCTCGAACATGCCGGGATGGACGTCGTCGATCGAGTGCAGCCGGTAGGAGGGCGCGGTCCGGGCCTCGCCCAGGAACTCGGCGCCCTCCAGGTTGCGGTGCAGGGCGAGGCCGCGCATCAGCGTGCCGTTGACGAACAGCTCGAACGCCATGGCTCCGCTTCCCCTGACCTGCCCGCCCGCCGCGCGACTGCCTATTCGGCGGCCACTTCCTCCCCGCCCGGCGGCGGCGCCCAGCTGAACCGCTCGGACGCCGGCTCCTCGCGCCAGGCCACGATCAGGCAGATCGCCGCCAGGAACAGGTAGCCGAGCGCCACCAGCGGCGAGGCCGCGAACTGCAGCTGGACGCCGTGGATGAAGCCGAAGAACGCGAGGATCGCGCCGGCCAGCGCATAGATGCCGGCCCAGCGGAACTGCCGGTCGATGATGAAGGCGGCGACCGCACCGAGGATCAGGCCGGCGAGCACCGCCCCGCCGCCGACCAGCTCCATGCCGTGGTAGACGACGCCGGTGCCCATCAGCTTGTCGAAGCCGAGGGCGGAGGCAGACGTGCCGGCCGCATTCAGCGCGCCATCGACCTGGGTCTGACCCCAGGCCGCGATGTTGGGCACGATCGCGAGCACCACCGCCGGCGCATGCCGGGACGGCGTCGCCTGGAACGCCTGGGCGCCGATCACGAGCCCGATGAAGAGCAGGATCGGCAGGATCGCGACCAGGGGGATCACCGCCAGCAGGAGTGCGGTCAGGCCCAGGAACGAGACCGCCGCGATCACGATCCCGGTCGCGAAGGAGTAGCCGATCCGGCCGCCGACCGCCTTCCAGCCGGGATGGCCGATGTAGACCGCGGGCGGGAACGGGCTGCCGAGCAGCGAGCCCGCGATCGCGCCGATGCCGTCGGCCGCCAGGATGTGGCGCAGGTCATAGCTGTCGCCGGCGGCGGCCGCGCTCTCGACGTTGTTCATGCCCTCGGTGAAGTTGTAGACGCCGAGCGGGATCGCGGTCGCGAGCAGCGGCCAGATGTCGCCCAGGCCCTTGAACACGTCGGTCGAGAGCATCGGCAGGCGGAGGCCGAACTGGTTCAGCGACTGGCCGACCGCCGAGGGTTCCATGACCCCGGACCAGCCGAGCAGCACGGCGATCCAGGCGAACGCCGTGCCGACGATCACCGCGGCCAGGCCCCCCGGCACGCCGCCCGGCAGGCGGACGTTGGCGGTCCAGCTGATCAGGATGATGCCGAGCGCCACGAAGGCGATCCAGGGCACCTCCCACATCTGGAAGACCGGCCGCATCGAGATGAAGGCAATCGAGATCCCGGCCAGCGTCCCGAGCATGGCGGCGCGCGGCGTGTATTTGCGGATGGTCGGGCCCACGAACACGCCCAGCAGCACGATCACGCCGATGATGAAGGCCCAGGCGAGGCCCGCCTGCCAGGCGAGGATCGGATCGCTGGTCTTGAGGTAGATCGGCAGCATGATCAAAAAGACGACGATGAACATGTGCGGCACGCTCGGCCCGTAGGGCATCGCCGTGACGGTGCTCCGCCCTTCGCGCCGGGCCAGCCGCCAGGCGAGCCAGGCGTAGTAGAGGTTGCCGATCGGCAGCGCGATGCCGAGCGCCGGCAGGATCCGCCCGAACACGACGTCCTCGGGCATATGGACGACGCCGAGCGCCAGCCCGGTCAGCACGATGACGTTGAGCAGAACGTTGGTGAACAATCCGAAGAACGCGTTCCAGTCGCCCGGGACCCACAGCCGGGCCGCGTCCGCAGCATTTTGGTTCATGATGCTTGCTCCCGACTCCGCCCGGCCGCAGCTGCCGGGCCCTCGGTCCTGTGGGAAGCAACAATCATGCCTCGGATTGCGGGCCGACGCAATCGAGGCCAGGGTCCAGGGATCCGGCCGGTCCCTGGCGCATCCGGCGCGCGCGAGGGAGCCTCGAGCTCGGCGCCGGCGGGGTTTGGTCGTAAACCCGTCACGTTGCTGGCAATCCTCAACCAGCTCTTTATATGGAGAGGGCCAGTCCCCGGACTTGACCCGGTCGATCCGGGCGTGTTTGGTAGTTCCAGATGCGTCGGATGCGTCCGAGGTGGCTCGCGCCGTCAACGCCAGGCGGCCCGCGCTGTCGAAGCGATGTGGAGTGCCGATGATTGAATCCAGCGATGGCGGCGCGAAATCGACGCTCTATTGCTCGTTCTGCGGCAAGAGCCAGCATGAGGTGCGCAAGCTGATCGCTGGCCCCAACGTCTTCATTTGCAACGAATGCGTCGAGCTCTGCGCCGACATCATCAAGGAGGAAGATCGCAAGACCCGCAAGGCGTCCGGCCCGGCGGTGATGTCGCCGATGGAGATCAAGGCGGTCCTGGACGATTACGTGATCGGGCAGGAGCAGGCCAAGCGGGTTTTGTCGGTGGCGGTGCACAACCACTACAAGCGCCTGGCGCACGGCTCCAAGGGCGGCGAGGTCGAGCTCGCGAAGTCGAACATCCTCCTGATCGGGCCGACCGGCTGCGGCAAGACGCTGCTCGCGCAGACGCTGGCGCGGACGCTGGACGTGCCGTTCACGATGGCGGATGCGACCACCTTGACCGAGGCGGGCTACGTCGGCGAGGACGTCGAGAACATCATCCTCAAGCTGTTGCAGGCGGCCGACTACAACGTCGAGCGGGCGCAGCGCGGGATCGTCTACATCGACGAGGTCGACAAGATCAGCCGCAAGTCGGAGAACCCCTCGATCACCCGCGACGTCTCGGGCGAGGGCGTGCAGCAGGCGCTGCTCAAGATCGTCGAGGGCACGATCGCCTCGGTGCCGCCGCAGGGCGGCCGCAAGCATCCGCAGCAGGAGTTTTTGCAGGTCGACACGACCAACATCCTGTTCATCTGCGGCGGCGCCTTCAACGGCCTGGAGCGGATCATCGGGGCGCGCGGGCGGCAGCGCTCGATGGGTTTTGGCGCCGAGGTCGCGGGTCCGGACGAGCGCAAGACGGGGGAGCTGCTGGGCGAGGTCGAGCCGGACGATCTCCTGAAGTTCGGCCTGATCCCGGAGTTCGTGGGCCGGCTGCCGGTGGTCGCGACCTTGACGGACCTCGACGAGAAGGCGCTGGTCAAGATCCTGATCGAGCCCAAGAACGCGCTGGTCAAGCAGTACCAGAAGCTGTTCGAGATGGAGGATGTGCGCCTGACCCTGACCGAGGATGCGCTGAAGGCGATCGCCAAGAAGGCGATCTTGCGCAAGACCGGGGCGCGCGGCCTGCGCTCGATCATGGAGATGATCCTGCTCGAGACGATGTTCGAGCTGCCGTCTTTGCACGGGGTCGAGGAGGTCGTGATCAACAAGGAGGTCGCGGGCGCCAGCACCGCCTCCAAGCCGGTCTACGTCTACGCCAAGAGCGCCCGGGACGACCGCGCCAGCTGAGTGCTGCCGCCGCCGATGCAACCACCGCGACGGTCGCCTGAGATCGCGAGCCATTAGCGCTGGACCGTCGCTACCGTCACCGCCATCATGATCCGACCTGCCGGGTCGCCCGGGGCCATCGTTGCGGCCCGGCGATCGACCGGCCCAATCATGGAGGGGGGTGTCTCATGGACTGGAAGCAGCTTCTCGGGGCGGCGGCCGGGCTCGGTCTTTGCGCGCTGATCAGCGGCGGTGCTGCCGCCGAGACCGTCACCGTCGGCTATCAGCTGATCTACAATCCCTGGAAGGTGCCGATCGCCGACAACACCTTCTCGAAGAGGACAGGTTGGGACGTCCAGTACCGCCAGTTCGATTCCGGCGCCAAGGTGATCGCGGCCATGGCGTCGGGCGATGTCCAGATCGCGCTCGCGGGCTCGAGCCCGATCGCGGCCGGCGCCAGCCAGGGCCTCGACATCCAGCTGGTCTGGATCGTCGAGGACATCGCGTCCGCCGAGGCGCTGATCGCGCGCGAGGGCTCCGGCATCGACAAGGTCGAGGACCTGAAGGGCAAGAAAGTGGGCGTGCCGTTCGTCTCGACCAGCCACTTCCACCTGCTGTTCGCGCTCGAGCATGCCGGCGTGCCGGCGGACCAGGTCGACATCTTGAACATGCAGCCGCCGCAGATCGCGGCCGCCTGGGAGCGCGGCGACATCGACGCGGCCTTCGTCTGGGACCCGGCGCTCGGCGCCATCAAGAAGACCGGCCATGTCGTGATCACCTCGGGCGAGCTCAGCAAGCTCGGCAAGCCCACCTTCGATGGCCTGATCGTCAACAAGACCTGGGCCGAGGCGCACGCCGACGGGATGGCCCAGTTCATCCATACCATTGCCGCGGCCGACAGCGACTATCGCGATCACAAGGACGCCTGGAGCGCGGAGTCCGAGCCGGTCAAGAAGATCGTGGGCGTGGTCGGCGGCGACGCCAAGGACGTGCCGGGCGTGCTGGCCCTTTACAACTTCCCGAGCATGGAGCAGCAGGCGTCCTGCGCCTGGCTCGGCTGCGGCAAGGACGGCGGTGCCACCAAGGCGCTGATCTACACCTCGGAGTTCCTGAAGGCGCAAAAGAAGATCCCGGACGTGCTGCCCGACTACACGGGCTTCGTGACGCCGAAGTACGTCGAGGCGGCGATGAAGCTGCAGTAGCGGGCAAAGGGCCGGGCGCCGGGCGGGCCTTCCGGCGCCCGGTCCGGATCGGCGATGATCGGGCGATGTTGAACGGGCGATGCTCGAGGTCAAGGACCTGTCGGTCGTCTATCCGGCGCGCCGCGGCGAGGCGGTCGAGGCGCTCTCGAGCGTCGACCTTCTGATCGAGCCCGGCGACTTCGTCGTGGCGCTCGGCGAATCGGGCTGCGGCAAGACCACGCTCTTGAACGTGCTCGCGGGCTTTTTGCAGCCGACCGCGGGCAGCGTGACCCTGAACGGGCGCCCGGTCACCGGCCCGGGCGCCGATCGCGGCGTGGTCTTCCAAAAGCATGCGCTGATGCCCTGGCTGAACGTGCTGGAAAACGTCGAGTTCGGGCTCAAGCTCCAGGGCATGGCCAAAATCGAGCGGCGCGAGGTGGCGTTTCGCAACATCCGGCTGGTCGGGCTCGAACGGTTCGCGACGGCGCCGGTCTACGAGCTCTCAGGCGGCATGCAGCAGCGGGTCGGCCTCGCCCGCGCGCTCACCAGCGACCCGGCCATGCTGCTGATGGACGAGCCGCTCGGCGCCCTCGACAGCCTGACCCGCGAGACCATGCAGGAGTTGATCCTCGACGTCTGGCGGGCGACCGGCAAGATGATCTTCTTCATCACCCATGGGGTCGAGGAGGCGTTGTTCATGGCGACCCGGCTGGTCATGATGTCGCCGCGCCCGGGTCGGATCACGCATCGCTTCGAGCTCGACTTCTGCCAGCGCTTCTTCGCCAGCCGCAACGCCCGCGAGATCAAGTCCGATCGCGACTTCATCGCCATGCGCGAGCAGGCGCTCAACATCATCCACGGCAAGGCCGCCTGAGGGCGCCATGACCGCCGCCGCGCCCGATCCGGCCCCGCCGGCGCGATCGCGCACCGCGGCGCGCCTGGCCCTGCTGTTCAAGGCGCCGCCCGCCAGGCCCGGGGAGGCCTACGGCCAGCCGGGCCAGGGCGCGAGCGCGGCGATCAGCGTGGTCACGGTGCTGGCGCTGCTGCTGCTCTGGTGGTTCATCACGCGCAAGGGCTGGATCAAGCCCCTGTTCCTCCCCTCGCCCGCGGCCGTGCTCGAGCAGTTCCGGGACGTCGCGACCGATGGCTTCGGCGGCGCCACCCTGCTCGAGCACACGTTCTGGAGCCTCTATCGGGTGTTCGCGGCCTTCTTCCTCGCGTGCCTGACCGCGATCCCGGTCGGCATCCTGATGGGAGTGAGCCGCGCGGCCCGCGGCGTCTTCGACCCGCCGATCGAGTTCTACCGGCCGATCCCGCCGCTCGCCTACCTGCCGCTGATCGTGATCTGGTTCGGGATCGGCGACCTCGCCAAGATCATCCTGATCTACCTCGCGGTCTTCGCGCCGCTCGCCCTCAACGCCCGCGCGGGGGTGCGCTCGGTGGCGCTCGAGCAGATCCATGCCGCCTATTCGCTCGGCGCCTCGCGCCTGCAGGTGATCGTCCACGTGATCCTGCCGGCAGCACTGCCCGAGATCCTGACCGGCATGCGGATCGGCATCGGCTTCGGCTGGACCACCCTGGTCGCGGCCGAGATCGTCGCCGCGCGCGCCGGCCTCGGCCAGATGGTCTGGAACGCGTCCGAGTTCCTGCGCTCAGACGTCGTGATCATGGGCATCGTCGTGATCGGCGCGCTCGCCTATCTGTTCGATCTGCTGATGCGTCGGATCGAGCAGGCGCTGGTGCCCTGGAAGGGCAAAATGTAGACTGACATTTGCGGACGGGCAGCGCGCGACTGACCGAGAGGCTCGGGATCGAGCACCCGATCCTGCTGGCGCCGATGGGTATGGTCGCCGGCGGCGAGCTGGCAGCGGCGGTCTCCGCAGCCGGCGGGCTCGGCCTGATCGGCGGTGGCTACGGCGATGCCGCCTGGCTCGGGCGCAGTTCGATGCGGCGGGCAACCAGCCGGTCGGGGCCGGGTTCATCACCTGGTCGCTGGCGAAGCAGCCGGAGCTGCTCGATCTCTGTCTCGAACGCAGCCCGCAGAGCCATGATCTTCGCCTTCGGCGACGCCACCGCCTACATCGCGAGGTGCAAGGAGGCGGGGGTGCCGACGCTCTGGCAGGTCCAGCGGCTCGATCAGGCGCGCCAGGCGCTCGCGGCGGAGGTCGACATTCTGGTCGCCCAGGGCCAGGAGGCGGGCGGCCATGGCCTGGAGCGGGGTCTGACGACGCTCTTGCCGGCGGTCCGCGACCTCGCGGGCGACGACCAGCTCGTCGTCGCCGCGGGCGGCATCGGTGACGGGCGTGGTCTCGCCGCGAGCCTCATGCTCGGCGCCGACGGCGTGATGATGGGCACGCGCTTCTTCGCGGCCGCCGAAGCCTGCGGTCCACCCGGCGCCGGGGCGCGCCTGGTCGCGGCTACGGGCGACGATACCGTGCGCACCCGGGTGTTTGACCTGGCGCGGGGGTTCGACTGGCCGGAAGGCTTCACAGGCCGGGTCCTGCAGAACGATTTCTCGCGCCGCTGGCATGGCGACGACGAAGGACTGCGGGCGCAGATCGACCAGGAGCGCGCCCGCTACAACGCGGCCACCGTCGACGACCTTGCGACCCGGGTGGTCCATGCCGGCGAGGTCGTCGATCTCATCACCAGGGTGATGCCGGCCGCCGAGATCGTCGCGGAGACCGTGGCCGAGGCGGCCCGGCTGCTGCGCGGCGCGCCGGCCAGATATCTGTGATCCTGGGCCGACCTCAGGCGGCTTCGAAGCGGCGGACCTGGATCGCGTCCAGGCGCCCGCGCGCCTGCCAGAGGTCGTAGGCCATCTGCAGGCCGAGCCAGGTCTCCGGGCTCGACCCGAACGCCTTGGACAGCCGGATCGCCATGTCGACGGAGATCCCGGCCTTCTCGTTCAGGAGCTCGGAGAGCGCCTGGCGGGTGACGCCCAAGCCGCTCGCCGCCTCGGTCACGGTCAGGCCCAGCGGCTCCAGGCACTGGCGGCGCACGATGCCGCCCGGATGGGGAGGATTGTGCATGACCACGGCTCGCTTCCCCTGATTCTAGCGGCTGAGGCGGTATTCGACCGTGCTGACCACGCGGATCTGCTTGTCGAGCTGGTTCTGCTCGGAGAGGCCGGGTGCCGGGTCGCGCGCCAGGATCTCGAACAGGCCTTGGGAGGCGCGCCGGATCTCGGCGATCGCGCTGCCGGAATCGGCCGCGAACTGCTCGGCCGCCTCGCGCGCGTTGCGGGTCGCGTCCGCCAGCATCTTGGGTTTGATGTCGTTGAGCTTGGTGAACAGGTAGCTCGGGCCGCCGGTGTCGGCGAGCACGACGCCCTGCTTGACCAGCTCGCCGGTCGCCCGGTTGAGCACGGCTACCTTGTCGACCTGGGGGGTGCGCACGATCACGGTCTGGGCGATGATGAACCGGTTGTCGCCGGCGCCCTCGGGCCGATAGGCCTGGGCGAGAAGGTCCGTGACCTCGACCCGCTGCGGCTGGATCGCTTCGGCCTCGATGCCGTGCTCGGAGAGGAACCGGGTGATCGTCGCGAGGTCGGTGTCGATCCTGGTCTGGACCTGGCCCAGGTCGTTGCCGGTCGCGGTGATCCGGAGCGGCCAGACCGCGAGGTCGGCCTTGACGAAGGTCTCGGCCAGGCCCTTGACCGTGACGTAGCGGTCGACGCTGCGGCCGCGCTCGAAGCCGCGGCCGACCAGGAAGCCCGCGGCGGCAAGGCCAAGGCCCAGGATCAGGGCGCCGATCAGCAGAGCCCAGACCGGCGTCCGGCCGCGCCGGTGGGCGAGCGAGCCCGCCACGTCAGGCCACTTCGTAGGCTTTGTACTTCGCCAGGAAGCGCTTGGGCTTCTTCAGCGCGTCGCGGCGGAACGGCTCGCCGAGCTCCTGGGTGATCTTGATCTCGATCACGGTGCAGACGTCCGCAGACGTCGCGGCACGCAGCGCATCGCCCACCTGATCCGGCGCCTCGACCGTGATCCCTTCCGCCCCCATCGCGCGCGCGATCGCGGCGAAGCTCGGGTTCTCGAGGTTGGTGCCGACGTAGCGGTCGGCGTAGTAGTCGATCTGGTTCTTCTTCTCGGCGCCCCACTGGCCGTTGTTGAAGACCACGGCCGCAGCCGGAATCCGCTCGCGCACGCAGGTCAAAACCTCGTTCAGGCTCATGCCCCAGGCGCCATCGCCGACATAGGCGACCGCCGGCCGCCCGGGCGCTGCGACCTTGGCCCCCATCGCGGTCGGGAAGGCGTAGCCGCAGTTGCCGAAGCTCATCGGGGCAAAGAAGCTGTTCGGAGCATCGAAGCGCAGATAGCTGTTGGCGACCGAGCAGACGTTGCCGATGTCGGTCGTCACCATCGCGTTCTTCGGCATCGCCTTCTCGAGCTCGCGAAGGGCCCGGCGCGGTGCGATCGGCGAGCCCCCGGCCGAGGAGAGGCCGGAAAGCTCCTCTTCCCAGGCGGCCTTCTGGCGGCGGACCTCGGCGAGCCGCTCGGCCCGGTTGGCGTGGCCCGCGAGCGGCTGGTTCTGCAGGCGCGCAAGCAGCTCGGCGGCCGCCGCCTTGGCGTCGCCGACGACGCCGACGTCGATCGTCTTGGTCAGGCCGATCATCCGGTGGTCGGGATCGACCTGGACGATGCGGGCGTCCTTGGGCCAGTACTCGATGCCGTATTGGGGCAGCGTGCCGAACGGGCCGAGCCGGGTCCCGAGCGCCAGCACGACGTCGGCCTGGGCGAGGATGCGCATCGCGGCCTTCGAGCCCTGGTAGCCGAGCGGGCCGCAATAGAGCTCGTGACGGTTCGGAAAGCTGTCGTTGTGCAGATAGCTCGCGACCACCGGGGCGCCCAGCTGCTCGGCGAGCGCCACCGCCTCGTCGACGCCGTGCGACATGATCACGCCGCCGCCCGCGACGATCACCGGGAATTTTCCGGACTTGAGGGCATCCGCCGCCGCCGCGAGCGAGGCGGGGCCGCCGGCCGAGCGCTCGATCGGGACCGGCTTTGGGACCGTGACGTCGATCTCGCCGTAGAAATAGTCGCGCGGGATGTTGATCTGGACCGGGCCGCGCTCGGCCAGCGCCAGGTCGAGGGCGCGCGAGGTCAGCTCGGCGATCCGGTCGGGCCGGTTGATGTGGGCCTGGAACTTGGTGATCTTGGAGAAGATCGGCATCTGCTCGGTCTCTTGGAACCCGCCCATGCCGATCGTGGCGCTGCCGGTCTCGGGCGTGATGCAGACGACCGGCGAGTGCGCCCAGTAGGCGGCCGCGATGCCGGTCACGAAATTGGTGATCCCGGGCCCGTTCTGGGCGATGCAGACGCCGTGCCTGTCGAGCACCCGTGAATAGCCGTCGGCCATGTGCGCGGCGTTCTGCTCGTGCGCGACCGAGACGAAGCGGATGCCGGCCGGCTCGAAGATGTCGAGCGCGTCCATGTAGGCGGAGCCGACGATGCCGAAGACGGTCTGGACGCCGTGCGCCGCCAGGGTCTCGACGAAAGCTTCGCTGGGCGTCATGCGGGTCATGGCAAGGGGCCTTTCTGGCTGCGTTCGCGGGCTGGCAGCTCGCACGTCCGTCGCGACACCGCCGGCGGCGGCGAGGCAGCTGCGTGGCCCGGATGATGCGGGCCCGGTCTGGAGCTGTCCAGCCCCGACTGCGCCCGGGACCCTCAGCGGGTCAGATCGGCAACGTCAGCGCAGAGGCTCTGGTGCGGGGGCGGCAGCCGGAGCCGCCGGGGCGGGTTCGGCGGCCAGAAGATCGAGCTCCTGAACGAGCTCTGCGAGCAGGGCCCGGGTCTGGTCCCGGAGCACGGCGACCGTTGCCGGGTCCGCGGGCTCGGCCAGGCGCTCGAACCGCTCGGTCAGCCCGTACATGCTCAGGCGCAGCGTCTCGGCGTCGCCCGCGCGCCGCTGGTCGCCCGCGCCGCGGTAGGCGCCGATCAGCCGGTCGAGGCTGCGGCCGGCGGCGTGGACGATGGTGGCCAGGCTCTGGCGGCGAAAGACCGGGCTGCCGTCGCCGAGGTCGGTGTTGAACCCGACCGTCCGGGAATTGTTGTCGCCCTGCCCCGGCTCGATCTTCTCGAGCTGCGCCTGGAGCGCCCCGAGGTCGCGCTCCAGGCTGCCGAGCGGTTCGGCCGGGCTGGCCGCCGCCGCGGCCGCGATCGAGGTCGCGAGCGCGAGCGCGAACGCCGCCACCGGCCGCCATGGCCGCTCGAACCCTTGGCAACCGAACATGATCCGTCCCAAGCGTCGCATCCGCGCGTCCCAAGTCGATCCGCGCCAACCTCCGCCGCCAGGTCCTAACAATCCGTGAGTGCCGGCGCCGGCGGTCGGACCGGCCTTCCCGACCCGGCCTTGATGGCGTAGGACGGGCGCACAACCATGGGAGGCCGCATGCGCCCCTCCGGACGCGCCCCCGACCAGCTGCGCGAAGTGACCCTCGAGCCCGGCTGTTCGCCGCATGCCGAGGGCTCCTGCCTGATCCGCTGCGGCGGCACGCATGTGCTGTGCACCGCGACCGTGCAGGAGCGGGTGCCGCCGTTCCTGCGCAACACAGGCCGCGGCTGGGTGACGGCCGAATACGGCATGCTGCCGCGCGCGACCAACCGCCGCACCGATCGCGAGGCGGCGCGCGGCCGGCAGTCGGGCCGCACCCAGGAGATCCAGCGACTGATCGGGCGGGCGCTGCGCGCGGTCACCGACATGACCCTGATGGGCGAGCGCCAGATCCTGCTCGACTGCGACGTGCTGCAGGCGGACGGCGGCACCCGCACGGCCGCGATCACGGGCGCCTACGTCGCCCTGCAGCAGGCGCTGGCGGCCCTGGTCGCGGCCGAGCAGCTGCCGGCGCTGCCGCTGCGCGAGCCGGTCGCCGCGGTCGCTGCCGCCCTGGTCGAGGGCCAGGCGGTGCTCGACCCGGACTACGCCGAGGACAGCGCCGCCGAGGCCGACGCCAATTTCGTGCTGACCGGCTCGGGCGGGATCGTCGAGATCCAGCTCACGGCCGAGACCGAGCCGCTGACCGCCGAGCAGTTCGCAGCCATGCACCGCCTGGCCCTCCAGGGCGTGCGCGAGCTGCTCGCCTGCCAGCGGCGGGCGCTCGGCCTGGACGCGTGAGCGCCGCAAGACGGTTCGCCGAGCCCAGGCTCGTCCTGGCGAGCCACAATCCGGGCAAGCTCGTCGAGCTTTGCGACCTGCTCGCGGGCCAGCCGGTCGCGGTGATCTCGGGCGCGGCGCTGGGTCTGGCCGAACCGGTCGAGGACGGCCGCAGCTTCGCGGCCAATGCCCGGATCAAGGCGCATGCCGCGGCCGCAGCCTCGGGCTTGCCGGCGCTGGCCGACGATTCCGGGCTCGTGGTGGCGGGCCTGAGCGGCAGGCCGGGGGTGCATTCGGCCCGCTGGGCGGGGCCCGATGGCGACTTCGAGCGCGCCATGGCCCGGGTCCGGGACGGCCTTGCCGAGCGCTACGGCAGCTTCGCCGCCGCCGACCGACGCGCAGCCTTCGTCGCCGCCCTCTGCCTCGCCTGGCCGGACGGGCACGCGGAGCTGGTCCACGGCCGGGTCGCGGGCGAGCTGGTCGATCCGCCGCGCGGCCGCGGCGGCTTCGGCTACGACCCGATGTTCCAGCCGCTTGGCTCGAGCCAGACCTTCGCTGAGCTGCCGGTCGCGGCCAAGCAGGCGCAGAGCCATCGCGGCCGAGCGCTCCGCCGCCTGCTCGGGCGCTGCTTCGGGCCGGCGCCCGGCGCGCGCCTCAGCGGACCGCGAGCTGGTCGCTGAAGCTCGCCGGCGGCGGCTCGATCGTGCGCGCCTTGCCGCCCGCGACCTCGAGGATGGCGAGACCGTGCTCGGCCAGGCCGTCCGGACGCAGCCGGAACAGCCCGGTCGCGCCGGCGAAGCCCTGGGCGTTGGCCAAGGTCGGCGGCTCGAACTTCGGGTCGCCGAGATCGCGGGCGACGATCACCGCAAGCGCGGTGGCATCATAGGCGAGGGAGGCCAGCTGCTGCGGCGGGTGGCCATAGACGCCCTGAAACCGGCTCTGGAACTCGGCCAGGCTCTCGGGTGCCGAGGCCGCGAACCAGCCCTGCTGCAGCGCCGCCTCCTGCAGCACCCGCGGATCGTCCTGCCAGCGCATCGTGCCGAGGAAGCGGATCGCCGCCGGGTCGACGTCGAAGAAGGTCAGCAGCGAGGCGACCGAGCGCAACCGATCGCCGCCGTCGGCGATCAGGATCGCGTCGAACGGCGGCCGGCCCAGCGTGTCCAGGGTCTTGAGCCGCTCGAGCGCCCGGCGCGACTGGTCGTCGTTCAGCTTCTGAAGGCGGGCGCGTTCGCGCTCGAGCGCCGCCTTGCGCGCATCATAGTTGGCGATCCGCCGCACCACCGCCGAGGGATCGGCCTGGTCCGACGGATAGAAGAGGGTCTGGCCGAGCTCGCCGCCGCTCGCCACCACCGTGCGGCGCAGCGCGTCCATCGCGGTCGCGCCGTAGGCGTCGTCGGGCGCGAGGCCGGCGATCCGGACCGGGCCGGCCGGGAGCCCTTCCTGTGCCTGATCGGGGGGCGCCTGATCGAGGGGCGCCTGATCGGGCGGCGCCTGATCCGGGCTGGCCGGGTCGGTCGTGCCCGGCTGCGGTTCGCTGCCGGGCGGCATCGCCTCGTCGGGCCGGCGCTCGACGCGCTCGAGCGCGTAGCGCACGACGCGCTGAACCTGCTCCTCCGGCCGGAAACCGAGCAGGAAGGTGCCGTCGGACGCGGCCGTGGTGACGTTGGAGAACGCGAGCACGCGGACCCCGGCCTGCGCCGCGACCGGGCTGACCGCCGTCACCGCCTGATTGAACAGCGGTCCGAGGACCACGACCGCGCCCTCCTCGATCGCCTGCTCGGCCGCCTGGCGGGCACCCGCCGGCGTGCCGGCGGTATCGCGCGGCAGCAGGACCAGATCGTTGGGGCCGACGTCGAACAGCGCCATCTGCGCCGCATCGAGCATGTCTTGCGCGAGATCGGCGGCGGGTCCGGTGAGCGGCAGGAGCAGCCCGACCCGGACCTCTGCGGGCGGCGACTCGACCTTCGCCTCCGGCGGTTGTACGGTCTTGGCAGACTCCGGTCCCGTGTCGGACGCACAGGCTGCGAGCAGGAGCAGCAGACCGAGACCCGATGCCGCCACCCCCGACTTCACCCGCATCGACCCCGCTGCCTGTGCCCAAGCCTGAGCCATGAGCGTGACCCGTCCGGCCTTGGCTGCCTCCGACGATGGCCAACCTAGCGGCGGTTCCGGGCGAAGTAAACTCGCGCCGGGCCTGCACCTGATCGCCACCCCGATCGGCAATCTCGGCGATCTGTCGCCGCGCGCGCTGGCCGCGCTGGCGGCCGCCGACCTCGTCGTCTGCGAGGACACCCGCGTCACCGGGGGGCTCCTGCACCGGCACCGAATCGAGCGGCCCCTGCTTGCCTATCACGAGCACAACGCTGCCCGCATGCGCCCGCAGATCCTCGCGCGGCTCGAGGCCGGCGCCGCGGTGGCGCTCACGACCGATGCCGGCACGCCCTTGATCTCGGACCCCGGCTACAAGCTGGTGCGGGCGGCGATCGACGCCGGGATCGAGGTGCTGACCGTACCCGGGCCATCGGCGGCGATCGCGGCGCTCACGGTCTCGGGGCTGCCGACCGACCGCTTCCTGGTCGCGGGCTTCCTGCCGGCGCGCGGCGCGGCGCGCGCGCGCGCGCTGCGGGAGCTGGGCGCCGTGCGGGCGACGCTCGTGCTGTTCGAGGCGGCGCGGCGGCTGCCGGTGACGCTGGCCGATCTCGCACGCGGGCTCGGGCCGCGCGAGGCGGCGGTCGCGCGCGAGCTGACCAAACGCTTCGAGGAGGTCCGGCGCGGCTCGCTCGACCGGCTGGCCGCCGACTATGCGCGCGCCGGGCCGCCCAAGGGCGAGGTCGTGCTCGTGATCGGGCCGCCGGCGGAAGCCGACGCGCGGGCGAGCGATGGCGAACTGGACGCCGCGCTCGAAGCGGCGCTCGCCACCCTGGCGCCGGCGGCCGCGGCGGCCGCGGTCGCCGCCGCGACCGGCCGCTCGCGGCGCGAGGTCTATCGCCGGGCGCTGGCCATCCGCCAGCGCGAGCGCCCGCCGTCCGAGGAGGCATGAGCCGGGCGCGGCGTCAGGCCTGGGGCCGGTGGGCGGAGACCCTGGCCGCCTGGAGCCTGCGGGCGCGCGGCTATCGGGTGCTCGCCCGGCGCTACCGGACCCCGCTCGGCGAGATCGACCTCGTGGTCCGTCGCGGCCGCCTCGTGGCGTTCGTCGAGGTCAAGGCGCGGCGCGATCTGGAGCAGGCGCTGGTCGCGCTCGGGCCCCGGCAACGCGAGCGCACGCGGCGCGCGGCCGAGCTCTTCCTCCTGCGTCACCCGGGTCATGCCGACTGCATCCTGCGCTTCGATCTGATCGCGATCCGGCCGTGGCGGCTGCCGCGCCATCTGGTCGATGCCTGGCGGCTGAGCTAGCCGCTTCCGGTCGCGGTGGCGGGCTTGACGGCGACCGTCGGCGATGGCGTCTTGAGGTCATGAGTTCGCCGCAACGGATCATCCAGAGCGAGGCGCTGCTGCGCGAGCTGCTCGAGGCGGCGCTCGCCGTGGCGAGGCCGGAACGGGCGGTCCTCGAGCACTTGCCGCCGCCGCCCGCGGGGCGGACGATCGTGCTCGGCGCCGGCAAGGCGGCCGCGGCCATGGCGCAGGTGGTCGAGCGCCACATGGCCGGCACGCTCGAGGGCCTGGTGGTGACGCGCTACGGCCACGGCGCCCCTTGCACCAGGATCGAGGTGGTCGAGGCGGCGCATCCGGTGCCCGACGCCGCCGGTCAGAACGCCGCCCGGCGCATCCTGGAGCTCGCGGCCGGCGCCGGCCCGGATGATCTGGTGCTCTGCCTGATCTCGGGTGGCGCCTCGGCCCTGCTCGCCCTGCCGGCATCGGGGCTGACCCTCGAGGACAAGCAGGCGGTCAATCGCGCCCTGCTCGCCTCGGGCGCCGACATCGGCCAGATGAACGTCGTGCGCAAGCATCTCTCGGCGATCAAGGGCGGGCGCCTGGCGGCCGCGGCCCATCCGGCGCAGGTGGTGAGCCTCTTGATCTCGGACGTGCCGGGCGACGACCCGGCCGTGATCGGCTCCGGCCCGACCGTGCCCGATCCCTCGACCTTCAAGGACGCGCAGGCGATCCTCGAGCGCTATCGGATCGTGGCGCCGGCGAGTGTCCTCGAGCATCTGCGGGCGGCCGCCGACGAGACGCCGAAGCCGGGCGACCCGCGCCTCGCGGACGCCAGGACGATCGTGGTCGCCAGGCCGCAGGCCTCGCTCGAGGCGGCCGCGGCGGTGGCACGCGAGCGCGGCCTCGATGCCCTGATCCTCGGCGATGCGATCGAGGGCGAGGCGCGCGAGGTTGCCAAGGTGCTGGCGGCGATCGCCCTCCAGGTACGTCGCCATGGCCAGCCGGTGCCGGCGCCCTGCGTGCTGCTGTCCGGCGGCGAGACCACGGTCACCGTGCGCGGGCACGGCCGCGGCGGGCGCAACGCCGAGTTCCTGCTGGCGCTGGCGGTGCAGCTGAACGGCGCCCTTGGGATCAGCGCGCTCGCCGCCGACACCGACGGCATCGACGGCAGCGAGGACAACGCCGGCGCCATGATCACCCCGGATACGCTCGCCCGCGCCCGGGCGCTCGGGCTCGATGCCAAGGCGATGCTCGCCGACAACGACGGCTACGGCTTCTTCAGCGCGCTCGAGGATCTGGTGGTGACCGGGCCGACGCTGACCAACGTCAACGATTTCCGGGCGATCCTGGTCGATCGAGCCTGAGCCGGATTTGGGGGAGGCAAACGATGCGCAGCTACCAGATCGTCGAATGGGGGCAGAGGGTCGAGCTGCGCGAGCAGCCGACGCCGACCCCGACGGGGACCGAGGTCCTGCTGCGGGTGACCGCGGCCGGTATCTGCCACAGCGATCTGCACATCAATGATGGCTACTTCGACCTCGGCGACGGCAAGCGGGCCGAGCTCGCGAAGCTCGGCGCGACGCTGCCGCTGACGCTTGGCCACGAGATCGTGGGCGTGGTCGAGGCGCTCGGGCCCGATGCCGAAGGCGTCCGGATCGGCGACGCCCGCGTCGCGTTCCCCTGGATCGGCTGCCGGCACTGCGCGATCTGCCTGCACGAGCGCGAGCAGTGGTGCCTCACGCCCAAGTTCCTGGGCGCGCGCGTGCCGGGCGGCTACAGCGACCACGTGATCGTGCCGCATCCGATGTATCTGGTCCCCTACGACGGTATTCCGACCGAGCTCGCCTGCACCTACGCCTGCGCCGGGCTCACCGCCTACAGCGCGATCCAGAAGGTGGCGCCCCTGCGCGAGGACGATTTCCTGGTCATGATCGGCGCCGGCGGCGTGGGCTTGAGCGGGGTCGAGATCGCGCCCTCGGTCGTGGCGGCGAAGCTGATCGTCGCCGACATCGACCCCGAGAAGCGGGCGATCGCGCGCCAGGCGGGCGCCTTCGAGACGATCGACAACGGTCAGCCGGATGCGGCCAGGAAGGTGCTCGAGCTGACCAAGGGCGGGGTGAAGGCCGCGATCGACTTCGTCGGCGCGCCGCAGACCGCGCGCTTTGGCATGGACGTGCTGCGCAAGGGCGGCACCTTGATCGTGGTCGGCCTGTTCGGCGGCGCGCTCTCGGTGCCGCTGCCGCTCATGCCGCAGCGCTCGCTGTCCCTGCGCGGCTCCTACGTCGGCACGCTCGAGGAGCTGCAGGCGGTGATCGCGCTCGGCCAGGCGGGCAAGGTGCCGCCGATCCCGCTCGACATCCGGCCGCTCGATGCCGCGCCCCAGGCGCTCGACGACCTGCGCGCCGGCCGCGTCCGCGGCCGCGTGATCCTGAAGCCGGCCGCTCAAGGCGCGCCCCCGATCGGGCGAGAGGGCCGGGATGCGAAGGAGACGGCAGCGCCGGCGCGTGCTAGCCTGACGCGCGCATAACATCATCTTGGGAGCGCGTCCGTGAACGGGGAGCGTGGCCTACGGGTCGACAGCGGAGGCCCTGCCCGTACCGCAGGAGCCACAGCAGGCGCAGGCCGGTGAGACGCCCGAGCGAGCTGCGCTTTGCCCTCGAAGCCGCGAACGTCGGCATCTGGCATTGGGACGTCCAGACCGGCCGGGTGCACTGGTCGGACATCCTGGAGGGCATTCACGGCCTGCCGCGCGGGTCGTTCGGGGGCGATTTCGGGAGCTTCCTTGCGGACGTCGACCCACGTGATCGCGAGACGGTCATGGCCAGGATTGAGGACGTCGTGGCGCGCGGCGGCGACTACCGCATCGAATACCGGCTCGCGGGCTCCGGCGGCGAGCGCTGGGTCGAGGGCAAGGGACGCATGGTCCTCGACGGGCAGGGCAGGCCGCTGCGCATGACCGGCGTCTGCATGGACGTCACCGAGCGCAAGCGGGCCGAGCAGCGGCTGGAGCTCGTGCTCCTGGAGCTGCGGCATCGGGTCAAGAACATGCTGGCCGTGGTCCAATCGGTCGCCAGCCAGACGCTCCGGCACGGGGGCTCGCTCGAGGCCTTCGCGGACGCGTTCCAGGGGCGCCTCGTTGGGCTCGCCGGCGCCCATGATCTGCTGGTCGAGACCAACTGGGCCGGAACCGGGCTGCGCGCTCTGATCCTCGCGCAGCTGGCGCCCTTCCTCGAGCGGCAGGACCGCCTCAAGCTCGCGGGCGAAGACGTGATGCTGCCTTCGAAGGCGGTGCTGAGCGTCGGCATGACCCTGCACGAGCTCGCGACCAATGCCGCCAAATACGGGGCGCTCTCGACCGATGCCGGCACCGTCGAGGTCAGCTGGTGCGAGGTAGACGCGGCCGGCGGGCAGCAGGTGGCGCTCCTGTGGCAGGAGCGCGGCGGGCCCAGGGTCTCGCCGCCCGGGCGGCGTGGCTTCGGCACCCGGCTGATCGAGACCGGCATCGTCCACGAGCTCGACGGCGCCGTCGCGCTCGCGTTCGAGCCGCATGGTGTGCGCTGCGAGCTCCGCTTCCGAAGCTCGGCCGCCGACCAGGCGATTTGATCCGCAAGCCTCGACGGTGGCCTCCGGCGGTCGCTGTGTTTGCTATCGATTGCGGTTCCGAGAAGATGATGCCCGCCCGCCCGTCTGTCACCGCCGATGCGCGCCTCGTCCGCCGGGCAGCCAGGCATCCGGACTGTGCCAGAAACGCCGGTCTGCTCTGGCAGTAAGCCAATACCGGTCAGGCGGCGAGTCGGGCGGCGTGGAGCTGGCGCCAGGCCACGGGCGTCAGGAGCAAAAGGCCGAGCGCTCCGCTCGGGACGCCGGGGGCGACCAGGAGCAGCGCGGCGCCGCCCGCCAGCAGGCGCTCCCAGAGCCTCAGGCGGTCCGCGAGAAAGCCGGTCAGCGCGACGGCCAGGGACAGCACGCCGAGCGCGCAGCCGAGCGTGGTGGTGACGAACGGCAGCCAGGCGAAGTCGTCGGTGACGATCAGCATCACCGGCGCGTAGGCGAACACGAACGGCACCAGCGCCTTGGCCGCGGCCAGGCGAAAGGCGGTGTTGCCGGTGCGTACCGGATCGGCGCCGGCGATGCTGGCAGCGGCGTAGGCGGCGAGCGCCACCGGCGGCGTGATGTCGGCGAGGACGCCGAAATAGAAGACGAAGAAATGCGCGACCAGGGGCGCGAGGCCCAAGAGGCCGAGCGCCGGTGCTGCGACCGTGACCAGGATGATGTAGGTCGCGGTGGTCGGGATGCCGGCGCCCATCAGGATGCAGGCGATCGCGGTCAGCACGAGCGTGAAGAACAGCGCCAGCTCGTCGGCGCTGACCAGGCCGAACGGCACCCGCAGCGCGATCGCCTGGCCGAGATCGCCGGCCAGGCTCGTGATCATGAACGACAGCTTGAAGCCCATCCCGGTCAGCGACACGACCCCGATCACGATGCCGACCGTGGCGGCGGCGGCGCCGACCGCGAGTGCGTATTTGGCGCCGAGCTGAAAGGCGTCGAGCAGGTCGCGCGGGCCCAGGCGGTCGTGCGGGCGCAAGATGCCGATCGCAAGGCAGCCGGTGATCCCCCAGAAGGCGGCGAGATAGGGGGTCTGGCCGCGGACGATGATCGTGACCAGCAGCACGAGCGGGATCAGGCTCAGCCAGTTGGTGCGCAGGATGCGGCCGAGCGGCGGCATTTCGTCCGCGCGCAGGCCGCGCAGGCCCAGGCGCTTGGCCTCGAGATGGACCATGCTGAACACGCCCAGGTAGTGCATCGAGGCCGGCACGAGGGCCGCGAGGATGATCTCGCGATAGGGGATCTGCAGGAACTCGACCATGATGAAGGCGGCCGCCCCCATGATCGGCGGCGTGATCTGGCCGCCGGCGCTCGCGGTCGCCTCGACCGCCGCGGCGAAATGGGCGGGGTAGCCGGTCCTGCGCATCGCCGGGATGGTGAGCGCGCCCGTGGTCACGGTGTTGGCGATCGAGGAGCCCGAGATCATGCCGAGTAGCGCTGAGGCCACGACCGCGACCTTGGCGGGCCCGCCCGCGAACCGGCCGGCGACGACCGAGGCGAGATCGATGAACAGCTGGCCCAGCCCGATCCGGGTCGCGAGCACGCCGAACAGGACGAAGTGGAAGACGTAGGTCGCGACCACGCCGACCGCGATGCCGTAGATGCCCTGGCTGGTCAGGTAGAGGTGGTTGACGAGGCCCGTCCAGCTGGCGCCGGGATGGACCAGAACGCCCGGCGCGTATTGGCCGAACAGGGCGTAGACGATGAAGATCAGGCCGATCAGCGGCAGGGTCGGCCCCATCGCGCGGCGGGTCGCCTCGAGGACCACGAAGATCATGACGCTGCCGAAGACGACGTCGATCTTGAGCGGCGCGCCGACCCGGAAGGCCAGGCTGTCGAAGTCCCAGGGGACGTAGAGGGCGGCGAGGGCGGCGGCGAGCGCCAGCAGCCAGTCGACCAGCGGCAGGCCGGCCGGGCGCCAGAGCGAGGCCGGCGGCGCCTGCGCCGGCTGCCGGCCGCCGGCATAGACCAGGAAGATCAGGCTCAGCACGAGGGCGAGATGAATGCCCCGATGGGTCGCATCGCGCAGCAGGCCGAACCCCGAGGTGTAGTAGTGGAAGGCGGAGAGGCCGACCAACAGCCCGCCGACGATCCAGGACGCCGGCGCGGCGAGCGGCCGGAAGCTCGTCTCCGGGTCGATCGCGGCTGCGGCGGGCGTCAAGAGCGGTTGGGGCCCCGCCATAGGGAGGAAGGCGGGCGGCCGCCGTTGCCGCCCGCTAGTGCAGCAGGCCTACCTCGCGGTAGTAGCGCTCCGCACCGGGATGCAGGGGGATGCCGATGCCGTCGAGCGCGGTCTCGAGGGTGATCGACTTGCCCTTGGCGTGGCCATGGTCGAGCAGCTGGCGCGCGCTCGGGCTCCAGAGCGCCTTGGTGATGCCGTAGATCAGCTCCTCGTCGACCTCGGCGCCCACCACCCACTGGGCGCCGACGCTGATCGTCGGGGTCTCGCCGACGCCTTCGTAGACGCCGGCCGGGATCACGTCCTTGGCGAAGAACTGATACTTTTGCAGCAGGGCGTCGACCTCGGGACCCTCGATCGGCACGAGGTCGCAGCCGACGCTCGAGGCGAGCTCGACCACCGACCCGGTCGGGTAGCCGGCGACGATGATGTAGGCATCGAGCTCGTTGTCCCGGATCTTGCTGACCGCCGGGCTCGGCTTGATGTACTCGGGCTGGATGTCGGCCTCCGAAAGGCCGAACGCCTCGAGGATGATGCGGGCGTCGACCAGGGTGCCCGAGCCCGGCTCGTCGAGCGACACGCGCTTGCCCTTGAGGTCGCGCACCGAGGCGATGCCGGCGCCCTTGCGCGTCACGATGTGGATGGTCTCCGGGTAGAGGCTGGCGATCGCGCGCAGGTTGTCGACCCTGCCCTGGCCCTCGAAGATCCCGGTCCCGGTGTAGGCCCAGTAGGCGACGTCCGACTGGACGAAGCCGCTCTCCAGCGTGCCCGACTTGATGCCGTTGACATTGGCGACCGAGCCGTTCGAGCTCTGCGCGATCGCGACCAGGCCCGGCACGCCGCAGCTGCCGCCCTTGTCGCAGGGCCGGGCCCCGGGCGGGCTGCTGATGATATCCGCGATCAGACCCCCGATCGGGTAGTACGTGCCGGCGACCCCGCCGGTGCCGATCCGGAAGAATTTCATCTCCTGCGCATCGATCGCGCCCGGGCCGCCCAAGGGGACGAGGATCAGGGCGAGGAGCGCTGCGATGAGGAACCTGCGCGGGGTCATGAAGTGTCTCCCGGACGACCTTGAATCAAAGCGCCGGTCACCGGCGCCGCTGCCCAATTGTCCGGAATTGCCCGGCCAAGGCAACGCCAAATCGCATAAGACGCCGGCCGGCCGCGTTTCTCAGGGCTCGAGCTCGCTGTCCCAGTACAAAAAGTCGCGCCAGCTGACATGCAGGAAGTTGGGCGGAAACGCCCGGCCGCGCTCCTGCAGCTGAAAGGGGGTCGGCATGCCCGGGCTGGTCAGCGGCCGCATGTGGCACTCCCGCGGCAGCCGGCTGCCCTTGGCGAGGTTGCAGCGCGTGCACGCGGTGACCACGTTGTCCCAGCTGGTGCGGCCGCCGCGCGAGCGCGGCACGACGTGATCGAAGGTGAGCTCCGGCGCCTGCCGCGCCTGGCCGCAGTACTGGCAGGTGAAGCCGTCGCGCAGGAAGACGTTGAAGCGCGTGAACGGCGGCCGGCGGTTCTGCGGGATGTACTGCTTGAGCGCCACCACGCTCGGCAGGCGGAAGGCCGAGGACGGCGAGTGGATCACGCGATCGTAGTGCGAGAGCACGGCGACCCGGTCGAGGAAGATCGCCTTGACGGTCTCCTGCCAGTGCCAGGTCGAGAGCGGGAAGTAGCTGAGCGGCCGGTAGTCGGCGTTCAGCACCAACGCCGGGCAAGCCTCGAGCGGCGGCAATCTCTGCGCTTCCATCGACCTCATGCTATCACTCTGCCCGCCGGTAGTCAGCTCCTCGCCTCATCAGCGCATCCGCGATCGCCGCGGGCGCCAAGGCGCCCTTAGGGCTAGACGATGATCTTGACGGTTTCAAGACCTGGCCCCGCCCGACCGATCCGCATAAGCTTGCAGCCTGGACGCAGGGTGGCGCCCCGATGCCCCCTGCCGCAACCGGAACATCATGTGGCGCAATCCCAGCCTGAACCGTACCGCGGGGCCGTGCCCGACCCCGCCCATCACGCCGCCAGCGGCTTTCGCAATCCGCCCGGCAGTCCGGCGCCCGGCGGCGATGCCGGCGCGTGGCGCAGCTTCTTCTGGCGCCGGTTCACCGACCGGCGCGCGGTCGCGCTGCCGGCCGGCCACGTCCTGCCGCCTGCCGAGGCGGCCGCTGGCGTCTTCGACCGGCGCCGCGACGGCGACCGTCTGACCTGGCTCGGCCACGCAAGCTTCCTGCTCCGGCTGGACGGCCGGACCATCCTGACCGATCCCTATCTCAGCGACTATGCCTCGCCGCTGCCGCCGCTCGGGCCCAGGCGGTTCGCGCCGGCCGGGCTGCCCGTCGGGGCCCTGCCCCCGATCGACCTGTTGCTGCTCTCGCACAGCCACTACGACCATCTGGACCTGCCGACGGTCGGGGCGCTGGCTGGCAAGGAGCGGACGCTGGCCGTGGTGCCGCTCGGCCTCGGCCGCTATTTCCGGGCGCGCGGCTACCCCAGGGTCGAAGAGCTCGACTGGTACCAGGAGCTGACGCTTGGCGAGCTCAAGATCACCGCCCTGCCGGCGATCCACTTTTCCAGACGCACCTTCTTCGACCGCAACCGCACGCTCTGGACCGGTTACGCCCTGCAGGGGCGCAGCCGGCGGGTCTATTTCGCGGGCGATACGGCCTACGGACCGGTGTTCCGCGACATCGGCCGGCAGCAGGCAGCTTTCGATCTGGCGCTGCTGCCGATCGGCGCCTACGAGCCCCGCCTCCTGATGCAGGGCTCGCACGCGACGCCCGAGGAGGCGTTGCTGATCGCGCGCGACCTGCACGCGCGGCGGATCGTCGGCATGCATTGGGGGACCATCCGTCTGACCGACGAGCCGCCGTTCGAGCCGCCGGTCCGCTTTCGCGCCGCGGCGGCCGCCGCCGGCTACGGCGAGGACGATGCCTGGGTGATGCGGATCGGCGAGACCCGCGATATCTAGGCTTGCGGCTGCGTCGCAGCGGCGCGCCGGGCTTCGAGACGGGCGACCTGGCCGGCGACGAGACGGACCTTGCGCGGGGCGGCGAGCCAGATGCAGGCGATCGAGAGCAGAGCGAGCGCGATCGCGAGCCAGAAGGCCGGCGCGTAGCTGTGGGTGCGGTCGTAGACCCGGCCTGCGACCCAGGGCCCGGTCGCGGCGCCCAGGATCGAGGCGCTGCCGAGGGTGCCGAAGATGGTGCCGAAGTGGCGGCCCTGGAACAGCTCGGCCGGAATCGCGCCGTAGACCGTGGCGAGGCCGTAGCCCAGCAGGCCCTGCGCGCCGACCATGGCGTAGAGCAGGAGCCGGCTCGGATGGGCCGGCAGGGCGAGCAGGCACAGGTAGCAGACAACGAAGCCGAGCGCGGCCGCGGTCCAGGCCCACTCGCGCCCGACCCGGTCCGAGAGATGGCCGATCCCGATCTGGCCGGCGACCCCGGCAAGGCCGACCAGGCCGAGCGCAAAGGCCGCAAGCTCCGGCGGAAAGCCGATCTCGACCAGGTATCTGGTCTGATGGACCTGGACCGCGTACCAGACGAACAGGCCGCTGAAGAAGGCCGCCAGCAGCCACCAGAAGCGGACCGTGCGCATCGCCCGCGCAAGCGTCCACTCGGTCCTTGCCCAGGCCGGATCGACGACGTTGCGCGCGCCGGCCTGATCCGTGCGCGCGCCCGCGTCATCTTGATCGCCGTCGGGCACGAGGCCCAGATCCCCAGGTCGCTGGCGCTGAAGGACGAGGTTGAGCGGCAGCAGGACCGCGAGCAGCAGGCCGGCCAAGGCAAAGCAGGCGCGCCGCCAGCCGGCCGCATCGATCAGGGTCTGCAGCCATGGGAACAGGAGGATCGAGCCGATCCCCACGCCCGAGAAGGCGATCCCGGTCGCGAGCCCGCGCCGGCGCACGAACCAGTGCGGCAGGAAGATCGAGTGGCCGATATAGCTCACGAACACGCTGCCGCCGACCACCAGCACGCCGAGGCTGAGGTCGAACTGCCAGGGGCGGGCCGCCCCGGTCGCCAGGACCAGGCCGCCCGCCACCAGCAGGACGCCGAACGGGATCACGAGGCGCGGCCCGAAACGGTCCATCGCCATGCCGATGAACGGCGCGTAGAACGCCGAGGCGAGAAAGCCGATCGAGAAGGCGCCCGCGATCGTCGCCCGGTCCCAGCCGAACTCGTCGAGGATCGGCGGGAACAGCAGGGAGAACGCGGTCCGCGCGTTGACCCCGATCGCCATGGTGACGAACGCCACGGCGACGACCACCCAGCCGTAGAAAAACGGCAGCCGCGCCAGACGCGAGTGCGGAGGCGGACAGGGGGACGGCGCGGGGTCGGCCATGGGCGGCGCCGGCCTGGCGGGCGGGTCAGGCCGCAGCCGGCGGCAGCGCGCCGATCATGCGGTGGGCGACCCGGCGCAGGCGGCGAACACCGCGGACGCCTTGAGATCGCGCCCGAGGCGGGCAGCGAACGGTGCGAACGCTGCCGCGGCCGGGCGGCCGTTCGCGAACAGCTCGCCGAGCCGCGCGAGATAGTCGTGGTCGCCCTCGGTCCAATAGGCGAGCGCCAGCTGGGTCGCCTTCGACTTGAACGCCGGCAGGGTGTTGTAGTCGGCGCCGGGCGGGCCGTCGCGGCCCGGCAGCAGCCGGCGCGCGCCGAGCCAGCCCTGGAAGACGTAGAAGGCATCCGCGGGCGGCAGGAACCGGAGCTCAGGCTCGATCCTGCGCACGGGCTGGGTGATGTCGTCGGCCGCGAGCCAGGGCGGGTTCTGGCCGTCGACCAGATAGCGGGCGGCCTCGGCGCTCATGAACGCGACCGCCCGGCGCCGCACCGCGCCCGCTCGATGCGGGTAGAGCTCGTTCGAGCGGCGGGCGACGTCGATCCCGATCCGGCCATCCTGCGGCAGTGCCAGGCGCCCCGGGCCGTCCCGGTCGGCCAGCAGATAGCTGCGCAGATAGTTGTGCTGCTGGAAGGTGACCGCAAACGGCGTCAGCTCCTTGCCGTCTTCCTTGCCGTTGGGGGCCAGCGCCAGGGTCAGCGCCGTGTAGTGATCCAGCTGATGCCAGTCGTCGAGATCGCCGACCAGTTCGAGGACGACCCTCTGCCAGGCGGGCAGGCCCGCGGGCAGGCCGGAATGGCGGAACACCAGGTTGTAGGTGAGGAAGGTCACCGGCACGGGCGCCGCGCAGCCCGGCAGCTCGAGGTCGGCGCGATCGATCCGGCCATAGATCACCGGCCTCGGCGCGGCGCGGCCCGGCACGTGCACGAACACGGCCTTGGGATCCTGCTTGTGGGCGTTCAGCAGCGCGGGCGTGACCGCAGCCGAGACCAGCCGGCCCGTGCCATCGAACAGCTGCCCCTCGGCGACGTAGTCGCGGTAGAAGTCGATCGGGCCTTCGTTGCCCGCCGGCAGGAACACCCGCGGCCGGTAGCGCTCGAGCAGGGCCTGCTCGGCCGCCGTCGGCAGCTGCGCGCTCGGCGGATGCGCCGCATACCAATCGGCAAAGCCGGGATTCTGGGAGAAATTGCCGTCCTCGTCGCCACAGGCGGCGAGCAGCAGCCCCACGGCGACCAGCACCGGCAGCCGCCCCATCAGCCGCGGCCGCGGTAGGGCGGCACGCCCTGGTCCGGCAGCCAGAGGCCGGAAGGCGGCTCGCCGGATTGGTAGAAGACGTCGATCGGCATGCCGCCGCGCGGATACCAATAGCCGCCGATCCGCAGCCACGCCGGCGCCAGCGCCGCCTCCAGACGCATGGCGATCGTGATCGTGCAGGCCTCGTGGAACGCGCCGTGGTTGCGGAAGGAGCCGAGGAAGAGCTTCAGCGATTTGCTCTCGAGCAGGTGCGCGCCCGGCAGGTAGTCGATCACGAGATGGGCAAAATCCGGCTGGCCCGTGAGCGGGCACAGCGCGGTGAACTCCGGGCATGTGAAGCGGACCACGTAGGCCCGCTCGGGATGCGGGTTGGGCACGGTCTCGAGCCGCGCCTGATCAGGCGACGCCGGCAACTCGGTCGGCCGGCCGAGCTGAGTGAGCGCATACGGCGATGGTCCGGTCATGGTCGACCCCCTCCGCCCGCGGGGCGAGCCGGCCCCCGCCCCTGGTCTCGGCCGCGTCCCCTGATTTGGGGAACCGATTGCCGCCCACAGGCGTTTTGACGCTACCGGACGTGCAACCCTACCAGAGGCAACTCAGGAGATCGAGATGCTGTGGAAAGCAGGCCTTGCGGCCACCGCGCTTTTGATGCTCGCCGCTTGCGGGTCCGACACGACGGATCGCGCGCTGAGCGGCGGGGCGATCGGCGCCGGCGTCGGCGGCGTGGCCGGCGCGCTCACGGGCCACACCTTGGGCGGCGCCGCGCTTGGCGGCGCGGCCGGCGCCGCGACGGGGGCGCTGACCAAGGAGAAGAACATCGATCTGGGCAAGCCGATCTGGAAGTGATCACAAGCCCGCCCCGGGCCGGTTCGACTGCCGGTCGGGCCGGCCCCGCGCCCGGGGCCCCCTTGACGTTTCCCGAAGCGGACATATCCCTCAATCGGACGGCTTGACACCCCTCTGGCCGGCGGCTAAGCACAGGGTTAATTAACTGTGCGGTTAAATGCTGCCGGGAGGGCGCGAGATGACAACCGCCGTACCGCACCCTGATCGGGCGCTGGCGCTCAACGTATCGCGCCGCTTCCGGGCCCCGCGTGAGCGCGTGTTCCGGGCGTTGACTGATGCGGAGCAGCTCGTGAAGTGGTGGGGGCCCAAGGGCTTCACCGTTCCCGATCTGGCGCTCGACGTCCGGCCGGGCGGCGCCTGGCGGACCACCATGCGCTCCCCCGACGGCGAGGACCACGTGATGAGCGGCGTCTATCGCGAGATCGTGCCGCCCTCGCGCCTGGTTTTCACCTGGGGAATGGAAGGGCCGCGGCGCCACGAGACCGTGGTCACGATCGAGCTGTTCGAGGTCGCGGACGGGACTTGGCTCGAGCTCCATCAGGAGGTCTTCGATAGCGCCGAGAGCCGCGCCCGGCATGAGCACGGCTGGGCTGGCTGCTTCGACTGCCTGGAGGAGGCTCTGGCCGCCGGCGCGATCGCCTGAGCGGGCCCGGGGCGCAGCGGCGGAGCGCGCGACGCGTGCGGCGCTGCGCGAGCGGAGGGATCCTTATATGTGTCGAAACATCAAGACCTTGCACAACTTCCAGCCACCTGCGACGGACCAGGAGATCCGCGCATCGGCGCTGCAGTTCGTGCGCAAGCTGAGCGGCTCCACCCGGCCCTCCAAGGCCAACGAGCGCGCCTTCGGCCGGGCGGTGGACCAGGTGGCGCAGGCGGCCCGTGAGCTGCTCGATTCGCTCCAGACCAACGCTCCGCCGCGCGATCGCCAGATCGAGGCCGCCAGGGCCCGCGCCCGGGCGGCGGACCGCTACCGCGCCGCCGACCCGGCACGCCCGGCCTAGGCGGTTCGTTGGCGGAGGCGATTTGTGGCTTGACAGCGAAGGCCGCAAACCGTATTTAACCGAATGGTTAGATAAGAGGAAGGCTCGCCCAAAGTGTCGCCCGACCGCCTGAGTGCCACCTTCGCCGCCCTCGCCGATCCGACGCGGCGCGCGATCCTGGCTCGTCTCGCCTCGGGCGAGGCGTCGGTCACGGAGCTGGCGCGGCCTTTCGAGATCAGCCTGCCCGCGGTCTCCAAGCACCTCAAGGTCCTGGAGCGCGCCGGCCTGATCGCGCGCGGTCGCGCGGCTCAGTGGCGGCCCTGCCGGCTCGAGGCGGCCCCGATGCGGGATGCGTCGGAGTGGCTCGACACCTACCGCCGCTTCTGGGAGCAGAGCCTGGATCGCCTGGAGGACTATCTGCGCGAGCTGCAAGCCAAGGAGAGGACCGATGGCCGCGACAACTAGCGCTGCCGCCCTGGCCGAGGAGCAGGAGCTCGTCATCACGCGCGTCTTCGATGCGCCCCGGAGCCTCGTGTTCAAGCTCTGGACGCAGCCCGAACATCTCGCCCGCTGGTGGGGACCGCAGGGCTTCACCACCGTCTCCTGCGAGATGGACGTGCGGCCGGGTGGCGCCTGGCGCCGCTGCATGCGCTCGCCCGAAGGGACCCTCTATACCAAGCGCGGCGTCTACCGCGAGATCGTGGCCCCGGAGCGGCTCGTCTTCACCTATGTCGATGTCGATGCCGCCGGCGCCGCGGGGAGCGAAACCCTGGTGACCGTGAGTTTCGCCGAGCAGGGTGGCAGGACCAGGCTCACCCTGCAGCATGCGGGCTTCGAATCGGGCGCCTCGCGCGATGGCCATGAAGGCGGTTGGAGCAGCTGCATGCAGCGCTTCGCCGACTATCTGGTCACGGTCTGAGCCCGAAGCCCGTCGCAGCGCCGGCCGGAGGTTGCCCGGCCGCCGCCTGGGCCAACCCGCACTGACAGGAAAGAGCCATGGCTGCAATCACCGGCACCGTCCCGACGTCGAGCGCATGGGAGCTCCTCATCTCGCGCGTCCTCGATGCGCCACGGGCCCTCGTGTTCAAGGCCTGGACCGAGCCCGCGCGTCTGGTGCGCTGGTGGGGCCCGCAGGGCTTCAAGACGCCGTCCTGCAAGATGGACGTGCGCCCGGGCGGCGCCTTTCGCATCTGCATGCGCTCGCCCGAGGGCACCGACCATTGGGTGCAGGGCGTCTTTCGCGAGGTCGTGGAGCCGGAGAGCCTCGCCTTCACCTGGGCCTGGGAGGATGCCGAGGGCAAGCCCGGCCACGAGACCGTCGTCAGGGTCAACTTCAACGAGCAGGCGGGCAAGACGAGGCTGATCGTCCATCAGGGCGCCTTCGAGTCGGAGAGCGCGCGGGCTGCGCATGAGAGCGGCTGGTCCGGCTCGCTCGACCGTCTGGACGAGTACCTGCGCGCGACTGCGCCGGCAGCTGCGGGCGACCGGAGCAAGACATGACCGCAGGAGCCGATCGCGCGGCGCCGCCGGCGGCGCCGGAGCTCGTCATCACGCGCGTCTTCGATGCGCCGCGCGAGGTCGTGTTCAGGGCGTGGACCGAGCCCGAGCACTTTGTCCGCTGGTGGGGACCGAACGGCTTCACGACGCCGGTCTGCAAGATCGACCTGCGCCCGGGCGGCGTCTGGCACGTCTGCATGCGCTCGCCCGACGGCCGCGACTACTGGTCGAAGGGCGTCTATCGCGAGATCGTCGTGCCGGAGCGGATCGTCGCGACCGATTTCTTCTCGGACGAGGCCGGCAATCTGGTCCAGCCCTCGCAGTACGGACTGCCCGCCGCCTGGCCGGCCGAGATGCTGCTGACCGTGACCTTCGCCGAGCAGGACGGCAAGACCAGGCTCACCGTGCGCCAGTCCGTCCCGGAATCGCTGGCCAGGAGCATCGGCGCCGTCGACGGCTGGAACCAGTCCTTCGACCGTCTCGCCGAACAACTGGCCAAGGCCTGAGACGGGCCTGCCGGCAACCATCCCCAACCTCGAGGAGGCCAACGTCATGCAAGTCCAAACCTACCTGTTCTTCGACGGTCGCTGCGAGGAGGCGATCGAGTTCTACAAGCGCACGGTCGGCGCCAAGGTGGGCATGCTCATGCACTACAAGGACAGCCCCGACCCCGGCATGGTCACGCCCGAAACCAAGGACAAGGTGATGCATGCCAGCCTGCAGATCGGCGACAGCACGGTCTTGGCATCGGATGGCCGCTGCTCGGGCAAGCCCTCCTTCCAGGGCTTTGCCCTCTCGCTCTCGGCCAAGGACGATGCCGAGGCCGAGCGCCTGTTCGCCTCGCTCTCCGACGGCGGCCAGGTGCAGATGCCCTTGGCCAAGACCTTCTTTGCCTCGCGCTTTGGCATGGTCGCCGACCGCTTCGGCGTCGGCTGGATGGTCCTCGTGCCGGCGGCTTAGGCGGCGCGCTGCATCCTTCAAGAGCCGGCGGGAGTTCGGCAGCGATGAGACCTAGCTTGACGGCCTGTGCCCTGGTCGCGTTTGCGACCTGCCTCGTGCAAAGCCGCGGCCCGGGCACGGCCGCTCTTGCGGCTGACAGGGTCACGCCGGCGGCGACCGAGGCGCCCGCGGGCACCTACACGCTCGATCGCGACCACGCGAGCCTGATCTTCCGGGTCAACCATCTGGGCTTCTCGCACTACACCGCCCGGTTTGTGCGCTTCGAGGCGAAGCTCGAGTTCGATCCGGCCGATCCCGCCGCCTCGAGCGTGACCGCGACGATCGATCCGACATCGATCACGACCGACAATCCGGATCCGACGCTCGACTTCGACCACCACCTCCAGGACCAGGACTGGCTCGATACGGCAAGATTCCCGCAGATGACCTTTCGCTCGACCGCGCTCGCGCTGACCGGGCCGAACAGCGCGCACATGACAGGCGTGCTCGCTCTGCACGGCGTGACGCACGAGGTGAGCCTGGAGGTCACCTTCAACGGCGGCTACGCAGGCAACCCCTTCGATCCGCTCGGATCGCGGATCGGCTTTTCGGCGCATGGCTCGCTCATGCGCTCCGACTTCGGGATCTCGGAAGGCATCCCGCCGCCCGGCACCAGCATGGGGGTCAGCGACGCCGTCGAGATCCTGATCGAGGCCGAGTTCACCCGGCAGGCGGCCGCCGCGCGCTCGCCGCAGACGGGGCGCCGCGAGCCGGTCGATGGCCCCGGCGCTTCGTGCGCCGCCCGCCGCGCCTTCTCATGAACACCATGCTGAACGGAGATCGAACGATGCAACCGCACCCGATCGTGTCTCGCGGCCAGTGGCTCGCCGCGCGCCAGGAACTCTTGCGCAAGGAGAAGGAGTTCACCCGGGCGCGCGACCGGTTGAGCGCGCAGAGGCGCGCCCTGCCCTGGGTCAAGGTCGAGAAGACCTACCTGTTCGACGGGCCGGCCGGCAAGGAGACGCTGGCCGACCTGTTCGAGGGCCGCAGCCAGCTGATGGTCTATCACTTCATGTTCGGCCCGGACTGGGAGCAGGGCTGCCCGAGCTGCTCTCTCCTGGCCGACCACTTCGATGGCGCCAACCTGCACCTTGCGCATCGCGACGTGACCCTGGTCGTGGTCTCGCGGGCGCCGCTGGCGCAGATCGACGCCTTCAAGCAGCGCATGGGCTGGCGCTTCAAGTGGCTGTCGTCCTACCACAACGACTTCAACCACGACTATCACGTGTCGTTCACGCCCGACGAAATGGCGCAGGAAGAAGTCTACTACAACTACAGCGAGGGCAAGTTCCCGAGCGAGGAAGCGCCCGGCGCCAGCGTGTTCTACCGGGACGCGACCGGCGAGGTCTTCCACACCTACTCAACCTACGCGCGCGGGCTCGACATCCTGGTCGGCGCCTACAACTGGCTCGACCTGGCGCCCAAGGGCCGGGACGAGGACGAGCTGCCCTGGACCATGGCCTGGGTCCGCCACCACGACCGCTACGAGGATCAGAACCCGGCCCAGTCGAGCGCGGCGTAGCGCCAGGAGAAAAAGTGATGCCGATCCGCGGCAGCTGTCATTGCGGCAAGATTGCCTACCGCCTCGATGCGGAGCCGACCGAGGCGATCGAGTGCAACTGCTCGATCTGCCGCAAGAAAGGCTTGGTGCTCGCCGCCTTTGCGCCGGACCGGTTCCACCTGGAAACCGCGCGCGAGGACATCGCCGTCTACACCTTCGCCCGGCACGTCATCCGCCATCAGTTCTGCAAGACCTGCGGCTGCGCGCCGTTCGCCGAAGGCACCGGCCCCGATGGCGAGGCGATGGTCGCGGTCAACCTGCGCTGCGCCGACGACCTCGATCTCTCGACGATCAAGATCATGCCGTTCGACGGGGCCAGCCTCTAGCCTCGTGGAGGAGAACGCCCATGCCGACCGCAGCCCTGGAAGCCGGCGCCTGTCTGTCCGGGATGCTGCCTGCGAGCGGCTTGGCCGGCTCAGACCAGACTGCTTTCATCGGCGCATTGTCGTAGCATTGGTGGCCCAAGCAGGACGCGAACAAAGGGGGCAGGCCGATGGCGACACTGGTCGACGAGCGGACACTCGATGAGCGACTGGCCCGGCTGGAGGCGGCGCGGCCCTGGAGCCCGCGGGTCGTCTCGCGCCTGGAGGCGCTGCTGCGGACGAATGACGACGCTGCGCTCTTTCGCATCAACCCGCTCGCGTTCGCGAGCCAGCAGGGCCTCGAGCAGAGCGAGGCGATCGACCTCTTCCTGCACGCCACCGCGCTCGGGCTGCTCGAGATGGACTGGCTCCTGATCTGCCCGAGGTGCGCCTGCGCGGTGGAGAGCTTTGCCCGCTTGCGCGCCATCCTGCGCCGCTTCCGCTGCCCGGAGTGTCACAACGAGTACGAGGCGGCGATGGACGACTTCATCGCGATCTACTTCAGCGTCTCACCCCAGATCGGCGCCACCCGCTATCAACATCCGGAGACGCTCGATGCCTTCGACTACATGTTCGCGTTCAAGGGGGTGCGCGAGGGACGCCGGCCGGACGGCATCCCTTACGTCGAATTCGGTCCGATCGGCGCTGCGCGGGATCGCGTTTCTCGAACCGGGCGCGACCACCCGGTTCGCGCTCGAGGCCGCACCGGGCGTGTTGTCGGGAGTGAGTTCGGATACCGATGCGGGGTTCGTGCTGCGGGTCGGCGGCGAGCGCGGCGCTGAGCCGCAACCGCTGCGCTTGACCTTTCTCGGCACCGGCTACCAGCCCGAGGAGGCGGCGCTTGCCCCGGGACCGGTCGCACTCGAGGTCGAGAACCCTACGACCGTTCGCGGCGTCCTCGCCATTCTCCAGGCTGGAGCTGATGAAGAGGGCGAGTTCCTGCACTTCGACCCATACCTTACGGGCAAGCACCTCCTCACCAGCCAGACCTTCAAGAGCCTGTTCCGTTCGGAGGTGGTAGGCGGCGCCCAGGGCCTCGCGATCCGCAACATTGCGCTCCTGTTCACGGACATCAGGGGATCGACCGCGCTCTATCAACGGATCGGCGATCTGAATGCCTTCCAGCTTGTCCAGCAGCATTTCGACCTGCTGCGCGAGACGACCGTGCGCCATGGCGGGGCGATCGTGAAAACCATCGGCGATGCGGTCATGGCCGCCTATCCGGACGCGGCGCTGGCGGTGGGCGCGGCGCTCGACATGCGAGGCGCCATCGAGCGCTTCAACGAGGGCCAGCCAGAGCGGCCGGTGTCGCTCAAGATCGGCATCCACCACGGGGCGGCGATCGCGGTCACCTTGAATGACGACCTCGACTACTTCGGCCAGACGGTCAACATCGCATCGCGGGTCCAGGAGATGGCCGATGCCGCGGAGATCTGGATCACCGACGACGTCTGGCGCTACCCGGGCGTACGGGCGCTTCTCGAGCCCTATCGGGCCGAGCCCCGAACAGCCGAGTTCCGCGGCATCGAGCGACCGATGACCGTGGTCAGGGTCGGCGCCCGCGGCGGGCAGATCCAAAAGGAGGCCGGCGCGTAAGCTGGCCGGACGTCCACGAGGACAGCACCCCACCAGAAGCCAAAGGCGAAGTTCGATGAAGCTCTATCTCGCACCCGGCGCCTGCAGCCTTGCCGACCACATCGCGATGCACGAGGCCGGCCTGACCTTCGAGCGGATCCGGGTCGATCTGCGCGCCAAGCGCACCGAGGACGGCCGCGACTTCAACGAGATCAACCCCAAGGGCTACGTGCCGGCGCTCGTGCTCGATGACGGCCAGCTCCTGACCGAGAACGTCGCGATCCTCTACTGGGTGGCGGACGGCGCCCCGCAGCTCGCGCCGGCGGGCGAGCTCGGGCGCGTCCGCCTGATCGAGATGCTGGCCTACATCGCGACCGAGCTGCACAAGCCCTTCGTGCGCATCCTCTTCCCCGCCAGCGACAAAGAGAAGGAGGTCGCCGGCCAGCTCGTCGAGAGGCGGCTTGGCTTCCTCGCGGACCGGCTGCAGGGCGATCACCTGTTCGGCAGCGCGTTCAGCGTCGCCGATGCCTATCTCTACGTCATGCTGCGCTGGGCGCGCGCCAGCAGCGTGACCCTGCCCGAGCCGCTGCCGGCCTTCTTCGATCGCGTGGCGGCGCGGCCGGCCGTCCGCCTCGCGCTCGAGCACGAAGGCCTGGCCTGAGCCCGGGGGTCCGTCATGAAGCTCTATTTCCATCCCCTGGCGTCGTTCTGCCAGAAGGTCCTGGTCGCCTTCTACGAGAACGACACGCCGTTCGAGCCGCACATCGTCGACCTCGCCGACCCCGACGCCAGCGCGAACTTCAAGAAGATCTGGCCGATCGGCAAGTTCCCGGTGCTGCGCGACGACGCCAAGGATCGGACCATTCCCGAATCGAGCATCATCATCGAGTATCTGGCGCAGCATTACCCGGGCAGGACCGAGCTCGTGCCGGCCGACGCGGACCGCGCGCGGCAGACGCGGCTGCGCGATCGCTTCTATGACCTCTACGTCGACGAGCCCATGCAGAAGATCGTGACCGACAAGCTGCGGCCGGCGGGCCAGAACGACCCCTATGGTGTCGAGCAGGCAAAGACGCTGCTGCAGACGGTCTACGGCATGATCGACCTCGACATGGCAGCCAACCGGTGGGCCATGGGGGACGCGTTCAGCATGGCCGATTGCGCCGCCGCGCCGGCGCTGTTCTACGCCAACCTCGTGATGCCGCTCGGCGAGCGCCACCCGCACGCGGCCGCGTACCTCGCCCGCCTGACCGCGCGCCCGTCGTTTGCCCGCGTGATCGAGGAAGCGCGGCCCTATTTCGCACTGTTCCCTGGATAAGCGGCGAGCGGACGAAGGAGACCGGCGCGATGGCCATTGGCGGACTGTCGAAAGCGCGGCTCGGGCGGCTCCACGACGTCATGGCGGGCCATGTCGATCGCGGCCACGTGCCGGGCGTCGTGACGCTCGTGCGGCGGCGGGGCGAGGTCCATGTCGACGCGATCGGCCGGCGGCAGGCCGGCGGCGATCCGATCGGCTCCGACAACCTCTTCCGGATCGCGTCGATGACCAAGCCGATCGCGGCCGCGGCCGCCATGATCCTGGTCGAGGAGGGCAGGCTCAGGCTGGACGAGCCGGTCGAGCGCTTTTTGCCGGAGCTCGCCCTGCGCCGGGTCCTGCGCCGGATCGACGGCCCGCTCGACGACACCCTGCCGGCGGAGCGTTCGATCACGCTGCGCGATCTGTTGACCTTCCGGGCGGGTCTGGGCGCGATCATGACCGCCGGCCCGTACCCGATCCAGGCGGCGATCGCCGAGGCCGGCCTGAGCCCGGGGGCGACCCCGCCGCCGTTCGAGCCCGACGAGCTGATCCGGCGCTTTGGCGACCTGCCGCTGATCCATCAGCCGGGCGCGCGCTGGCTGTACCACAGCGCCTACGAGATCCTGGCGGTGCTGATCGCGCGCGCCGCCGGCATGCCGTTCGAGGCGTTCCTCGAGGAGCGCATCTTCGCGCCGCTCGGCATGCAGGACACCGCGTTCAGCGTGCCCGCGGCCAAGCAGGGCCGGCTGGCGGACTGCGTGCGGGCCGACCCCGGCAGCGGCCGGCTCGTGCCCTACGAGGACGACCGCGGCGGCCATTCCGCACGCCATGCGGTCAGGCCTTCGGGCGGCAGCGGGCTGGTCTCGACGGTCAGCGACTATCTCGCGTTCGGCCTGATGATGCTGAACCACGGCCGAGCGGGCCACGAGCGCATCCTCGCGCGGCCGACCGTGGAGGCGATGACGACCGATCAGCTGACCCCGGAGCAGAAGGCGGCCTCGCCGTTCTTCCCGGGCTTCTGGGACAACCGCGGCTGGGGCTTCGGGGTCTCGATGATCACGCGCCGCGACGGCATTGCCGCGGTCCCCGGCCGCTTCGGCTGGGACGGCGGCTTCGGCACGTCCTGGTGCTCGGACCCGCAGGAGGACCTGGTGGGCGTCCTGATGATCCAGCGTCTGTACGATCCGATCACCATCGATCTGATCACGGATTTCTGGACGCTCGCCTACCAGGCGATCGACGATTGAGGCGCCTTCGGTCGATCACCAGGAACCATCCCCATGAAATATCTCTGCCTTTGCACCTACGACCAGGAAAAGTTCGCCGCCATGTCCGAGGACGAGCTCGCAGCGTTGGGGCAGGCCTGCCGGCCTCATGACGAGGCGCTGCGCAGGACGGGCCGGCTGGTCCTCGTCGGCTCGCTCGCCCTGCCGCCCTCCTCCAGGACCCTGCGCGCCGGGCGCGGCGGACCTTCGGTGAGCGAGGGCGCCCTGGTCGAGACCAACGAGCCGGTCGGCGCCTTCTTCATCATCGAGGCGAGCGACATGGATGAGGCGACCGCGGTCGCCTCGAAACATCCGGGCGCGCATCTCGGCGCGTTCGGAGGGGCGATCGAGGTCCGGCCGATCGACATGTTCGATCAGACCGGTTCGGCAGGCTGAGGGAGGCTGCGATGGCGAAGACGGTGTTGATCCTGCTCGGAACCAAGAAGGGTGCATTCGTCCTGAAAAGCGACGCCGAACGGCGTCATTGGCAGCAGAGCGGTCCGTTCTGCGAGACCTGGCCCTTGAACCACGTGATCGGCGACCCGGCGACCGGCACGATCTATGGCGGCGGCGGCAATGAATGGTTCGGCCCGGCGGTCTGGAAGTCGACCGATCTGGGAGCGAGCTGGAGCCATTCGAGCGAGGGGCTCGCCTACCAGGAGGGCGAAGAGCCGATCAAGTCGGTCTGGAGCGTGGCCCCGGCCACGGGCAGCCTCTACGCCGGCGTCGAGCCGGCCGGGCTGTTCCGGAGCGACGATCGTGGTCGGTCCTGGCAGCACGTCCATGGCCTGCGCGACCACCCGTCGCGGCCGCACTGGAATCCCGGCGGCGCCGGGCTCATTCTCCACTCCGTGGTGCCAGACCCGAATGACGAACAACGGCTCTGGGTCGGCATCTCCAGCGCCGGCGTGTTCCACACCGCAGACGGCGGCGCCAGCTGGGAGCCGCGCAACCGCGGCACCCGGGCCGACTATCTGCCCGAGGAGCAGCGCTACCCGGAGTACGGCCAGTGCGTGCACTGCGTGGTGATGGCGCAGGGCGCGCCCGATCGTCTCTACCAGCAGAACCACTGCGGCATGTACCGGAGCGATGACGGCGGCAAGCTCTGGCAGAGCATCGAGGCGGGCCTGCCGTCCTCCTTCGGCTTCCCGGCCGCGGTCCATCCGCGCGAGCCGGGCACGCTCTACCTGGTGCCGCTGAACGGCGACATCGCGGGCCGCTACGTGCCCGACGGCCGGGCCGCGGTCTGGCGCACCCAGGACGGCGGCGGCAGCTGGCAGGCGCTGCGCGAGGGCCTGCCGCAGGGCAACGTGTTCTTCGGCGTGCTCCGCCAGGCGATGGCGACCGACCCGCTCGAGCCCGCAGGCGTCTACTTCGGCACCAACTCGGGCGCGCTCTACGCCAGCGCCGACGAAGGCGACAGCTGGCGCTGCATCGCCCGGCACCTGCCGCTGATCACCTCGGTCGAGACCCTGGTGGTCGACGCCTGACGATGCCGAACGACGCGCCGGCGCTCACGATGCCGCAGGTCTCGGTCACGCTGCCGACGCTGCTTTTGCGCCTGTTCCCCGGATCCGTGCGCCGCCTGGAGCTGCCCGCAGCGACCGTCGCCGAGGTGATCGAGGCCCTCGATGCGCGCTGGCCCGGCATGCGTGATCGCCTCTGCAATTCGAGGCCGCGCATCCGGCGCCACATCAACGTCTTCGTGGCCGGCGAGCGCGCGACCATCGAGACCCGCCTGGCCCCCGGCGCCGAGGTGATCATCATGACCGCGATCAGCGGCGGCTGACCTGTTCGCTTCACTCGGTCCAGAACCGAGGAGCGGCCGGCGCGTGGCGTGGAGGTCACGGTCGCCATGGCTCGAGATCCTCCATATCGACGCCAAGGGCACGAGCGAGCTTCGCCATGGCGTCGAAGGAGCCGGGCTTCTTGCCGGTCTCGATCTGGCTCAGATAGGCGGCTGACAGGCCCGCCCGATTCGCGAGGGCGCGGGCGCTGACATTGCGGTGCTCGCGCCAGACGCGCACCGGCGCCTCGCCGGCCAGCAGGCGCCTGGTGACCTCGATCGGCACGTACTCGTCCTCGCCGGCCGCGACCCGCGCCTCGGCCTCGCGCATCTGCACGGCATCGGCGGCATCCTCGGCCTGCTGGAGCAGCGCCTCGTAGTCGGCCCGGCTCAGCAGCACGGTGTCGCCGTCCTCGGCCAGCGGGCGGATGTCCTTGAGATCGGTCATCGGTACACGCTCCCTCGGGGCTCCAGGATCAAAACGCGCATCTCGCCTGCTTCCCGGTCGATCCGGTACTTCGCCCGCCAATCGCCTTGGCGCAGCCGGAACCCATCGGGCTCGCCCCTGATCCGCTCGACGTTGAGGTGCTTCGCGAACGGCCGTTCGGCGATCGCTTCCAGTCGCTTGATGAGCGCGGCGCGCATCTTCGGACTCAACTGTCCGAAACGCCGTTGCGCGGCGCGGGTGAGCACGAGCTTCACTGTGCCTATTTGCCAATGGCAAATCAGGATGTCAAGGCAGGGGCATCACCGCCGAACTCTTGCCCCGCGTCGCTTGAGCGTCATCTCTCTTGGAACCAACGGTTCGTGGAGGATCCGGACATGAAGGCCGTCGTTGAGGGGCACGTGGTCGCCGAGAGCGAGGACATCGTCGAGGCCGCGGGCTATCAGTATTTTCCGAGCTCGGCGGTGCGCATGGAGTGGCTCGAGAGGACGCCGCGCACGGCGGATGATCTCGAATGCCCGCACAGCGTTCAGTTCTATGACGTGGTGGTCGACGGCAGGCGCCACGCGCGCGCCGCCTGGTCCTACGAGGACCCGCTCCCCCGCATGCAGCGGGTCGCCGGCCGGTTCGGCTTCTGGGAGGACGTCAAGGTCGGCTGAAAGGGGCTCCGGCCCTCAGCCGAGACCGAGGCGGGCCAGCACCCGCTTGCGGGCCTCGCCGCTCTCGTAGTCGCTGACGTAGAGCAGGCCCGTGATCCGGCGCAGGAGGCTCGCCTCGTAGTCGTGCAGGTGGCCGTCGGCGTAGACGACCTCCCAGAGCATCTCGATCACCTCGATCCTCTCTGCGGGCGCGAGGCGGTCCTTGATCACTCGCGTGAAGCCCTGCCATTCGACGCTCTCGGCGGCGGTCCGCTCAGCCAGCCCCAGAAGGTCGCGCGCCTCGCCCTCGTCGAGGCGGAAGCGTTGCGCGAGCAGCGCCTCGATCCGGGCGCGCTCGGTCGCATCGAACTCGTCGTCCATGCGCGCGGCCTCGACCAGCAGAGCCGCGGCCGCGAGATGGAGCTCGTCCTGGGCCGGGCGCGCGACCGCCGCCTCCGGCTCCAGGAGGCTCTTGATTTGCTCGAGCAGACCCATGGTCGAGATCTCCGGTGCCGGCGGCCCGCGAGGGCGGCGGCGATCAGGCGCTGCGTGCTCGAAGGATGATCTAGAGGCCGGGCGCGGCCTTGACCAGCCCGCCGCGTCCGGCAACCGGCGGCGCGCCTCGGCCTCGATCACCATTTGGCAACCCGGCCGGGCTATCTCTTTTGACCCATCCCGTCGGCAGCGTCGGGACGCGCCCCGCAGGCGCGCGAAGCTGGACCGGGTCGTCTTGCCCGGCTAGCCTCGACGGATTGCGATTCGTGCAACTCGAAGGAGCGGTTGCCGCCAATGTCCACGCTCGTGCCCGTGATTCTGGCCGGCGGCTCCGGCACCCGCCTTTGGCCCGTCAGCCGCGACACCCTGCCCAAGCAGCTGGCGAGGCTGACCGCCGCGCCCTCGCTGCTCGAGCAGACCGCGCGCCGCCTGCTCGCCCGGGCGCTGCCCGAGCACGTGGTCACGGTCGGCGCCAAGGCCCAGGACTTCCTGGTCCGGCGCGCGCTCGAGCAGATCGATCCGGCGCTCGCCCACAACCGGCTGCTCGAGCCGGTCGGACGCAACACCGCGGCCGCGATCGCGCTGGCCGCCCTCTCCGTCCGGCAGCGCCTCGGCGGCGATGCGCTGCTCTGGATCTGCCCCTCGGACCATCTGATGCAGGCCCCGGACGCGCTCTATGCCGCGCTCGATGCGGCCTTGCCGCCGGCCGCGGCGGGCGAGCTCGTGACCTTCGGCATCACGGCCACCCGCCCCGAGACCGGCTACGGCTACATCCAGACCGGCGCGCCGATGCCGTCTGCACCGGGCGTGCTCAGGGTCGGGCGCTTCGTCGAGAAGCCCGAGCGGGCGGTCGCCGAGGCGATGCTGGCCGCGGGCGGCCATCTCTGGAACAGCGGCATGTTCCTGTTCCGGGCCGATCGCATCCTGGCTGAGCTCGGCATCCATGCGCCCTCGATCCTGGCCGCCGTCGGCCGCGCCTTCGAGGCGCTGAAGGAGGTCCCGGGCGGCGCCTTCGAGGTTCCGCTCGAGCTGTACGAGGCCGTGCCGGCGCAGCCGATCGACAAGGCGGTCATGGAGCACAGCGACCGGATCGCGGTCGTGCCCTGCGATCCCGGCTGGTCCGACCTCGGCTCCTGGCAGGCGCTCTGGGAGCAGCTGCCCAAGGACGAGGCCGGCAACGCGGTCCAGGGCGACGTCCTGCTCGATGGCAGCGAGGACTGCCTGGTCCACGCCGAGAGCCGGCTGGTCGCCTGCTCGGGCGTCCGGGGTCTTGCGGTGATCGAGACCGACGACGCGGTTCTGGTCGCCGATCGCAGCCGCAGCGACGCGGTCCGCCATCTGGTCACCATGCTGCGCGCCGCCGGCCGCCCCGAGGGCGACGCCCACGCCAAGGAGCAGCGCCCCTGGGGCAGCTTCCAGGTGCTGCACGAGGGCCCCGCCTTCAAGGTCAAGGAGATCATCGTCGCCCCCGGCGGCCGGCTCAGCCTCCAGAGCCACAAGCACCGCGCCGAGCATTGGGTCGTGGTCGCCGGCACCGCCAAGGTCACGGTCGATGCCGAGGTCCTGCTGCTCGAGCCGAACCAGAGCGTCCACATCCCGCTCGGTGCCAGGCACCGGATGGAGAACCCTGGCACGGTGCCGATGCACCTGATCGAGGTCCAGTGCGGCGACTACCTGGGCGAAGACGACATCATCCGCTACGAGGACGTCTACGGCCGCAGCTGAAGCGCGCCCTCCGGGTGGCGCCAGCGGCCCGCGAACCAGGCGGGCAGGCGGCCGTCGATCGCGGCGAGGCCGAGCCCGATCAGCGCCATGCCGGCGAGCTGGCCCGCGGTCAGGAGCTCGCCCAGGACGGTGGTCCCGAGGATCAGCGCGCTGACCGGGATCAGGAAGGTCACCAGCATCAGGTTGGTGGCGCCGGCCGTGGCGAGGATCCGGAAATAGATCACATAGGCGAGCGCCGTGCTGAGCAGCGCGCTGCCGGCGAGCGCCCCCAGGGTCGCGAGCCCCGGCGCCGGCAGGCTCCAGGGGCGATCGATGAGGAGTGCCAAGGGCAGCATCATCAGCGTCGAGGCGCAGACCTGGCCGAGTGCTGTCACGAGCGGCGGCGTCGCATGGAAGCGCCGGCCGTAGATCCCGGCGAGCGCATAGGAGAGTGCCGCTCCCAGGATCGCAAGCTCGGCCAGGACCTGTCCGTGGAGACGGGCGGGCGCGCCCGGGCCGACCATCAGGGCGACGCCCGCCAGGCCGCGAGCACGCCCAGGAGCCTGCCCGGGGTCAGCTGCTCGTCCGGGGTCAGGGCGGGGGCGAGCACGACCGCGAAGAGCGGCGTCGTCGCGTTCAGGATCGAGGCGAGGCCGCTTGCGATCTCGGTCTGGCCCCAGGCGATCAGGCTGAAGGGGATCAGATTGTTGAGCGCGCCCATGATGAGGAACGCGCCCCAGAGGCGGGGCGCGCGTGGCAGCTGCTGGCCGCTTGCGAGCACGATCAGGAGCAGCGCCAGCGCCGCGAGGGCCACCCTTGCGAGCACGACCGTGAACGGCGGCAGCTCGGCCACGCGACCTTGGCGAAAAAGAACGAGCCGCCCCAGAGGACCGACAGCGTCACCAGGAGCAGCCATTCGCAGCGGTCCCATCGCGCGCGGGTTCGAAGGGCTCATGACCAGTCTCATCGCAGGGGAAGCCCGGAGGCTGGCCCGCTCGCGCGCCGCCGGCCACCCGCTTCTTGCGGTGCCTCAATGGAGAAACCGGCTGACCAGCTGGTGGCCGGTCAGGAGGCTCACCACGTGCGCCGCCATCAGCAGTGCGACCACGAGCGCGATCATCTGGACCGCGGTATAGGAGATGAGCGGCGGATTGCCGACCTCGCGCGGGCGGCGCTCCTGCCAGTTGGCGAGGCCGGCCGCGCCCACCGCCAGGAGCATCAGGACCAGGGTCGTGGTCAGGCTCATGGCGGCGGGCCCCGGCGGGCCGGGATCAGCCGGCGGTGGTCGGGTCGATCACCCGCTTGATCTCGGTGATCCTGCTGGCCGGAAAGCCGCTGATCTCGGCGTGGCGCCTGATCGCGGCCTCGTCCTTGGCGAGGTAGACGCAAAAGGTCTTGTCGGCGGCGACGTAGGATTCGACCCACTGGATGTCGGTCGGGCCAATCTCGGCGAGCGCCGCGTTCGACTTTGCGGCGGCGCCCTTGAGCTGCTCGCCCTCGAGCTTGCCGACGGCCGGCAGCTCGCGCTCGATGACGTACTTGCGCATGGCGACTCCCTCTTCCAGATTGCTGTGTGGGCCCGCCCTTGCCAACGGCCGGGCGCGGCGTGATCTTAGAGCCTGACGATGACTTTGGGGAGCCAGCCTTGAGGGTCGCAGCACCGCGCGCGGCGGCAGCTTCCGAGCCGGCGCCGGCGCGCGGCCGGGTGGGCCTGCTCGGCTGGCTGCCGCCGCTGGTGATCGGCGCGGGCCTCGCGTTCGGCCTCGTGCTCTGGGCGAAGTGGGGCTTTCTGATCGCGTTCGAGACGATCCGCAGCTATTGCTTCTAGAGGGGTGAGCTGGCGGGCGTCATGACTGAGCCTGAACACACCGGCCATTGCCTTTGTGGGGCTGTGCGCTATCGCGCCGTGGGCGCGCCGAAGTGGATCGCCAACTGCCACTGCGCCAGCTGCCGGCGGGCGACCGGGGCGCCGATGGCGACCTTCGCGGGCTACGCCGCCGACCGTTTTTCCTACCTGGCCGGCACTCCCGTCCGCTTTCACTCGTCGCCGGGCGTGACGCGGAGCTTCTGCGGCCGCTGCGGTACGCCGCTCACCTACGAGGGTGCCCGCTGGCCGGGCGAGGTCCACGTCCTGGTCGGCACGCTCGAGCGCCCCGAGGACTTCCCCCCGACCAGCAACGCCTTCGTCGAGGAGCAGCTGCCCTGGCTGCATCTGGCCGGGCCCGGGCGCGACGCAGGGCCGGGTTGAGCCGTCGCGGCATCCGAGCTCCTTTCTGAGCCAGGCCCGATGGCGGCGCGCTCGCCCCTCCTGCCCGCCGGCGCGGTCGCCCTCTCGGCCGCGCTCTGGGGCCTCTGGTGGCTGCCGCTGCGCGCGCTGGCCGCGGCGGGGCTGAGCGGACCTGCGCTCAACGCCGCCCTCTATGGCACGATGAGCTTGGCCCTCCTGCCCTGGCTCTGGCGGCGGCGCCGCCGGCTCGCCGCGGGCGGCCTTTTGCTGCTCGGCGCCGGCGGCCTGTTCGGCGCGGCGCTCGTCGCCTCCAACATCGCCCTGATCCTGGGCGAGGTCGTGCGCGTGACCCTGCTCTTCTACCTCGCGCCGATCTGGGCGACCGTGCTGGCGGTGGCACTGCTCGGCGAGCGGGTCAGCGCGCTCCGCCTGCTCTCGGTCCTGCTCGGGCTCGCGGGTGCGTTGGTGCTGCTCGGTTTCGGGGCCGGCGTCCCCCTGCCGCGCTCGGCCGGCGATTGGCTCGGGCTCGCGGCCGGCCTCCTGTTCGCGCTGTCGATGACGCTGGTGCGCAAGGGCCAGGCGATCGAGGGCCTCGAGCAGACCCTCGTGTCCTCCGCCGCCGCCGCGCTCCTGTCCCTCCTGCTCATGACCCTGCTGCCGGCGCCGGCATCGGGATCGATCGGGCCGGGCGTATTCGCCCTGGTCGCGCTCGCGGCACTCGTCTGGCTGCTGCCCTGCACCTGGCTGCTGCTCTGGGCCGCCCGCTATCTCGAGCCCGGGCGGGTGGCCCTGCTGCTGCTGCTCGAGGTCGCGGTCACCGCGGTCTCGGCGGCGCTGCTCGCGGGCGAGCCGTTCGGCGTCCGCGAAGCCTCCGGCTGTATCCTGGTCCTCGCCGCCGGCGCCGTCGAAGCCCTGGCCGAGCGGCGCCCGCGGCATCCCGCTCCCCATCCTTCCGCTTGACGCCCCCGCGGACCGATGCGTGGTCGGCACCTGTTCCAGCGTCTACGTCGCCGCGCCGATGATCATCCACCTCAACCTCCGGCGCGAGGCCCCGGAACACCGGCCGCGGATCCGGCCTGACGCGCTGCCGCTTGCGAGCTGTCGCCCGGCGTCTGGAGCGCTATAACCGGGCGGTCCGGGCGCGCGGAGGGATTTCCCATGTACGACTACGTCATCGTCGGCGCCGGCTCGGCCGGCTGCGTGCTCGCCCGCCGCCTGAGCGAGCTCGACGATGCGAGGATCCTTGTCCTCGAGGCCGGCCCCCCCGATCGCGACCGCTTCATCCATATGCCGGTCGGCTTCTACAGGATGACCACCGGGCCGCTCACCTGGGGCTGGCGCACGGCGCCGCTCGCGCAGGCCGGCAACCGCGAGATGATCTTTCCGCAAGGACGCGTGCTGGGCGGCGGCAGCTCGATCAACGCGATGGTCTATACCCGCGGCCACGCGCAGGACTATGACGAGTGGGCAAGGGACGAAGGCTGTGCCGGCTGGTCCTACGCCGAGGTTCTTCCCTATTTCCGCCGCGCCGAGGACAACGAGCGCCTGGTCGACCGCTGGCACGGCAGCGGCGGGCCGCTCGGCGTGTCCGATCCGATCAGCCCGCACGAGCTCAGCAAGGCGTTCGTGCGGGCGGCGCAGGAGGCGGGCCTGCCGTACAATCCGGACTTCAACGGCGAGCGCCAGGAGGGCTGCGGCCTCTACCAGGTGACCCAGCGGAGCGCCAGGCGCTGCAGCGCGGCCGTGGGCTACCTGCGGCCGGCCATGCGAAGCGGCAAGGTGACCGTCGTCACCGGCGCGCAGGCGACCCGGCTCCTGATCGAGCGCGGCCGCGCGGTCGGCGTCGAGTATGTCCGGGGCGATGGCGGCGGCCTCGAGACCGCGCGCGCCGAGCAGGAGGTCGTGGTCGCGAGCGGGGCCATCGGCTCGCCGCGGCTGCTGCTGCTCTCCGGGATCGGGCCGGCGGACGAGCTGCAAGCGGCAGGCATCGCGCCGCTGCACGATCTGCCGGGCGTCGGCAGGAACCTCCAGGACCACATCGACGTCTACGTGATCAACGAGCTCGCCGGGCCCTACAGCCTCGACCGCCACACCCGGCCGCACCGGATGCTCTGGGCCGGCCTCCAGTACGCGCTGTTCGGCAATGGCCCGGTGACCTCGAACCTCGCCGAGGGCGGCGCGTTTTGGTACGTCGACCGCGACCAGCGCTCGCCCGACATCCAGTGCCATTTCCTGCCGGGCGCCGGCCTCGAGGCAGGCGTGCCGCCGATCGAGGGCTACGGCTGCACGCTCAATTCCTGCCACCTGCGCCCGAAGAGCCGCGGCAGCGTCCGCCTGCAAAGCGCCGACCCCAAGGCCGCCCCGCTGATCGACCCCAACTACTGGGCCGAGCCCTACGATTTCGAGATGTCGCTGCGCGGCTTCGAGCTCGCCCGCGAGATCATGGCCCAGCCCGCCTTCCGCAGCTACCTCAAGCGCGAGCATCTGCCGGGGCCGGAGGTCAAGAGCCGCCCGGACCTCGAGGCCTATGCGCGCCGCTTCGGCAAGACCGACTACCACCCGGTCGGCAGCTGCAAGATGGGAACCGATGCGCTGGCCGTGGTCGATCCCGAGCTTCGGGTGCGCGGCATCGAGGGGCTGCGGGTCATCGATTCCTCGATCATGCCGCGGCTGATCAGCTCCAACACCAACGCCGCCTCGATCATGATCGGCGAGAAGGGGGCCGACCTGATCAAGGGCAACCGCGCCGCGCCGCTGGCCGCCTAAGGATGCTCCGGCTCGTAGTCGACCACGAGCACCTGATCGCGGTGCGGGCGCAGCAGATCGGAGAAGGCCTGGTGTGCCGGATGGGGCAGATAGGCGTCGCGGTCGGCCGCGCTCGCGAAGGTCAGGAAAAAACAGTGGGAGAAACCCTGGTCCTTGCCCTCCGGGCTGCAGTTGGTGCCCCACTCCAGGGCCTGGATCGCGGGAATCCGGGCGGCGAGCCCGGCAAAGGCGGTCTCGACCTCGGCGATGGTCGCAGCCGGCGTCTCCGGCTTGAAACGGATCAGGACGACATGGCGCAGCATGGCTTCTCTCCCGGGTGGTCTCGAGCGGGAGAAGTGTGCCAAGCCGGATGCAACCATGCCAGGAGGAAGCGCGATGAAGCTCAAGACCGATCTGCCGCTCGCGGCCGCCAGGACGATCATCGAGCGCGCGCTCGAAGCCGGCCGCGCGGCCAAGATGGCGCCGCTCACGGTCGCGGTGCTCGATGCCGGCGGCCATCCGGTGGCGCTGGCACGCGAGGACGGCTCGGGCATCCTGCGGCCCGAGATCGCGACCGGCAAGGCCTGGGGCGCGCTCGGCATGGGCCAATCCAGCCGGGCGCTCGGCGCCCGCCTGCGCGAGCGGGTGGCGTTCCAGGCCGCACTCGCGGCGGCTTCCGGCGGGCGCGTCGTCGCGGTACCGGGCGGCGTTTTGATCCTGGATGGTGCGGGCCTCGTGATCGGCGCGGTCGGGATCAGCGGCGACAGCTCCGAGAAGGACGAATACTGCGCGATCGAGGGCATCCGGGCGGCCGGCCTGACGCCGGAGCCCGCCGAGCCCGATCCCGACTGGCGGGGGGATCGCCCGTGAGCGACGCCACGAGCGAGAACGAGGGGAAACCGAGATGAGCATCGACGAGCAGACGGTCCGGTCGATCTTCGCCGGCCTCGAGCATGGCCAGGGCGAGGCCTTCTTCGAGCACGTCGCCGACGAGGTCGACTGGACGGTCATGGGGACCCACCCGCTCGCCCGCGGCACCGGCTGCGCGTCACCAGCGTCGTCGTCGCGGGCGAGATCGCGGTCGTCGAGCTCGTCTCGGGCGCCACGGCCCGGAACGGCATGCGCTTCGAGAACCACTACTGCTGGGTCGTCCGCTTCGATCGAAAGACGATCGTCGAGGTACGCGCCTACCTCGATTCCGCGATGGTGGCGGAGCTCTTCCGCCAGAACCCGGTCTGAGCGCGCCGGCGAAGCTCAGCCGCCTCCGGCGGAAAGGCGTCGCGGTAGGCGTCGCGGAGCAGGTTCTTTTGGACCTTGCCCATGCTGTTGCGCGGCAGCTCGTCGACGAAGACCACGTGCTTGGGCGTCTTGAAGGCGGCGAGCTCCCTTCGGGTCGCGGCGATGATCGCCTCGGCGTCGAGCGCGCCGGCACCGCTCCGGCGCTTGACCACGGCCAGCACCCCCTCGCCGAAATCCGGGTGCGGGACGCCGATCACCGCCGATTCGGCGACCCCTTCGAGCGCATCGATCACGCTCTCGATCTCCTTCGGATAGACGTTGAGGCCGCCCGAGATGATCAGATCCTTGGCCCGCCCGACGATCGTGACGTAGCCCCCGGCATCGATCCTTGCGATATCGCCCGTGATGAAGAAGCCATCGTCCCGGAACTCCTCCTTTGTCTTCTCGGGCAGGCGCCAGTATCCGGAAAAGACGTTCGGGCCCGCGGACCTCGAGGACGCCGGTCTCGCCCGTGCCAAGGACCTTGCCCTCCTCGTCGGCGACCCTGACCTCGACGCCCGGCAGCGCCCGCCCGACCGTGCCCGCGCGGCGCTCGCCAGCGAGCGGGTTGGAGGTGTTCATGCCGGTCTCGGTCATGCCGTAGCGCTCGAGGATGCGCTGGCCGGTGCGCGCCTCGAAGGCGTGGAAGGTCTCTTCGAGCAGCGGTGCCGAGCCCGAGGTGAAGAGACGCATGTGCGCAGACGCCGCCGCCGTGAAACCGGCGTGCGCGAGCAGACGGACGTAATGGGTCGGAACGCCCATCGTCACGGTCGCCCGCGGCAGGGCCGCGAGCACGGCAGCAGGCTCGAAGCGCGGCAGGAAGATGATGCGGGCGCCGGCGAGCAGCGTGGTGTTGATCGCCACGAACAGGCCATGCGTGTGATAGATCGGCAGCATGTGCAGCAGCACGTCGGCCGCGCCGAAGCCCCAGGCGTCCCGCAGGCAAAGCGCGTTCGACGCGAGGTTGCCGTGGCTCAGCATGGCGCCCTTGGCACGGCCCGTGGTGCCCGAGGTGTAGAGGATCGCGGCCAGATCGCCCGCACTGCGGGCGACGGTCGCGAAGTCGCTGCCCGCCGCCTCGGCGGCACCCTCGAGCGAGCCCCGGCCCCCGGCATCGAGCGTCAGCACCCGGGCGGCGGCGGCGCCGGCGAGACCTGCGATCCCGGTCGCCTGCGCGGGGTCGCAGACGATCGCCGCCGGCTCGGCATCGGTGAAGAAATAGTCGAGCTCGGCCAAGCGTGTAGCCGGTGTTGAGCGGCAGATAGACAGCACCTGCGCGCAGGCAGGCAAGGTACAGAAAAACCGCCTCCGGGCTCTTTTCCACCTGGACCGCGACCCGGTCGCCCGGAGCGACGCCGCGCGCGGCAAGCGCGTTCGCGAGCTGGCCCGTCAGCCGCTCCAGATCGCCCCAGGCGTAATGCTGGCCACCCGGCGTCTCGAGCAACGGCGCCGCGGGATCGGCAGGCGCGCTGGCGTGGATCAGATCGTAGAGGTTCTGGCTCATCTCGCTCTCTTTGCGGCAGGCGCGGATCGGGCTCCAGTCTGGCGCCTCGATCGCTCAGCGCAAGTCCGCTCTCAGCCGTGCTCCGCGGCCGGCAGGCGGATGACCGCGCGCAGGCCGCCTTCCGGCCGGTTGGCGAGCTCGATGTCGCCGCCGTGGCCGCGCACGATCGAGCGCGCGATCGCCATGCCGAGCCCGATGCCGCCGGTCTCGCGCGAGCGCGACTCCTCGAGCCGCACGAAGGGCTGGAACACGCGCTCGAAATCCGCTTCCGGAATGCCCGGGCCGTCGTCGTCGATCACGATCCGCAGCGCCGCCGCTCCCGGCTCGAGGGTCACCCGCGCGCGCAGGCCATAGGCGACCGCATTCTCGATCAGGTTGCGCGCCGCCCGCTTGAGACCGGTCGGGCGGCAGGCATAGGCCAGGCGCTCGGGGCCGCTGAAGGTCACGTCCTGGCCGAGGTCGGCGAGATCGGCCGCGACGCTCTCGACCAGGGCTGCGAGATCGACCGTGCGGGTGTCCTCGGCGGTCGCCTCCTCGCGGGCGAAGGCAAGGGTCGCCTCGGTCATGCGCTGCATCTCGTCCAGGGTCTCGAGGATCCTGGCCCGGGTCTCCTCGTCCTCGACGAACTCGGCGCGCAGGCGCAAGGTCGTGATCGGCGTGCGCAGGTCGTGGCTGATCGCCGCCAGCATGCGCGTGCGGTCCTGGACGAAGCGCTGCAGCCGGCCGCGCATGCGGTTGAAGGCGCGCATGGTCTGGCGGATGTCGAGCGAGCCCGTGCTCGGCGATCGCCGGCACCGTCTCGCCGCGCCCGAGCCGCTCGGCCGCCGCCGCGAGCTCGGCCATCGGCCGGGTGATCCGCCGGACCATGAAGGTCACGATCAGCGAGACCGCCACCGCCGTGACCGCCATGGCGAGGAGCGTCGCAGGCGTCCAGTGCGGCGGCGGGTCCGGCACCGCGAAGCCCGCGTTCAGCCAGCGGCCGTCGGCGAGGCGGGTCGAGATCATGAGGTCGGCCGGCGGCCGGCGATGATGCCAGTGCTGGCGCGAGCGGGCGGCGCCCCCGGGCGCGACCTCGCCGGCGCGGGCGATCTCGCCGACCGCCGCGATCCGCTCGGCGCGCAGGGCGTCGTCGTCGCGCGACCAGAAATGCTGGTCGTCCTTGCCGAGATCGATCAGCACCTCGCGCGTCGGGCCGTCGTCGAGCAGGCTGATCAGACGCTGGCGCAGCCAGCTGTCGCCGTCGGCATCGGCCGCTGCGACCGCGCTCTGGTCGCTGAGCCAAAAGCGCAGCTGGCGGCTGCTCGCGGTGCGCAGGATCTGGTCGTGCAGGGAGGCGGGCGTATTCTCGATCAGGCGCACGATCGAGGCGGTCCGGGCCAGGATATGTCCGCGCTCGGCGGTCTGCAGGGCTGCCCAGCGCTCGTCGGCGAAAATCAGATAGCTCGCCCCTTGGGCCAGCACCAGGGCCAGCAGCAGCAGTGCTATCATCTGGCCGGCCAGCCGCCTTGGCCAGAGGCGCCGCAGCCAGGCGGGCAGCCGTCTCATCCCCTGGTCACCGCGGCGGTCAGCATGTAGCCGCCGCCCCACACGGTCTTGATCAGCGCGGGCTCCTTGGGGTCGGCTTCGACCTTCTTGCGCAGCCGGCTGACCTGGTTGTCGATGCTGCGGTCGAACACGTTGGCGGCCCGGCCGCGGGTCAGATCGAGCAGCTGATCGCGGCTCAGCACCATGCGCGGATGGTTGAGGAGCGCGCTCAGCAGGAGGAACTCCGCGGTGCTGAGCGGGATCGCGACGCCGTCCTCGCCGACCAGCTCGCGCCTTGCGACCTGCAGCACCCAGCGATCGAAGCGCAGGGCCTCGGCGTCGACCGGCTGGCGCTGCTGCGGCAGGCTGTTGGTGCGCCGGAGCACGGCCTTGATGCGCGCCAAAAGCTCGCGGGGGTTGAACGGCTTCACGAGGTAGTCATCGGCGCCCATCTCGAGCCCGATCACCCGGTCGGTGTCCTCGGCCATCGCGGTCAGCATGATCACCGGCCGCTCGCCGGTCGCGCGCAGATGCCGGCAGAGCGAGAGGCCGTCCTCGCCCGGCATCATGATGTCGAGCACGACGAGGTCGACGGCGCTCGCCTCGAGCAGCTTGCGCGCCCTGGCCGCGCTCTCGGCGGCGGTGACGCGAAAGCCGTGCTTGGCGAGATACTTCGCCAAAAGGTCCCGGATCTCGCGGTGATCGTCGACCACCAGGATGTGCGCAGACGAGTCCATTCGAACCTCGAAGCTGTTGCCGGGCCCGGAGTATGGCGCGCGTGGCCGGGCGGGGGGCGGCCAATTTTGTATCAATCGATGTCAGCCCCGCGGACCGTCACACTTGCTGACACTTTTCGCCTCCGGCCGACCAACTCCCGGGACATTCGGCGCGTCTAATCGGCAGCGCAGGCAGGACGCGGGATGCCCCATGGCCTGCCGACGCTATCGAGGAGACGAGCATGACGATCAATCGTTCGAGACTCGTTGCCGCGCTGAGCGCGCTGCCGCTGCTCGGCGCGGCGCTGCCGGCGGCCGCCGATTCGCCCTGGCAGGGCGGCCCCGGCCATGCCCAATACGCGATCCCGGGCCGCGGCGTGGTCCCGGTCCCGGCGGATGCGCCCTGGCATGGGCCCCGGGGGTCGGGCCAAGGCGGCCCCGGGCATTCGGACCATGGCCGGCCCGGCTGGGGCGCCCCGATCCAGCGGGGCCGCCAGGTCGTGGTCGTCCCGGCGCCCCGCATCCGCCACTATCGCGACGTCGTGGTGGTCAGGCCGCACGGGCACATCTACCCCGGCTACGGCCACTTCCGCACCGATGACGACGCCTATCCGTGGCTCGCCTTCACCGCGATCACGCTCAAGGCGCTCGACAGCTTCGATCAGGCGCAGGAGCGGGCCCTCGAGGCGGCGCAGGTCCGGGCGACCACCGCCCCGATCGGCGAGGGCATCACCTGGCGCGAGGGCGGCGCCTCGGGCTCGGTCACCGCGGTCCGCGAGGGCACCAGCACGCTCGGCCGCTACTGCCGCGAGTTCCAGCAGACCGTGACCATCGGCGGCCAGGCCGAGCAGGCCTACGGCACCGCCTGCCAGCAGCCCGACGGCGCCTGGGAGGTGGTAGCCACCGGTGACTGAGCCCCTTCGACCCGCATGCGACCGGCCCGGACGGCTGCCCGTCCGGGCTTTTTGCCGTCGCGCCGGCACCGTCGCCGGAGCGCGCCGCGGGCGCCCGGGCCGGGAAATTGTATCAGACTGTGTCAGCGGCTGCCGCCTGCGACACTTGCCGACACTTTCGGGCTGGGTCTGACGAACTTCCCTGACGTTTATTTGCTTCCCTGCAGGTCACCGGAACGACCAGCAACCCACGAGGTTCAAAGATGACCAGGACGACCAAGCTTCTACTGACGACCGGCGTGCTCGCGCTCGGCGCCAGCGCTTTCGCGGGCGCCGGCCTGGCTGCTGCCGGCGGCCAGTGCGGCCAGCGCGGCTGGGGCCACCAGGGCGGCTTCGGCCAGGGCATGTTCGAGGCCTTCGACACCAACCATGACGGCAAGCTGACCCAGGCCGAGATCGACCAGGCGCGCCAGCAGCGCTTCGCCGCCTTCGACAAGGACGGCGACGGCAAGCTGTCGCTCGAGGAGTATCAGGTGCTCTGGCTCGACGCCATGCACCGGTATATGGTGCGCGGTTTCCAGGCGCTCGACGTGGACGGCGATGCGGTGGTGACCGAGGAGGAGTTCACGGCCCGCTTCAGCCATGCCGTCCAGCGGCTCGATACCGATGGCGATGGCCAGGTGACCGAGAGCGAGCTGCGCCACCGGGGCCACGGCCGGATGCACGAGCAGGACGGCGGCCACGACGGCGATCGGGGCTGAGCGACGCCGCCACCTGCGTCTCTCACGTGCGGCAACCGTCGCCGGGCGCCACCCGGCGGCGGGCCGCCAGCCGCAATCGTCGGATGACGCCGGCCACGGCCATCACCAGGCATCAGGAGGCAGAGCATGCGGCAGGACATCATCGATCTCTATGACGACTACACGCACGCGCGCCTCGACCGGCGGCTCTTCATGGACCGGCTGGCAGCGCTGGCCGGCGGTAGCGCCGCGGCGCTGGCGCTGCTGCCGCTGCTGCGCTGCAACTACGCCAAGGCCGCGATCGTCGCTCCCGAGGACGCCCGCCTCAAGACCGAGCAGATCACCTATCCCGGCGCGAGCGGCGAGGTGAAGGCCTATCTCGCGCGCCCGGCGGATGCCGGCGGCAAGCTGCCGGGCGTCGTGGTGATCCACGAGAACCGCGGCCTCAATCCCTACATCGAGGACGTGGCGCGGCGCACCGCGCTCGAGGGCTTCATCGCGCTTGCCCCGGATTTCCTCTCGCCGATCGGCGGCACGCCCGCGGACGAGGACGAGGCGCGGGCGATCATCACCCGGGTCGATCCCGAGGACAACGTCGCCAATGCGGTCGCCGCGGTCGCGTTCCTCGAGGCCGACGACCGCACCACCGGCAAGGTCGGCGTGATCGGCTTCTGCTGGGGCGGCGGGCTCGCCAACCAGGTCGCGGTCAACTCGCCCGAGGCCGGCGCCGTGGTCTCGTTCTACGGCCGCCAGCCGAAGCCCGAGGAGGCCGCCAAGATCAAGGCGCCGCTGCTCCTGCACTATGCGGGGCTGGACAAGGCGACCAACGCCGGCATTCCGGACTACGAGGCGGCGCTCAAGGCCAACCAGGTCGACTACACCATCTACGTGTACAAAGGCGCCAACCACGCCTTCCACAACGACACCAACGCAGCCCGCTACGACAAGGCCGCGGCCCACCTCGCCTGGTCGCGCACGATCGACTTCCTGAAGCGGCATCTCGCCGGTTGAGCCCGACGGAGGGCAACGAGATGCGCAGCCGGACCGCGGCCCGCTTGATCGCCGTGGCGATGCTCGCCGCCGCGCCGGCGCTCGCCGAGGACCAGGTGCAAGTCTTCGATCTGCCGGCTGGCGCCCACCCGCACGATGTCGCCCCGGCGCCCGACGGCAGGGTCTGGTACACGGCGCAGGCCCAGGGCGCGCTCGGTATCCTCGATCCGGCGACCGGCGACCTCGAGCAGGTACCGCTCGGCGACGGTTCGGCACCGCACGGCGTGATCGCGGGGCCCGACGGCAAAGCCTGGATCACCGACGGCGGCCAGAACGCGATCGTGAGCTACGACCCCGGCTCGCGCAAGGTCGCTGTCTTTCCGCTGCCCGAAGACAGCGGCTACGCCAATCTCAACACCGCCGCCTTCGACGGCCGCGGCATCCTCTGGTTCACCGGCCAGAGCGGCATCTATGGCCGGCTGGATCCCGCGAGCGGCGAGATGCAGGTGTTCGATGCCCCGAAGGGGCGCGGTCCCTACGGCATCACCGCGACGCCCGCGGGCGACATCTATTTCGCCTCGCTCGCCGGCAGCTACCTCGGCCACGTCGATACCAAGACCGGCGAGGCGACGGTGATCGAGCCGCCGACGCCGCGTCAGGGCGCCAGGCGGGTCTGGGCGAACTCCAAGGGCCAGATCTGGGTCAGCGAGTGGAACGCCGGCCAGGTCAGCCGCTACACGCCTTCGACCGGCGCCTGGCGGAGCTGGCGGCTGCCCGGCGCCGCGCCCCAGGCCTACGCGGTCTATGTGGACGATCGCGACATCGTCTGGCTCAGCGACTTCGACGCCAATGCGGTCGTCCGCTTTGACCCGCAGACCGAGACCTTCACGAGCTTTGCCGGCAGTGCGCCCGGCGCCGACGTGCGCCAGATCCTCGGTCGCCCGGGCGAGGTGTGGGCGCCGGAATCGGGCACCGACCGGCTGATGCTGATCCGCAGCGATGCCGGCTAGGGCGGCCGCCGCTCCGGCAGGGTGGTTGTGGACCGCAGCCGCGCGCGATAGTTTCTTAACCGTGACGGACGACGCTGCGGCCGGGACTTTGGTCGGCGCGCGGGTCCAGGCGGCCGCGGCCGGGCATCCTCGCGCAGCGGGCGGCGGCGCCGGGTGGCGCGCGCCAGGAGTGAGGCGGTGTCGGTAGGCAAGCAGCTCGTGATCGGCGGCATCCTGCTGCTGATCGTCGGCGCCGTCGGCTTTGCCTATCACCGGACGGCGGTCGAAGGCGAGGCGGCGGCTGCCGTCGGGCGGGGGCCGAGCGCGGTGCCGGTGGAGGTCACCACGGCCGGCGCCGGCACCATGCGCGAGCGGATCGAGGCGGTCGGCACCACGCTCGCGCGCCAGGCGGTCGACATCGTCGCGCTGAGCGCCGGCCGGGTTGCCGAGATCGCCCTGCGGCCGGGCCAGCGGGTCGACGCCGGCACGGTCCTGGTCCGGCTCGACGACCGGATGGAGCAGGCCGCGGTCGCCGAGGCGCAGGCAGCGCTGCGCGAGGCCGATCTGGCGCTCGAGCGCGCCCGCAAGCTGCGGACCGGCAACACGGTCGCGCAGGCGACCGTGGACCAGCTCCAGGCAGCCTTCGACGGCGCCCAGGCCCGGGTCGCCGCGGCCGAGAAGCAGCTCGCCGATCGCACCGTCCGGGCGCCGTTTGCGGGCGTGGTCGGCATGCGCCGGATCGACGTCGGCGCCCGGGTCGACAACGACACCGTGCTGACCACGCTCGACGATCTGGCCGAGCTCGAGATCGAGTTCAGCGCGCCGGAGATCTACTTCGGCCGGGTGCGCCGGGGCCAGCCGGTGAGTGCCACCAGCGCGGCGTTTGCCGGCCGCAGCTTCGAGGGCCGGATCGCCACCATCGATACCCGCGTCGGCCAGATCTCGCGCGCCTTCCGGGTGCGCGCGGTGATCCCCAACCCCGACCTGGTCCTGCCGGCGGGCATGTTCATGCACGTCGCCGTGGTCCTGGAAGAGCGGCCGGCGGTGCTGATTCCCGAGCAGGCGGTGCTGGCCGAGGGCGACAGCACCTACGTGTTCAAGGTGCAAGACGCGCAGGCGGCGCGCCAGGAGGTCCGGCTCGGCCAGCGCGAGGCCGGCACGGTCGAGGTCCTGGACGGGCTCGCGGTCGGCGACGTGGTCGTCCAGAGCGGGCTGCAGCGGCTGCGCGACGGGATCGCGGTCAAGGTGGCGGGCGAGGCTGCAGGTCCCCGGCCGGCCGCGCCTGAGGGCGGCGGATGAGCCTGTCCGACTTCTGCATCAAGCGGCCGGTGTTCGCCGCGGTCCTGAGCATGCTGATCGTGGTCCTGGGGGCAGCGTCGCTGTTGCGGCTGCCGATCCGCGAGCTGCCCGACGTCGATTCGGCGATCATCAGCGTCAACACCAGCTACACCGGCGCCGCGCCCGAGATCGTCGACACCGACATCACCGCGCCGATCGAGGGCACGATCGCCGGCATCGCCGGGGTCAAGACGATCTCGTCCACGAGTCAGCGCGGCGGCGCGCGCACGGTGATCGAGTTCGAGCCGGGCCGCAAGATCGAGGAGGCGGCCAACGACGTGCGGGACGCGGTGGCCAGGGTGCGTAGCAACCTGCCGACCGAGGTCGACGAGCCGCGGATCACCAAGAACGACAGCAATTCCGATCCGGTGATGCGGATCGCGATCACCAGCGATCGGCTGAGCCCGGCCGAGATCACCGACTTCGTCGAGCGCTTCCTCGTCGACCGGCTGGCAACCCTGGACGGCGTCGCTCAGGTCCAGATGTACGGTGAGCGCCGCTACGCGATCCGCATCTGGCTCGACCGGCGGGCGATGGCGGCGCGCAACCTCACGGTCGACGACGTCGAGAGCGCGCTCGAGCGCAACAATGTCGAGCTGCCGGCCGGCGAGCTCAAGTCGACGCTCCGGCAGTTCACCGTCCGCTCCGACACGCGGCTGTCGACGCCCAAACAGTTCGAGAACATCGTCCTCGAGCGGGTCGACGGCTACCCGGTCCGGCTCGGCGACATCGCAACGGTCGTGCGCGGGGCCGCGGACGACCAGACGATGGTCCGCTCAGACGGGCGCGAGGCGGTGGCCGTGGCCGTGCTCCGGCAGTCGCAGGCCAATACGATCGCGATCTCGAACCGCGGTGCGCGCCCAGCTCGATCTGATCCGCCCGACCTTGCCCTCGGGCATGGACATCGAGATCAGCTCGGACGATGCGGTCTTCATCAACCAGTCGATCCACGAGGTGGTGCGCGCGCTTGGCATCGCGGTCGCGCTGGTCGTGCTGGTGATCTTCGCGTTCCTCGCCTCGGCGCGCGCGACCCTGGTGCCGGCGGTCACGATTCCGGTCGCGGTGATCGGTGCGTTCATCGGTATCTACGCCCTCGGCTTCTCGATCAACGTGCTGACCCTGCTGGCGCTCATCCTGGCGATCGGCATCGTCGTCGACGACGCGATCGTGGTGCTCGAGAACATCCAGCGTCGGATCGAGCTCGGCGAGAGCCCGCTGGTCGCGGGCGTGCTCGGCGCCCGTCAGGTGACCTTCGCGGTGATCGCGACCTCGCTGACCCTGATCGCGGTGTTCGTGCCGATCTCGTTCCTCCAGGGACGGGCGGGGCGGCTGTTTACCGAGTTCGGCTTCGTGCTCGGGGTCGCGGTCCTGCTCTCGATGCTGGTCGCGCTGACGCTCTGTCCAGCACTCTGCACCAAGCTGCTGAAGGGCGCCGAAGGCCGGGGCGCCGTCGCCCGCCGGATCGAGCGCGGGCTCCGGCTGGCGACCCGCGGCTACGGAGCGCTGCTCAGGCGCGCTCTCGACGCGCCGCTCGTGGTGCTGCTCGTGGCGACCCTCGTGGCCGGCGCCTCCTATGGGCTGTACCGGGCCCTGCCGCAGGAATTGGTGCCGACCGAGGATCGTGGCATATTCTTCGTGCCGGTGACCGCGCCGCAGGGCGCGACCGTTGGCTATACCGACGCCGAGGTGCGAAGGGTCGAGGCGATCCTGGAGCCGCTGCGCGCCAGCGGCGAGGTGGCGCGCATCTTCGCGATTGTCGGCCGCAGTGGCCAGCCGCATCAGGCGGTCGTGCTCGCGAGGCTCGCGCCTTGGGGCGATCGGGCGCGCAGCCAGCAGGAGATCCTGCGGCCGCTGATCCCCCCGCTCTCGGCGCTGACCGGGGCGCGGGCGTTCCCGTCCAGTCCGGCCGCTCTCGGGCTCGGCGGCACCCGGACGCCGCTCCAGGTGGTGATCGGCGGTCCGGACTACCAGGAGGTCAAGCGCTGGAGCCAGGCGATCATTGATCGCGCCGAGGCCAACCCGGGTCTGCTCAATGTCGGCAGCGACTTCGAGCAGAACCAGCCGCAGTTCGACGTCCTGATCGACCGCGACCAGGCGGACGACCTCGGGATCGGCGCCGAGACCATCGGCCGGACCCTGCAGACCATGCTCGCCTCGCGCGAGATCACCGACTACGTCGATCGCGGCCGCGAATATCCGGTGATCGTCCAGGCGCGCGCCGAGGACCGGCGCACGCCGACCGATCTCGCCAACATCTTCGTGCGCTCGACCACGAGCAACGAGCTGGTGCCGCTGGCGGCCCTGGTCCATCTCAACGAGGGTGCGGCCGCCCCGGCGCTCCGGCGCTACAACCGCCTGCCCTCGATCACCATCTCGGCGTCGCTCGCCGAGGGCTACGACCTGAGCTCCGCGATCCGCTTCATGCGCCAGGTCGCGGCCGAAAGCCTGCCGGCCGAGGCGAATCTCGGCTTCGCCGGCCAGTCGCAGCAGTTTCTCGAGACCTCGAGCGGGGTCGCCATCACCTTCGCGCTCGCCCTGCTGATCGTGTTCCTGGTGCTGGCGGCCCAGTTCGAGAGCTTTGTCCACCCGCTGATCATCATGCTCTCGGTGCCGCTCGCGGTCTCGGGTGCCTTGCTCTCGCTCTGGCTCTCCGGCAACTCCTTGAACATCTACAGCGAGATCGGGATCATCCTGTTGATCGGCCTGATGGCCAAGAACGGCATACTGATCGTCGAGTTCGCGAACCAGCTGCGCGACGAGGGCCGCGGGATCCGGGACGCGGTGGTCGAGGCCTCGGTGCTGCGGCTGCGCCCGATCGTGATGACCGTGATCTCGACCATCCTGGGCGCGGTACCGCTGGCGCTGGCTTCCGGCGCCGGCGCCGAGAGCCGGAGCGCGATCGGCATCGTGGTGATCGGCGGCCTCGGCATCGCCTCGGCGCTGACGCTCTTCGTGACCCCGGTGCTCTACGACCTCTTGGCGCGCTTCACCCACCCGATCGGGGCGATCGAGCGGGCGCTCGAGCAGGCGCTGCGGGCGCGCTCGGCGACCCCCGCCGAGTAGCGGCGGGAATGGTTGGCCGGCGAAGAGCTTGCCGCCGCCAAGAAGTTATCGTCGGCCACTTCTGGTCTTGCCGTTGTGACAGATCAGGGGTCCGCGCACCTCGAAGGCGACCGGGCCGCGTCAGCTGCGGAAGTAGCGCTTGGCGCGGCGCTCGGCTTCGCTCGCGGCGTCCTCGGCGGTCGACTGGCCGACGCAGACGCTCTGGAACATGTCGACCGTGACGAAGTCGGCCTTGACCGCGGCCGAGGCCTCGCTCGGCGGGCCCTTGTAGCTCTGCGGCAGCGCGTTGCGCATCACGTCGCGATAGGGCGTCGCCTTCGGGTCCTCGGTCCAGACCGGGTTGTTGTCGTAGGCCTTGAGCGCGTGGCACCAGTAGCCGAGGCTCGCCTCCTGCCAGGCGGCGTACTGCTCTTCCTCCAGCATGAAGCGGAGGTACTCGCGCGCCGCATTGGGATAGGGCGTGTACTTGAAGATGATCGCGTTGATGACGAGGATGCCCTGGGTCGGGATGCCGACCGGGCCGATCGGGTAGGAGGCGTGCTGGATGTCGTCGGCGAGCTTGCGGGTGGCCTCGTCCTTGGAGGTCTTGCAGGCGTAGTAGATCGAGATGCCGTTGCTCGTGAGCCCGAGGTCGCCCGCGATGAACGCCTTGTTGTTGGACGGATCGAGCCAGGACAGCGTGCCCGGGATGAAGGTCTTGTAGAGCTCGGCCGCGTAGTTCAGCGCCTGGATGGTCTCGGGGCTGTTGAGGATGACTTTCTGCTGCTCGTCGATCAGGGCGCCGCCGTGGCCCCACAGCACCCAGTCGGTCCAGCCGCTGTCGCCGACCGCATGGCCGAGCGCGAAGCCCGCCGGATGCTTGTCCTTCTGCAGCGCCTTGCAGAGCTCGAGAAAGCCCGGAAAGTCCTTGGGCACGCTGTCGAAGCCCGCCGCCTTCAGCCAGGAGCCGCGATAGACCATCGTGGCGCCGCCGCCGCCGAACGGCAGGGCCACCCAGTCCTTGGTCTGGGCGCTCTTGCCGTAGATCTCGGCGACCGGGAACCAGCCGCCGTACTTCTCGCCGAGGTAGGCGGCGAGGTCGTTCAGCACCAGGAGCTTGTCGGCGAACAGCTGCGGGTCTTCCTGCCAGGCGAGGACGACGTCCGGGCCGGAGCCGACGTTCGCCGAGACCGAGGTCAGAGGCCTGAGGTCCTCCCAGCTCTGATTGTCGACCTTGACCTCGACGCCGTATTTGGCGACGAACTTCGCGGTGTTGGCGTTGAACAGGTCCTCGTCCCCCTGAACGAACTTGGACGGCCGCAGCACGCGCAGCTTCGCGCCCTTCTCGATCGGATAGTCGGGCGGGGTCGGGTCGGCGACCGCGAGCTTGGCCTGTGCCGGCCGCCAGCGGCCCAGCATCGTGGTGCCGGCGAGCGCGGCCCCCAGGCCCTGCAGCGTGCGGCGGCGGTTCAGTCGGAACATCGTGCTGTCTCCCCGATGGCAGTGATTGGGAGATGATCCGGTCGTGGTGCCGGCTCAGAGCTCCTCGCTGGCCCCGATCTTGGCCTCGTCGAGCGGCGGACACAACCCTGGGAACTCCGGCAGCCGGATCACGCCGTTCTTGGGCTCGAGCGGCGTCTCGAACCAGAACTGGTGAATCGCGTTCCATTTGACCAGGAATTCCTGCCAGGGGGTGTGGATCGGCGACTGCAGCGCCGAGAAGGTGGCGTTGACCGGCGTCGAGTGGCCGTGCGGGATGCAGATCAGATCGTGGGCCGTGGTCAGCGCCGCGATCTTGAGCGTCTCGGACAGGCCGCCGCACCAGTAGGGGTCGGGCTGATAGACGTCGAGCGCCTGCTTCTCGATGAAGCGCAGCATGCCCCAGCGGGTATAGTCGTGCTCGGCGCCGGCGAGCGGGATTTTCGTCTTCTCCTTGAAGCGCCGGTAGGTCTCGATGCGGTCGGGCATCGCCGCCTCCTCGAGCCAGTACGGCCGGTATTCCTCGATCCGCGCCGCGAGCTTCAACAGGTAGGGAAAATCGAAGCTCTGCCAGCAGTCGAGCATGATGTCGTAATCGTCGCCGAGCGTCTCGCGCAGGGTCCGGACCAGCTCGACGTTCTTCTTCAGGCCCTCATGCCCGCTCATCGGCCCGTGCCGGAAGAACCACTTCTGGGCGCGGTAGCCCTGCTCCTTGGCCATCAGCGCCCGCTCGCGCACGCGGCCCGGGATCGAGCACCGCGTAGCCCAGCATGCTGGCGTAGGCCGGGATCTCCGTCCGGGTGGGTCCGCCCAGGATCCGCCAGACCGGCTGGCCCAGCCACTTGCCCTTCAGGTCCCAGAGCGCGCAGTCGACGACGCTGACCCCGAACATCGCCTCGCCCTGGCGGCCGTGCACCAGGAGGCGATGCATCACGTCCCAAAGATATTCGCTCGCCAGCGGGTCTTTTCCCATGAGGATCGGCCGCAGCTGGGAGCTCACGATGTGGGCGCAGGGCGCGCGGAACGGACCCGAGATGCCGCTCACCCCGTCGTCGGTCTCGATGGTCAGGAAAAACGCCTCGATCTCGAGCCCGCGCTCGCCCACCTGGCGGCCGTACTCGCCGAGATGCTGCTCGGCGCGAAAGTCCGGATAGACGTCGATCGGCCGGACCAGCCGCTCCTCCCAGAACGGCCCCTCGGTCGGCATCGTGCCGCGGACCTTGCGCACCCGCACAGCTGTGATCTTCAACGCCGCCCCCGCGCTTGTTGACCTTCCGACAGGCGCGTCGCCCGCGCGCTTGCCGCGAAGGTAGCAGAAAGCTCGCTCGGGACAACAGACCGCCAGGTTTTTTGGCAGCAGTCTGGACCGGTCCGCAGGCCGAGCTCACATATCAGGCTCAGCGCGCGACCGCATCGAGGCCGATCGACATGACGCCAAACGTTCACGGTCATCGCGACCTGGGACCCTGAGGCATCCGTCTGGGTTGCCGAAAGCGACGACGTGCCGGGACTGGTGACCGAAGCCGAGACCTTGAAGCTTCTGGTCGACCGACTGCGGACACTGGTCCCCGAGCTGCTCGAGGCCAATCAGCACCTTCTGAACTAGCGGGATCGATCGCGATCAGGGCTCGACGCCGTAGTCGCGGGCGGTGGTGAGGGGGACCAGGCGGAGGTCGTGGCGGGCAAGATTGGCCTCCGCGCCTTCCAGGCGGTCGACGAGGGTGACTACGGTCCTGACCTCGGCGCCGGCCTCGCGGGCGGCCTCGACGGCGCGCAGCACCGAGGTGCCGGTCGTCGTCACGTCCTCGACCAGCAGCGCCCGCTCGCCGGCGATCGAGATGCCCTCGGGCAGGCCTTCGACGATCTTGCGGGTGCCGTGCTCCTTGGCCGCCTTGCGCACGAAGAAGCCCGCGACCGGCCGGCCGCGGAGGAAGCTCAGCTGGGCGACGCAGGCGACGATCGGGACCGCACCGAGCTCGAGCCCGCCGACCAGACGGGCGCCGTCGCGCTCGGCCTCGTCGAGGACCAGCTCGGCGATCAGCGCTGCGCCCTCGGGGTCGAAGGCGGTCGGCTTCATGTTGAAGTAGAAGGAGGATTCGGCGCCCGAGACGAGCCTGATCCGGTCGCCGCGCAAGAGCGAGCGTCGCGTGATCAGCCCGATCAGCCGGTCACGTCGCGAGGGGCCTCGATCCGGTCCGGTCGTCATCATGATCCCCGCATCAGGGAAGGACTGCCTGCCGACACCCGCAGGATAGGGGCGACGGCTTGCCAAGACTACCTTGGATCTCGATGTTAGGGCGGGAAGCGGGGAGGAACCGGCACGCGTTGAGCGTGCATCGAGGCATGACTCATGCAGACCGTCTTCACGGCTGAGCAGTTGAGGGATCCGGACGTCCGCTCGTCAGAGGCGGTCATCCGGCGCTGCGTGCACTGCGGCTTCTGCACCGCGACCTGCCCGACCTACGTGCTGCTCGGCGACGAGCTCGACAGCCCGCGCGGCCGGATCTACCTGATCAAGGACATGCTGGAGAACAGCAAGCCCGCGAGTGCGCGAGGTCGTCAAGCACATCGACCGCTGCCTGTCCTGCCTTGCCTGCATGACGACCTGCCCCTCCGACGTCCACTACATGCATCTGGTCGACCACGCGCGCCGGCACATCGAGCAGACCTACGCGCGGCCGCTGCCCGAGCGGTCTCCTGCGGAGCCTGCTGGCGACCGTGCTGCCGCGGCCGTCGCTGTTCCGTCTTTCCCTGATTGGCGCCCGGCTGGCCCGGCCGCTCGCGCGCTTCCTGCCGGGCCGCCTCCGGACCCTGTTCGAGCTGGCGCCGGGCTCGATTCCGGCGGCCTCGCCGGTCGACCGGCCGCAGGTGTTCCCGGCCGCAGAGCGCCGAAGCGGGCGCGGGTCGGCGCTGCTCGCGGGCTGCGCCCAGCAGGTCCTGGCGCCCGAGATCAACGAGACGACGATCCGCCTCCTGACCCGGCACGGCGTCGAGGTCGTGGTCGCGCAAGGGTGCCGGCTGCTGCGGCGCGCTCACCCACCACATGGGCAAGGAGCGCCCGGCGCTGCGCGACGCCAGGGCCAACATCGACGCCTGGTCGCGCGAGCTCGAGGGCGAGGGCCTCGATGCCGTGGTGATCAACGCCTCGGGCTGCGGAACCACGGTCAAGGACTACGGGTTCATGCTCCGGGAGGACGCCGCCTATGCCGACAAGGCCGCCCGGATCAGCGCGCTCGCCAAGGACATCACCGAGTTGATGACCGGGCTCGGGCTGCAGCCGCCGGTCGGCGATCCCGCCCCTGGTCGTCGCCTATCATTCGGCCTGCTCGATGCAGCACGGCCAGGCGATCCGCGCTCGAGCCGAAGCAGCTGCTGAGCGCGGCGGGCTTCATGGTCAAGGATGTGCCCGAAGGCCATCTCTGCTGCGGCTCGGCCGGCACCTACAACCTTTTGCAGCCGGCGATCGCGACCCGGCTGCGCGCGCGCAAGGTCCAGAACATCGAGCGCCTCGCACCCGGACCTGATCGCGACCGGCAACATCGGCTGCATCACCCAGATCGCGGCCGGCACCCGGATCCCGATCGTGCACACCGCAGCCCTGCTCGACTGGGCGACCGGCGGGCCGGTGCCGAAGGGGCTCGAAGGGCTGGCGGCCGCGGCGCGCGCGACGCCGATGCCCGAAGCCGCGGACTGAGTCGGGCGGGCGCTCAACAGGGAGGACAGGCCGTCATGGCAGCAGACGCCAAGCTCAACGGCGACATCGATCCGGCCGAGACGCGCGAATGGATCGAATCGGTCGATTCGGTGCTCGAGTTCGAGGGCACCGACCGCCTGCGCTTCCTGCTCGAGCAGATGGTCGAGCGTGCGCACGAGGCCGGCACCGACCTGCCGTTCACCGCCAACACCGCCTACGTCAACACGATCCCGCTCGCGCAGCAGGTCAAGGCGCCCGGCGACTATCACCTGGAATGGCGCAACCGCTGCTTCACCCGCTGGAACGCGCTCGCGACCGTGGTGCGCGCCAACAAGCACACCAACGTCGGCGGCCACATCGCGAGCTTCGCGTCCTCGGCCACGCTCTACGACGTCGGCTTCAACCACTTCTGGCACGCGCCGTCCGAGGATCACGGCGGCGATCTGGTCTACATCCAGGGCCACTCGCGCGCCCGGGATCTACGCCCGCGCCTATCTCGAGGGCCGGATCTCCGAAGCAGCAGCTCGACAACTTCCGCCAGGAGACCGGCGGCAAGGGCCTGTCCTCCTATCCGCACCCCTGGCTGATGCCGGACTTCTGGCAGTTCCCGACGGTGTCGATGGGGCTCGGCCCGATCATGGGCATCTACCAGGCCCGCTTCATGAAGTATCTGCACAACCGCGGCATCGCCAAAACCGAGGGCCGCAAGGTCTGGGTGTTCTGCGGCGACGGCGAGATGGACGAGCCCGAGAGCCTGGGTGCGATCTCGCTGGCCGTCGCGCGAGCAGCTCGACAACCTGATCTTCGTGATCAACTGCAACCTGCAGCGTCTCGACGGGCCGGTGCGCGGCAACGGCAAGATCATCCAGGAACTGGAATCCGACTTTCGGGGTGCCGGCTGGCACGTGATCAAGGTGATCTGGGGCTCGCTCTGGGACCCCTTGTTCGAGCGCGACCAGACGGGTCTGTTGCGCCGGCGGATGAACGAGGCGGTCGACGGCGAATACCAGGCGTTCAAGGCCAAGGGCGGCGCCTATACCCGGGAGAACTTCTTCGGCAAGTACGAGGAATTGAAGGCGCTGGTCGCCGAGATGAGCGACGAGGAGGTCTGGAAGCTCAACCGCGGCGGCCACGATCCGCACAAGATCTATGCCGCCTACCACGCCGCGGTGAACCACAAAGGCCAGCCGACCGTGATCCTCGCCAAGACGGTCAAGGGCTACGGCATGGGCGAGGCGGGCGAAGGCCAGAACATCACCCACCAGCAGAAGAAGATGGGCGACGAGGCGGTGCGCTCGTTCCGCGACCGCTTCCAGATCCCGATCGAGGACGCAAGAGCTCGCCGAGGCGCCCTACTACAAGCCGCCCGAGGACAGCGCCGGAGATGCGCTATCTCCGGGAACGGCGCAAGGTGCTGGGCGGCCCCCTGCCCCAGCGCCGCCACGACGCTCCCGCGCTCGAGATCCCGGACCTGAAAGCGTTCGATGCGCTGCTCAAGGACAGTGGCGAGCGCGAGATCTCGACCACGATGGCGTTCGTGCGGATCCTGAACGTGCTCTGCCGCGACAAGGCGATCGGCAAGTTCGTGGTGCCGATCGTGCCCGACGAATCGCGCACCTTCGGCATGGAGGGCATGTTCCGCCAGCTCGGCATCTATTCGGCCAAGGGCCAGCTGTACAAGCCCGAGGACGCCGACCAGCTGATGTTCTACAAGGAGGACAAAAGCGGCCAGGTGCTCCAGGAGGGGATCACCGAGGCGGGCGGCATGTCGTCCTGGATCGCGGCCGCCAGCGCCTACAGCGCGCACGGCGTGCCGATGATCCCGTTCTTCATCTTCTATTCGATGTTCGGCTTTCAGCGGGTGGGCGACCTCTGCTGGGCGGCCGGCGACATCCGCGCGCGCGGCTTTCTGATCGGCGGCACGGCGGGACGGACGACCTTGAACGGCGAGGGCCTGCAGCACGAGGACGGCCACAGTCACGTGCTGGCCGCGACCGTGCCGAACTGCATCAGCTACGATCCGACCTTCGCCTATGAGCTCGCCGTGATCATCCAGCACGGGCTCGAGCGCATGTTCGTCAAGCGGGACGACGTCTACTTCTACATCACCGCCATGAACGAGAACTACCGCCATCCCGCGATGCCCGAGGGTGCTGCCGACGGCATCGTCAAGGGCATGTACCGGCTGCGCTCGACGGGCAAAGCCCGGGAAAAGAAGAAGCGCGTGCAGCTGCTGGGCTCCGGCACGATCCTGCTCGAGGTGATCGCGGCCGCCGAACTCCTGGAGCAGGACTTCGGCGTCAGCGCCGACCTCTGGAGTGCCACCAGCTTCAACCAGCTGGCCCGCGACGGCCACGAGGTGGCGCGCTGGAACCTGCTCCACCCGACCGGGACGCCGCGCAAGGCCTACGTCACCGAGTGCCTCGAGGGTGCCTCCGGGCCGGTGGTCGCGGCGACCGACTACATGCGCCTCTACGCCGATCAGATCCGAGCCTTCGTGCCGCAGCGCTACGTCGTGCTCGGCACCGACGGCTTCGGCCGCAGCGACACGCGCGAGAAGCTGAGATGGCACTTCGAGGTCGACCGCCACCACGTCGCACTCGCGGCGCTGAAGGCGCTGGCGGACGAGGGCGCGATCAAGCCGGACGTGGTCGCGGACGCGATCAGGAAATACGAGATCGATCCCGACAAGCCCTATCCGCTCTACCTCTGATCGGTGACGGCGATGGCGACGGGCGAAGTTCCGGCGGTGGCGCTGCCGGCGGGCGTGGTGCTGATGGATGGCGGCATGGGCCAGGAGCTGCGTCGCCGCGGCCTGACCGAGGGGCCGGCGGCCTTGTGGTCGGCGAACGCGCTCCTGCAATCGCCGGCAACCGTGCTCGAGGTGCACCGCGACTACATCCGGGCCGGCGCCCGCATCATCACGACCAACACCTACTCGACCAAGCGGCCGACGCTCGACGATGCCGGCATCGGCGACCAGCTCGAGGCGCTCAACCGGCTGGCGGGCGAGCTCGCCTGCCAGGCCCGCGACGAGGAGGGCCGGGACGTGCTGATCGCGGGCTCTCTCGCCCCGCTCTACGGCAGCTACCGGCCGGACCTGGTGCGGCCATTCGAGGAGATCGAACCGCTCTATCGCGAGCAGGCGGAGCTACTGGCGCCCTACGTCGATGTCTTCCTGTGCGAGACCATGTCCTGCGCGGCCGAGGCGCGCGCGGCCGTTTGCGGGGCGGCCTCGACCGGCAAGCCCGTCTGGGTCGCCTGGACGCTCGACGACCGGGGCGAAGGCCGCCTGCGCAGCGGCGAGAGCGTGAGCCTGGCCGCGGCAGCACTCGAAGGCGTGCCGGTCAGCGGCTTTCTTGCCAACTGCTGCGCGCCGGAGAGCATCACGAGCGCGATGCCCGAGCTCGCAGCGCTCGGACCCTGGCCCTGCGGCGGCTACGCCAACGGCTTTGCCTCGGTGCCGGCCGGCTGGGGCTCGGCCGACGGGATCGCGGCTTTGGGCGTGCGCCGGGATCTGGGTCCCGATGCCTATCTGACGCACGCCAGGGCCTGGATCGCGGCCGGCGCGCGCCTGGTCGGCGGCTGCTGCGAGATCGGGCCCGAGCACATTGCGCGCCTGCGCGACGCGCTGAACTGAGGCGCCCCTCGAAGGGCGGCCGCGAGAACAACGGGGAGAGGCGCCATGGCGGCGGTGCAGGAGGTCAAGGTTCCCGACATCGGCGACTTCAAGGACGTCGAGATCGTCGAGGTGATCGCCAAGGCGGGCGACGAGGTCCAGGAGGAGGACCCGCTGATCACGCTCGAATTGGACAAGGCGAGCATGGAGGTGCCGGCCCCCTTCGCGGGCAAGGTCAAGGAGGTCAAGGTCAAGGCGGGCGAGCGGGTGTCGGAGGGCGACCTGATCCTGCTGCTCGAGGCGGGCGATGGCAAATCGCCGGTGCAGCCGCCCTCGCCCGAGGGCGTGCAGGAATCCGACGCGCATCCGATCGAAGCCCCCAAGCCCGAGGAGACCGCAGCCGCCTCGCCTCCCAAAGCGGATGGCGATGGCAGGGAGACTGCGGGCGTGCACGCGAGCCCGAGCGTGCGCCGCCTCGCGCGCGAGCTCGGGGTCGACCTCGAGAAGCTCGAGGGCACCGGCGAGAAGGGCCGGATCACCAAGGACGACGTCAAGGCGCATCTTGGAGGCGGTGCGGCACCCGCAGCGGCCGGCGGCGCCGGGATCCCCGAGATCCCGGCGGTCGATTTCTCGAAGTTCGGCGAGATCGAAACGGTGCCGCTCTCGCGGATCAAGAAGATCTCGGGGCCGCATCTGCATCGCGCCTGGCTGAACGTGCCGCAGGTGACGCAGGCCGACGAGGCCGACATCACCGAGCTCGAGGCTTACCGCAAGGAGCTGGATGCCGCCGCCAAGGAAGAGGGCTACCGGGTGACGCTCCTTGCCTTCCTGATCAAGGCCGCGGTCTCGGCACTCCGGAAATATCCGGACGTCAACGCCTCGCTGGCCCCGGACAAGGAAAACCTGATCCGGAAGAAATACGTGCACATGGGGATTGCCGTGGATACGCCGGGCGGCCTCATGGTGCCGGTGCTCCGCGACGTCGACAGGAAGGGCGTCGACCAGCTCTCGCACGAGCTGGGCGAAGTCTCGAAGAAGGCGCGCGACGGCAAGCTCGGCGCGGCCGACCTGCAAGGCGCCTCGTTCACGATCTCGAGCCTGGGCGGCATCGGCGGCACCGGCTTTACCCCCCTCGTCAACGCGCCCGAGGTCGCGATCCTGGGCGTCGTCCGCGCCAAGATGGCGCCGGTCTGGGACGGCAGCGCATTTCAGCCGCGGCTGATGCTGCCGGTCGCCCTCTCCTACGACCACCGGGTGGTCGACGGCGCGCTCGCCGCCCGCTTCACCCGCCACCTCTGCCACGTCCTCGAGGACGTGCGCCGGCTGGTGCTCTGAGGAGGCGCGGGCGATGGCGACGACCGAGGTCAAGGTCCCGGACATCGGCGACTTCAAGGACGTCGAGGTGATCGAGGTCCACGTCAAGGCGGGCGACCGGCTCGCGGCCGAGGAGCCGATGATCACGCTCGAATCCGACAAGGCAAGCATGGAGGTGCCGGCCCCCGCGGCGGGCACGGTCAATGAGGTCAAGGTCAAGGCGGGCGACCGGGTCTCCGAGGGCCATCTCATTCTCGTGCTCGAGACCGAGGCGGCCGAGGCGGCAAAGCCGGCAGCGCCGAAGGAGGCCAAGCCCGAGCCGCCCAGGGACAAGGAGGAGCCGAAGTCCGCGGCTGCGGCTGCGGCGGCAAAACCCGGTGCCGGCGACATCCAGGCCGAGCTTCTGGTGCTGGGCTCTGGGCCCGGCGGCTACACGGCGGCGTTCCGGGCGGCCGACCTCGGCCTCAAGGTCGTGCTGGTCGAGCGCTATCCGACCCTTGGCGGGGTCTGCCTGAACGTCGGCTGCATCCCGTCCAAGGCGCTGCTGCACGCCGCCAAAGTGATCGCCGAGGCGCGCGAGATGGGCGAGCACGGCCTCAAGTTCGGAAAACCCGAGATCGACCTCGACAAGCTCGCCGACTGGAAGGACGGCGTGGTCGGCCGGCTGACGGGCGGCCTTGCGGGGCTTGCCAGGCAGCGCAAGGTGCAGGTCGTGCAGGGGGTCGGAACATTCACCTCGCCGAACCAGCTCGAGGTCGCGACCGACAGTGGCAAAAAGACCATCAGCTTTGGCCAGGCGATCATCGCCGCCGGCTCGGCGCCGGTTTTTCTGCCTTTTATTCCACGGGACGACCGGCGGGTCATGGATTCGACCGGGGCGCTCGAGCTCGACGATATCCCCAAGCGCCTGCTGGTGCTGGGCGGCGGCATCATCGGCCTCGAGATGGCAACCGTCTACCACGAGCTCGGCTCGAAGATCACCGTCGTCGAGCTCATGGACCAGCTGATCCCGGGCGCCGATCCCGACATCATCCGGCCCCTGCACAAGCGCATCGAGCAGCTCTACGAGAACATCTTCCTCTCTACCAAGGTGACCGACGTCAAAGCCACCAAGGCGGGCCTCGAGGTCACCTTCGAGGGGCAAAAGGCGCCGAAGTCGGACGTCTTCGACAAGGTCCTGGTCGCGGTCGGCAGGCGGCCGAACGGCAAGGGGATCGGGGCGGACGCCGCGGGCGTCACGGTCGACGAGCGGGGCTTCATCAGGGTCGACCGGCAGCAGCGGACCAACGTTGCCCACATCTTCGCGATCGGCGACGTGGTCGGCCAGCCGATGCTCGCCCACAAGGCGACCCACGAGGCCAAGGTCGCGGCCGAGGTCGCAGCCGGCCACAAAGCGAGCTTCGATGCCGAAATGCATCCCCTCGGTCGCCTACACCGACCCCGAGGTCGCCTGGGCCGGCCTGACCGAGACCGAGGCCAAGGCGAACGGGGTCAAGTACGGCAAGGGCAGCTTCCCCTGGGCGGCCTCCGGCCGGGCGCTCGGCATCGCGCGCCCCGAGGGCCTGACCAAGCTCCTGTTCGACGAGGCGAGCGGCCGCCTCCTCGGCGCCGGCATCGTCGGCGCGAACGCGGGCGACCTGATCGCGGAAGCAGCGCTCGCGATCGAGATGGGCGCCGACGCCGAAGACATCGGCCTCACGATCCACCCCCACCCGACGCTCTCGGAGACGATCGCCTTCTCGGCCGAAGCGTTCGCCGGCACCCTCACCGACCTCTACCTGCCCAAGCGGCGCTAGGCAGTGGCGACCGCAATCCCGCCGTAGCCGGCAGACGGTCATTTGACAGCCTGTAACGAGTGACGTTACATCCGGGTCGGTGATCAGGAGCTTCCGTCACAAGGGCCTGCGGGATCTGTTCGTCACCGGTCGCAGCGCCGGCCTGCGCGCCGATCTCAGGCGGCGCTGCGTCATCCGCCTGGACGCGCTGAACGCCGCCACCGAGCTGCGCCAGCTGGATCTCCCCAGCTTTCGCCTGCATCCACTCAAGGGCGATCAAGCGGGCCGGCGGGCGATCGACGTCCCCCTGGCGGATCACCTTCGAGTGGAGCGAGGATGGCGATGCCCACCGGGTCGACCTCGAGCAGTATCACTGAGCCGCAGGACTATGCGGTCACGGAGCGTCCCGCGCGCTGCCCGACCCACCCGGGCGAGTTGCTCCGCGAGATCTCGCCGACGGCCTGAAGCTCACGGTCGCCGAGGCCGCGCGTCAGCTCGGCGTCAGCCGGATGTCCCTCCATCGCGTTCTTCGCAGCGAGCAGGCGGTCGCCCCCGAGATGGCTCTCCGCCTCGGCAAGCTCTGCGGCAACGGCCCGGAGTTGTGGCTGCGCATGCAGATGCTGCGCGACCTCTGGCGCCTGGAGCGCACCCTCGCCGCCGACCTCGCCCGCATCCCGACCCACCGCGCCGCGTGAGCCAAGCCCGTTTCTGCCTGGCACTCGCCCGAAGCAAGCTATTGGTTCCTGACACCTTTTCCCCCTGGTAGGGTAAATCTTCTGAACGCCTCTGTGCGCTAGCGCAACGCCACAGTCAGCACGATCACCACGGCTGCGGCCACTGCAAAGCCTGCTGCGATCAGCTTTTCTCTCGTACTCGGCCGCCGCCGCAGCCGTCCTTCGAGTTCCTGCTTAGCCGCTTCTCGAGCGACGTATAGATTGGCCCGAGCGATGGGTTCAAGCTCTTCGAAATCGCCTTCAAGAGCAGCCAGCTTTTCGATCCACTTGCGGTGTTCCTCGGGATGGCTGCGGCGCCAGCGCCAGTCTTTGAACGACTCCCACAAGTCTCGGAGATCGAGAACCAGTGCGCATAGCAATACGATCACGCTGAAGATTAGCCAAGATACTGGATGTTCCACATAGGGTAACGCCCAGAGCGCAGGGACTAAGATCCACGGGGTTCTCATGTCGCCTGTTCCTGTGCGCCAGCCTAGTAGCTCTTCGATAACATTACATACCACCACGAATCCGAAGAGCATGAAGAACCAGAAGATCACCGTTAGTGCGAGTTCGGACATGCCTAGCGCCCCTATCTCGGTTCCTGCCGGATCGCTCTGGCCCTCATAGCCGGGGTCAGCGGGCCCACCGACCACGTTTCAAAATGCGAACGTACTCGCTGAGACGCGGATACCTATCAGCATATCCACCATAGTCAGGACGATCAGCAAACTTCCATTCATCGCCATTCCACACGACATCGTGATTGGTTGGCTTCGAGGGATCAAAGACGACTTCGCAGTCGCCAAAAGCGTCTCCGGGATCGCGGACGTTGGCCACAACGCAATCCCGATTGCCAACACGTATCCAGTCGCCCGGCTTAATTTCTGGACGGTCAGCCACGGCTTGTTCTCCGGATGGCACTTCGTCGAAATCGGTGCTACCTTTCGGCGGCCTCGCCGTCAACCTGAATGGCACGCTGCTTGCGGCAGGTACCGGCGCGTTGACGGCGTTGCTTCGTGCCCGCTCAGTCCGCCGGTGGGCCTATAGCAACGCCGAAATGACGGCGATCAAGCCGGTGATCGCACCCACCAACCCTGTGAGCGGCACGAGCCACAACCGCATGTGCTCCGATCGCGCTTTTTGCTCCTCGCGGATGATCGCACGCAACTGCGCCATCGCTTCGGGCTTTAGCCTGTAGCCCCTTCGGATCGTCTCTTCTTCCCAGGCACCGCCTTCGATGTCGCCAAATTCAGGACGTGGCAGCAGGTATTTGTCCGCAAGGTTAAATAGCCGTTGTGTCACGAGCCACCTGATATCATCCTCAATGATATCAGTTTGCGCCCACAGCAGCGATCCCTGGTACTCAGCCTCGGTCTCGTCTTTCTTTTTCCTCGCCTCGTCAATAAGCTTGCAATAGATTTTCGTGGTCTTGCGTTTACTTTGCTGAAGCCGGCTGAGTTTCCATCTGTAGACAATCTCGTCGATCATGTGTGCGACTATCCGACTAGAGACGAGAAAAGGTGTCCGCTCCCGGGGTCAGGTCTAGAAAAGGTGTCCGCTCCCGGGGTCAGGTCTTGCAGTCCAGCATGCGCTCCCGCGCTCCCGGGGTCAGGTCTTGCAGTCCAGCATGCGCTCCCGGGGTCAGGTCTTGCAGTCCAGCATGGGCAGACCGAACGTGAAACGCGGTCTGCGCGAAACGCGATCTGGACGGTCTGGACTCTTCTTCGGTCCGGCGATCACCAGTGCGCTCGACCTCGGGGGCGATGCGGGTGCCGTAGTCGCGCTCGGCGATGGCGAGGGCGTAGCGGGTCTGCAGGTTGATCAGAACCGGGCCCCAGTGCCGAGCAAGCGCACGAAAGTATAGCGTGTGCAATCGCGTATTGTGTCCCCCGAACCCCCGGCTGTGCGCTGCGGGCGAGCGCGAGCCCGACTAGGCGCGCCGCTGTGCAGTTCGCGGCCGCCGCAGCGCGGATGGGCGCCGGGTTCGCTGAGCGGGAGCATTCCAATCGTGCTCTGCGTAGTTCTCCCACTTGACGTAGGGATGACCGCAGGCGGGGCAGGTCGCTGTACGGGCGGGCCAAGTGCTGAATTTCTTGCCGGGCTTCTCCGGGTCGGGCTTCACCTCAGGCTCTCTGCCGGCCGCTTCCTCCCAGCGGAACCCGCACGCGGCGGCCAAGCATAGGTAGCGCGCTCTCGGATCATCATTGTCCATGACTGTGCCAAGCCCTTCGGTCCGGTGCGATCCTAGCTTCCAAGGCTTAGCGATCGGTTGCACCAAAGGGCTGGCAAAACGGGGGCTGGGTCACGACCCGGGGGCTGTGGACGTGAAACGGTCTGGTGGACGTGAAACGGGGTCTGCGTGAAACGGGGTCTGGACTTTTTCGGGACGTGAAATGGGGTCTGGACTTTTTTCGGGCCGGCGATCCCCGGTGCGTTCGACCTCGGTGGCGATGCGGGCGCCATGGTCCCGCTCGGCAGAGAAAAGGTTCTTTAATCGGGCAAGGGGGTGGTTGCTCTTTTTGGGTCGCTTGGTTCTTTCCGGGCTCGAGGCGCCAGCATGAGGGTCGCAAGGCGCCGGATCGATGGGTCAGACCGGGTCATCGCGCCCACCTTTTTCCGCTCGCCTTGCTTATTTTCCCCTGATCTGGTACAAAGAACGCGGACCATACCGTCCAATCACCCAGGGGGCCCGCGGAGGCCGATTTGCCGAACGAACCCAAAACCCAGGCAGGCTTTGGCTTTCAGCCCGAAAAGAGCCTTTCCGGACGGCGGCGGGCCTGGTCCTCGCTCTCATGCTCGCACTTCAGGCAGTGCGCTCGACCTCGGGGGCAATCCGGGCCCTGGTGCGGAGCAAGCGCACGGAAGTGTAGCCTCTGGCGCGCATTGATCCTCCAGTCAGTCCTCCAGATTCCGATCAAGCGCTTGACCCTGTCGCCGGCCGGCGGCCCGCCGTTTCTGCGGCATGGCGGGAATTGTCGCAAATCCCAGGGGCTTAGTTGATGCTGATGCGCTGGAGGTGGCCTGCCGCCAAGCAGACCATGCGCCGCTTCCGTGCTCTCGATGCGCCACGCACTTGTAAATCATGCGCCGCCCCGGTCCCTTGCCCTGAACAGGCAAAAGTCGATCTCGATCAATCCGAAGACCTGCCCTGCCTTGATGCGATGGACATCTCGCGAAAGTTGCGGCGGCGGAGTCCCACGGTCGCATGGACCAGCCGAACGAAGCCTTAACCATCAGCGGTTAATTTTGGGTTAACCAATCCAATGCCGCCGGATCGATCCGGTCGGAGCGGGCGGCTCCGGCGCCGGTCCGGCGGCGGGGCTCGGTCAGCTCGAGGGTCGAGTGATCCGGCGGATGCCGCGAGCCCGATCCCGCCCCCATCCTGACCAGGACAGGAGGACCCTTGAGCAAAGTGGCGGCCGGGCGTTCGTCGCCGACAGCGTCCGCCACGCTGTCAAAACCGTCCCGCCTCGCATATCTAGCCCGAGTGGCATGCCACGTTGGCGAAGGGCGGCGGGGGGTCGGATGGCGCGGGGGATCGACGGAGACCGTGGGCAGGCCGCGGCTGGCCAGGCGCCGGGCGACCATCCGGCGATCGAGCCCGCACGAGTAGGCGTGCTGCTGCTCAACCTCGGCACGCCGGATGCCACCGACTACTGGTCGATGCGGCGCTATCTGCGGCAGTTCCTGAGCGACCGGCGGGTGATCGACACCAACCCCCTGGTGTGGCAGCCGATCCTCAACCTCGTGATTCTGAGCCTGCGGCCACAGCGGAGCGGCCGGGCCTACGCCGCGATCTGGAACCGCGAGCGCAACGAATCGCCGCTGCGCACGATCACCCGCAGCCAGTGCGAGAAGCTGGCCGCCGAGCTCGCCGGGGCGCTGCCCGGGCAGGAGCTCGTGGTCGACTGGGCGATGCGCTACGGTCAGCCCGCGACCGGCGGCGCGATCCGCAGGCTCGTCGCGGCCGGCTGCGCGCGCGTCCTCCTGTTCGCGCTCTACCCGCAATATGCCGCGGCGAGCACGGCTACCGCTTATGACGAGGGGTTCCGGGCCCTGATGGCGGAGCGCTGGCAGCCGGCAGTCCGGACAGCGCCCCCCTATCATGACGATCCGGGCTACATCCAGGCCCTGGCGCGCGCGATCGAGGCGCATCTTGCGGGCCTCGACTGGCGGCCCGAGGTCGTGCTCGCCTCGTTCCACGGCCTGCCCAAGCGCTATCTGGAGCTGGGCGACCCCTACCATTGCCAGTGCGCCAAGACCGCACGCCTGCTGCGGGCGCGGCTCGGCTGGGAAAACGAGGATCTGCGCCTGACCTTCCAGTCCCGCTTCGGCCGCGAGGAATGGCTCCAGCCCTATACCGACGAGACCGTGCGCAAGCTCGCCGCGCAGGGGGTCAAGGACCTCGCGATCGTGGCGCCGGGCTTTGCCGCCGATTGCCTGGAGACCCTGGAGGAGCTCGCGATCGGCGCGCGCGAGACCTTCCTCGAGCACGGCGGTCGCAACTTCACCTACATCCCCTGCCTGAACGACGGCGACGAGCACATCGCCCTGCTCGCCGGGCTGATCACCCGCGAGCTCGCCGGCTGGATCTGAGGGTGGCGACCGCCGCGTCGGAAGGCGCGGGCGCGCGGTCCGGGCTCGCGCGGATACATGTCCGTTCGGCCGGCGGCGCGACGCGGCTTGCCCTGCTCGAGCAGCGGACGCCGCTGCGGGCGTTGTTCCCGCGGGTGCCGGCGGACGAGGTCTGCGAGGCCGTGCTGATCAATACCGGCGGCGGCGTCGTCGGCGGCGACCGGCTCGCGGTCGAGGTCGTGGCCGGGCCAGGAACGCGGCTGCGCGCGACCAGCCAGGCGGCCGAGAAGGTCTACCGCAGCGCCGGGCCCGCCTGCACGCTCGAGGTCCGCCTGGTCGCCGGCGAGGACGCCTGGCTCGAATGGCTGCCGCAGGAGACGATCCTGTTCGACCGCTGCAGCTTTGCGCGCCAGATCCTGCTCGAATTGGCGCCATCGGGGCGCGCGCTCGCGGGCGAGATCACGGTCCTCGGGCGGGCCGCCCATGGCGAGCGCCTGAGCGCAGGCTCGATCCGCGACCGGTGGCAGGTGCGACGGGATGGGCGCCTGCTGTGGGCGGATGCGCTCCGCCTCGAGGGCGGGATCGAGGCCTGCCTCGAGGCGCCGTTCGGCTTCGCCGGCGCCCGGGCGCAAGCGACCCTCGTCTATGCCGCCGACGATGCCCAGGGCTTCCTCGAGCCGGCGCGCGCCCTGATCGGCACGGGCGGGGTGACGGCCGGCGTCACCTGCCTGCCGGGCGTGCTGATCGCACGCTGGCTCGGCCGCGACGCGCGGGCGCTGCGCAGCGCCTACGGCGGCTTCGTGGCACGCCTGCGGGCGCTGGTCGCCGGATTGCCGGCGCGGCTGCCGGTGGTCTGGTCCTGATCCGACCCGCCGGGCGCGGCCCCTGGCATGAAAGCTGCAAGGTCCGGGCGAGCGTGGCGATGCTCGGGGCGGCCTTCCTGCTCTGCCGCTGCATCACCTGCTCCAAGCTCGGCCGGCTGCTGCTCGCGATCCGCGATGCCGAGAGCCGGGTGCGCTTTCTCGGCTATTCGGTGACCGGGGCGAAGCTGTTCGTCTGGACCGTCTCGGCGATGCTGGCCGGCATCGCGGGCGCGCTCTACGTGCCCCAGGTCGGGATCATCAACCCGTCCGAGTTCTCGCCCGCGAACTCGATCGAGATCGCGATCTGGGTCGCGGTCGGCGGCCGCGGCACGCTGGTCGGCGCGCTGGTCGGCGCGGTCCTGGTCAACTACGCCGAGAGCTACTTCACGGCGGCGGCGCCGGAGCTCTGGCTGTTCGTGCTGGGCGGCCTGTTCGTCGTGGTGACCGTATTCCTGCCCAAGGGCATCGTCGGCACGCTTGCGGGCCTGCGCCTGCCGCGCGCCGGGCCGGCCGCGGATGGCGAAGCGCAGAGCCGCATGAGGGCAGAGAATGCCTGACGCCTCGGTGATGCACGGAGCGCTGCTCTATCTCGATGGCGTCACCGTCAGCTTCGATGGCTTCCGCGCGCTCGATGAGCTCTCGCTGGTGGTCGACCCGGGCGAGCTTCGGACCATCATCGGGCCGAACGGCGCCGGCAAGACCACGATGATGGACGTGATCACAGGCAAGACCCGGCCCGCTCACGGCCAGGTCCTGTTCGACGGCGGGGTCGACCTCACCCGTCTCGACGAGGCGCAGATCGCCAACCTCGGCATCGGGCGCAAGTTCCAGCGGCCGACCGTGTTCGAGAACCTGACCGTGCAGGAGAACCTGGAGCTGGCGCTCGAGCACGACCGGCGCACGTGGCCGACCTTGCTCGCGCGCCTGAGCGCGGCCGAGCATCGGCGGATCGACGAGGTGCTGGCCACGATCGGGCTCGGCGCGCAGAAGCAGGCGCAGGCCGGCACGCTCTCGCACGGCCAAAAGCAGTGGCTCGAGATTGGCATGCTCCTGGTCCAGAAGACCCAGCTCTTGCTGCTCGACGAGCCGGTCGCCGGCATGAGCGACCATGAGACCGAGAAGACCGCGGCGCTGATCCGGGCGATCGTCGGCGAACGCACGGTGGTCCTGGTCGAGCACGACATGGCCTTCGTGCGGGAGCTCAGCGCGCGAACGACCGTGCTGCACGAAGGCAGGGTGCTGGCCGAGGGCTCGGTCGAGGCGGTCCAGGCCAACCCCGAGGTGATCGAGGTCTATCTCGGACGATGAGGATAGGCGTGGCTCAGCGGACCGAAGCCAGCTCGCGCAGGATCGTCTCCGCCGCGCGCCTCGTCAGCTCGGGCTCGCGGTCGATCAACTTGAGATATGTCCAGATGGCGCGGTTGGGCACGCGGCCGGTGGCCTCCCAGACGATGAGATCCTGCGCGGGCAGCCCGAAGACGCGCGCAAAGGCCGCTTGGTCCAGGCCGGTCCTGTTGCGCACCTGCTCGAGGTCGATGCCCCAGACCATCTCGAACTCACCCCGCTCGAGCGCCTCCGACATGTCCGGTGCGACATCCGGGTCCTCGGCGATCTGGCGGGCGATGTCCTCATCGGTCATCGTGTCGATGCGGTTCCAATCGAGCTTCTCCTTACGCTCCCGCTCTCGGGCTTCAGCGGCGGACAAACGGACCGTAGGCATCAATCTCTCTCCGGTTGGCCTTTCTCAGCGAGATGATGCGGTAGGCGTCACCGCGCAAGGTATAGACGCATACGTAGAGGCGACCGCCAATCAGACCATACGCGACCAACCGCTGCTCGCCATAGTCGCGTCGGGTATCGGCTCGCAGAGCATGCGGGGTGCTCAGCAACTGCCTGGCCTGATCGAAACCGACGCCGCGCTCCTTGAGGTTCCAGCAACTCTTGGCGGCATTGTACGTGACCTTCATTCGCGGAGCATTAGCCGCCGCCAGCGAGGAGATGCCAGCGCGAAAACAACCTTTGCGCGAGATCGCGCCGTGCTGAGCGTCGACGACGTGCACCTCTACTACGGCGCCAGCCATGTGCTGCGCGGGGTCAGCCTGAAGGCCGTGCTCGGCCGGGTGACCTGCCTGCTCGGCCGCAACGGCGTCGGCAAGACCTCGCTGTTGCGCGCGGTCCTGGGGCAGGAGCCCGTGCGCGCCGGGCGGATCGCCTGGGAGGGGATCGACCTCGAGGGCAAGCGGCCCTACGAGCGGGCGCGCGCGGGCATCGGCAACGTGCCCCAGGGTCGCGAGATTTTTCCCCGACTTTCGGTCGAGGAGAACCTGCGCACCGGCTTTGCCGCGCTGCCACGCGCCCAGCGCCGGATGCCGGACGAGGTATTCGAGCTGTTTCCGGTGCTGCGTCAGATGCTGCGGCGGCGCGGCGGCGATCTTTCCGGCGGCCAGCAGCAGCAGCTCGCGATCGCGCGCGCGCTGGTCACGCGCCCGCGCCTCCTGCTGCTCGACGAGCCGACCGAAGGCATCCAGCCCTCGATCATCAAGCAGATCGGCGAGGTCATCAAACGGCTCGCCGCGCGCGGCGACATGGCGATCCTGCTGGTCGAGCAATATCTCGACTTCGCGCGCGAGATCGCCGACGATCTGATCGTCATGGACCGCGGCGAGGTCGTGGTCGCTGGGACCAGCTCGGAGGTCAACGACGCCGTGGTCAAGCGCTATCTCACGGTCTGAGGCGGACGGGAGAGCTCCTTGGATCTGACGGCGCGCGAGAAGGACAAGCTGCTGGTCGCGGTCGCGGCGATGGTCGCGCGAAGGCGGTTGGAGCGGGGCGTCAAGCTCAACTATCCGGAGGCGGTAGCCCTGATCGCCGACTTCGTGCTCGAGGGTGCCCGCGACGGCCTGAGCGTCGCCGACCTGATGCGCGACGGCGCGCTCGTTGTGACCCGCGAGCAGGTGATGGAAGGTGTGGCCGAGATGATCCACGACGTCCAGGTCGAGGCGACTTTCCCGGACGGCACCAAGCTCGTGACCGTCCACCACCCGATCCGGTGATCGGCGATGGTGGCTTTGTTGGGGTGGATCCTGCAAGGGTGAGCACGCGATGATCCCGGGCGAAGTCATCACCGAGGATGGCGAGATCACGCTGAACGCGGGCCCGGTTGCGATCACGCTCGAGGTCGCCAATACCGGCGACCGGCCGGTCCAGGTCGGCTCGCACTATCATTTCTTCGAGACCAACGAGGCGCTCGAGTTCGATCGCGCGCAGGCGCGCGGCTTTCGGCTCGACATCCCGGCCGGCACCGCGGTCCGCTTCGAGCCCGGCCAGACCCGCGAGGTCCGGCTCGTGCCGATCGCGGGCGCGCGGAGGGTCTTCGGCTTCAATGGACTGGTGGCCGGCGCGCTCGACCCCGGCGATGCCGGCAGCTGACGGTCGGAGGCGCAGGGTGGAGGTCGTCAACCTCGAGGACAAGTTCGGCACGTTCGCCGAGCACTGGTCGCCCAAGATCCTGGCGCAGCTCAACGATTACCAGATCAAGGCGGTCAAGCTTTTGGGCGAGTTCGTCTGGCACAAGCACGACGAGACCGACGAGCTGTTCCTGGTCACCAAGGGCAGCCTCGTGATCCGCTTTCGCGACCGTGACGTGAGGCTGGATCCGGGAGAGCTCCTCGTGGTGCCCAAGGGCGTCGAGCACATGCCGGTCGCAAAGGAGGAGTGCGAGGTGCTGCTGGTCGAGCCCGCGGGTACGCCCAACACCGGCGATGCCGGCGGCGCGCGCACGGTTGAGGCGGACTGGATCTGAGGGAGAAGGCCCGTGCCGCGCCAGATCAGCCGCAGCGCCTATGCCGACATGTACGGGCCGACCACGGGCGACCGGGTGCGCCTGGCCGACACCGAGCTCTTCATCGAGGTCGAGGCCGACCGCACGATCTATGGCGAGGAGGTCAAGTTCGGCGGCGGCAAGGTGATCCGGGACGGCATGGGCCAGTCGCAGACCACGCGCGAGCAGGGCGCGGTCGATACCGTGATCACCAATGCGCTGGTCCTCGACCATTCCGGCATCTTCAAGGCCGACATCGGCATCCGGGACGGCCGGATCACCGGCATCGGCAAGGCCGGCAACCCGGACACCCAGCCGGGCGTCGACATCGTGATCGGCCCGGGCACCGAGGCGATCGCGGGCGAGGGCAGGATCCTGACCGCGGGCGGCTTCGACTGCCACATCCACTTCATCTGCCCGCAGCAGATCGAGGAGGCGCTGAACTCCGGCATCACGACCATGCTGGGCGGCGGCACCGGGCCCGCCACCGGCACCAACGCCACCACCTGCACGCCCGGCGCCTGGCATCTCGGGCGCATGCTGCAGGCAGCCGAGGCCTGGCCCATGAACTTCGGCTTCGCCGGCAAGGGCAACGCGTCCAGGCCGGACGGCCTGATCGAGCAGATCTGGGCCGGCGCCTGCGCGCTCAAGCTGCACGAGGACTGGGGCACGACGCCGGCTGCGATCGACTGCTGCCTGTCGGTCGCCGACGAGATGGACATCCAGGTCCTGATCCACACCGACACGCTGAACGAGTCCGGGTTCGTCGAGAACACGATCCGGGCGTTCAAGGGCCGCACGATCCACGCCTTCCACACCGAGGGTGCCGGCGGCGGCCATGCGCCCGACATCATCAAGGTCTGCGGCGAGGCGAACGTCATCCCGAGCTCGACCAACCCGACCCGGCCCTACACGGTCAACACTATCGAGGAGCATCTCGACATGCTGATGGTGTGCCACCACCTCGACCCGCGCATCCCCGAGGACGTGGCCTTCGCCGAGAGCCGGATCCGGAAGGAGACGATCGCGGCCGAGGACATCCTGCACGATCTCGGCGCCTTCTCGATCATCGCCTCCGACAGCCAGGCCATGGGCCGGGTCGGCGAGGTGATCATCCGGACCTGGCAGACCGCGGACAAGATGAAGCGCCAGCGCGGCCGCCTGCCGGAAGAGACCGGCGACAACGACAATTTTCGCGCGAAGCGCTATGTTGCCAAATACACGATCAACCCCGCGATCACGCACGGCATGGCGGCCGAGATCGGCTCGGTCGAAGTGGGCAAGCTCGCGGACCTCGTGCTCTGGCGGCCGGCGTTCTTCGGGGCGAAGCCCGACCTGGTGCTCAAAGGCGGCACGATCGCGGCCGCGCTCATGGGCGATCCCAACGCCTCGATCCCGACCCCGCAGCCGGTCCACTACCGGCCCATGTTCGGCGCCTTCGGCCGCGCCTGCACCGAGAGCGCCATCACCTTCGTCTCGGCCGCGGCCCTCGAGCACGACCTTGCCGGCAACCTGCACCTCGACCGGCCGCTGGTCGCGGTCGCGGGCACCCGGACGATCGACAAGCGCTCGATGGTCCTGAACGCCCATCTGCCGAAGATCGAGGTCGACCCCGAGACCTACGAGGTCCGGGCCGATGGCCTGCTTTTGACCTGCGAGCCGGCCGCGGTCCTGCCGCTCGCCCAACGCTACTTTTTGTACTGAGGCGGTCGCATGCGTCAGCTGGTCAAAGTGGCAAGAGCCGGGGCCTGGCCCAAGGCCGAGAGCGTCGGCAGCGTCACGCTCTCCTTCGATGACCGCCACCGGCGCCGGATCCGGATGGCGACCGACCAGGGCGAGCCCGTGCTCTTGAACCTTACCAAGCCCGAGCCGCTGGCCGACGGCGACGGCCTCGCGTTTCAGGAGGATCAGGGCTGGCTCGAGGTCCGGGCGGCGCCCGAAGAGGTGCTCGAGGTCGATGCCCTCGACCGCCGCCAGCTGGCTCGCCTCGCCTGGCACCTCGGCAACCGCCATCTGCCGACCGAGATCCTGGAGGACGGCCGCCTGCGCATCCGCTACGACCACGTGATCGAGGACATGCTCCAGCACCTGGGCGCCCGCCTGCTGCGCGTGCGCGCGGCCTTCCAGCCCGAAGGCGGCGCCTACGCCGGCCAGCACCGGCCATGACTGAGCCCAAGGCCTACAAGCTGGTCGCCTGGCTGTCGCCGGCGATGCCGGTTGGCGCCTACAGCTATTCGCACGCGCTCGAGGCCGCGGTCGACGGCGGCGCCGTGGGCGACGTCGCGAGCCTTGGCGCCTATGCCCAAAGCGTGCTCCGATGGGGCACGGGCTGGATCGATGGCCTGTTGCTGCGCGCGGCCTACGAGGCAGGCGTCGACGGCGCTTTCCAGGGCTGGTCGCTGCTTGACATCCTGACCACCGCGGCCGCCCTGCGGGGCACGAGCGAGCTGGCGCTCGAGAGCGCGGCGCCGGGGCGGGCTCTGCTGAGCGTGCTGCGCGCGGCTTGGCCCGTGCCCGAGCTCGAAGCTCTCGATTGTCTCTGCCGCCAAGCCCGCCTCGAGCCGCCTTACGCGCTGGTGCTGGGGCTCGCCGCGCGCGCCCACGGCCTGCCCCTGGGCGCGGCGCTGCCCGCCTTTCTGCAGGCGTTCGCCGCCAATCTGATCTCGGCCGGCATCCGGCTGATCCCGCTCGGCCAGACCGACGGCCAGCGCCTGACCGCGGCGCTCGAAGACGAGGTCGCCCTGGTCGCGGCGCTCGTGATGGCGAGCGGCATCGAGGATCTGGGCAGTGCCGCGCCCGCGATCGATCTGCTCTCGATGGCGCACGAGACCCAGTACACCCGCCTGTTCCGCTCATGACCGGACCCGAAAAAAGCCCGCTCCGGGTCGGGATCGGCGGCCCGGTCGGCTCGGGCAAGACCGCCCTGGTCGATGCCCTCTGCAAGCGCCTGCGTGAGCGCTTCGAGGTGGCGGCGATCACCAACGACATCTATACCCGCGAGGACGCGGAGTTCCTGACCCGGAGCGGCGCCTTGCCTCCGGAGCGCATCCTCGGCGTCGAGACCGGCGGCTGCCCGCACACCGCGATCCGCGAGGACGCCTCGATCAACCTCGCGGCCATCGACCAGCTGGTCGCAGCCTTTCCGGAGCTCGACCTCGTCTTCATCGAATCCGGCGGCGACAACCTCGCGGCCACGTTCAGCCCCGAGCTCGCCGACCTCACGCTCTACGTGATCGACGTCGCGGCCGGCGACAAGATCCCGCGCAAAGGCGGCCCCGGCATCACCCGCTCCGACCTGTTGGTGATCAACAAGACCGATCTCGCCCCTCTGGTCGGCGCCGACCTCTCCATCATGGACCGTGACGCCCGCCGCATGCGTGGGTCGCGCCCCTTCGTCTTCACCAACATCCGCGCCGGGCAGGGCGTCTCCGAGGTCGCCGATTTCATCACCCGGATGGGCGGCCTCGAGATGGCCGCCGCGGGCCGGTACCCGGCCGGCTGACGTCCACCCGCAGCGCTCGAAGGCAAGCCTGACCCGGGCGCCATGAGCCCATAGCCAGCCACGTCTCGGCTCACCGAGGAACCAACGGATCGAAAATCCGTTGTGGCGGTGTCGTATGCCTGCGGGCAGGCAGGCTTGCAGTTGAAGGGTCCTCTGGAGCCAATCGGGATCTGGCCCGAGCCGGGGCAGCGCGTCCGGGAAATCCGGGCGCTCTTCCAGGCGGGCTCGATGCAAGGGAGCACATGAGATGGCACTGGCTTTTCGGTCCTCGTGGGTGGGGCGCGCGCGCAGGCCGCCGTCCTGGCAGGCGTGGCGGTCGCTTCTTCCTGCGTGGCGTCGCACTCGTTGCAGCAGGTGAGGACCAGCAATCCCAGCGTCACCTACGCCTATAGCGGCGATCAGGAATTGCTCCAGGCCGAACAGAACGCGGTGACTTTCTGCAGTCAATACAACTCGACGCCGCAGCCTGCGAGGATCACGACCAATCCGAACGGCGGCAGCAACAACGTGGTCTTCGAATGCGGGCCGAATCTGCCGGCGGGGACGCTGCCGCAACAGACGCTGAGCCCGAATCTCACTTACACGTATCGGACCGATCAGGAACTGCTGGAAGCGTCGCGGACGGCCGAGGCCTATTGCGCCAGCAACGGGTCGCAGCGGGTGGTTTCGAACATCACGGCGAACACGGATGGATCGAAGACCGTGATCTTCCAATGCACCCGAGCCTGACCTGAAGGCAGCGGCTGCGGCCCCCAAACGCTTCGTCATTGTCGGCACGCCGGCTGGCTGCCTCCGCCCGCTATTCACTTCCCCGTAACCGAGGAACGTGGCATCGTTGGCCTCGGAGGACGGCTTGGTGCTTGCGAAACCTGAATCCGCCTGCTTCGTGATCGCTGATATCTCCGGCTACACCAGCTTTCTCGCCAACGTTGAGCTTGACCACGCCCACGACATCATCGCCGACCTGATGGACACGGTGTTGCGGCGCCTGCGCCCGCCGTTCCGGCTCGCCAAATTCGAGGGCGACGCGGCTTTCGTCTATGCGGTCACCGACAAGCTCGACGGCTCGGTCCTCCAGGACGCCATCGAGGCGGCCTACTTCGCCTTCCGCAAGCGGCGGCGCAGCATCAAGCAGGCAACCTCCTGCGAGTGCCGCGCCTGCAGCCAGATGCAGCTCCTCGACCTCAAGTTCGTGAGCCACCATGGCGAGTTCATCAAGCACAGGATGGCCGGCCGCGCGGAACTTGCCGGTCGCGATGTGATCCTCGTTCATCGCCTTTTGAAGAACGCCGTCGACGAGCGCCTCGGCGATCACGCCTACGCGCTGTATTCCGACGCCTGCATCCAGGCCATGGGCATCGATCCGGTCGCGCAGGGTCTGGTCGAGCACCGCGAGGGGGTCGACATCATCGGCGACGTGAAGTGCTGGGTCCGCGACCTCGAAGAGGCATGGGCGAAGGAAAACGATCGCCAGCGACACGAAGTGACCCGTGACAACGCAGCCCAGGTCATCGAGTTCGACATCGCCGCCCCGCGCCCGATCGTGTGGGAGTATTGGACCTCGCCCGGCCTGCGGCCGAAATGGCGCGGCGCCGACGAGGTGCGCGAGACCGCGGCAGGCGGCCGCCGCGGGGTCGGCACCACCACCCACTGCATGCATGGCGCCCGCGCCATCATCGAGGAGGTGATCGACTGGCGTCCGTTCGACTACCTGACGCTGACCACGCTGTTGCCGATGCCCGACGCGCCCAAGGTGATTCTGACCTACGCCTTCCTCGAAAGCCGGGTGGCGGCACCCACGTCGAGATCCGGGTCGCCAAGCCCAAGCCCAAAGACCAGGCCTTCCTCGAGCAACTCGGCGCCCAGTTCCAAAAGACCATCACGAGCGAAGTCGCGACCCTGCGGCAGATGCTCGAGGGCCGGGAGTTCCCGGCGGCGGTCGAAGAGCCAGCCCTGCCGGCATCGGAAGAGCGCTTCCTGAGCCAGCCCGTCCACCCGCGACTGACTTGCAGACCCGGACGATGCTCGGCCGCGGGCGGGAGGTCGGCGCGGATTCCTCAGGGTTCGAGGTAGTGCGGGTCGGGTCGGCTGTGCAGGTCCTCGTAGTGGACCAGCACCGGCTCGCCCAAGGGACAGGGCCGGCCGGCGCGAAACGCCCATTCGCCGCGATCGCAATTCTCGGCGATCACGTAGCCGTTCAGGTAGAAGCGGCGATCGCCCGCCGAGCGGTTCGGCCCGGAGCCGTGGATCAGGTTCAGGTGCCAGAGCGCCACGTCGCCAGGATCGAGGAGCAGGTCGACCTTGCTCGCCGGGTCGAGGCCGAGCGCCCGCAGGTCGTCGTCGCGAAGCGCCCGATCCATGACCCGGCCGGCGGTCTCGAAGCTGAGCTCGCCCAGCCGGTGGCTGCCGGGCAGGATCGTCATCGCGCCGTTGGCCTGATCATGGCGGTCGATCGCGATTCCGGTCTGGACGTAGGAGGTCGCGGGGTCGCGGTAGGCCGAGCGCGGCCGCCGGGACCGGATGTCCTGGTGATAGCCGAACTCGACGCCGACCGCGCCGGGCGGCTTCCAGTGCATCTGATTGATGATCTGCTTCAGGTTCGCGCCGAGCAGGGGCGCCAGGATCGCGAGCAGGCGCCGGTCGGTGCGGCAGCGGGCGAGCACCGGCTCGAAATAGGCCGGCCACTGCACCAGGCGCACGATCCGGCCGAGCCTGGGGTCATCGGCGATCCGGAACAGCACGTTTTGATGGCGGAAGCTCATGGGATGGCCGAGGCCGTGCGCATACACGCGATCGAACGCTTCGCCGAGTTCCCGCACTTCGTCCGGTCCGAACACGCCCTTGACGACGGCGTAGCCGAACTCTCGATAGTGATCGAGATATGCGCACTCCATGCCGTCCCCCTGAGCAGCCTGGCCGGGCGGGCCGCGGAAATCCGTCGGTCTGGCCTAGCAGACGGGGGTTAAGAACGATCGAAGCGCATCGGCGGGCGACCGGCGCTGGTCCGGCCGCAGCCCCCCGCTAACGGGAGGCGGCCTTTTCCCGATTGTCACGCTGGGACCGTGGTTTGTGGTCGGATCTTGATTTTATACTCGAAGATGCTCCGATAGGAGCTTTGGCGGCCGAAGATTGGCCCGATAAGATCGTGGCTCGGTAACACTTCGGTTGAGCTGTCCGCGGGAAGTTCATCAATTTGCCCCTTGACCTCGGGGTGGGGCTCGCCTAAGAATTGCGCACTAAATCTCCCGAAAAAGAGCGCCGGACCCGAAGGCCCGGCGAATTCATCAGGGAGGCTTAACGTCTGGGAGACGTGAGGATCATCGATCCTCAAGAGCTTCAGGCATCGCACCTGAAGCACGAGACTGGTCTCTTCAGGGACAGAGCCCAATCCCGCCACAGCCAGGACCGCGGAAACGCCGCCCTTGCTGCAATGCACAATATAGTCGGATGGCCCCGGCTCGACCAGAGCCTGCGTGCATGGCTGCTATGAATTTTTGCAACGCTGTGGCCTGCCTACCACACCGCCTGCTGCGCCATCTTGCGCAGCAGGAAATCCCGAAACACGCTGACCCGCTTCGAGGCGCGCATTTCCTCGGGATAGACGAAGTAGGCGTCGAAGGTCGGCCCTTCCAATTGGGGCAACACCCGGACCAGACGCCGTGAGCTCGAGCACAGATAGTCGGGCAACGACGCCACACCGAGCCCGCGCTCGGTGGCGCGCAGCATGCCATAGACGTTGTTGATCAACAGGGTCGCCCGGCGCGGCGGCCGCGCATCGTCCTCGGCGCGGCCGCCGATCAGCACCCAGTTCAGGCTCGGCACCGGCGGCGGCGTCGCCTCGGCGCCGTAGACGATCAGGCGATGGCGGTCGAGGTCGTCCGGAGTGGCCAGCGGCGGCGCCGCCTCGAGGTATTCCGGCGCGGCATAGAGATGGGTGTGCACGGTCATCAGCCGCTTTTGGATCAGGTCGGGCTGGCGCGGCGGGTTCAGCCGGATCGCGACGTCGGCCTCGCGCATGCTGAGATCGAGCTCGGTGTCGATCACGATCAGCGACACCGTGATGTCCGGATAGAGATCGAGGAACTCGCTGAGATGCGCGGTCAGCCAGACGGTGCCGAAGCCGACCGTGGTGTTGATCCGCAGGTGGCCCGCCGGATGGTCCTTGGCCTCGTCGAGCCGGGTCTCGACCAGCGCCACGCGGGCTGCGATCTCCTGGGCGGTCTCGAGCAGGATCTCGCCCTGCTCGGTCAGCACCAGGCCGCGCGCATGCCGGTGGAACAGGGGCGTGCGCAGATCCTCCTCGAGCGCGCCGATCTGGCGGCTGATCGCCGACTGGCTGAGGCCCAGGGATTCGGCGGCGCGCGTGAAGCTGCCGGCCTCGGCGACCCCTCGGAACACCCGCATCCGGTCCCAATCGATCATCGGCCCGGCTCCTCAGGCGCCGCCGTTCCGTCAAGCACCATAGGCGGCCACTGCCGGCGCCTCGGCCTCGATCCCGGCCAGGAACTTCTCGGCCTCGAGCGCCGCCATGCAGCCGCTGCCGGCCGCGGTCACCGCCTGACGGAAGATCCGGTCCTGAACGTCGCCGGCGGCGAACACACCCTCGACGCTGGTCTGGGTGCTGTCCGGCGCGGTGATGACATAGCCGCCCTGGTCCATCGCGAGCTGGCCGCGCACCAGGGCGGTCGCGGGATCGTGGCCGATCGCGACGAACACGCCCTCGACCGCAAGCTCGCTGAGAGCGCCGCTCCGGACATCGCGCAGGCGCAGGCCGGTGGCCACGCGCGGCTGGTCCTGTCCCAGGATCTCCTCGACCACGCTGTGCCAGACGATGCCGACCTTGGGGTTGCGCAGCAGACGGTCCTGGAGGACCTTCTCGGCGCGCAGCTGCCCGCGCCGGTGGATCAGGGTCACGTGGCTCGCCATCTGGCTTAAGTAGAGCGCCTCCTCGACCGCCGTGTTGCCGCCGCCGATCACCGCGACCCGCTTGCCGCGGAAGAAGAAGCCGTCGCAGGTGGCGCAGGCCGAGACCCCGTGGCCGGCGAAGGTCTTCTCGCTCGGCAGGCCGAGCCAGCGGGCCTGGGCGCCGGTCGCCAGGATCAGGCTCTGGGCGAGGTAGCGCTCGCCGCCATCGGTCCGGCAAGCAAACGGCCGCCGGCCGAGGTCGACCTCGGTGACGCTGTCGAACAGCAGCTCGGCGCCGCAATGCGCGGCCTGGGCCGCCAGCTGCTCCATCAGCCAGGGACCCTGGATGACGTCGGCGAAGCCCGGATAGTTCTCGACGTCGGTGGTGGTCGAGAGCTGGCCGCCGACATGCAGGCCCTGGATCAGGATCGGCTCCAGATTGGCCCTGGCCGCGTAGATCGCCGCGGTATAGCCGGCCGGTCCGGAGCCGATGATCAACACTTTGCAGTGGCGCGTCGTCGCCATGGCTCGACCTTTCCTGCACCTGGCCCGCGTAGATTTAAGATGTCGAAGGCGCCGGCGCCACCGCCGGGCGGGTCGCTGCGCTGATCCGTCCCGCAAGCCGCGCCCGGATCGCCTCGGCGACCGCCGCGGCGGGGTTGAGCGGCGGCGGGCAGCGCTCGGGCCAGGGGCCGCCGAGCGCGCAGAGACGGCCTTGCTCCTCGAGCGCGGCCTGCAGCCGGGCGAGCCTGGTCCCGACCCCCGCGGCCGGGCGGAACAGGAACACAGGCTTGCCGGTCGCGGCGGCTTCCGTGCACATCGACGCCGAGTCCGCGGTCGCGATGATCGCATCGGCGGCGCCGAGCAGCCCGACGTAGGGGTTGTCGGAGCGCGTGTCGACGCCCGGGGCCGACCATTGGTGGAAGAGATGCGGCACCTCGAGGGCGGCCGCCAGCGCCCGGGTGCAGGCGGCACCGGTGCGCCGGCTGGTGGTGACCAGGAGGCTGCCGCCGCGGCTGCCGGCAAGCGCGCTCGCCTGACGCCCGAGCGCGGCGGCATCGGCGGGGGTGAAGCGCACGCTCCGGTTGCTGCCGCCGACCAGGCAGGCGATCCACGGCCGCGGCAGTCCCTCAAGGCGCGGCCGCAGCGCTTCGGCCGCAGCGGCCAGGCGCGCGGGCGTGAGCCGATGGGGCACGCCCTGGGTGTGGATCAGCTGCGGCCGGTCCGCCGCCCGGTCGTGCGCCGGCACCGCCAGCAGATCGAGCCCCTTCGCCGAGCCCGGCCACATCAGCTGGACCAGGAACGCCGCCGGTTGCCGGCGCTTGAGCCAGCGCGCCACCGGCAGGCTGCGCCGGCCGGCCGCGATCACGAGCTCGGGCCAAGGCGGTGCCAGCAGCGCCCGCGCGGTCGGCGTCAGGCCGAGCACCGAAGCCCCGAGCAGCGCATCCGGCAGCCGGGCCAGCGGGCCGAAGCCCAGGGCCTTGATCGCGAACGGCCAGCCCAGCGCCTCGGCCACCGCCAGCACCTGATTGACGTTGCCCGGCCGGTCGTCGGTCAGCGCCCAGGTCCGGGGCGGCCCGGCCGCCCGCTCGGGCCGGTCAGCGCGGCCTGATCTCGCCGGGATAGGCGACCTCGAGGATCTCGAAATAGCGGGTTCCACGGGGTGTCGGCACCTCGACCGTGTCGCCGGCCTCGCGGCCGATCAGGGCGCGGCCGAGCGGCGCGCTGATCGACAACAGGCCGCGCTGGATCTCGGCCTCGTCGGGTCCGACGACCTGATAGACGACCTCTTCCTCGGTCTCCTCGTCGACCAGCTTGACCTGGGCGCCGAACTTGACCGTCGAGCCGCCCTGCTGACTGATGTCGATGATCTCGGCACGCGCGATCTTGTCCTCGAGCTCGAGCACCCGCCCTTCGATGAAGCTCTGGCGTTCGCGCGCCGCGTGGTACTCGGCGTTCTCCGACAGGTCGCCATGCTCGCGCGCCTCGGCGAGCGCTTTGATCACGGCCGGCCGCTCGTCGTACTTCAGGCGCTTGAGCTCTTGCTCGAGCCGCGTGTAGCCGCCCGAGGTCATCGGGATCCTGTTACTCATCGGTGACCATCACAACGCGTCTGGACGCGCCCCAGACGACCCGTCCGAAGCCAGAAGCAGTGCTAGTTGAGCCCTCGATAATAGGATTGCAAGGGAGCCACCGCAAGGTCGCGCTCGGCGAGCCTGACGATCGCCTGGACGACGGCGCGGGCGCCGGCGACCGTCGTGTAGTAGGGCAGCTTGTAGATCAGGGCGGCCCGCCGCAGCGTATAGCTGTCGTCGATCGCGCGCTGGCCCTCGGTGGTGTTGATGACCAGCGCGATTCCGCCATCCTTGATCCGGTCGACGATGTGCGGCCGGCCTTCGAACACCTTGTTGATCCGCTCGACCTCGAGGCCGGCGGCGCGCAGATCGGCAGCCGTGCCCCGGGTCGCGATCAACTGAAAGCCATGCGCGATCAGCGTCCGGCCGAGCGCCACCATGGCAGGCTTGTCGCGATCACGCACCGAGATGAACACGAGGCCCCGGTCGGGCAACTGGTTGCCGGCGCCGAGCTGGGACTTGGCGAAGGCGGCGCCGAAATCCCGGTCCAGGCCCATCACCTCGCCGGTCGACTTCATCTCCGGGCCGAGCAGCGAATCGACGTTGGGGAAGCGCGCGAACGGGAACACCGCCTCCTTGACCGCGACATGCGCCGGCGGGCGCTCGCTCAGATCGAAGCCCGCCAGGCTCTCGCCGGCCATGACCCGGGCCGCGATCTTGGCGATCGGCCGGCCGATCGCCTTGGCGACGAAGGGCACCGTGCGCGAGGCGCGCGGGTTGACCTCGAGGATGAAGACCTCGCGGTCCTTGATCGCCATCTGGACGTTCATCAGGCCGCGCACCTTGAGCGCGCGGGCCAGGATGTCGGCCTGGCGGCGGATCTCGGCCAGGATCTCCTCCTCGAGCGAGTGCGGCGGCAGCGAGCAGGCGCTGTCGCCGGAATGGATGCCGGCCTCCTCGATGTGCTCCATGACGCCGGCGACGAACACGCGGCCGCCGTCGGCCAGGACGTCGACGTCGACCTCGGTCGCATCCTGCAGGTAGCGGTCGATCAGGATCGGCCCGAGCTCCCTGAGCTTGCCGGCGCTCGCCATGAAACGCTCGATCTCGGCGGCGCTGTGGACAATGCGCATCGACTGGCCGCCAAGCACGTAGGACGGCCGCATGACCACCGGGAAGCCGAGCCGCAGGGCCTTGGCCACGGCGTCTGCCGGATCGTGGCAGATGGCGTTGTCCGGCTGGCGCAGATCGAGCCGGTCGAGCAGCTGCTGGAAGCGCTCGCGGTCCTCGGCGAGGTCGATCGCATCGGGCGAGGTGCCGAGGATCGGGACCCCGGCCGCTGCCAGCGGATGCGCGAGCTTGAGCGGCGTCTGGCCGCCGAGCTGCACGATCACCCCCATGAGCTCGCCGGCGCGAGCCTCCACCCGCACGATCTCGAGCACGTCCTCGGCGGTCAGCGGCTCGAAGTACAGGCGGTCCGAGGTGTCGTAGTCGGTCGAGACGGTCTCCGGGTTGCAGTTGATCATGATCGTCTCGTAGCCCGCCTCGGCGAGGCCAAAGACCGCGTGCACACAGCAGTAGTCGAACTCGATCCCCTGCCCGATCCGGTTCGGCCCGGAGCCCAGGATGATGACCTTCCGGCGCTCGCTCGGCCACGCCTCGCACTCGGCCAGATCGCCCTCGGCGAGCCCGGCCTCGTAGCTGCTGTAGAGATAGGGCGTCTTCGCCTCGAACTCGGCGGCGCAGGTGTCGACCCGCTTGAACACCGGATGCACGTCCAGCGCCTCGCGGCGGGCCGCGACGTCGCTCTCCTCCAGGCCTGCGAGGCGGGCCAGGCGCGCATCCGAAAAGCCCATCGCCTTGAGCTCGAGCAGACCCGCGGCATCCGCCGGCAGGCCGTCGCGGCGGACCCGCTCCTCGACCTCGACCAGCGCCCGGATCTGCTCGAGGAACCAGGGATCGTAGCGGCAGGCGCACTGGATCTCGCGCAAGGCCAAGCCGGCGCGGAAGGCCTGGGCGATCACCCGCAGCCGGTCGGGGGTCGGCCGGCCGAGCGCCGCCCGGAGCGCGTCCTGCGGCCGATCGGGGTCGGTGAGGCCCTCGATCTGGACCTCGTCCAGGCCTTCGAGCCCGGTCTCGAGCGAGCGCAGCGCCTTCTGCAGCGATTCCGCGAAGGTCCGCCCGAGCGCCATGACCTCGCCGACCGACTTCATCGAGGTCGTGAGCAGCGGCTCCGTCTCTGGGAACTTTTCGAACGTGAAGCGCGGAACCTTGGTGACCACGTAGTCGATGGTCGGCTCGAAGGAGGCGGGCGTGACGCCGGTGATGTCGTTGGTGATCTCATCCAAAGTGTAGCCGACCGCGAGCCTGGCTGCCACCTTGGCGATCGGGAAGCCGGTCGCCTTCGAGGCCAGCGCGGACGAGCGCGACACCCGCGGGTTCATCTCGATGATCACCATCCGGCCGTCGGCCGGGTCGATCGCGAACTGGACGTTCGAGCCGCCGGTGTCGACGCCGATCTCGCGCAGCACCGCGATCGAGGCGTTGCGCATCCGCTGATATTCCTTGTCGGTCAAGGTCAGCGCGGGTGCCACCGTGATGCTGTCGCCGGTGTGCACGCCCATCGGGTCGACGTTCTCGATCGAGCAGACGATGATGCAGTTGTCGGCGCGATCGCGCACCACCTCCATCTCGAACTCTTTCCACCCCAGCACCGACTCCTCGACCAGCACCTCGTGGATCGGCGAGGCGTCGAGGCCGGCGGTCACGACCTGCTCGAACTCCTCCTGGTTGTAGGCGACGCCCCCGCCCCAGCCGCCGAGCGTGTAGCTCGGCCTGATGATCGCCGGCAGCCCGATCTTTGCGATTGCGGAAGCGGCCTCGGCGAGCGAGCGCACGACGACGCTTCTGGGCATCTCGAGCCCGATCCGCGTCATGGCGTCGCGGAACAGCTCGCGGTCCTCGGCCTTGGCGATCGCGCCTTGCGAGGCGCCGATCAGCTCGACCCCGTAGCGCTCGAAGGTGCCGTCTTCGGCCAGCGTGCGCGCCATGTTGAGCGCCGTCTGGCCGCCCATGGTCGGCAGGCACGCATCGGGCCGCTCCTTCGCGATGATCTTGGCGACCACCTCGGGCGTGATCGGCTCGATGTAGGTCGCATCCGCGAGATCGGGGTCGGTCATGATCGTGGCCGGGTTCGAGTTGACCAGGATCACCCGATAGCCCTCGGCCTTGAGCGCCTTGATCGCCTGGGTCCCGGAATAGTCGAACTCGCAGGCCTGGCCGATCACGATCGGCCCGGCGCCGATCACGAGTATCGACGCGATGTCGGTGCGCCTGGGCATCAGCCGCGCTCGATCAGCCGCAGGAAGCGGTCGAACAGATAGGCGCTGTCCTGGGGTCCGGGGGATGCTTCCGGGTGGTACTGGACCGAGAAGATCGGCCGGTCGCGCACGCTCAGGCCCTCGAGAGAGCCGTCGAACAGCGAGACGTGGGTCGCCTCGACGCCCTCGGGCAGGCTCTCCGGGCGGACCGCGAAGCCATGGTTCTGGCTCGTGATCTCGACCTTGCCCGTGGTCAGGTCCTGGACCGGGTGGTTGGCGCCGTGATGGCCGAACTTCATCTTCTCGGTGCTGGCGCCGAGCGCCAGCGCCAGCATCTGATGGCCGAGGCAGATGCCGAACACCGGCTTGGCGCTGGCCAGGAGCTTTTGGATCTCGGGCACCGCGAAGGCGCCGGTCGCCGCCGGATCGCCTGGCCCGTTGGCGAGGAAGATGCCATCGGGTGCGAGCGCCAGGATGTCGTCTGCGGGCGTGCGCGCCGGCACCACGGTCACGCGCAGGTCGCGCGCGACCAGCGAGCGCAAAATGTTGCGCTTGATTCCGTAGTCGACCGCAACCACATGGTAGCGGCCCCCGGCGCGCTCACCATAGCCGCCGGGGTATTGCCAGAGGGTGTCCGCCCAGTCGTAACGCTGCCGGCAGGACACCTCGGAGGCGAGATCCATGCCTACCAGACCGGGCCACTCGCGCGCCAGCTTGGCCAAGCGGGCGGGGTCCGGACCGCCTTCAGGATCAAAGCCGAGAGCCGCGGTCTGGGCGCCGGCCGTGCGCAGGTGCCGGGTCAGGCGCCGCGTGTCGATGCCCGCCACTCCGACCAGGCCCTGACGGGCGAGCCAGCGGTCCAGATGCGCCACGGCGCGATAGTTGGACGGGTCGGTGATCGGCGCGCGCAGGACGAGGCCGCGCGCCCAGCAGGTCGTGGCCTCGAGGTCCTCGTCGTTGGTGCCGACGTTGCCGATATGGGGAAAGGTGAAGGTGATCAGCTGGCCGGCGTAGGAGGGATCGGTGAGGATCTCCTGATAGCCGGTCATGGCGGTGTTGAAGACCAGTTCGCCGACGACCTCGGCGGGCGCCCCCAGACCCTGGCCATGAAAGACCGTGCCATCCGCGAGCACGAGGCTGGCGCTGGCCCGGGAACGAACGCTAACGGTCATGAAAGCAGCAGCTCGTAGCTTCGGTGCGCGGCCCGGTCCGCTCGGGCGGTCGGCGGCGGCAACCGGGGAGGCGAGCGGGCGGACCTTACGCCACGGTTGAAAGGGCCGTCAAGCGGCCCGGCCACAAAGGAACGCCCGGTCCACTTGCGAGGTTGTGAAGGCAATGGTACTCGAACAGGCAGACCCCACGAGGAGCGGATTGGTGCTACGCGAGCAGCTGAGTGAGGCGCTTCGAACGGCGACCGAGACCGAAGACCGGTGTACACTCGCAATCGTCCGCCTGATCCACACGGCGCTCAAGGAACGCGATCAGCAGTCGCGCAGCGAAGGCCATCCCGACGGCCTGTCCGACGCCGAGCTCCTGGAAATGCTGCAGGCGATGGTGGGTCAGCGGTGCGAGAGCATCCGCCGCTACGAGGAGAACGGCCAGCTCGAGCTCGCCGCCCGCGAGGGCGAGGAGATCGAGGTGATCAAGCGCCTCCTGCCCCGGCAGCTCGACGAGGCGGCCTGCGCCGAGGCGGTCACCCGGGTGATCGCCGACCTCGGGGTGCAGAAGCTCAAGGACACCGGCCGCGTGATCTCCGAGCTCAAGCATCGCTATCCGGGTCGGATGGACTTCGCCAAGGCGCGCCGGATCTGCTGCCGCCAGCTCGGATAGCCTCGCGCACCCTACGCGCCCACGGCCGCCATTGACAGTCAGGCTGCCGGTCGAGCACAAAGAACGCGGGGCAAGCTCAACCACAGACTGAACGGCGTGTGCGGCATCGGCAGCTCGACACCTCCTGGCTGCGCAGCGGCAAAGATCGCTGACCCATGATGGCTGACGGCGGCGCCATCTCGCTCGAGGAGTTCAAGGCGCGCCTGCCCCTGGCCGAGATCGTGGGGCGCCACGTCCGCCTGACGCGCCGTGGTCGCGATCTCTGGGGCTGCTGTCCGTTCCACCAGGAGAAGTCGGCCTCCTTCCACGTCGTCCCGGACAAGGGCTTCTACCACTGCTTCGGCTGCGGCCAGCACGGCAACGCGATCGACTTCGTGATGGCGCTCGAGGGCCTGGACTTCGGCCAAGCGATCGCCCGGCTGGCCGAGCTGACGGGCTTGCCGGCGCCGCGCCGGGCGGGCGGCGGCGAGGCCCCGGTCGACCGCACGCTGTACGCGGTCAACGAGGCGGCGGCGCGCTGGCTGGCGGGGCGCCTGGAGAGCCCGCAGGGCGCCGAGGCGGCGGCCTATCTGGCCAAACGCGGGCTCGACCGCGCGACCATGCTGCACTTCGGGCTCGGCTATGCGCCGGACGACCGCACCGCGCTCAAGCGCGCGCTCCAGGCCGAGGGCTACGGCGAGGCCTCGGCGATCGAGGCGGGCCTTCTGGTCCGGCCCGAGGACGGCGGCCCGAGCTTCGACCGCTTCCGCCACCGGGTCATGTTCCCGATCCACGACCGGCGCGGCCGGATCGTCGGCTTTGGCGGCCGCGCGCTCGGGCAGGCGCGGGCGAAATATCTGAACACCCCGGATACGCCGCTGTTCCACAAAGGCGAGCTGCTGTACGGCCTCGCGCTGGCAAGGGCCGCGGTGCGCGAGCGCGGCAGCGTGGTGATCGCCGAAGGCTATATGGACGTGATCGCGCTCGCCCAAGCCGGTTTTGCCAATGCCGTGGCGCCGCTCGGCACCGCGATCACCGAGGCGCAGCTGGCCCTGCTCTGGCAGCTGGCCGACGAGCCGGTCGCCTGCCTGGATGGCGACGAGGCGGGGCTGCGCGCGGCCCATCGGCTGATCGAGCGGGCGCTGCCGGTGCTGAGCCCCGGCAAGTCGCTTCGTTTCGCGCTGCTGCCGCGGGGCCAAGACCCGGATTCTGTCCTGCGGCGCCGCGGCCGGGGCTTTCTCGCCAAGGTGATCGAGGAGGCGATCCCGCTGCACGAGCTGCTCTGGAGCCGCGAGACCGCGACCCGCTCGTTGCACGTGCCGCAGCAGCGCCTGGCCTTGGAGAAGCGCTTCCGCGAGCTCGCCGCCTCGATCCCCGATCGGACGCTGAGCCGGCTGTTCCTCGGCGCGTTCTTCAAGCGCCTGCAGCTGGCGGCCGGGCGCAAGGAGGGCCGGTCCCGGACGACGCCATCCCTGGTCGCCGGCGACGGCGGGCCGGGGGTCGGGGCGAGGCGCCTGGCGGAGGGGGTGGTCAGGCCCGAGCTCGCCGATGCCCGCCAGCTGTTCGGGCCGCTCCTGGTCCATCCCGACCTTCTCGAGGAGGTCGAGGAGGAGCTTGCGGCGCTGGATTTCGCCGAGCCGGAGCTGGATTTGCTGCATCAGGCCATTCTTTCCTGGTACGGCGAGAGCGGCCACCTTGACCCCAGCGGGTTGAGCAACCACCTGTGCGAGACCGGTTTTGCCGGGTTGGTCAAGCGGCTGGCGGCCCCGGGTCCGCAAACGGCATGGTTCTGCCAGGATGGAACTGCGAAGGCTGCGGTGCTTGAGGGCTGGCGCGCCCGGGTCGCCGGGCATCGCCACTTTGCCGAGCGGCGGGTGGTCGGGCAGGCGGCCTCGGTGGCGATGGCCGAGCAGCGGGCCGACGCAGGAGCGTACATCATGGCCGTGAACCGGCTGATCAATCCACTCGATCAAGCCGGTGCACGGTCGCGAACTGGGCAGGATCGGGACGAATGAGCGACGCCGCGGCCGTGCCGTCACCCTCTGCCGCGGGCGATCGGGCGCCCGGGCCATCGCCGTCACGTGATCATGGGGCAAGAAGGAACGGCCGAATGGCGAAAAACGCTGTCGCAAGCGCGACCTCGGTGCTCAAGCCGCCGCCTGGCAAAGTCGTGGCGGAGAGCCCTGCCCAGGAGCTGATCGGCAGTGCGCCGGCTCTGAAGCGACTGCTGGTCCAGGCCCGCGAGCGCGGCTTCGTCACGCTCGATGAGATCAACGCCGCCCTGCCCGAGGAGGAGACCTCGCCCGACCAGCTCGACGAGCTGATCGCGATGTTCGAGGACATGGGCGTGAGCGTCAACCGCGACGAGGACGGCGGCGCCGGCAACGGCGCGACCAAGACCGACCTCGAGGGCGGCGACGACGAGCCCGAGGGCGCGGCGGCGATCGACGAGGAGGATCTCGGCCGGACCGACGACCCGGTGCGCATGTATCTGCGCGAGATGGGCACGATCGAGCTCCTGTCGCGCGAGGGCGAGATCGAGATCGCCAAGCGCATCGAGGCCGGGCGCAACACGGTGCTCGAGGCCTTGTGCGAGAGCCCGCTGACCATGCGCGCGATCATCAGCTGGCGCGACCAGATCGGCGAAGGCAAGGTCCTCCTGCGCGACGTGATCGACCTCGAGGCGACCTACGGCGGCGCCGAGCCGCAGGGCGAGGACGCGAGTGCCGCCAAGCCCGCCGAGGCCGGGACCACCGAGGCCGAGAGCGCCGAGGGAGAAGGCCAAAAGGCCGGGACCGAGGCCGAAGCCGAAACTGAGGACGAGGACGATTTCGACGAGGGCGCCTTGTCGCTCTCGGCCATGGAGGCGACCGTTCGCGACGGCGTCCTCCAGACCTTCGATCGGATCGCCGAGAGCTATGAGCGGCTGCGCGGCCTGCAGGAGCAGCGGCTCGCCAGCCTGCAGCACAACCAGCCGATCGCTGCCGAGCTCGACCTGCGCTACGAGCAGGCCCGCAGCGAGGTGGTCGAGCTGGTCAACCAGATCGACCTCCACCCCAACCGGGTCGAGCACCTGGTCGATCAGCTCTATAAGGTCAACCGGCGCCTGAACGGCCTCGAGGGCAAGCTTTTGCGCCTCGCCGGCGGCTGCCAGGTCGAGCGCGAGTCGTTCCTGCGCCGCTATCGTGGCTGCGAGCTCGATCCGGACTGGGTCGAGCGCATGGCCGAGCAGGGTCCCGCATGGGCGAGCTTCGTGGTCCGCCACGGCCGCGAGATCGAGGGCCTCCGCGCCGACATCGGCGGCATCGCGAGCAGCACAGGGCTCCACATCGGCGAGCTGCGCCGGATCGTCGGCCTCGTCCAGAAGGGCGAGCGCGAGGCCTCGCGCGCCAAGAAGGAGATGGTCGAGGCCAACCTCCGCCTCGTGATCTCGATCGCCAAGAAGTACACCAACCGCGGCCTGCAGTTCCTGGACCTGATCCAGGAGGGCAACATCGGCCTCATGAAGGCGGTCGACAAGTTCGAGTACCGGCGCGGCTACAAGTTCTCGACCTACGCCACCTGGTGGATCCGGCAGGCGATCACCCGCTCGATCGCCGATCAGGCGCGCACAATCCGCATCCCGGTGCACATGATCGAGACCATCAACAAGCTGGTGCGCGCGTCGCGCCAGATGCTGCACGAGTACGGCCGCGAGCCGACGCCCGAGGAGCTCGCGACCAAGCTCAACATGCCGCTCGATAAGGTCCGCAAGGTCCTCAAGATCGCCAAGGAGCCGATCTCGCTCGAGACCCCGATCGGCGACGAGGAGGACAGCCACCTCGGCGACTTCATCGAGGACAAGAACGCGGTCCAGCCGGTCGAGGCGGCCACGCTCTCGAACCTGCGCGAGGCGACGACGCGGGTCCTTGCGACCCTCACCCCGCGCGAGGAGCGCGTGCTGCGCATGCGCTTCGGCATCGGCATGAACACCGATCACACGCTGGAAGAGGTCGGTCAGCAGTTCTCCGTGACCCGTGAGCGCATCCGCCAGATCGAGGCCAAGGCGCTGCGCAAGCTCAAGCATCCTTCGCGCTCGCGCAAGCTCCGCAGCTTCCTCGACAGCTAGGCGCCACGGGCGCCGGCGCGAACGCTTCGCGGGCGTTGCCTCGCAACGCGGCCGCCTTCGGGTTTGCCGGCGTCGTCCTGCCCGCGCACCGGTCGCTGCAGCTATGGTGATTGGCTGGCCCGGATCCTTCCTCCCGCTGCTTGCTACGCGACCGAAGCATATGGCCCGGCCAAGCTGAACGGTCGCTGAACGGCTTGACGGGGGGTCCGCCGCGCGAGAGGTTCCCGGCGCCGGGCCCGTAGTTCAGTGGTCAGAACGCGCCGCTCATAACGGTGTTGTCGCAGGTTCGAATCCTGCCGGGCCCACCAGTCCTGCCCATCCGGTCAGACCCGACGGCAGTCGGACCGCCGTCCGTCAGTGGGTGCCCGGCGCGCCCGCTGCTGCGAGGCCCGGGTGGGGATGCCTCCGATCGCCGCGCGCGTTGCGCTTGCGGACATAGGTGATGGTCGCCTGCGGATGGGCGATCTTCGCCTTGAGCGCCGCGATCAGGGCATCTTCGGCCTCGATCGCGAGCTGATCCGCCCGGCGCTCAATCCGGATGCCGACCACGTATTGCAGAGATGCCATGGGGGTCGTCCTCCGCCTTCGGGGTGAGGTGCGAGCTCAACTGCGTCGGGCAAGCGCGAGGCCGAGGCCGGCGCCGATCAGCAGCGCGCCGGACAGGCGCTGGCGCAGGCGGGCGCGGCGCCGGCCGCGAAACCAGGGCCGCAGCCGGCCGGCAAGGAGCGTGTAGCTGCCGTCCAACAGGGTCGCAAGCACCAGGAAGGTCACGCCGAGCAGCAGGAACTGGGGCAGCGGCGCGCGCGCCGGATCGAGGAACTGCGGCAGGAAGGCGGCGTAGAAGAGCAGCGTCTTGGGGTTCGTCGCCGAGACCACGAAGCCTCGCCAGAACAGCCGCCGGCCCGAGACCGCGGCCGCGTCGACATCCTCGAGGGCGACCGGATGAGCCCGCCATTGGCGGACGCCGAGCCAGAGCAGATAGAGCACGCCCGCCCAGCGCAGCCATTCGAACGCGGCCGCCAGCGCCAGCAGCAGCGAGGTCATGCCGAGCGCCGTAATCAGGAGCTGGAGCGCGATCGCCGAGCTGGTGCCGGCGAGCGTGGCGAGCGCGCGCCGGCCGCCGTAGGCGAGGCTGGTCGCGACCAGAAGCGTGACGTTCGGCCCGGGCAACAGGATCAAGACCGTGCTCGCAAGGACGAAGGCGAGGTAGAGGTCGGGGGCCATCTCGTTGTCCTGGCATGGAAGGGCCTGCGCTCGCAGGGATCGCGCGCGACCGTCCGGCAGTCTAGCGGGTCCGGCGCCGGATGTCAGGCCGGTGCCCGTCCGGCGGCGCCGGGCGGCTAGATCTCGACCTGGATGCCGATCTCGACCACGCGATCGGGCGGCAGGTGGTAGAAGGCGGTCTCGGGCGACCGCGTTGCGCGACAGGAAGTCGAACACGTAGTCCTGCCAGAGCGGCAGGCCCACGTCGCGGCGCGGCAGCAGCGTCTCGCGGCCGAGATAGAACGTGGTCCCGTCGAGATCGACCAGGAGACCCAGGGACTCGCAAAGGCGCAAGGCCACCGGGATGTTCGGGGCCTGCATGAAGCCATAGCGCACGACCACCCGATAGAAGTCGACATCGACGCCGAGAATGTCCAGCCGTTCGGCCGCCGGCACGCGCGGGATCTCTTCGGTCTCGACCCGCAGCAGCAGGACCTGCTCGTGCAGCACCTGGTTGTGCTGGAGATGGTGCAGGAGGATCGGCGGGATCGCGACGCCGCTCGAGGTCATGAAGACGGCGGTGCCGGGCACCCGGACCGGCGGTATGGTCTTCAGGCTTTGGAGAAACTGCTCCAGCGACTGCTGCTCGGTGCGCAGCTGTTGGGCCAGCACGCGGCGCCCGCGCCGCCAGGTCGACATCAAGGTGAACACGATCGCGCCCAGCAGCAGGGGATACCAGCCGCCCTCGGCGATCTTGGCGAGATTGGCACCGAAGAACGCGAGGTCGACGATCAGGAACGCCGCCGCCAGCAGCGCAGTGGTCGCCACGTTCCAGCCCCAGCGCGTGGCGACGAAGAAGGCCAGCACGGTGGTGATGACCATGTCGGTCGAGATCGCGACGCCGTAGGCCGAGGCGAGATTGCCCGACGAACGGAAGCCCAGAACCAGGCCGATGGTCGCGATCATCAGCAGCCAGTTGACCAGCGGGATGTAGATCTGGCCGCGCTCTTCGGGATGCGTCTGGACGATCCGGAGGCCCGGCAGCAGCCGCAGCTGCACCGCCTGCCGGGTGAGCGAGAACACCCCGCTGATCACCGCCTGGGACGCGATGACGGTTGCCGTGGTCGCCATCAGGACGAGCGGATAGAGCGCCCATTTCGGCGCCAGCTCGTAGAACGGCTGGGTGATCTCGGCGGGGTTGCTGAGCACCAGCGCCCCTTGCCCGAAGTAGTTCAACACCAGCGCCGGCAGCACGACCGCGAACCAGGCAAAGCGGATCGGCGCCGGGCCGAAGTGGCCCATGTCCGCATAGAGCGCCTCGCCGCCGGTCACGACCAGGAACACGGCGCCGAGCACGAAGAAGGCGACCCATCCCTGGTCCAGGAAGAACCGATAGCCGCAAATCGGGTTGAGCGCCGAGAAGACCGCGGGCGCGTGCAGGATGCCCGCGATGCCGAGCGCCGCCAGGATCGCGAACCACAGGAGCATGATCGGGCCAAAGATGGCGCCGATCGCGGCCGTGCCGCGCTTTTGGAAAACGAACAGGGCGATCAGGATCGCGACCGTCGTCGGGACCACGTAGGGCTCGAAGGCCGGGGTTGCGACATTGAGACCTTCGATCGCGCTCAGCACCGAGATCGCAGGCGTGATCGTGCCGTCGCCATAGAGCAGCGCGGCGCCGAACAGGCCCATGGCGATGAGCGCGCTGCGCAGGGTTTTGGGGCTCGCCTGGCGGGGATTGAGCAGCGAGACCAGCGCGATGATGCCGCCCTCACCGCGGTTGTCGGCGCGCATCACCAGGAGCAGATATTTGATCGAGATGACGATGATCAGCGACCAGAAGATCAGCGACAGGACGCCCAGCACATTGGCCGGGGTCGCGGGCAGCGCGGCGCCGCGGCCGAGAAAGCTTTCGCGGAACGCGTAGAGCGGGCTCGTGCCGATATCGCCGAAGACGATGCCGAGGGCGACCAGGCCGGCCGCGGCCAGCGGACGCCGGTGCGGCTCCGGGCGATCGGACGCCTGAGACGCCTCAGGGCGAGCCTGGCCCTCCTCGGCAGGGTCAGATCGTGATGCCGCCATCGACAACGAACAGCTGACCGGTCGTGTAAGAGCTCTCGTCGGCGGCAAGGTAGAGAACGATCGCGGCGATCTCCTCGGGCGTCCCGAGGCGGCCCATCGGCTGGCGCGCAACGAACGCCTCGCGCGCCGCCGCGGGGTCCTCGAAGGCCGCGATCCGATCCTCGAGCGAGGGCGTCCCGACCGTGCCGGGACAGATCGCGTTGCAGCGGATGCCGCGCCCGACGTAGTCGGCGGCGACCGACTTGGTCAGTCCGATCACGGCCGCCTTGCTGGTGCCGTAGACGAAGCGGTTGGGCAAGCCCTTCAGGCTCGAGCAGACCGAGGCGACGTTGACGATGCTGCCGCCGCCGGCGGTCAGCATGGCCGGCAGGAAGGCCTGGATCATGCGGTACATCGACTTAACGTTGAGGTTCATCGAAAATTCGTAAGCTTTTTCATCACAATCTAAAATTGACCCCGCATGAACATAACCGGCGACGTTGACCAAAACGTCGAACGGCGCCTCGGCCGCGGCCAGCGCGGCGATCTGGGCGGCATCTGTAACATTCAGGAGGGCGGTAGTGAGGCCGGGCTCGGCCTCGAGCTCGACCAGCAGCGTGGTCTTGACGTCGGTTGCGAGGACCGCCGCACCTTCGCGCGCCATGGCGAGCGCGCTCGCCCGCCCGATGCCCTGCGCGGCCGCCGTGATCAGTACCCGCTTGCCCTCAAGTCGTCCTGCCACCTGCTCCTCCCTCGGCTTGCATCCGCCTGCGGCGCCACGCCTGCGCCATCCATGCTAGGCGAAGTCGGCGCCGGGGCAAGGCGAATGCGCTGGCGCCCGGGTCTGCCCGCCTTCATTCTCGCCCATTGGTCGCCGGGCCCCCTGCCGTCCGATCGCCACGCGCGGGCCGCGCTCCGGGCCCCTTGATCGGCATCCCACAAGCCACGACAATGACGCCGGCAAAAATGATCCCAAAGGGAGGCATCCGAACCATGAACCGCTATTTGACGACGGCGGCCGGCGCCAGCGCCCTGCTGGCGGCCGCCGCGCTGGTGGCCCCGGCCGCGGCGGCGGTGCCGGAATCGAAGGACCCGATCAAGCTCACCCTGCACGACTGGACCGGTCAGTACATCACCACCACGATCATGGGCGAGGTCCTGAAGTCGATGGGCTACAACGTCGACTACGTCCAGGCCGACTACATCGCCCAGTTCGCCGGCCTCGAGGCGGGCGATCTGGATGTCGCCATGGAAATGTGGGAGACCACCGGCAAGGACGCGATGAACGCCTCGCTCGCGACCGGCAAGACGGTCGATCTCGGCGAGACCGGGATGCAGGCCAAGGAGGAGTGGTGGTTTCCGGAGTACATGAAGGAGAAGTGCCCGGGCCTGCCCGACTGGAAGGCGCTGAACGACTGCGCCGAGGCCTTCTCGACGCCCGAGACCGCACCTAAGGGCCGCTATCTCGCCGGACCGGTGACCTGGGGCGGCTTCGACGAGGAGCGGGTCGAGGCGCTGGGGCTCGACTACGAGGTGGTCCACGCTGGCACCGATGCCGCGCTGTTCGCCGAGCTCGAGTCCGCCTACCAGCGCAAGGCGCCGTTCCTGGGCTGGATCTACACACCGCACTGGGCGCCGATCAAGTACAAGGGCGAGTGGATCAAGTTCCCGGAATACGAGGACGCCTGCTACCAGGACCCGAGCTGGGGCAGCAACCCGGACCTGGCCTACGACTGCGGCAAGCCGCACGGCTGGATCAAGAAGGTCGGCTGGAAGGGCGGCGACGCCAAGTGGCCCTGCGCCTACGACGCGATCCGCCATTTCAAGATCGACAATGAGACCATGGGTGGGATGATCGCCCAGGTCGACCTCGAGGGCCGCGAGGTCGCCGAGGTCGTCCAGGAGTGGCTCGACGCCAACAAGGACACCTGGAAATCCTGGACCGCCTGCGCCGGCTGAGACTCCTCGAGCGCGGCCGGGTGGCGGATCGTCGCCATGGCGGCACCTGTCCCGGCCGACCAAGGGGCCGCCCGGTTGCCGGCCGGCCCGCTCGAGCATCGGCGTGATCGGCCCGAGCGCCGGCACCCCGGCGGCGGTCGAGCGACAGCCTTGCGTCAGGATCGCAACCAAAACTTAACCATGGGTCGCCAAGCTTCTCTTCGGATGGTCCATGCGACCCTGGGAATCCGTGCCCTTCGGTTTTCGTCGGGCGGGCGGATTCCAAGGGTCGCATGGACCATGGGCACGCACAACGCTGGGGGCCAATGGTTAAGGAAGGGTTAGCCCGACCGCGCTCGAGCGGGCCCGGAGCGGGCCGGCGACGGTGGCCCCGACCGCCGGGGCCGGGGCGTCGCCTTTGCCTGTCGGGCGACCCGCTCCCGAGGTGGGGGCCGCCATGAATGCCGAGGTCAAGCTCGCCTGCGAGGGCGTCTGGAAGCTGTTCGGCCCGGAGCCCGAGCGCTTCCTCGAGAGCCACGACCGCCGCCCGACGCCCGCCGAGGTCGCCGCGGCCGGCCTGATCGGCGCGGTCCAGGACGTGTCGCTCGCGATCGAGGCAGGCGAGATCTTCGTCATCATGGGGCTCTCGGGCTCCGGCAAGTCGACCCTGGTGCGCTGCATGTCGCGCCTGGTCGAGCCCTCCGCCGGGCGCATCCTGTTCGAGGGCCAGAACCTGCTCGCGGCCTCCGAGCGCCAGCTGACCGAGCTCCGCCGGCACAAGATGGGCATGGTCTTTCAACACTTTGCGCTCCTGCCCCATCTGACCGTGCTCGGCAACGTCGCCTTCCCGCTCGAGGTCCAGGGCCAGGACCGTGCCCGGCGCGAGGCCCGCGCCCGCGAGATGATCGAGCTGGTGGGGCTCAAGGGCCGCGAGCTCTACTATCCGCGCGAGCTCTCGGGCGGCCAGCAGCAGCGGGTCGGGATCGCCCGCTCGCTTGCGGTCGCCCCCGAGATCTGGTTCCTGGACGAGCCCTTCTCGGCCCTCGATCCCCTGATCCGGCGCGAGATGCAGGACGAGTTCCTGCGCCTGCAGAGCGTGCTCCAGAAGACCATCGCCTTCATCACCCACGACTTCGACGAGGCGATCCGGGTCGCCGACCGGATCGCGATCATGCAGGATGGCCGGGTCATCCAGACCGGCACCCCCGAGGCCCTGGTGACGCGGCCGGCGACCGCCTACGTCGCCGAGTTCACCAAGGAGGTGCCGCGCGCCAAGGTCCTCTCGGCGCGCGCCGTGATGACCCCGGTCGCCGGCGCCGCCGATCTCGCGGGCGAGGTCGCGGCCGACGCCAAGATCCAGGCGATCGCGCGCCGGGTGATCGACGCCGGGCGGCCGTTCGCGGTCACCGACCGCACGGGCCAGGCGATCGGCCAGATCGATCGCGCGGCCGTGCTCGCCGTGCTGGTCAGCGACCAGCCGGAGCCCGGCCATGGCTAGATCCGATGGCTGAGGTGCTGGCCGCGCGCGAGATCGCCGTCCGGCCGGCGCCGATGCGGCGCGCCCCCTGGCTGCCCTGGGCGGTCCTCCTGGTCCTGACCCTCGGCCTCTATCTGGCCGCGGACCTCGTCCCCTGGGCCTTCAGCTACCCGCGCGCCTGGGTCGTGCCGCTCAAGATCTGGATCAACGGCCTGATGCACTGGCTGCGCGACGAGGCGAGCTTCGGCCTCTTCACCTTCGAGCAGCTCACCCGCGCGCTCGCCTGGCTGCTGCGGCAGCCCTTCGATCTGGCGCTGAGCCTGTTCTCGTCGGGCTTCAAGAAGGGCATCGGCCAGGACGCGATCCTTATCTGGCCGCGGCTGCCCTGGGTCGCGCTGATCGGCATCCTGGCGCTGATGGCGCGCTACGCCAAGGACCGCGGCCTCGCTCTGCTGGTGACGCTCTGCTTTCTCTACCTGGCGGTGTTCGGCCAATGGGAGAGCGCCATGGTGACGCTCGCCTCGATCGTGATCGCCGTCCCGCTCGGCGTGCTCGCCGGCCTGTTCGTCGGGATCGCCGCCTACCGCCATCCCAAGTTCGAGCGCGCGGTCACGCCCTGGCTCGATCTGATGCAGACCGTGCCGATCTTCGCCTATCTGGTGCCGATCCTCTGGTTCTTCGGCTTCAGCCCGGTCGCGGCGATCATCGCGACCATCATCTACGCGACCCCGCCCATGGTCCGGAACGCCGTCCTGGCGCTCCAGCGGGTGCCGGCCGAGGTCAAGGACTTCGGTCAGATGGCCGGCTGCACCCGGCGCCAGATGCTGTGGCGGGTGCTGATCCCGTCCGCCCGGCCGTGGCTGATGATCGGCGTCAACCAGGTGATCATGCTGTCCCTCAACATGGTGATCATCGCCTCGATGATCGGGGCGGGCGGCCTCGGCTTCGACGTGCTGGCCGCGCTGCGCCGGCTCGACTTCGGCGCCGGCCTCGAGGCGGCGATCGCGATCACGCTGCTCGCGATCGCCCTCGATCGCCTGTCGCAGGCCTTCGCGAGCCGGCCGCCGCCCGGCCACACCGACGCCGAGGCGAGCTTCCTCAGGCGCCACCCCTATCTCCTCGCAGCCCTGGCCCTGCTCGCGGCGAGCTGGCTGATCGGCCTCGTCGTGCCGGCGGTCCAGACCTGGCCCAGCGCCTGGCAGGTCACCACCGGCGGCGCCGTCAACCACGCCATGGAGTGGATCAACGTCCACTTCTTCGACACGATCGAGGCGATCAAATCCTGGCTGCTGCTCAACCTCATGGTGCCGGTCAAGCGGCTGCTGCTGAGCCTGCCCTGGATCGCGGTCGTCGCCGCCGCGGCCCTCGCCGGCTGGCAGCAGGGCGGCCCGCGCCTGGCGCTCCTGACCGCCGGCTTCGCGCTCTTCATAGCGCTGACCGGCAACTGGGCGAAGGCCATGGAGACGGTCTATCTGTGTGGCCTCTCGGTGCTGATCGCCTGCGCCATCGGCATGCCGATCGGCATCTTCGCGGCGCGGCGCGAGCGGGCGCACCGGGTCGTGCAGGCGATCGTCGACACGCTCCAGACGTTGCCCGCGTTCGCCTATCTGATCCCGGCCGTGATGCTGTTCCGGGTCGGCGATTTCGCCGCCATGCTCGCGGTCGTCGCCTATGCGATCGTGCCGGCGATCCGCTACACCGACCACGGCATCCGCCAGATCGACCCGGCGCTGATCGAGGCGGCGCTCGCTGCCGGCTGCACCCGCGGCCAGCTCCTGCGCAAGGTCCAGCTCCCGCTCGCCCTGCCGGAGATCATGCTTGGCCTCAACCAGACCATCATGCTGGCGCTCTCGATGCTCGTGATCACGGCGCTGGTCGGCACCCGCGACCTCGGCCAGGAGGTCTATATCGCGCTCGCCAAGGCGGATGTCGGCCGCGGCCTGGTCGCGGGCGTCTGCGTCGCCTGCCTCGCCATGACCGCCGACCGCCTGATCGCCCCCTGGGCCAAGGCCCGCAAGCGCCGGCTCGGACTGGCATGACATGACGAGCGAGGCGCTGCGCAAGGCCGCGAGCCTCGCCTGCTGGACCGGCAAGATCGAGCCCGCACCGCTCGGCGGCGGGATCAGCAACCACAACTTCCGGGTCGAGGACGCCGGGGAAAAATTCATGGTCCGGATAGGCGAGGACATCGAGGTCCACAACGTGCTGCGCCGGTTCGAGCTCGCCGCCTCGCGCGCCGCCGCGGCCGCCGGCATCTCGCCCGCGGTCGTGCACAGTGAGCAGGGCGCGATCGTGTTCCGCTTTGTCGAAGGCCGCACGCTGACGCCGGCAGACGTTCGCGAGCCGGCGATGCTCGAGCGCATCCTGCCGCTCGTGCGGCGGTGCCACGTCGAGATCCCGAAGCATTTCCGCGGCCCGGCGCCGATCTTCTGGGTATTCCAGGTGATCCGCGACTATGGGCTCCGCCTGCGCGAGGAGGGCTCGCGCATGGCCCAGGAGCTGCCCCGCCTGCTCGCCGCCGCCGAAGGGCTGGAAAAAGCCGTGGGCGCGATCGAGCTGGTGTTCGGCCACAACGACTTGCTGGCCGCCAACCTGATCGACGACGGCCAGCGCCTCTGGCTGGTCGACTGGGAATACGGCGGCTTCAACAGCCCGCTTGTTCGACCTCGGCGGCCTCGCCTCCAACAACGAGCTTTCGCCTGAACAGGAGGACTGGCTGCTCGAGGCCTACTTCGCCGCGCCGGTCACCGAGGACCTTCGCCGCCGCTACGCCGCGATGAAATGCGCCTCGCTGCTGCGCGAGGCGATGTGGAGCATGGTCTCCGAGCTCCACCTCACGGTCGACTTCGACTACCAGGCCTACACCGCGGAAAACCTCCGCCGCTTCGAAGCAGGCGTACGCCGCGCTCCCCGAGTGAGCTGCAGCGCTTGTCTTCACGTTGTTCCTTAGCTAAGTGACGCTGGCCAAGGAGGCGCGAAAGTGATCACCGTGACGATCCAGGCCGCCAAGACGCAGCTTTCCAAGCTGATCGAGCGCGCAGAGGCCGGCGAGGAAGTGATCATCGTGCGCGGCAAGACGCCGGTCGTCCGCCTGGCGCCCATCGGACCGACTGAGCCCAAGCGGCAGTTCGGTGCAATGAAAGGCAAGGCCTGGGTGGGCCCGGAGTTCTTCGAACCGCTGCCGGAAGAGGAACTGCGCCTGTGGGAAGGCGAAGATGAATGAGGGGGCTCCTCGACACCCACGCCTTTCCGTGGTGGCTCGCCGGTGATACTTCGCTCTCGGGTCGGTGCGCGAGCTGATCACGGGACTATGCTCGCACGATCTTCGTCAACGCCGAATCCGCCTGCGAGGTCGCGGCCGTCACGATCCGGCACGGCCAACTGGCCGGCGCGCTGCCCGGCCACCCATCGTGACCCGTTCGACCGCATGCTGATCGCCCAGGCGATCCTCGAGGACTGCGCCGTGGTCTCCAACGACGTCGTATTCGACCGCTACGGGGTCGTGCGCCTGTGGTGACCGCCCCGCCCGCCCACGCCCGCGCGGTGATCGTCGGCGGCGGCATCATGGGCTGCTCGGTCGCGTATCACTTGGCGAGGCTCGGCTGGCAGGACGTGGTGCTGCTCGAGCGCAAGCAGCTGACCTCGGGCTCGACCTGGCACGCCGCGGGCCTGGTCGGGCAGCTCCGCACCAACGCCAACATCACCCGCCTCTTGACCCATTCGGTCGAGCTCTACGAGCGCCTCGAGGCCGAGACTGGGCAGGCCTCGGGCTGGAAGATGAACGGCGGCCTCAGGCTCGCCTGCACGAGCGAGCGGATGATCGAGCTCAAGCGCCAGGCGACGACCGCGCGCAGCTTCGGCCTCGAGATGCAGCTTTTGTCGCCCGCGGAGGCGAAGGGCCTCTGGCCGCTGATGGACGCCTCCGACCTGGCCGGCGCCGCCTTCCTGCCGACCGACGGCCAGGCCAACCCCTCCGACATCGCCCAGGCGCTGGCCAAGGGCGCCCGCCAGGGCGGCGTCCGGATCATCGAGGGCTGTGCTGTCACCGGCTTCCGGACCAAGGACGGCCGGGTCACGGGCGTCGTCACCGACCATGGCGAAGTCGCCTGCGAGATCGGTCGCGCTCTGCGCGGGGCTATGGTCGAAGGCGCTCGGCCGTCTCGCGGGCGTGCGCGTGCCGCTCTGCCCGGTCCAGCACCAGTATCTGATCACCGAGCGGATCGAGGGCATCACGCTCCGGTCTGCCGACGCTGCGCGACCCGGATCGCCTGATCTACTTCAAGGAGGAAGTGGGCGGCCTCGTGATGGGCGGCTACGAGCCGGACCCCAAGCCCTGGGCGGCGGATGGCATTCCCGAGGGCTTCCACTTCACCCTCCTCGACCCGGACTGGGACCACTTCGAGCAGCTGATGGCTCCGGCGATGGCCCGCGTGCCGGCGCTCGAGCAGGCCGGCATCAAGCAGCTGATCAACGGCCCGGAGAGCTTCACCCCGGATGGCAACTTCATCCTCGGCGAGGCGCCGGAGCTGCGAAACTTCTACGTCGGCTGCGGCTTCAACGCATTCGGGATCGCGGCCGGCGGCGGCGCCGGCAAAGCGCTCGCGGAATGGATCGCGGCCGGCCTGCCGCCCATGGACCTCTGGCCGGTCGACATCCGCCGCTTCGGCAGCCCGCACGGCGACGACGGCTTCGTGCGCGCGCGCACGCTCGAGCTCTACGGCAAGCACTACGGGATCGCCTGGCCGGGCGAGGAGCACGAGAGCGGCCGCCCCTTGCGCCGCTCGCCGCTCTACGACCGGCTGCGCACCGCAGGCGCGGTCTTCGGAGAAAAGCTCGGCTTCGAGCGCGCCAACTGGTTCGCACGGCCCCTGCTCGACGAGCCGCGCGACATCTACAGCTTCGGCCGGCCGGGCTGGTTCGAGGCGGTCGGCCTCGAGCACCGGGCCTGCCGCGAGCGAGTGGCCCTCTTCGATGCCAGCTCGTTCGCGAAGTTCCTGCTGCTCGGGCGCGACGCCGAGCGCGCGCTGTCCTGGATCGCGGCGAATGACGTTGCCCAGCCGCCGGGCAAGGTCGTCTACACCCAGATGCTGAACGGCGGCGGCGGCATCGAATGCGACCTCACGCTCACGCGCCTTGCCGATGACGCTTACTACATCGTGACCGGCACCGGCTTTGCGACCCACGACTTCAGTTGGATCGAACGCCAGCTGCCGGACGGCGCCGATGCGCGCCTCCTGGACGTGACCTCGGCCTTCGCCGTGCTGTCCTTGATGGGCCCGCGCGCCCGCGACCTGCTCCAGCAGATTGCCGAGGGCGACCTCTCCAACGAGGGCTTCCCCTTCGGCAACGCCGGGGAAATCAGGATCGCCGGCGCGCCGGTGCGGGCGCTGCGCGTGACCTACGTGGGCGAGCTCGGATGGGAGCTGCATGTGCCCTCGGAGTACGCGCTTACCGTCTTCGATGCCTTGGTCGAGGCGGGCCGGCCGCTCGGCCTGGCGCTCGCGGGCTACCGGGCGATCGAATCGCTGCGCCTGGAAAAAGGCTATCGCGCCTGGGGCGCCGACATCGGGCCCGACCACACGCCGCTCGAGGCGGGCCTGGGCTTTGCCGTCAAGCTCGCGAGCGAGCAGCCCTTCCTCGGCCGCGACGCGCTGTTGCGCCAGCGCCAGGACGGCCTGAAAAAGCGGCTCGCGGGCTTCACGGCCCTCGACCCGGAGGTGGTCCTGCTCGGCCGCGAGACCATCTATCGCGATGGCGAGCGGGTCGGCTGGCTGACCTCGGGCGGCTTCGGCTACACGCTAGGCCTGGCGATCGGCTACGGCTACGTCCGCAATCCCGGGGGCGTCGATGTGGACTATCTGCGCTCTGGCCGCTACGAGCTCGAGGTTGCGACCGAGCGGGTACCGGCAAGGCTCCATCTGCGGCCGCTCTACGATCCGACGATGGCGCGCGTGAAGGCCTGAACTCCTTTCCGGGACGAGGCGACATGACCCTGCGCTTGATCCAGCTCGGGCTCGGCGGCTGGGGCCGCAACTGGGTGGAGGAGGTGACCCGGACGACGCCCGGAGTGGAGCCGGTCGCCTGGGTCGAGATCGATCCGGCAGCGCGCGCGCGGGCGATCGAGCTGCTCGCCCTGCCGCGGGATCGCGTCTTTGCCACCCTCGAGGAGGCGAAGGCCTCAGTCCCGGCCGATGCGGCGCTGGTCACGGTCCAGCTGGCAGCGCACGCCGCGGTCACGCGCCAGGCGCTCGAGGCGGGCCTGCACGCCCTGGTCGAGAAGCCGTTCACCGAGACCCTCGCCGAAGCCTGGGGCCTCGCCGAGCTCGCCCGGGCGCGCGGGCGCAAGCTCATGGTCAGCCAGAACTACCGCTGGTTCCCGGCCCCGCGCCTCGCCCGCGAGCTCTTGCGCGAGGGCGCGATCGGCACGCCCGATCGCCTGCTACCTCGACTTCCATTTCCTGTTCGGCCCGGGCTATCGCTCCTTCGCGCTCGCCGAGCCCTTGCTCAGCGACATGGCGATCCATCATTTCGACACGCTCCGCTTCGTCCTCGACGACGAGCCGCTCGAGGTCAGCTGCCAAAGCTGGAGCGAGCCTGATTCGCCGTTCAAGGGCCGCCCGGCGGCGATCGCGGCGATCCGTTGCGCCAAGGGCACGCTGGTCAGCTATCGCGGCAGCTGGATCTCGCGCGGCCCAGCCACGCCCTACGGCGGCCACTGGCGCCTCGACGGCACGAGCGGCACGGTCGAGTTCGCCTTCCGCGGCGCCTTCGAGCAGCGCGAGAAGCAGGATCGCCTGACCCTCTACCGGCCCGGCCGCCGGGCCGAGAAGGCGAAGCTGCCCGAGATGGCGTACAAGGACCGGGCGGGCGCGCTGACGGCGTTCGCGCGCTGGATCGAGGATGGCACCGCGCCCGAGGCGCTCAGCAGCGCCGAGGACAACCTGAAGAGCCTGGCCTTGATGTTCGCCGCGATCCGCTCCGCCAAGGAGGACGGGCGGCCGGTGCCGATCGCAAAGTTGCTCGAGGAGGCGACGCGATGACCAGGATCACGGTCTGGAACGAGTTCCGGCACGAGCGCTCCAACCCCGAGGTCGGGCGGATCTATCCGGAGGGCATCCACGCGGCGCTGGCGGGACCGTTGCGCGAGGCCGGCCACGCGGTGCGGACGGCGACGCTGGACGAGCCGGGGCATGGCCTCGGCGGCAACGTCCTGGACGAGACCGACGTGCTGCTCTGGTGGGGCCATCAGGCGCATGCCGAGGTGCGCGACGAGGTCGTCGACCGGGTCCAGGCGCGCGTCCTTCAAGGCATGGGCCTGATCGCGCTGCATTCGGCGCATCTGTCCAGGATCTTCACGCGCCTGATGGGCACGGGCTGCATGCTCAAATGGCGGGTCGCGGACGAGCGCGAGCGGCTTTGGGTGGTGGCACCCGGCCATCCGATCGCGGCCGGGCTGCCCGAGCGCATCGAGATCGAGCCCGAGGAGATGTACGGCGAGCATTTCGACATCCCTGCCCCCGACGAGCTCGTGTTCGTGAGCTGGTTCCAGGGCGGCGAGGTGTTCCGGAGCGGCTGCTGCTTCCGCCGCGGCGCCGGCCGCATCTTCTACTTCCGTCCGGGTCACGAGACCTACCCGACCTACCACCAGCCCCTGGTCCAGCAGGTCATTGCGAACGCGGTCCGCTGGGCCGCACCGGTCGAGACCGCCGCCCCCAGGCGCGGCCGCTCCGACCCCCTCGAGCCGATCGGCTGAATCTTCCCTCCACCTCCTCCAACCCCGTCTCGGCCGCGGCCTCTCCGATCGAGCCGGTCACCCGGACCCCGGGCGAAGCCCCGCCCGGCCGCAGGCTGTCCCGCCACTTGATCGCTTCGACCTCGGCGGCGACCGCGTCCATCACGTCGACCACCGGCTCGACCCGGAACCTGAACACCGCAAAGGTCGTGGTGACCTGGTGGATCGCGGCCATCGCGGTCTCCAGCACCCTGTAGCCGCGCCTGATCGGGGTGAGCCACGCTCATGCGCTGCAAAAGCGGATCGGGATGCCGTCTGCATCGGTGGCGACGAGCGCGCCGTCGGCGGCCCGCGCATCGGGCAGCGTATCGGCCAGCTCGGCAATTGCCGAGCCGGGCACGCGGATCTCGTACCAGAGCAGGCCGATGTGGCCCGCGGCGGGCGCCGCCGGCCTGCGCTTTTTGCCCCAGGTGTTGACCGCGACGCGGTGATGGTAGCCCGCGACCGACATGAAGGTCGCCTGCGGCAGCGACGAGGTCACCTCGAAGCCGAGGCGCTCGACGTACCAGCGGCGCGCGGCCGGCATGTCGTGGGTCTGCAGATGGACGTGGCCCATCACCGTGCCGGGGTCGAGCCCGTCCCAGGACTGACCGGAGGCGTCGCCCGCGGCCAGGATGCCGTCGTGGTCGAGGCGCTCGGTCGTGAGCTTGATGCGGCCGTCGACGATCCAGCCCGCGCGCGGCCGGTCGCGGTAGAGCTCGATGCCGTGGCCGTCCGGATCGTCCAGATAGAGCGCCTCGCTGACGTGGTGATCGGCGGCGCCGGTCAGCGCCACGCCGGCCTCGAGCAGATGCCGGAGCTGCAGGCCGAGCGCGGCCCGTGACGGCAGCAGGAGCGCAAAGTGGAAGAGGTCGGCGGCCTCGAGGTCGCGGGTCGCGCCCCGCCGCTCCTCGAGCGCCAGCAGCCGCCGGCCATCGACCCCGAGCGCGGCGCCGCCGTCGCCGCGCTCGAGCAGCTTCAGGCCGAGCGCGCGGCGATAGAAGTCGAGCGAGCGCTCGAGGTCGCGGACGCCAAGGCCGACCGCGCCAAGTTCGATCCGGTCAAGGCTGGCCATGGTCGGCCCCTCCGATCCAGCGCCTGACGCAGCCGGTCGCTGCGCCCGGGCGATCAGATTGGCACCAAAAGCCGCTCCCGACCAGAAGCCGAACGCTCGACCGGCAAACTACTTGACCGCAAATCCGCGGCCGCCTAGCCGTGATGTCGGGAGAGCGGGACAGCGCAAACGAACGGTCCAGAACTTGCGTGCCGTGAGCCTCGAGGCGGGCTCGTCGGCTACCCGACGCGGGCTGAACGCGCGGCCCGCGGGCTCAAGGCAGGCTGAGGTGGAAGCCGCGATCAAGCTGATCTTCGACATCCTCGCCTTCTCCTCGATCATGGTCCTGGTGGTGATGGGGCTCGCCGTGATCGCGAGCCTCATGGGGATCTTCAACCTCGGCCACGGCGAGTTCGTGCTGCTCGGCGCCTATACCGTCTTTTTGTTCATCGGCTGGGGCCTGCCGGGATGGGCCGGCATGGTCGCGGCGCCCTTCGTGGTGGCGCTGGTCGGCATCCTGATCGAGGCCACCATCATCCGCCGCCTCTATGCCACGCCGATCATCGCGATGCTCGCGACCTATGCGCTCGGCCTGATCATCCGCGAGGTGGTGCGCGGCCTGATCGGCGGCCAGTACTATTCGATCGACGAGCCGATCACGGGCTCGTTCCGGGTCGCCGGCATGAGCTTCTCCGCCTGGCGGACGGTGATCATCGTGGTCACCCTGGCGGTCATGGCCGGCTGCTGGCTGTTCCTCAAGCGCACGCCGTTCGGCCTGCAGATCCGGGGCGCCCTCGAGAACCCGGCGCTGGCGCGCGCTTCGGGCATCTCGACCACCAGGCTCTACGCCTTCACCTTCGCGTTCGGCGCCGCGCTCGCCGGGCTCGCCGGCGCCCTCGTGGTGCCCTTGTTCTCGCTGTCGGCCGATCTCGGCGTGCGCTTCTTGGTCCAGGCGTTCCTCTCGGTGATGCTGGGCGGGGTCGGGACCTTCGAGGGCCCGGTGCTCGGCAGCGCCGTGATCGGCGCCATGGTGCCGGGCTTCCAGTGGCTGCGCGAGCTGCCCGGGGGTCGGCGAGATCTCGAGCCCGGTCGTGACCGAGGTGCTGGTGTTCGTCGTCGCCTTGACGGTCGTCAAATTCCGGCCGCAAGGCCTGATCCGACAAGGGAGGAGCTGACCATGACATCTAAGGATACCGCAGAGGGCCGCCCGCTCCGGCGCTCGCGCCGCGCGCTGTTGCAAGGGGCCGGCGCGCTGACCGCCGCCGGCTGGGTTGCGGGGCTTACCGGCGGCTGGCTGCTGCGCCCGCGGTGGGGGCACGCGGCCGGCCCGATCAAGATGGGCATCGCGACCGACATCACCGGTGCGATCGCTCCCTCGGGCAACGCCAACTGGCAGGTCGCCCAGTTCGCCGTCAAGCAGATCAACGATGCCGGCGGCATCCTCGGCCAGCCGATCGAGCTCTACCTCGAGGACACCGCCTCCGACCCCGGCATCGCGGTCGGCAACGTCAGGAAACTGATCCAGCAGGACCACGTCGACGTGGTCTGCGGCGGCATCACCAGCGCGATGCGCGAGGCGATCAAGAACCCGATCGTCCGCCGCGGCCGGACCCTCTACATCTACCCGCAGCTCTACGAGGGCCAGGAGTGCACGGAGCACCTCTACTGCACCGGCCCGACCCCCGCCCAGCAGTGCGACCAGCTGATCCCGTGGCTGATCGGCCTCGGCAACAAGCGCTTCGCCTTCCCGTCCGCCAACTACCTGTGGCCGCAGCTCCTCAACAAGTACGCCCGCCGGGTGATCGAGGCGAACGGCGCCGAGGTCGTCTTCGAGGAGTACTACCCGCTCGATCAGCTCGAGTATTCGGCGACCGTCGCCAAGATCATGAACGAGAACGTCGACTGCGTGTTCAACACCGTGATCCCGCCGGGGCTGCAGGCCTTCATGAAGCAGCTGTATGAGGCCGGTTTCCTGAGCAAGGGCGGCAAGCTGGCCTGCGTCTACTACGATGAGAACCTGCTCAACTATCACCCGGCGCGGGAGATGGAGGGGCTCGCCAGCTGCCTCGATTACTTCCAGGCGATCGACGATCCCTACAGCGCCGAGCTGCAGAAGGGCTACAGCGCGATGTTTCCCGATACCAAGTACCTGTTCACCGCCGGCAGCGCCGCGACCGGCATGTACCGCGGGATCCGGCTGTACGAGCAGGCGATCATCGCGACCGGTGGCGATCTCGCCCGCGAGGCGGCTTCGGCCGCGTTCGACAAGGCGGCGATCGAGCACGGGCCCGGCGGGCCGGCCAGGATGGTGTCGGGCACCGGCCATTGCGCGATGAACATGTACATCGCCGAGGCCAAGAACGGCGTCTACCAGGTCGTCAGCAAGTACGACATGGTCGATCCGAAGGAATGCCTGACCTGACAGGGGGGCGCAGGGCCGCGCCGTGACCGACCGCAACAGGAGCCCCGGCCCGCGCCGGCCGGTGCTCCCGATCGTCGAGGTGGCCCTGCTCGCCCTGCTCGTGCTGCTGCCGTTCCTGATCGGCGATTTCTTGATCATCATCGCGACCCGGATGGTGATCCTGGCGATGCTGGCGATCAGCTTCGATCTGTGCTGGGGCTACTCCGGCATCATGAGCTTCGGCCAGGCGCTGTTCTTCGGCATGGCGGGCTACGTGGTAGCCCTGCTCGCGAACAAGGCGGGCTTCACCGCGATCTGGGGCGTGCTGCCGCTCGCCATGCTGGTGGGCCTCGTGGTCGCGCTGCTGATCGGCTGGTTCCTTCTGCTCGGCAAACGCGCGCCGACCATCATCTTCGTGGCCCTCGGCACGCTCACCGCGTCCTACGCGGCCGAGCGCCTGGTCGCCGGCTGGCAGTGGGTCGGCGGCGGCAACGGCCTCTCGATCTGGGATTTCCTCACCATCGGCGGCTACCAGCTGGAGCCGGGCCTGGTCTTCTACGGCCTGGCGGTCGGGGTGCTTTGCGCGGTCTACCTCGCGAGCCGCTATCTCGTGCGCTCGCAGTTCGGGCTGGTGCTCGCCGGCATGCGCCAGAACGAGCAGCGGCTCGCCTTCCTCGGCTACCAGGTGCAGGCCTTCAAAGCGCTGGTGTTCGCGTTCGCCGGCATGATCTCGGGCCTCGCGGGCGCCCTCTACAGCTATCACGAGGGCTTCGTCGGCCCCGGCAACATGGGCATCGTGCAGTCGACCTACGCCGTGCTCTACACCCTCTTCGGCGGCGCCGGCACGCTGATCGGCCCCGTGATCGGCACCGGCGCGATCGAATCGATCAGCTTCTTCCTCGCCGACCGCGATGAGGTGAAGAGCTTCTGGCCGGTGATCCTCGGCCTGATCCTGCTGGTCGTGGTCGTCTACAAGCCGACCGGCCTGCTCGGCTTCCTGGTGCCGGCGCGCGAGCGCTTCGGCAGCTTCGGGGTCGGGGGGCCGCGGCCACCTCGCGCGCAGCCCGCAAAGACCGACCGCGAGAGCCGGCGTGGCGCTGCTTGAAGCCTACGGCATCGGCAAGAGCTTCGGCGCGCTGCGCGCCCTCGACGGCGTCGACGTCAGCGTCGAGGGCCACAGCTTCCACGGCCTGATCGGCCCCAACGGCTCCGGCAAGAGCACCTTCCTCAAGGCGCTCGCCGGGGCCGATCCGCCCGATCAGGGCCGCATCACCTTCGATGGCGTCGACATCACCGGGCTCGGCCCGGCCGAGCGTTCGCGGCTCGGCCTGAGCCTCAAGTTCCAGATCACCGCGGTGCTGCCGGAGCTTTCGGTCTACGACAATCTCCTGCTCGCCCTGCAGGCGCATCAATCGGTCTGGACGCTGCTGCGCTCGCGCTCCAGGCAGGCGCTCGATGAGGAGGTCATGGCGGCGCTCGAGCGCTTTCACCTCGCCGGGCAGCGCGACGATCTCGCGCTCGAGCTCAGCCACGGCCAGCGGCAATGGCTCGAGATCGCGATGGTGCTGGCGGCGCGGCCGAAGCTCGTGCTGCTCGACGAGCCGACCGGCGGCATGAGCCCCGAGGAGCGCCGGCTCACGGGCGAGCTTTTGCGGCCGCTCCGGGCGAGCTGCGCGCTGGTGATCGTCGAGCACGACCTCGATTTCATCAAGGACATCTGCGATCGCCTGACGGTGCTCGATCAGGGTCGCGTGCTGGATGCCGGCACGGTTGCCGAGATCGAGCGCTCGGCCAAAGTGCAGGAGGTCTACACGACCCGTGTCTGAGCCATCGCCGATCCTCGAGGTCGACCGGCTGTCGGCGGGCTACGGCAGCAGCCGGGTGCTCTTCGACGTCAGCCTGCGCGCGCCGCGGGCGGGCGGGGTCGCGGTCCTCGGCCGCAACGGGGCGGGCAAGACCACGCTGCTGAGAACCCTGATCGGCGAGCTGCGGCCGATGGCGGGCCTGATCCGCTTCGATGGCCGCGAGGCCGGCGGGCTCGGCACCGAGCGCCGGGTCCAGGCCGGCATGGGCTACGTGCCCCAGGAGCACGCCATCTTCGGCACGCTGACCGTGCGCGAGAACCTGCTGCTCGGGGCGACCACGCAAAAAGACGACGCCGGCATCGGGACCGCGCTGGACCTGTTCCCCAAGCTCGGTCAGCGGCTCGGTCAGCAGGCCGGCACGCTCTCCGGCGGCGAGCGCAAGATGCTGGCGATCGGCCGCGCGCTGCTCGGCCGGCCGCGCCTTTTGCTGCTCGACGAGCCGACCGAGGGCGTCTGGGTCGGGGTGATCGAGGAGATAGCACTCCGCCTCAGCGAGCTCGCCCGCGCGATCAGCCTCGTGCTGGTCGAGCAGCACGTCGAGCTCGCGCTGCGCGTTGCGGCCTATGCCTACGTCATCGACCGCGGCCAGATCGCGCTCGAAGGCCCCGCGGCCGAGGTCCGCGACCACCCGCTGCTGTTCCGCTACCTGGCGCCTTGATCAGGGAGGCGCGGTCGGGGCGCCCTTGCTGATCCTGGCCCAGCTGTCGCGCAGGCCAACCGTGCGGTTGAAGACCAGACGGCCGGGCTGCGCATCGGGATCGAGACAGAAGTAGCCCTGGCGCTCGAACTGCAGCGGCTCCCCCGCGACCGCGGCGGCGAGGCCCGGCTCGACCAGGCAGCTGCTCAGCACCTCGAGCGCCTGCGGATTGAGGTCCTCGAGAAAATCGCCCTCAGCACCCGGGTCCGGACGCGCGAACAGGTGCTCATACAGCCGGACCTCGGCCGGCAGCGCGTCCGCCGCCGCGACCCAATGGAGGGTTGCCTTGACCTTGCGGCCCTCCGGAGCATCGCCGCCCCGGGTCGACGGATCGTAGGTGCAGCGCAGCTCGGCGACCTCGCCGGCGGCGTCCCGGATCACGTCCCGGCAGGTGACCAGATAGGCATAGCGCAGGCGGACCTCGCGACCGGGCGCCAGCCGGAAGAACTTCTTCGGCGGGTCGGCCATGAAGTCGTCGCGCTCGATGTAGAGCTCGCGCCCGAAGCGGACCGTGCGCGTGCCGGCGGCCGGGTCCTCGGGATTGTTGATCGCCTCGAACGCCTCGATTTGGCCGTCCGGATAGTTGGTGATCACGATTTTGAGCGGGCGCAGCACGGCCATCCGGCGCGGGGCCGTGCGGTTGAGCAGCTCGCGCACGCAATGCTCGAGCAGGGCCACCTCGACCAGATTGTCGCTCCGCGCGACGCCCACCCGGCTGATGAAGTCGCGGATCGCGGCCGGCGGGATGCCGCGCCGGCGCAGGCCGGCCAGCGTCGGCATGCGCGGGTCGTCCCAGGCGCGCACGTGGCCCTCGCGCACGAGCTGCACGAGCCGGCGCTTGGACAACACCGTGTGCGAGAGGTTGAGGCGCGCGAACTCGTACTGCCGCGGCCGCGAGGGCACGGGCAGATGGTCGATCAGCCAGTCGTAGAGCGGCCGGTGGTCCTCGAACTCGAGCGTGCAGAGCGAGTGCGTGACGTGCTCGATCGCATCCGACTGGCCATGCGCGAAGTCGTAGGTCGGGTAGATGCACCAGTCGTCGCCGGTGCGCGGATGGCGGGCGTAGCGGATGCGGTACAGGACGGGGTCGCGCAGGTTGATGTTGCCGGAGCTCATGTCGATCTTGGCGCGCAGGACCCGGGCGCCCTCGGGAAATTCGCCGGCGCGCATGCGGCGGAACAGGTCCAGGCTCTCGGCAGCCGGCCGGTCGCGATAGGGGCTGTTGCGCCCGGGCTCGGTCAACGTGCCGCGGTAGGCCCGGATCTCCTCGGCGGACAGGTCGTCGACATAGGCATCGCCTGCCCCGATCAGATGCTCCGCCCAAACGTAGAGCTGGCCGAAGTAGTCCGAGGCGAATAACGACCGCCCGCCCCAGTCGAAGCCGAGCCAGCGCACATCGCGCTCGATCGCCTCGATGAACTCGTGCTCCTCCTTGGCCGGATTGGTGTCGTCGAAGCGGAGGTTGCAGCGGCCGCCGAAATCCTCTGCGAGGCCGAAGTTGAGGCAGATCGATTTGGCGTGGCCGATGTGCAGATAGCCGTTCGGCTCCGGCGGGAAGCGCGTGATGACGCGATCGGCCCGAGCGGCCGCAAGGTCCGCGCGCACGATGTCGCGGATGAAGTCCGAAGGACCGTCCGGCCTGCCGTCCGCAAGGACGACCTCAGCGCCACCCATGCATGCTCCAGGCAATCCGCGCGCGGGCCCCGCGCGATCGCGCCCCTGTCTGCCGGACCCGCGCGATAGCGCCCCTCTCTGCCAGAAAAGCCGCCTGCCGCCAAGCCGCGCGCCGATCGATCAGTCGCCGCCCAGCAGCGAGAGCAGGCTCAGGGCCACGACCTCGGTCGCCTTGAAGAGGTCGGCGAGCGGCAGGCGCTCGTCGGCGCGATGCGCGTTCGCCTCCTCGATCGTGTGCGGCCCGGCGCCGTAGAGGACGGTCGGCACGCCGGCGGCGGCATAGTGGCGGGCGTCGGTATAGAGCGGCACGCCCTTGGCCACGACCGGCTCGCCCATGATCCGGCTGGCGTGACGGCAGATGATCTCGCAAAGGCGCTCGCTGCCGGCAAGCGGCTTCAGCGGCTCGGCCAAAAGGATGCGCCGGACCTCGACGCGGGCTTGCGGAAACGCGCGCGCCGCCCCCTCGATCAGCCTTTGCAGCTCGGCCTCGACCGCGTCCGGATTTTCCTCCGGAATCATCCGCCGGTCGAGCCGGAAGACAATTCGATCGGGCACCACGTTGGTGTTGATCCCACCCTGGATCAGGCCGACCGTGAGCTGCGGCGAGCCGATGCCGGGGACCGCCGAGATCCGCGCCGACAGGCCCCGGCGCCAGGCGTACAGCGTGCCCAGCACGTGGTTCGCGGCCTCCAGCGCATCGATGCCGGTGAACGGCATGGCGGCGTGGGCCGAACGGCCGCGGACCAGGGCCTCGAGGTGCAGGCAGCCGTTGTGGGCGTTCACGACGGCGTAGGCAAAGCCCGCGCCGAGCGCGCAGTCGGGCTTGCTGATGCCCTCGTCCAGGAGCCATTTGGGGCCGATCTCGCCGCCCGCCTCCTCGTCGTAGGTGAGGTGCAGCTCGACCGTGCCGCGAAGCTCGGCGCCGCTCGCCTCGAGCGCCAGGAGCGCGAAGGCGTAGGTCGCGAAATCGGACTTCGAGACTGCGACCCCGCGGCCGTACATCCAGCCGTCCGCGACCTCGGCGCCATACGGATCGCGGCTCCAGCCCTCGCCCGGCGGCACGACGTCGCCATGCGCATTGAGCGCGATCACCGGACCCTCGCCGAAGCGGCGGCGGACCACGAGGTTGACGGCGCTGACCATGCCGTGGGCGCGGACCAGCGCGTCCGGCACCGGATGGCGCTCGACCGTGAGGCCGAGGCCTTCGAGCAGCCCGGCGGCGCGCTCGGCGTGCGGCGCGCAGTCGCCGGGCGGATTGTCGGAGGGGACCCGGACCAGCTCGGCGAGGAAGCGTTGCTCCGCCTCGCGCCGGCTCTCAAGGAAGCTTTTGATGCGAGCGGCGGCATCGGCCATGGCAGGGATCCGTTGGGGGGTCAGGCAGCTTGCAGGGCGTGGGCGGCGGCGCCATGGGCAGCGCGCAGCCGGGCGACGTCGAGCCCCGGGATCTGGCCGTCCTCGACCAGCCAGCGGCCCTGCACCATGACCCGGTCGGCGCGGCTGGCGCCGCACAGGATGAGTGCCGCGAGCGGATCGCCGGCGCCGGAGAAGCGCAGCTCGTCGAGGCGGAACAGCGCGAGATCGGCCTGCATGCCCTGGCGCGATGCGGCCGAGGTCGGGCCGGCCCAGGCAGGCGGCCGAGCCCTGGGTCGCCCAGCGCAGCGCGTCCCGATGCGAGATGTTGTCGGCACCGTGCCGCAGGCGCTGGAGCAAAAACGCGTGGCGCACCTCTTCGATGAGGTTCGAGGCATCGTTGCTGGCCGAGCCATCGACGCCGAGGCCGACGGGGGCGCCGGCGCGCTCGAGGTCGGGCACCGGACAGCAGCCCGAGGCCAGGATCATGTTGGAGGTCGGGCAATGGCTGATCGCGACCGCGGCGCGGCCCAGGCGCTCGATCTCGGGCTGATCGAACCAGATGCCGTGCGCCAGCCAGACACGGCCGTCGAGCCAGCCGAGCCGCTCCAGATAGTCGAGCGGGCGGCAGCCGAAGCGCTCTCGGCACCAGGCATCCTCGTCCTCGGTCTCGGCGAGATGGGTGTGCAGGCGGACCTGATGGCGCGCCGCGAGTGCCGCCGTCTCGCGCATCAGGTTCTCGCTCACCGAGAACGGCGAGCAGGGCGCGAGCGCGATCTGCACCATGGCGCCGGCATCCGGCTCGTGATAGCGGCCGATCAGGCGCTCGCAGTCGGCAAGGATCGTCTCTTCGGACTGGACGACCGCGCGCGGCGGCAGGCCGCCCTCATCGCGCGCGAGGCTCATCGAGCCCCGGGTCAGAACGACGCGCAGACCGAGCTGTTGGGCCTCCTCGACCTCGAGGTCGATGGCGTCCTCGAGACCGGGCGGGAAGACGTAGTGGTGATCGCTCGTGGTCGTCGTGCCGGACAGCAACAGCTCGGCGAGCGCTGTTCGCACCGCCAGGCGCAGATGCTCCGGCCGCAGTCGCGCCCAGATCGGGTAGAGCGCTTCCAGCCAGGGAAACAGGCGCTTGTCGAGTGCCGGCGGGCAGGCGCGGGTGAGCGTCTGGTAGAAGTGATGATGGCTGTTGATCAGGCCCGGCAGGACGACGTGGTCCGACGCGTCGAAGCGCGTCGTTGCCGGCGTCCGGGGCCGGCCGCCCGCCGGAACCAGCTCGACGATCCGGCCGTGCTCGACCACGAGGCCGCCCGCCGCATCGCCGTCCGCGAGGATTGCGAGCGGATCGGCGAGCCAGAGCGGCGCCGCGGCTTCAGCCATTCGGAGCCTCGATGTGGCGCAGCACGTCGAGCAGCACGCGGACCGCGAGGTCGGCATCCTCGACGCTGATCGCTTCGGCCGGATTGTGGCTGATGCCGCCCTTGCAGCGCACGAACAGCATGGCGACCGGGCAGAGCCCGGCGATCGCGATGGCGTCATGCCCGGCACCGCTCGGCAGGAGCCGCGGCGCGACGCCGGCCCGCTCGACCGCCGCGCAAAGCGCCTGAATCAGCCCGGAATCGCAGGTCACGGCCTGCGCGTCGTGGAAGGGCTCGCTCGTGATCTCGACCCGCCGCCGCTCGGCGATCGCGGCGAAGCTCGCCTCGAGCACCGCGAGCGCCGCCTGCCGGGTCGCGTCCAGGGGTGCGCGCACATCGATCGTGAAGCGCACCGCCCCCGGCACGACGTTGGCCGATCCAGGCAGGGCCTCGATCTGACCGACGGTCGCGACCAGGTCGGCCGTCGCCTGCCCCTCGCGCTCGACCACGAGCACCATCTCCGCGGCCGCGGTCAGCGCATCGCGGCGCAGCGCCATGGGCACCGTGCCGGCATGGCCGGCCTCGCCCTTGACCTGAACCCTGGCGCGGGTCGCGCCGTTGATCGCGGTGACCACCCCGACCGGCAGGCCTTCGGCTTCGAGCACGGGGCCCTGCTCGATGTGCACCTCCAGATAGCCCAGCACATCCCCCCGCCGCCGGGCGCAGCTCGCGTAGTCCCGGGCCTCGCAGCCGGCGGCCGCGAGCGCCTCGCGCACGGCTATGCCGTCCCGGTCGCGAGCATCGAGCAGGTCCGGATCGAGGGTGCCGGCAACCGCGCGCGAGCCGGTCAACGCGGTCGGAAAGCGCACGCCCTCCTCGTCGCCGAATGCGATGACCTCGATCGCGACCGGCAGCCGCTCGCCGGCCCGTTGGAGGGCCTCGACCGCGGCAATGCCGGCGAGCACGCCGAGATTGCCGTCGTACCTGCCGGCGTCGACCACCGTGTCGATGTGCGAGCCGATCATGACGGCGGCAGCGCCGGCGCGGCTCGCCTCGTAGCGGCCGACCACGTTGCCGACGGCATCGATGCGGGCGGTCATGCCGGCTGCCTGCATCCAGGCCGCGACCCGGTCCATGGCCAGGCGGTGCGCCGGCGACAGATAGAGCCGGGTCAGGCGGTCCTGATCGTCGCTGAGGGTCGCGAGCTCGTCGAGACGGGCCATCAGCGCGGGACCGAATGCGAGCTCGGTCATGGCAGCAGCTCCCTGAGGCGAAGCAGCGCGATCCGCTCGATCTCGGCGAGCGCGGTCGCGAGCTCGGTCGCCTGATCGTGCTCGAGGCGACGCTCGAACGCCGCCAGGATCTCGGCCTTGCTCCGGCCCCTGACCGCCATGACGAAGGGGAAGCCGAAGCGCGCCTGGTAGGCGTCGTTGAGGGCGGTGAAGCGGGCGCGCTCCTGATCGGTCAGCCGGTCGAGACCGGCGCCCGCCTGCTCCTTGCCGGACTCCGCGGTCAGCCGGCCGGCGCGCGCGAGCCGACCGGCGAGATCGGGATGGGCTTCGATCAGCGCGCGTTGAGCGTCGGCAGGCGCTTCGCGCAGGATGGCGCAGAGCGCGCGATGGAGCCCGTCCGCCCCGTCGGCGTCGGCCGGCAGGCCGCGCTCGAACGCGGCTTCGGCGATCCAGGGCGAATGCTCGAACACACCCCCGAACATCGCGACGAAGGCGTCGCGCTGCATGGCGCCGGGGTGCAAAGTCTGGGATCTGGTCGTCTCGCTCATGGGCTCGGATCTTGCTGCTCGCGCGAAGGAAGGGCGACCCTGCGCAGAGCTTAGCCGACCTTGATCGCCAACGCCGTTCGGTTTTTTTTGAAAGTGCTTCGTGCATCGCGGCTATTTGCGCGCCGGGCGCCGGGGCTTAGAGATGGGCGTGCGAGGGAGGCCTGGATGCCATGAGCAGCGCTGCGGGAGGAGCTTCGGGCCGGCTCACGACTCATGTGCTCGATACCATGAGCGGCGAGCCTGGGGCCGGGATCGCGGTCGAGCTGTTTCGCCTCGACGGCGAGCGGCAGGAGCGGCTCGCGCGGGTCTCGACCAACGCCGACGGCCGCGCGCCGGCGCCGCTGCTCGAGGGGCCGCGGCTGCGCCCGGGCGTCTACGAGCTGCGGTTCCACGTCGGCGACTATTTCCGCGCCCACAGGGTGGCGCTGCCCGAGCCCGCCTTCCTCGACCTCGTGCCGATCCGCTTCGGGGTCGCGGATGCGGCGCGCCACTATCACGTGCCACTTCTCATTTCGCCGTTCGGCTATTCGACCTATCGTGGCAGCTGACGGAGAGGCGGGTCCATGCGCCAACAGGTGCGATTTCTTCTCGGCCAGGAGCGGCGGGAGCTGGGTAAAGTCGACCCGACCATGACCGTGCTCGACTGGCTGCGCCTGATCGAGCGGCGGACCGGCACCAAGGAGGGCTGCAACGAGGGCGACTGCGGCGCCTGCACGGTCGCGATCGGAAGGCTCGATGACGGCCGCATCCGCTACCAGGCGGTCAACGCCTGCATCCGCTTCGTCGGCCAATTGGATGGCTGCCAGCTGCTGACCGTCGAGGACCTTGCGGGCCCGGACGGCGCGCCGCATCCCGTGCAGCAGGCCATGGTCGAGTGCCACGGTGCCCAGTGCGGCTTCTGCACGCCGGGCTTCGTGATGTCGCTGTTCGCGCTCTACGAGAACGACCCCAAGGCCGACCACAGCACCACGTCGCTCAGCCCTGAGCGGGTCGACGACGCGCTCGCCGGCAACCTCTGCCGCTGCACGGGTTATGCGCCGATCGTCGCGGCTGCGCACCGGATGCTGCAGCTGAGCCGGGGCGCGCCCGACCGGCTGGCGGCCCTGCGCCCGGACACGATGGCCCGCCTCGAGGCGCTCCAGGATGACGCGACGGTCACGGTCGGCGATGCGGGGCGCCAGTTCCATGCTCCGGCCACGGTCGAGGCGCTGGCCGATCTGCTGCTCCAATGGCCGGACGCGCGGATCGTCGCCGGCGCGACAGATGTGGGCTTGTGGGTCACCAAGGAGCTACGCGTGCTCGACCGGGTGATCGACATCGGCCGCGTGCGGGAGCTGCAGCGGATCGAGGACCGGGGCGATGCGCTCGCGATCGGGGCCGGCGTCACCTACGCCGACGCCATGCCGGTCCTGGCCAAGCTCTACCCCGACATCGGCGAGGTTTTCCGCCGGCTCGGCGGCGAGCAGGTGCGCAATGTCGGCACCATCGGCGGCAACATCGCCAACGGCTCGCCGATCGGCGACAGCCCGCCCATGCTGATCGCGCTCGGCGCCCGCCTGGTGCTGCGCCGCAGCCAGGAAAGGCGCGAGATGGCGCTGGAAGACTTCTTCATCGACTACGGCAAGCAGGACCGCCGCCCGTCCGAGTTCGTCGAGACGATCCTGTTGCCGAAGCCCGCGCCGGGCCTGCGCTTTCGCGCCTACAAGATCGCCAAGCGTTTCGATCAGGACATCTCGGCCGTGCTCGGCGCCTTCGCGCTGACCATCGAGGCCGGCAAGGTTACGGCCGCGCGGATCGCCTATGGCGGCATGGCGGCGACCCCGAGGCGCGCGCGCAGGACCGAGGCGGCGCTCGTGGGCCAGCCCTGGACCGAGGCCACGCTCGGAGCCGCGATGACGGCGCTCTCGGAGGACTTCACGCCGATCACCGACTGGCGCGCGAGCGCTTCTTATCGCGCGCGGGTCGCGGGCAACCTGCTCTGCCGCCTGCTCATCGAGACCACCGATGCCGCCGCCCTGACCCGTCTGGTCGGCGACCGGAGTCTTGCGCATGTCTGAGCGGATCGCGGGGGGCGTGCAGCAACCGCGCCGGCACGACAGCGCCTGGAAACACGTCAACGGCAGTGCTGTCTACATCGACGATGTGGCGGCGCCCGCGGGCTTGCTGCACGTCTATCTCGGCATCAGCGCGCGCGCGCATGCCCGCATCAGGCGGATCGATCTCGAGCCGGTGCGCCAGGCGCCGGGCGTCGCGCTGGTGCTGACCGCGGACGATGTACCGGGCGTCAACGACGTGAGCCCGACCCACCGCCACGACGAGCCGCTGCTCGCTGCCACCGTGGTCGAATACGCCGGTCAGCCGCTCTTCGCGGTCGCCGCGTCGACCCGCGATCAGGCAAGGCGCGCCGCGCGGCTCGCGGTCGTCGAGTACGAGGACCTGCCGGCGCTGCTCGATGTCGAGGCGGCCGGGCCCGACGGCAAGCTCGTGACCGAACCCTTGATCCTCAAGCGTGGCGACGCGAAGGCGGCGCTTGCCCAGGCCCCGCACCGGATCACCGGCAAGATGGCGATCGGCGGCCAGGACCACTTCTACCTCGAGGGCCAGATCGCGATGGCGATCCCGGGCGAGGACGACGAGGTGACCGTGCTCGTCCTCGACCCAGCACCCGAGCGAGGTCCAGCACATGGTGGCGCTCGTGCTGGGCGTGCCCAACAACGCCGTGACGGTCGAGTGCCGCCGCATGGGCGGCGCCTTCGGCGGCAAGGAGACGCAGGGCAATCTCTTCGCCTGCATCGCCGCCCTCGTCGCCAAGAAGACCGGCGTTGCTGCCAAGATCCGGCCCGATCGCGATGACGACATGGTCATCACCGGCAAGCGCCATGACTTTATTGCCGATTATGCCGTCGGCTTTGACGAACAGGGCCGCCTCCATGGCGTCGAGATCACCTACGCCGCGCGCTGCGGTTATTCTGCGGACCTGTCCGGGCCGGTGACCGACCGGGCGCTGTTCCACGCCGACAACTGCTATTATTTCGCAGACGTACAGCTGCGCTCGCTGCCGCTGAAGACGAACACCGTCTCGAACACCGCGTTCCGCGGCTTCGGCGGCCCCCAGGGCATGGTCGCGGGCGAGCGGCTGATCGAGGAGATCGCCTACGCGCTCGGCAAAGACCCGCTCGAAGTTCGGAAAATAAACTTCTATGGCGAGGGCCCGCGCAACGTCACGCCCTACCACCAGACGGTCGAGGACAACGTCATCGCCGAGATCGTCTCAGAGCTCGAGCAGAGCGCCGACTACTGGGGCCGCCGGGCAGCGATCCGCGAGCAGAATGCGAGCAGCCCGGTCATCAAGCGGGGTCTCGCGCTGACGCCGGTCAAGTTCGGGATCTCGTTCACCGCGACCCAGTACAACCAGGCGGGCGCCCTCGTCCACGTCTATACCGACGGCAGCATCCATCTGAACCACGGCGGCACCGAGATGGGCCAGGGCCTCTACACCAAGGTGGCCCAGGTCGTCGCCGAGGAGTTCCAGGTCGACGTCGACCAGGTCCGGATCACCGCGACCACGACCGCCAAGGTGCCGAACACCTCGGCCACCGCCGCCTCATCGGGGTCCGATCTCAACGGCATGGCGGCGCAGGCGGCCGCGCGCACGATCAAGGGGCGCCTGGTCGCCTTCGCCGCCGAGCATTGGGGCGTGCCCAAGGACCAGATCGAGTTCCTGCCCGGCCGCGTCCGCGTCGGCAATCAGGAGATCCTGTTCCGCGAGCTGATCTGGCAGGCCTATCTCGCCCGCATCTCGCTGTCCTCGACCGGCTTCTACAAGACGCCCAAGATCCACTGGGACCGGGCAAGCGGCCGCGGCCGTCCTTTCTACTACTTTGCTTATGGGGCGGCGGTGAGCGAGGTCGCCGTCGACACCTTGACCGGCGAATACAAGGTGGAGCGGGTCGACATCCTGCACGAGGTCGGGCGCTCGCTGAACCCGGCGCTCGATGTCGGCCAGATCGAAGGCGGCTTCGTCCAGGGCATGGGCTGGCTGACGACCGAAGAGCTGTGGTGGGACAAAGACGGGCGCCTGCGCACCCACGCCCCCAGCACCTACAAGATCCCGGCCTGCTCCGACCGGCCGCGGGTCTTCAACGTCCGCCTGCTCGAGAATACCGAAAACCGCGAGGACACGATCTTCAAGTCCAAGGCGGTGGGCGAGCCGCCCCTGATGCTCGCGATCTCGGTCCTGCACGCGCTCTCCGATGCGATCGCGAGCACCCAGGACTACAAGCTCTGTCCGCGCCTCGACCCGCCCGCGACCCCCGAGGCGGTCCTGACCACGATCGAGCGCCTCAAGGAGCGGGCGGCGGGATGAGCGCGCTGGTGACGATCCTTCGGCGGCTACTCGCGGAGCAGGAGCCCGTCGTGCTGGTGCGGGTCGCGGTGGCCAAGGGCTCGACCCCGCGCGAGGCAGGGGTCAGCATGCTGGTCACTGAGCGGGCCGTGCACGGCACGATCGGCGGCGGCCGGCTCGAATGGGATGCGATCCAGCGCGCCCGGACCCTTCTGGGCGGCGACGAGATCCGGGCGACGCTCGAGGTGCCGCTCGGCCCCGCGGTCGGCCAGTGCTGCGGCGGCCACGTCACGCTGAGCCTGGCGCGGGCCGGCGCCGCCGAGCTCGCCGAGCTCGAAGCCGCGGCCGAGGCCGAGCGGGCGGGCTGGCCGCTCGTCATGCTGTTCGGCGCCGGCCACGTCGGCAAGGCCCTGGCCCGCGCGCTCGAGCCCCTGCCGCTCCGGCTGCGCTGGATCGATGGCCGGCCCGACGCTTTTCCCAGTCCCCCGCCCGAGGGACCCGACATCCTGGTGACCGAGAAACCTCTGAGCGAGATCCGGGCGGCGCCCGCCGGCGCTGCTTATTTCGTCATGACCCACAGCCACGGGCTCGACTTCGAGGTCTGCGAGGCGATCCTCCGGCGCGCCGATTTTTCCTATCTCGGGCTGATCGGCTCGCGCACCAAGCGCACCCGCTTCGAGCGCGGCTGGCGCGAGCTCGGCATCACGGATGATCTGACCTCCCGCCTGGTCTGCCCGATCGGCGGCCGCCTGCGCGACAAGCGCCCCGAGGTGATCGCGGCGCTCGCCGCGGCCGAGCTCCTGCTGGCGCTCGCCAAGCCGGCAGATCTGGGAGAAGCAGCATGATCGAGCCCGCGCCTTCCGCTTCGCCGCCGCGCCTGGAGCTGCGCGAGATCACCAAGCGTTTTCCGGGCGTGGTCGCCAACGACCGGGTGAGCTTCAAGGTGGCGCCCGGCGAGGTCCACGCGCTCCTCGGCGAGAACGGCGCCGGCAAGTCGACCATCGTCAAGATCATCTATGGCGTGCTGCATGCGGATGAGGGCAGCATGCTCTGGCAGGGCGAGCCGGTCCGGGTCGCCGACCCGCACGCCGCCCGCGCGCTCGGCATCGGCATGGTCTTCCAGCACTTCTCGCTGTTCGAGGCGATGACCGTGCTCGAGAACATAGCGCTCGGGGTCGACGGCGTCACCGACATGCGGGCCTTGGCCAGGAAGATCGAGGAGGTCTCGCACGCCTACGGCCTGCCGCTCGATCCCTCGCGCGAGGTGCACACGCTCTCGGTCGGCGAGCGCCAGCGGATCGAGATCGTCCGCTGTCTCCTGCAGAGCCCGAAGCTTTTGATCATGGACGAGCCGACCTCGGTCTTGACCCCGCAGGAGGTCGAGCGGCTGTTCGAGACGCTGCGCCAGCTCGCGGCCGAAGGCGTCTCGATCCTCTACATCAGCCACAAGCTCGACGAGATCAAAGCGCTTTGCGACACCGCGACGATCCTGCGCGCGGGCAAGCTGGTCGCGACCTGCAACCCCAAGGCCGAGACCGCGAAAAGCATGGCGCAGCTCATGATCGGCGCCGAGGTGCGCACGCTCGCGAGGCGCACAGGCAACGGCGGCGGCGCGTCGCGGCTGATCGCCCGCAACCTCGATCTGCCGGCCGCCGGGCCGTTCGGGACGACGCTCAAGGACGTCTCCTTCGAGGTCCACCAGGGCGAGATCTTCGGTATCGCGGGCGTCGCCGGCAACGGCCAGAACGAGCTGTTCCAGGCGATTTCGGGCGAGTGCCTGCTGGCGGCGCCCGAGATGGTGCTGATCGACGACCACCCGGTCGGCCGGGTCGGCGCGGGCGGACGGCGCAGGCTCGGCCTGTGCTGCGTGCCCGAGGAGCGCAACGGCCACGGCGCCGTGCCCGACATGTCGCTGGTCGAGAACGCCGTGCTGAGCGGCCGCCATCGCATGCGGCTGGCCGCGGGCGGCTTCATCCAGAGCCGTGCGGCCGGCAGCTTCGCCGCGAGGATCATCTCCGAGTTCAACGTCAAGACACCGAGCGCAGCGGCCGCCGCCCGCTCGCTGTCGGGCGGCAACCTCCAGAAATTCATCGTCGGCCGCGAGGTCCTGCAGGACCCGGGCGTGCTGGTCGTGTCGCAGCCGACCTGGGGGGTCGATGCCGGGGCCGCGGCCGCGATCCATCAGGCGCTGTTCAACCTCGCCGAGGCCGGGGCCGCGGTCCTCGTGATCTCGCAGGACCTGGACGAGCTCTTGACGCTGACCGATCGCTTGGCGGTGATCAACGTCGGCGTCCTGTCCACGACGCTTCGGACCGCGGATGCCTCGCTCGCCGAGATCGGCCTCCTGATGGGCGGCCTGCACGGCATGGACGAGCACGTGCCACCCCACGATCCGGGCATCGTCGCCGGCGGAGTAGCCAATGTCGCTTAAGATCGAGGCGCGGCCCGAGGTCAGCCGCCAGCTGCTCTACGTGACGCCGCTGCTCGCGGTGGCGCTGACGGTGGTCGCGGGCTTCTTCATCTTCCTGCTCATGGGCTACGACCCGCTGCTCTCGCTCTACCACTTCTTCATCTCGCCCGTGAACAGCCTCTACGGCCTGTCCGAGCTCGCGCTCAAGGCGTCGCCCCTGATCCTGATCGCGGTGGGCCTCGCCGCCGGCTTTCGCGCCAACGTCTGGAACATCGGCGCCGAGGGCCAGCTGACCATGGGCGCCATCGCCGGCGGCGGCATCGGGCTCTGGCTCTGGGGCTCCGAAGGGGCCTGGATCCTGCCGCTCATGTGCCTGGCTGGCATCCTCGGCGGCATGGCCTATGCGGCGATCCCGGCGTTCCTCAAGACCCGGCTCGACGTCAACGAGATCCTGACCAGCCTGATGCTGACCTACGTCGCGACGCTGTTTCTGAGCATGCTGGTCTACGGCCCCTGGAAGGACCCCGAGGGCTTCGGCTTCCCGCAGACCCGGATGCTCACGGACGCGGCCCTGCTGCCGGTGATCTTCGAGGGCACGCGGCTGCACCTGGGCGTGGCCGTGGCGCTCCTGGTCGCGGTCGGCGCCTGGGTCGTGATGACCCGGACCGTGATCGGCTTCGAGCTGCGCGTGGTCGGCCAGGCGCCGGCGGCGGCGGCCTATGCGGGCTTCGATCGCAACCGCATGATCTGGCTCTGTCTGCTCGCGAGCGGCGCGCTTGCCGGCCTCGCCGGGCTGTTCGAGGTCGCGGGGCCCATCGGCCAGCTGATCCCGACGCTCACGCCCGGCTACGGCTTCACCGCGATCATCGTGGCCTTCCTCGGCCGGCTGCACCCGCTCGGCATCATCCTCGCCGGCCTCCTGATGGCGCTCTCCTACATCGGCGGCGAGAACGCCCAGGTCGAGGTCGGCCTGCCGCAGGCGGTGACCGGCGTCTTCCAGGGCCTCTTGCTGTTCTTCCTGCTCGCGACCGATTTTTTGACCCGCTACCGGGTCCGCAGGGTCGCCCCGCGCCGGGAGGTCGCCCCCGCATGACCTTCGATGCCGCCGTCCTGGTCCTGGTCACCATCATCAGCGCCGCCACACCTTTATTGTACGCGGCGCTCGGCGAGCTCGTGGTCGAGAAGTCGGGCGTCCTCAACCTCGGCATCGAGGGCATGATGCTGGCGGGCGCGGTCACCGCCTTCGCGGTCACCGTAACCACCGGCAGCGCCACGCTCGGCATCGTCACCGCGGCGCTCGCCGGAACCCTGATGGCGCTCGCCTTCGGCGTGCTGACCCTCTCGCTGCTCGCCAACCAGGTCGCAACCGGGCTCGCACTGACCATCTTCGGGATCGGGCTCTCGGCGCTGCTCGGCTCGGGCTTCGTCGGCATCCCGGTCGACCACCTGCCGCGCCTCCACATCCCGGGCGTCTCCGACCTGCCGATCGTCGGCCCCTTGCTGTTCGGCCACGACGTGCTGGTCTACCTCTCGGTGCTGGCCACGTTCGGCGTCGCCTGGTTTCTCAAGCGCACGCGCGCGGGCATGATCCTGCGCGCGGTCGGCGAATCGGATGTCTCGGCGCACTCGATCGGCTACGACGTGATCAGGGTGCGCTATCTCGCCGTCCTGTTCGGCGGCGCCATGGCCGGGCTCGGCGGGGCTTTTCTGTCGCTTTCCTACACGCCGATGTGGGTCGAGCAGATGACCGCCGGCCGCGGCTGGATCGCGCTGGCGCTCGTCGTGTTCGCGTCCTGGCGGCCCTGGCGCCTCTTGGCCGGCGCCTATCTGTTCGGCGGCGTCACGATCCTGCAGCTCTACGCCCAGGGATCGGGCACCTTCGGCGTGCCCGCCCAGGTGATGTCGATGCTGCCCTATCTCGCCACCATCATCGTGCTCGCGGCGATCGCGGGCGGTCCCTGGAAGGGACGCCTCGACGCGCCGGCCTGCCTCGGCAAGCCATTCCGTCCCGCCACCTGATCCGATAGCCAGGGAGACAACAACCATGAAACTCGAACTCTCGCGCCGCCGCTTCCTCGCCGGCAGCGCCGCCGCCTCGGGGACCCTGCTGCTGGCGCAGTCCGGGTTTGCCGCGGGGCCGCTCAAATGCGCCTGGGTCTATGTCGGGCCGGTCGGCGATTTCGGCTACAGCTACCAGCACGATCTCGGTCGCAAGGCGGTGGCCGAGCACTTTGGCGACAAGGTCCAGACGAACTTCGTCGAGAAGGTGGCCGAAGGGCCCGATGCCGACCGCGTGATCCGCCAGCTCGCGACCTCGGGCAACGGCCTGATCTTCGCGACCTCGTTCGGCTTCATGAACTCGGCCGTGCGGGTTGCCAAGCAGTTCCCGAAAGTCAAGTTCGAGCACGCGACCGGCTATCAGACCTTGCCCAACCTCGCGGTCTACAACGCGCGCTTCTACGAGGGCCGGGCGGTGATCGGCACGATCGGCGGCATGATGACCAAGTCCGGGATCGTCGGCTACATCGCCTCGTTCCCAATCCCCGAGGTCGTGATGGGCATCAACGCCTTCACGCTCGCCGCCCAAAAGCATCGGCCCGACATCCAGATCAAGGTCGTCTGGGTCAACAGCTGGTACGATCCGGGCAAGGAAGCGGATGCCGCCAAGGCGCTGATCGACCAGGGCGCCGACATTCTGGCCCAACACACCGACAGCCCGGCCGCCCTCCAGGTCGCCCAGGACCGGGGCGTGCACGCCTTCGGCCAGTCCTCCGACATGGCCAAGTTCGCGCCCAAGGCGCAGCTCACCGCGATCGTCGACGACTGGGGGCCCTATTACATCGGCGAGGTCCAGGCGCTCATGGACGGCACCTGGAAGACCCACAACGTCTGGCTGGGCCTCAAGGAAGGCACGGTCGTGATCGCGCCCTACGGCCCCGACGTGCCGCCCGATGTCGCGGCGGCCGCGGACAAGGTCAAGGAGGGCATCATCGCCGGCACGCTGCATCCGTTCGACGGGCCCGTCAGCAACCAGGCGGGCGAGGTCGTGATCGCCGAGGGCAGCCATGCCTCAGACGAGCAGCTGCAGAAGATGGACTGGTACGTCAAGGGCGTGCAGGCCTGATGGCAAGTATAGGGGTCAGCGCGCGCGGCCGTCTTCAGACCCGCGCGCCAGCGCCTGTTCGAGAGCCAGCCGGATGAAGCGCTGATAGGGGATGCCTTCCTCCTTGGCACGGGCTTTGAGCGCACCCAGCAATTCCTCCGAGAGGCGCAGATTGACCGAGCGCCCCTTGGGCCGGTCCTCGTAACGCAAGGGCACCATGTGCGCGGGATCGATGTACTCGCTCAAATCCTGCTCGAGGAAGGCCGCGGCTTCTTCATCGGTTCTGAAGTCTGGCACGCGCTTGGTCATAGATGGCGATCTCCCTCTGGTGCATGTAACGGGCGCTGATCGGTCGCAGCAATGTCCGGCTCCCGCGCTGCCGCAGCGTGAACACAACGAAGATGTGGCGGCCGCTGCCGACCATGCCGGTGGCCGTCGATCGCTGCTCGCTATCCGAACGCCTCGCGACCGGGAGGATCAGCAATGCTCCGCTTTGCAAATGCCTATACAAATGTCAACCCGCCTGCTGGTCTAACTCGGCGAGCGCGCGGGCGCCGTGCTCCACCATGAAATCGGCGAATGCTTTGACCTTGGCCGGCAGGAGGCGGCGGTGCGGGTAGAGCACGGCCAGCGCCGCGGGTTCGGGCGGGAAGTCCGGCAGGACGGGCTCGAGGCGGCCGGCGCGCAGATGTGCCGAGACCTCCCAGAGCGGCTTCAGCGCGATCCCCTGACCCATCAGCGCCCAGGTCGTGAGTACGTCGCCGTCGTCGGCATCGAGCGGCCCCGCGACCGGCAGCGTGACCGGCCCGTCCGGCGTGATCAGCGTCCAGCGGAACTGCTGCGAGCCGGCGAAGCGGAGCAGCAGGCAGCGGTGCTCGAGCAGATCCTCGGGCGCCGCCGGGCGGCCTTGCGCCTCGAGGTAGGCGGGGGCGGCGCACAGCACGCGCGGGCAGTCGGCGATCTTGCGGACGATCAGGCTCGAGTTCGGCGAGCAGCGCCATCCGGATCGCGACGTCGACCGCCTCCTGCAGCAGGTCGAGCAGGTGGTCGGAGAGCCGCAGGCGGACATCGACCTCGGGATGCAGCGCCTGGAACGCCGGCAGCAGCGGCGCCAGGACGCGGCGTCCGAAGCCGAGCGGGGCGGTGACCCGGAGGCTGCCTCTGGGCGTGCCGCCGGCGTCCGCGATCGCGCTCTCCGCCCGCTCGAGGGCGCCCAGCACGTCCTGGCAGGCCTGGTAGTAGGCGAGCCCCGGCTCGGTCGGCTGGACCTGGCGCGTGGTGCGGTTGAGGAGACGGGCGCCGAGATGGCTCTCGAGCTGCTGCAGGCGGTGGCTCACGACCGCCGGCGACAGACGCAGGTGCCGGCCGGCCGCCGACAGGCTGCCGAGCTCGACCACCCGGACGAACACCCGGATGTTCTCGAGCAGGGCCATGACTGAACGCCTCCCCCGGCAGCCGCGATTGTTCGGCTCGATTTGAAAGTCCTGCCGCGCGCGCGTGGTTCTCCGCGGGCGCGAACGAGCGTACCAGGAATGGCGGCGGATGGCACGGGTCCGCCGTTCCGCCGGGCGGCGGGTGGAGCGGAAAGGGGGGCGCTATGGGTGCGATCTTGTGGGCCTGGATCGACTTCAGCCTGCGCTGGCTGCATGTGATCGCCGGCATCGCCTGGATCGGCAGCTCGTTCTACTTCGTCCACCTCGATGCCAGCATCAAGAGCCGTGACGGCCTGCCCAAGGGCGCCGGCGGCGAGGCCTGGCAGGTCCACGGCGGCGGCTTCTATCACATGATCAAATATCTGGTGGCGCCGGAGCGCGTGCCGGACGACCTGACCTGGTTCAAGTGGGAAGCCTATACGACCTGGCTGTCCGGTCTCGCGATGCTCATCATCATCTATTACTTCGGCGCCGAGCTCTATCTGATCGACAGCCATGTGCTGGCGCTGCCGGTCTGGGGCGCGGTCCTGATCAGCGTGGTCGGCCTGATCGGCGGCTGGCTCGCCTACGACCTCCTCTGCAAGTCGCCGCTCGGCGACAACGACACCGCACTCGCCGCGACGGGCTTCGTCTTCCTGGTCGTGCTCGCCTACGTCTTCACCTGGCTGTTCAGCGGCCGCGGCGCCTACATGCAGATGGGTGCGGTGATCGGCACGATCATGGCCGCCAACGTCCTGATGGTGATCATCCCCAATCAGAAGATCGTGGTGGCCGACCTGATCGCCGGCCGCACCCCCGACCCCAAGCTCGGCTACGTCGCCAAGCAGCGCTCGATGCACAACAACTACCTGACCCTGCCCGTCCTGTTCGTGATGATCAGCAACCACTACCCGCTCGCGTTCGCCAGCCGCTTCAACTGGCTGATCCTGGCGCTGGTGCTGGTGGTCGGCGCGGTCATCCGGCACTTCTACAACGAGCGCCACGCCGGCAGGCCCAATCCCTGGTGGACCTGGGCGGTGGCGTTGGTCGGCATGCTGCTGATCGTCTGGCTGTCGGCCGCAAGCCCGCCCGCCGAGGCCGGCGACGAAGCGGCGGCCCCGCCGCCCGCAATCGATGTTGCCGAGGTCGAGAACGTCGTGCTGTCGCGCTGCAGCATGTGCCACACCGAGGAGCCGCTCTGGGAGGGCATCGCGGCGCCGCCCAAAGGGGTCATGCTCGACACGCCCGAGCGGATCCGCCAGCACGCGGGCCCGATCCACATGCAGGCGGTGCTGACCCATGCCATGCCGCCCGGCAACATCACCGAGATCGAGCCCGCCGAGCGGGCGCTGCTCGGCGCCTGGTACGCGGCCGGTGCGCCGGCCGAGTGAGGACCTGCCGGTGCCTGCCATGCCCCGCCTGGCGCTGCGCGGCCAGCTGCTCGGCTTCAAGAACGACCCGGCCGAGGTCGGGGTCGCCGCCAGCCACCGCTATGTGGAGGACGGCCTCCTGGTCGTCGCCGATGGCCGGATCGCTGCGATCGGCGAGGCGCACGAGCTGCTGCCCGGCCTGCCGGCCGGCACCGCCGTCGAGCATTGGCCCGACTGCCTGATCCTGCCGGGCCTGATCGACACCCACATCCATCTGCCCCAGACCCAGGTAATCGCGAGCTTCGGCGCCCAGCTGCTCGACTGGCTGCAAAACTACACCTTCGTCGAGGAGCAGCGCTTTTCCGACGAAGCCCACAGCGCGAAGATCGCAAGCTTTTTCCTGGATGAGCTGGCCCGCAACGGCACCACCACGGCGGTCGTCTACGGCTCGGTCCACCCGCAGTCGGTCGAGGCCTTCTTCACCGAATCCGAGCGGCGCGGCACCCGCATGATCGCGGGCAAAGTGATGATGGACCGGGGTGCGCCTGCGGGCCTGCTCGATACGGCCGAGCGCGGCCACGCCGAGAGCGAAATGTTGATTGCCCGCTGGCACAGGCGCGGGCGCCAGCTCTATGCGATCTCGCCGCGCTTCGCCCTGACCTCGAGCGACGCCCAGCTCGAGGCGGCGGGTGCGCTCTTGCAGGCGCATCCGGACTGCTACCTCCAGACCCATCTGTCCGAGAACCTGGATGAGATCGCGACCGTCCGGCGCCTGTTCCCCGGGGCCAAGAGCTATACCGACGTCTATGACCGTTTCGGCCTGCTCGGGCCTCGCTCGATCTTCGGCCACTGCATCCATCTGAGCGCGTCGGAACGCGAGCGGCTCTCGGACAGTCGCTCGGTCGCCGCCTTCTGCCCGACCTCGAACCTCTTTCTCGGGTCCGGCCTGTTCGATCTCGCAGCTTTGCGCGACCCGGCGCAGCCGGTGCGGGTCAGCATTGCTACCGACGTCGGCGGCGGCACCAGCTACTCGATGCTCAGGACCGCGGCCGAGGGCTACAAGGTGCTCCAGCTCAAGGGCCAGACCTGGCCGGCGCTGGACGCCTTCTATACGCTGACGCTCGGCAACGCCCGCGCGCTCGGTCTCGAGCACGAGATCGGCACGCTCGAGCCCGGCAGTGCTGCCGATCTCGTAGTCCTCGACCCACGCGCGAGCCCGGCCATGGCACACCGGATGGAGCGGATCGCGGGCGATCTCGCGGCGACGCTCTTCCTGCTCATGATCATGGGCGACGAGCGTGCGGTCCGCGCCACCTACGTGATGGGCCAGCGCCAGCCGACCACCGCCGGAACGAGCAACTGAGGAGCAGCCGAAGATGGCCAGGATGACAGCGATTCAGGCGGCGATCCACGTCCTCGAGAGCGAGGGCGTCGAGGCCGTCTTCGGCATTCCGGGCGCCGCGATTCTGCCCTTCTACGAGGCGCTCAAGGGCAGCCGCATCAAGCACTACGTGGTCCGCCACGAGGAGGGCGGCGCGCACGCCGCCGAGGGCTACTCGCGCGCCAAAGCCGGAAGGATCGGGATCAACATCGGGACCTCGGGGCCGGCCGGCACCGACATGATCACCGGCCTCTACTCGGCCATGGCCGACAGCATCCCGATCTTGTGCATCACCGGCCAGGCGCCGCGCGCGAAGCTGCACAAGGAGGACTTCCAGGCGATCGACATCGCGGCGATCGCCAGGCCAGTGACCAAATGGTCGGTCTGCGTCATGGAGGGGGCGCAGGTCCCGTACGTGTTCCGGCGCGCCTTCCAGATCATGCGCGAGGGCCGCCCCGGCCCGGTCCACATCGACCTGCCGATCGACGTCCAGCGCGAGCTGATCGAATACGACCCCGAGATCGACGCGCCGCTCGCGGTGATCCGGCCCAAGCCCAACCGGAAAGCGGTCGAGAAGGCGCTGGCCATGCTGCTGGATGCCGAACGGCCGCTGATCGTCGCGGGCGGCGGCGTGATCAATGCCGAAGCCTCGGACCTGCTGGTCAGGTTCGCCGAGCTCACCAACACCCCCGTCGTGCCGACGCTCATGGGCTGGGGCTCGATCCCCGACGATCATCCGCTGCACGCCGGCATGGTCGGCCTCCAGACCCAGCACCGCTACGGCAATGCTACCTTCCTCGAGAGCGACTTCGTGCTCGGCATCGGCAACCGCTTCGCCAACCGCCACACCGGCTCGACCGAGGTCTACACGCGCGGCCGCAAATTCGTGCACGTCGACATCGAGCCGACCCAGATCGGGCGCGTGTTCGGCCCCGACCTCGGGATCGTGGCCGATGCCAGAGAAGCGCTCGAGGCCTTCCTCGAGGTCGCGCGCGAATGGGATCGGGCCGGCCGCATCCGAAGGCGCAACGCCTGGGTCGCGACGGTCGCCGAGCGCAAGCGGACGATGCTCAGGCGCACCGACTTCGAGAACGTGCCGATCAAGCCGCAGCGCGTGTTCCAGGAGATCAACGCGGCCTTCGACGCGGACACCCGCTTCATCACCGCGATCGGCCTCGGGCAGATCGCCTCGGGCCAGCTGCAGAAGATCACCAAGCCCCGCCACTACATCATCTGCGGCCAGGCGGGCCCCTTGGGCTGGGACATTCCGGCGGCGCTCGGCGCCAAGCTCGCCGAGCCCGAGACCGAGGTCGTGGCGGTCTGCGGCGACTACTCGTTCCAGTTCCTGATCGAGGAGCTCGCGGTCGGCGCCCAGTACAACATCCCGATCGTCGTAATACTGCTCAACAACTCCTACCTCGGCCTGATCCGCCAGGCCGAGCGCGGCTACAACATGGACTTCGAGGTCCAGCTCGGCTTCGACAACGTCAACGCGCCTGAGGTCAATGGCTACGGCGTCGACCATGTCAAGGCGGCCGAAGCCTTCGGCTGCCTTGCGGCGCGCGTGTTCGAGCCCAAGGACCTGGCGCCGACCTTCGCCTGGGCGCGCAAGGAGAGCGCGGCCCGGCGCCTGCCGGTGGTCGTCGAGGTCATCCTCGAGCGGGTCACCAACATCGCCATGGGCCCCGAGATCGACAAGATCACCGAGTTCGAGGAGATCATCGACCTGCCGAGCGAGATGAGCCTCGAGCCGGAGCCCGCCTGGTCGGCCACCGAGTGAGCGCGCCCGTCATGCAACGCGAGGAGAGTTCAATGAAGATCGGGTTCATCGGGGTCGGCACCATGGGACGGCCGATGGCCGGCCATCTGATCGAGGGCGGCCACGAGCTCTGGGTGCATGACCTGACGCCGGTGCCGCAGGTGCTGCTCGAGAAGGGTGCCAAAGCCTGCCGGAGCGGCAAGGAGGTGGCCACGGCCGCCGAGGTGATCATCACCATGGTGCCGGACACGCCCCACGTCGAGCAGGCGCTGTTCGGCCCGGATGGGGTCGCGGGTGGGTTGCGCCCGGGCAAGACCGTGATCGACATGAGCTCGATCTCGCCGCTCGCGACCAGGGAGTTCGCCCGCAGGATCAACCAGCTGGGCTGCGACTATCTGGACGCCCCGGTCTCGGGCGGCGAGGCCGGCGCCAAGGCCGCGACGCTTTCGATCATGGTGGGCGGCCCGGAGGCAGCCTTCGCGCGCGTGAAGCCGCTGCTCGAGCGGCTCGGCAAGAACATCACGCTGGTCGGCGGCAACGGCGATGGCCAGGTCGCCAAGGTCGCGAACCAGATCGTGGTCGCAATGACCATCCAGGCGGTCGGCGAGGCGCTGGTCTTCGCGTCGAAGGCCGGTGCCGATCCGGCCCGGATACGCGCGGCGCTGATGGGCGGCTTCGCGAGCTCCAGGGTCCTCGACTACCACGGCCAGCGGATGATCGAGCGCAATTTCGAGCCGGGCTTCCGGGTCGAGCTGCACCAGAAGGATCTGGGCCTTGCCCTGGTCGCCGCGCGCATGCTCGGGCTCTATCTGCCGGGCACGGCGGCCGCCCAGCATCTCTTCAACGCCTGCGTCGCCATGGGCGGACAGGCCTGGGACCACTCGGCCATGGTCCGGGCGCTCGAGACCCTGGCCGCGCACGAGATCGGCCGCCCCCCCGGCACCGACGTCCTCGACTGACCTCACCGGCAGGTGCGAGTTGCCGAAAAGAGCGGCGGCCTCCAATCCCGGCCGATCCATCCTGCGTCAAGGTGGCCGCGCCGGGTCGACCCTGGAGCCACGCCGCACAGAATGGCCGTTGCGTCTGGCCGGCAGCCTGTTCGGGCTCGCGGCGGGCTTGATCGGCCTGTTCAGCCTGCTCGGCCCGTCCGGGCTCTCCGAGCTCGAGCGCGAGCGCGCGGCGGGCTTCGGGGTCGCGGCGCTGGTGGTCGGGGCGGTGGCTCTCCTGGGCTCGCTCGCGACCCGCGACGTGCGAAGTCTCTGGTACTGCTCGCCGCGCCGCTGGCGGGCGTTCCGCGCCGACCTGCTGGACGACCCCGGCTCAGCCCGCGCCGGGGCCCGGCGGCCGCTGAGGCCAAAGGACGACCTCGGCGCGAGGCCTTGAAGCGGCAAAATCGCCGTTGACCTCGCCGCCTGCGCGGTCACACTTGGCCGCAAGGGGGAGGCCCGCCTCAGCATGAGCGCCGTCCAAAGGTTGCGTCGCGTCGTCGAGCTGCTGCTCGAGGCGGTGAGCATCGCGCTCATGATCGGGCTCGCGGTGGTCGTGGTGCTCGCCGTGATCTTCCGCAAGGCCGGCGCGTCCCTGGTCTGGTACGACGAGGTCGCGGCGATCATGCTCGCCTGGCTGACCTACTACGGCGCCGCGCTGGCCGCCTTGCGGCGCGCCCATCTGGGCTTTCCCGGCTTCTACGACAGCCGCTCGCCCGCCTGGCGGGTGCCGATGCTGATCGTCGCCGAGACGCTGGTGATCGGCTTCTTCGTGATGCTCGCCTGGTATGGCCTGGACGTGATCCTGATCCTCGGCGACGACAGGCTGACGAGCCTGCCCTGGGTCCCGGTGAGCTTCACCCAGTCGGTCATTCCGATCGGCGCAGCACTGATCGCGCTCGCCGAGATCCTGAGCCTGCCCGAGCGCTGGCGCGCGGCCCGCGCGCCGCGCTCCGCGCCCTCCCCGCCGGCGGATCTGCCGGAGTGACCATTTTCTTGATCCTGCTGGCCTTGCTCGCGCTGGTCCTGATCAACGTGCCGATCGCGGTCGCCCTCGGGCTGATCGCGGTCCTCGCGATGGTCGCGAAGTCGGGCCCGGACAGCCTGCTGTCGGCAGCGGTCGTGATGTTCGAGGGCGCGACCAAGTTTCCCCTGATCGCGATCCCCCTGTTCGTGCTGGCGGGCGCGATCATGAACGCCTCCGGCATCTCGCGCCGGCTGATCGCGTTCGCCTCGGCGCTGCTCGGCTTCATCCGCGGCGGCCTGTCGATGGTGACGATCGGCACGTCCTTGTTCTTCGCCGAGATCTCGGGCTCGGCGGTCGCCGACGTCGCAGCGATCGGCTCGATCCTGATCCCGGCGATGGAGCGGCGCGGCTATCCCAAGACCTTCGCTGCCGCGGTCACCTCGTCGTCCGCCTCGCTCGCGATCATCATCCCGCCCTCGATCCCGATGATCCTCTACGCGGTGATGGCCAACACTTCGGTCGTGCAGCTGTTCGTCGCCGGCATCCTGCCGGGGCTGATCGGCGCCGCCGGCCTGATGGCGCTCTCCTTCTGGTTCGCGATCCGCTACGCGTTCCCGGTCGAGGAGACCTTCCGCCTCGCCCGGGTATGGGCGACCTTCAAGGACGCGGCCTTCGCGTTCCTGCTGCCGATCATCATCCTGGGCGGCATCTTCGGCGGCCTCGTGACCGCGACCGAGGGCGCCGGCCTCGCGGTGGTCGCAGCGCTTGCGATCGGCACCCTCGTCTACCGTGAGCTCGACTGGCGGCATCTGCATCAGGCGCTGATCGAGGGCGCGGTCCAGACCGCCGTGGTCATGCTGCTGGTCGCATCGTCGGCGCTGCTCGGGCTTTACCTCACCGAGTCCCGCCTGCCCCAGGCGCTGGCACAGAGCATCGCAGAGATGACCCACGACCGCTACGTCATCCTGGCCTTGCTCAACGCGCTGTTCCTGCTCCTCGGCTGCTTCCTGCACGGTGCGGCGGCGATCATCCTGGTGGTGCCGATCGTGCTGCCGATCGTGCAGGCGATCCATCTGGATCTGATCCACTTCGGCCTGATCGTGACCCTCAATCTCGCGATCGGCCAGCAGACGCCGCCGGTCGCGAGCGTGCTGATCACGGCCTGCTCGATCGCCAAGGCCGACGTCTGGGAGGTCACCAAGATCAACGTCTACTTCATCGGCGTGCTGTTCCTGGTGCTGATGCTGGTGACCTACGTGCCGATCGTGCCGCTCGCTTTGGTCGAGCTGTTCTACCGCTGAGGCAAGCGAGGGAGGGCGGGATGGACTGGACGGGAGGCTGTCTGTGCGGGGCGGTCCGCTACCTGGCACGGTCCGATCCGATCCGGGTGGTCAGCTGTCATTGCGGCGTCTGCCGGCGGGCGTCCGGCGCCGCCTTCATGACCTTCGTCCATTTCCCGGTGGGCGCGTTCGCCTGGACCGGCCGCGAACCGCAGCGCTATCGCTCCTCGAGCGAGGCCGAGCGCGGCTTCTGCCCGATCTGCGGCAGCACGCTCTCGATGCACGAGGCGGTCCTGGCTGATCGGGTGCAGGTCAGCCTCGGCAGCCTCGACCGCCCGGACCTGGTGCGCCCGGACGACCACGTCTGGACCGCGAGCCAGCTGCCTTGGCTGGAGCTGGTCGACGAGCGGCCCCGGTTCGCGACGGTCAGCGACGCCCTGCCCTCGCGCGCGTTGGAGGGCGACGATGGCGGCTGAGCGACGAGGCAAGGGCGACCCGCAAGGGTCGGTGCGGCTGACCGGCGGCTGCCACTGCGGCAACCTCGAGGTCGCGTTCGAGACGCTGCGGCCGCCCGCCGAGCTGACGGTGCGCGCCTGCGGCTGCTCGTTCTGCCGGCGCCATGGCGTGCGCACGGTCTCCGATCCGGGCGGCCGGGTGGAGGTCCTGGTCCGCGACCCGACCGAGCTCAGCCGCTACCGCTTCGGGCTCGAAACCGCGGAGTTCCTGGTCTGTCGCCGCTGCGGCGTCTATGTCGGCGCCCTCATGGCAGACGCGGGCGGCGCCTATGCGACCCTCAACATCAACGTGCTGGTAACGCCGGACGTCTTTGTCGAGGCCGCGGTTCCGGTCAGCTACGAGCGCGAGTCTGAAACCGAGCGTCGGGCGCGCAGGCGGACGCGCTGGACCCCGGCGCGGGTGACCGAGGGGGACCCCTCGGCGTCAGCGCGCTAGAGGCCGCAGAGCTCAGGCGCCGGCCAGCGGCGCAGCGTCGCTGCCGGCGTTCAGCTTGCGCAGGATGTCGGCCGCGACCTGCTGGTTGTGGCTGCGTACCATCGCCGGCATGCGGGCGAGGTCGATCAGCCACCAGATGGAGCCGAGGGCCGGACCGAGCGTCGAGGTCAAGAACAGCGACAGCCACATGATCCCGGTCATCGCCCAGCGACCGAGCAGCCCGTAGTGGCAGTAGATCAGCGAGGTCAGATAGGCAAAGGTCAGAGTTCGCGATTGATCGTGAAAAGCCGCGACGAACTCCGCCTGCTTCGCCTCGGAGAGCCGTGCCAGCTCCATCAGGACCGTCTCTGGCAAATATGCCGCAATTTCTTTTGGAATGGCCAGCTGCGGCAGACACAAAGACAGCTCGCCTGGATTGGTTGATATCTCCGCCATGATCACCTCTCCATAGCGCGACGGCGACAGCGATACCTGAGTTGATCTTATATCATCTTGATTAAGAGGGCGTTGAAACGCCGACTTTTCTTTGGATCCGGGGCGGCTGGCGGCGGTTGGCAAGGCGTGCCACTGCTCTACAATGCCGACCTTGGGGCACCCGCCCGTCCGGTCCGGAGGGAGCATCGATGACGGAAGGAATCCTGCTCGCGCGCGAAGGCGCCCTCGCGCGGGTGACGCTCAATCAGCCGGCCAGGCTGAACGCGGTCAACACGGCGATGTGGCAGCGGCTCGGCGAGGTCTTCGACGAGCTCGACGCCGATCAGGGCCTGCGCTGCGTCGTGCTCGCCGGCGCCGGCGACAAGGCGTTCAGCGTCGGCGCCGACATCAGCGAGTTCGAGGCCAACCGCAGCACTGTCGAGAAGGCCAGGGCCTATGCCAGCCGCACCCACGGCGCCATGACCCGGATCGCCGCCTGCCGCCACCCGGTGGTCGCGCAGATCCGGGGCCTTTGCGTCGGTGGCGGTCTGGAGCTGGCGCTGACCGCCGATCTCCGGATCGCCGGCGAAAGCGCCCGCTTCGGCATCCCGGTCAAGCGGCTGGGCCTGGTCGTCGCCTATTCGGAGCTCGAGCCGCTGCTCCGGCTGGTGGGCCCCGCGAACGCCCTCGAGATCCTGCTCGAAGGGCGGATCTTCGGCGCCGGGGAGGCGCTGCGGATGGGCCTGATCAACCGGATCGTGCCGGATGCCGAGCTCGAGGCCGACCTCGAGGCGACGGTCGGGCGGATCGCCGAGGGTGCTCCGCTCGCCGCCCGCTGGCACAAGAAGTTCACCCGCCGCCTCCTGCAGCCCGAGCCGGTGACCGCCGCCGAGCTGGACGAGAGCTACCACTGCTTTGGCACCGAGGACTTCCGGACCGGCTACCAGGCGTTCCTCGCCAAGACCAGACCGGAGTTCAAGGGCCGCTGATCCTGGACCGCCGGAGAAGGCAGATGTCTCTCGAGCAGGAGGTGGCGACCCACTACACGGGCATCGATCGCACCCGGGTGATCCTCGACGCGCTGCGCGCCGCCGGCCTCGACCCCGACGATCTCAGCGTCGAGGACCTGGCCCCGGTCGGCGAGTTCCACATCCGCGGCCGCGAGGCGACGGTGGAGCTCGGCCAGGCGCTCGGCCTCCACGCGGGCCAGCATGTCCTCGACGTCGGCAGCGGGATCGGCGGCGCCTCGCGCCATTTCGCCGCGAGCCGCGGCGCCCGGGTCACCGGCATCGACCTGACGCCCGAATACTGCGAGCTCGCCACGCGCTTTGCCCGCAGCACGGGCCTCGCCGACCGCCTCGACTACCGGCCGGGCAGCGCGCTGGCGCTGCCGTTCGCGGACGGCACCTTCGATGCCGCCTACACCCAGCACGTGGCCATGAACATCGCCGACAAGCCGGGGCTCTACGCCGAGGTCGCGCGGGTCCTGAAGGCGGGCGCCGGGTTCGGGATCTACGACATCCTGCAGGGGCCGGGCGGCGAGGCGTATTACCCGACGCCCTGGGCGAACGACCGCTCGACAAGCTTTCTCGCCACGCCCGACGAGATGCGGCGACTGCTTGCCGCCGCCGGCTTTCGGATCGAGAGCTGGCGCGACAGAACCGCCGCCGCCCGAACCTTCTTCGAGACCGCGCTCGCCCGGAGCGCCGAGCGCGGGCCGCCGCCGCTCGGCCTGCATCTGCTGCTGCCGGATTTTCGCCCGCGCGCGCAGAATACGCTGCGCGGCCTCGCGGACGACCGGCTGGCGGTGCTCGAGATCATCTGCACCAAGGCGTGAGCCGCCGCAGCGTTCTGGGAGAACAGCATGGGCCCGCTTGCCGGCCTCAAAGTGATCGATCTGACCCACGTCATGGCGGGGCCGACCTGCACGCTGATGCTGGCCGACATGGGCGCCGACGTGATCAAGATCGAGAAGATCCCGGGCGGCGACGATACCCGGCGCGGGCTCCCGACCATCGAGGGCGAGGCCGCCTCCTTCATGATGGTCAACCGCAACAAGCGGGGCATCGTGCTCGATCTCAAGACCGCGGGCGGCAAGCGGGTCCTCAAGCGCCTGCTCGCGGATGCCGACGTCGTCGTCGAGAACTATCGCCCGGGCACGCTCACGAGGCTCGGCTTCGACTACGAGGCGCTGCGCGCGGCCAACCCGGGCCTGATCTACTGCGCGCTCTCCGGCTTCGGCCGGACCGGTCCCTACGGCCAGCGCGGCGGCTTCGATCTGGTCGCCCAGGCGATGAGCGGCATCATGAGCATCACCGGCGAGGGGCCGGGCCGGCCGCCGGTCAAATGCGGAGCACCTCTGACCGACATCACCTGCGGCATCCTGGCGGCCATGGGCATCCTTGCCGCCTACGCCCATCGCCTCAAGACCGGGCAAGGCCAGATGGTCGAGACCTCGCTTCTGGAGGCCGGCATCGTCCAGACCTACTGGCAGTCCGCGATCGCGCTGGCGAGCGGCGTCGCCCCCGGTCCGATGGGCTCGGCGCATCCCTTGAACGCCCCCTATCAGGCGTTCGAGACCAAGGACGGCTGGGTCGTGATCGGCGGCAACAACCAGCGCCTCTGGCAGCGCACGCTCGAGGTCCTGGGGGCGCCGGAGCTGGCCGACGACCCGCGCTTTCGCGAGAACCGCGGCCGGATGGCCAACCTCAAGGCGCTCGAGGCGGCACTTACCCCTTATTTCAAGCGCCGCAGCTCGGTCGAGCTGCTGGCGGCCTTCGAGGAAGCCGGCGTGCCCGCGGGCCCGGTCTACGACGTCCTCCAGATGCAGGCCGATCCCCAGGTCCAGGCGCGAGCGATGGTGGTCGAGGTCGAGCACGCCAGGCTCGGCCCGGTCAAGACGCTGGGCCTCCCGGTCAAGTTCTCGGACACCCCGGGCAAAGTCCGCACCGGCGCGCCCGTCTACGGCCAGCATACCCGCGAGGTCCTCGCCGAGCACGGCTTCTCCGACGCCGAGACCGAGGCGCTCGCCGCCGAAGGCGCGGTCGTGCTCGGGGAGGGCGGCGATCCGGCCTGAGCTCCCGGGCCGGCAGCGCTAAGCCTGCCGCGCCGGGGTGATCCAGCCGATCGCGGCGCCGGTCGGGTCGTGGAGGATCGCGACCCGGCCGACCCCTTCGATGTCGAAGATCGGGCGCGCGAGCTTGGCGCCGGCCGCGGTCGCCTTTTGGACCCGCGCGTCGACGTCGTCGACCGCGAGATAGGCGAACCACTGCGGCGGCACGCCTTCGAAGCGCGGCTCGCTCATGTCGAGGATGCCGGCGACCGGCTGACCGTCAATCTTGCAGACCCAGTAGGTGCCGCCCTCCGGCATCGGCATGGCGTCGAACGCCCATCCGATCTGGGCCCCATAGAAGGCCTTGGCACCCTCGAGATCGCGGGTCATGAGCTCGTTCCAGAAGAAATGCCCGTGCTGCGCCATCGTCGCCTCCTCCCCCACCCTGGTGCCGACTTCGTTCTATCCAACCGTCAATCTAGGATGGCCGCCTCGATCGGCAAACCGACCCGCTCCTGATTTCACGTCCAGCCTGACAAACCGGGCGGCGCGCTGTACAGCTCGCTCACAGCCCCTGCCGCGGATAACCGCCATGCCCATGTCCGAGCACCTGCTCGCGAATCTCACGATCGATGCCGCCTATCGCGAACGGACGCCGGGCTCGGCGCGGCTCAACGAGCAGGCGCAGGCCCTGTTCCCGAGCGGCATCACCCACGACAGCCGTTTCCTCGAACCCTATGGCATCTACGCCGAGCGCGCTGAGGGCCCCTACAAATGGGATGTCGATGGCAACCGCTACATCGACTACTACGGCGGCCACGGCGCGCTCCTGCTCGGCCACAACCACCCCAAGGTCGCCGCCGCGGTCGCCGAGGCCCTGGGCCGGGGGACCCACTTCGGGGCGAGCCACCCGCTCGAGGTGCGCTGGGCCGAGGCGATCTCGCGCCTGATGCCCTGCGCCGAGCGGGTCCGCTTCACCGCGTCCGGGACCGAGGCGACGCTGATGGCGGTACGGCTCGCCCGCGCCTTCACCGGCAAGCGCAGGATCCTGCGCTTCAGGACCCACTTCCACGGCTGGCACGATCACATGACCTCGGGCTTTACCGCCCATTTCGACGGCTCGCCGACGGCGGGCGTGCTGAGCGAGGTCGCGCGCAACGTGGTGCTACTCGACCCGAACGACGAGGACGGCCTGCGGGCGGTCCTGGCCGCGGACGACGACATCGCGGCCGCGATCATCGAGCCGACGGGCGGCTCGTTCGGCATGACCCCGCTGCGGGCGGGGTTCCTCGCGGCGCTGCGCGAGCTGACCGCGGCGCATCGCGTCCTTTTGATCTTCGACGAGGTGGTCACCGGCTTTCGCGTGGCGCCGGGCGGCGCCCAGGCGGCATTCGGCATCACGCCCGACCTTTGCGCGCTCGCCAAGATCGTGGCCGGCGGCCTGCCGGGCGGGGCGGTCGCCGGCCGCGCCGACGTGCTGGCCCGGCTCGACTTTGCGGCCGCCGCCGCGCAAGGGTTCGAGAAGGTCCAGCACCCCGGCACCTTCAACGCCAATCCGGTCTCGGCCGCGGCCGGCATCGCGGCGCTGGAGGTGATCGCGACGAGCGATGCCTGCGCCCGCGCCAATGCCGCCGGCCTTTGGCTCCGGCAAGCGCCTGAACCAGGCGCTCGAGGCGGAGGACGTGCCCTGGGCCGCCTATGGCAGCTTCTCGGGCGTGCATCTGTTCACCAACCCGAAGGGACGCCGGGTGCGGCCGTCCGATTTCGATCCGCTCACCCTGCCCTACGCCGAGCTCAAGATCCGTGAGACCAGGCTCACGCATCGCCTGCGCCTCGCCATGCTGGTCCAGGGCGTCGACTTCAACAGCTGGCCTGGGGCCATTCTCTCAGCCGTGCTGAGCCCGGATGATCTGGCGCAGACGATCGAGGCCTTCCGCGAGGCGCTGCGCATGCTCAAGCGCGAGGGCGACCTCGACCGCTGATGGTGGTGCAGATCTTGCGTCGATGTCGTGGCCTTGATCGGTCCCCAGACTTGACCCCATATGGACTGCTGATGCCTTTCCTACGCGGGATTTCTGCATGAGTGCGCCTGGGGCTGCAGGTCAAGGGACGGACGATGATCGACGTCGGTATCTCGACTCGGATGAATTCGAGGCGCGCGCGACAGCGCACGTCCGCAGCGCGACGCGGGCGGCGGCGCAGGACTATGAGCGGCGCCGTTCGCCGGATCTACTTGGAAGCGTGGTTTCGACCTTGACGAGGTTGCTGGCGTATCTCACTCATGCCCGCTGACTCTCGATGGGATCGGGGGAACTTTGGATCGTCGCGGGTCCCAACGGCGCAGGTAAGTCAACGATCGTAAGCCGCGTTGATATCCGCCGCGAGTTCGGCGATCTGAAGATCCTAAATCCTGACATCTCTGCTCAGACGCTGCGCCGCAACCACCCTCACATGACGGAAGAGGAAGGCCAATCTGAGGGCCGTCATCGAGCTGGAGGTAGAGGTTGAGCGTTGCGTCGAGGTGGGCGAGAGCGTCCTGATCGAGACTGTCCTGAGCACGCGCAAGTATGAGAAGCATATCCTTCGCGCACGTGAATTAGGTCGCTATGTCGGCATGATCTACGTCGCGTTGCCTTCGGTCGGCAAGGCGATCGAGCGGGTGCGCCACCGCAAGATCATGGGCGGGCACGACGTGCCGGAGGGCAAGATCAGAAGCCGCTGGCAACGATCTCTCGACAATCTCGCCCATTTCACACCGCTGGTCGACCGACTCCTGGTGTTCAGCAACGCGTCCGACCGAGGCGATGCTGTCTTGATCGCTAGCAAGCGTGGCGGCGTGGTCGAGGTGCTCGACCGCCGTGCCCTGCCCGAGGTCGCTCGGCGCCTGCTGCCACTGACGGGGGAGGGTTAGCCCTCGGGGCGCAGGTCGCGGGCGTAGCGTTGCCAGTTCTGGACGTAGTGCTCCGCGGCTTCGCGGATGCGGGCGATGTGCTTGTCCTCGAGCTGGCGCACGACCTTGCCGGGCGCCCCCATGACCAGCGAGTTGTCCGGGATCCGCTTGCCTTCAGGCACCAGGGCCTTGGCGCCGATCAGGCAGTTCCTGCCGATCACGGCGCCGTTCAGGATCACCGCGCCAATCCCGATCAGGGAGTTGTCGCCGATCGTGCAGCCGTGCAGCATGACGAGATGGCCGACCGTCACATCCTTGCCGATCGTGAGCGGGAAGCCGGGGTCGGCATGCAGCACGGAACCGTCCTGGACGTTCGAGTTCATGCCGACGGTGAGCGGTTCGTTGTCGCCGCGCAGGACCGCCCCCCACCAGACGCTGGCGTTATGCGCGAGCTTGACGTTTCCTATCAGCACCGCGGTCGGCGCGATCCAGAAGGCGTCGTCTTCGGTGGTCACGCGGGCAGCACCCAGGGCGTAGCGCATGCGGCTTCTCCTCCCAGCGATCGGTCCATCTTAGTGGCCGCGGCCGATCTCGAAAGAGGCCGGGACCCTTTGGCCGATCTCGCGCGCGCGTTCGGCCTCGCCCGCTCGCTCGTGATCTACTACGGCCAGCCCTGGCGGCGCCGCGGCCTGCGCCGGCGCTATCGCGAGTTCCTCCGCCCGGGCGATCTCGCCTTCGACGTCGGCGCCCATGTCGGCAACCGGACCCGCTGTTTTCTCGGACTGGGCGCGCGGGTGGTCGCGATCGAGCCGCAGCCTGCGTTCGCCGCCTGGCTGCGCTGGCAGTTCCGGTCCGAGCCCGGGGTCACCGTGGTCGAGGCGGCGCTCGGCGCGGCGCCGGGCCGCGCAACCCTCCTGATCAGCCGGCGGACGCCCACCGTGAGCACGCTCTCGGCGGGCTGGACCGAGCGGGTGCGGCGCGCCGAAAGCTTCGCCGGCGTGACCTGGCAGGACCGGCGCGAGGTGGCGCTCACGACCCTCGACGATCTGATCCTCCGCCACGGCCGGCCGCGCTTTTGCAAGCTCGACGTCGAGGGCTCCGAGGCGCTCGCGCTGCGCGGCCTGTCGGCGCCGATCGGGGCCCTGTCGCTGGAATACGTGCCGGCTGCGATCGGGGTGGCGCTCGAGGCGGTGGAGCGCCTGGCCGGCCTCGGCTGCTACCGCTTCAACGTCACCCGCGGCGAGCGGATGCGCTGGCTCTGGCCCGAATGGCGAACAGCTCCGGAGACCCTCGCCTGGCTCGCGGATCGCGAGCCGGGGGAACGCTCGGGCGACGTCTGGGCGCGGCAGGAGGTTCGAGGATGACCCGGCAAGCCTTGGCCGAACGGGGCGGGCCTCGGGCTGCGGCCGGGCTCCTGGGCGCGCTGGTCTGGCTGTCGCTGGTCTGGAACCTGCCGGTCGAGCTTGGCGACTTCGGAGCCGCCGCACTGCTGGCGCTCGCGGGCGAGGTCGCCCTGCTGTTCGGCGCGCTGGCGCTGGTTGCGCCGCTGCGCGAGGGCCGCAGCGGGCGGATCGCCGCCTGGGCGGTCGGCCTGGCCACCGCCGTGGTGGCACTGCTCAAGCTCGCCGAGCTCGTGATCCGGGCGAGCCTCGCCCGCCCGCTCAATCCGCTGCTGGACCTGCAGCTGGCGCCGGCGCTCATGCACCTCTTGACCGGCACGCTCGGCCAAATCCTCGGCTGGCTGGCGCTCGCGGGCCTGGTTTTGATCCCGATCCTGGTCCTTTTGGTCACCGTCAAGGTCGTGCGCGCCGCCCAGCGCGTGCTGGCGGATCGGCGCTGGCAATGCGCGAGCCTCGGCATCGCGGCGCTGGCCGTTCTCCTGCTGGTCACCCAGCAGATCCTGCCCCAGGCCTTCGCGGGCTGGCGTCCGGTGCGGCTCGGCACCAGCCAGATGCTCATCGAGGAGGCGCGCCAGGGGCGCCTCATGCTCGCAGATCGCGCCCTGTTCGAGCGCAAGGCAGCCGATGACCGCTTCCAGGACACGCCGGCCAAGGCTCTGCTCGCCGGCCTCGGCAGCGCCGACGTGCTCCTGGTCTATGTCGAATCCTATGGCCGCTGCGCGCTCGAGCAGGAGCGCTACGCCGAGCTGCTGCTGCCGCGCCTTGCGACCTTCGAGCGCCGGCTCGCCGACGCCGGCCTCCTCGCGGCATCCGGCTATCTCACCTCGCCGACCGCCGGGGGGCAGTCCTGGCTCGCGCACGGCACGCTCGAGAGCGGGCTCTGGATCGCCGACCAGAACCTCTACGACCTCCTGGTCGCGAGCGATCGGCTGACGCTCACCAAGGCGTTCGCCCGGGCTGGCCGGCGCACGGTCACGGTCCGGCCGGCGATCACCATGCCCTGGCCGGAGGGGCCGCTGCTCGGCTACCAGAAGATCTACGCCGCCAAGGATCTGGGCTACCAGGGCAAGCCCTACAACTGGATCACCATGCCCGACCAATATACGCTCGCCACGTTCGAGCGGCTGGAGCGCCTGCGGCCGCATCCGCCCCTTTATGCGGAGATCGCGTTGATCAGCAGCCACGCGCCCTGGACGCCGATCCCGCCGGTGCTCGAGCGCTGGTCGGCGATCGGCGACGGCCGCGTGTTCTCGCGCTGGGCCGAAGCAGGCGATCCGCCCGACGTGGTCTGGCGCGATCCCGAGCGGGTGCGCGAGCAATATGCGCTCTCGATCGACTACGTGCTGGGCGTGCTCGCCTCCTACGCCGCCCGCTTCGTCGACGACCGCACTCTTTTGATCCTGGTAGGCGACCATCAGCCCGCGCCCCTGATCACGGGCGAAGGCGCCGGCCGCGATGTGCCGATGCACGTGATCAGCGGCTCGCGGGCGCTGCTCGAGCCGTTCCTTGCCTTCGGCTTCACGCCCGGGATGCGCCCGCGGCGCGGGCCGCCGGCCGCTCGCATGGACGAGTTCCGGGACCTGTTCCTTGGCGTCTTCAGCCACCCCGACGCCGCGCCCGCGGCGTCTTGATGGCGGACCGGATCGCCCGCCGGCCCGGGCGCCGGGCGGACGCTCTGCGCGCCTGAGCCGACGTCAGCCCAGGCAGCGGCTGACCGCGGCCAGGAGCTCGGCGTCGGTGTAGGGCTTCTTGACGATCGCGCAGGCGAGGTCCGCAACGCCCTCCGCCTCGGTCACGAAGTCCGGGAAACCGGAGGTGATCAGGATCTTGAGCGCATGCCGCCTGGCGAGCTCGGTCGCGGTGTGGATGCCGTCGACGTCGAGCTCCAGCATCATGTCGACGATCGCGAGCCCGGGCTGGTGGCGCTCGACCAGCTGGATCGCCTCGGCGGTCCGGCCGGCGATGCCGACGACGCGGTAGCCGGTCTGGTCGAGCAGCAGCCGCAGTCGCTCCGCGCCCAGAAAATTCGCTTGAACGAGCAGAATTCCGCCCGATTGCATCGTCCCTCAACCCCCCGCCCCGGAGCGCGTGGGCGCCGGTCGAGCCTGCCCAACCCTCAGTCCAAAGGAAAGCAAATCTTGCAGCGCACCCCGCTCGGATCGAACTCGAGACTGGTGCTGCCGCCGAGGTCGTGGGCGATGCCGCGCTCGATCACGACGCTGCCGAAGCCACGCTCATCGGGCGGCTCGACCGCCGGCCCGCCCGACTCGGTCCAGGTGAGCAGGAGGGTCTCCTCGGCGGGCGCCTGTCGGACCGAGGCGCAGATCGTGACCCGACCGCCGGGTATCGAGAGGGCGCCATATTTCGCCGCGTTGGTCGTCAGCTCGTGCAGCGCCAGGCTCAGCGTCTGGGCCGCCCGCGGGCGCAGCAGCAAATCGTCGCCGATGATCGTGAGGACGGCGCTGTCGGCGCCGACGTAGCCCGCAAACTCCTCCCGGATCAGATCGTGCAGGCGCGCACCCTGCCATTTCTCGCGCGCCAACAGATCGTGCGCGCGGGCCATCGCGTGCAGGCGCCCGATCAGCGTGTCGGCATACTCGCTCACCGAGCGGGCATGCGGCTTGGTCAGCAGGACCATCGCCTGGATCGAAGCGAGCAGGTTCTTGGCGCGATGATCGATCTCGGCCATCAGCAGGACCTGGCGCTCCTCGGAGCGCTTGCGCTCGGTGATGTCGCGCAGGATGCCCGTGAAGCGGCGCTCGCCCTCCAGGCTGAACTCGCCGATCGAGAGGAACAGAGGAACTTCCGAGCCGTCCTTGCGCCGCCCCGTGACCTCGCGGCCGATACCGATGATCCGCGCCTCGCCGGTGCGCAGGTAGCGGGCCAGGTAGCCATCGTGGCGCTCGCGATCGGGCGAGGGCATGAGCAGGTTGACGTTGTGCCCGACCAGCTCGGCGCGCTGATAGCCGAACAGGCGCTCGGCCTCGGGATTGACCGATTCGATGATGCCGCGCTCGCTGATCGTGATGATGCCGTCGGCGGCGGTCTCGACGATCGCGCGCAGGCGCGCCTCGCCCGCCTGCAGCGCCGCCTGGCGCGCCTCGAGCGAGGCCGCCATGCCATTGAAGCTGGTCGCCAGCCGGCGGAGCTCGGGGCTGCTGCCGTGCTCGAGGCGGGCGCGGACGCCGAGATCGCCGCCCTCCATGCGGCCGACCGCCCGCTCGAGGGCCGCGACCGGGCGGCGGATCCAGATCTCGCCGCACAGCAGCGCCGCGACCGCCGCCAGCACGAAGGTAAGCGCCGTCATGCTCGCCGCGCGCCAGAACAGGCGGTCCGCCTCCATGAGCGCGGCCGCCCACGGCAGGCCGACGACCGCGAACAGGTCCGCCGAGGCGAGCAGCGGCGCAAAGCCGTACTGGCGCTCGATCCCATCGATGCCGGCGGCCTCCAGCACGCCCTCGCGCCGGGCGAGCATCGCCTGCGTGAACGGCGGCTCCCGCACCTGGCGACCGATCCAGTCCGGGGCGGGCGGCGTGCGTGCGAGCAGGACGCCATCGCCATCGACCAGGTTCATCGTGGCGCCTTCCGGCAGCGGCGTCGGCAGCAGCGAGCTCGAGAGTCGCGCGAGGTCGAATCCGAGCACGACGACCGCCCTGACCTCGCCTCGATCATCGAGGGCCGGATAGGCGAAATTGAGACTCGCTTTGCCGGTCTGGCGGCCGATGATGAAACCGCTGATCGCAAGACGCTTCTCGCGCAGCGCCGCCTGGAAGTAGGGGCGGTCGCTGATGTTGATCGGCTGCTCCGAACTCTCCTGCCGGCTGCTGCAGAACTGCACGCCATCGGGCATTATCGCGCCGATGCCGGCAATGGTCGGGAACAGCTCGAGGAATTCCGCCATGCGGGCGTTGCAGCGGGCGGCGTCCCGGTTTTGCACCTCCGGTAGCTTGGCGGCGGCGCCGAGCAGATAGCGGGCCCCCTCGATGAACTGATCCTGCTGCGCCGCCGCGAGGCGGGCAAGCGTCTGCGCCTGGCCGGCGATCGCCGCCTTGCGCTGCTCGCGGTCCGCCAGCAGCGCGTGCACCTGAAAGGCCAGAACCGGAAGCGCCGCGAGCAGCACCAGGATCAAAAGACGGATGCTGAGCTTCATCCGGGCAAGGTCCGCAACCGCGATCGCGCGCGCCGCGCCGGCACCGTCGACCCGCGGCCGGGCGGCCGCCTAGGCGGCGGCGCCGGCGACGAGTGCGAGGGCGGCGCAGGCCCGGCACTCGCTGCGCGCCAGAATCCAGCCGTCGAGCGCCACCGTGTCGCCCCGTTCGAAGTCGTCGCGGACGCGGGCGCCCAGCGCCCGGCGCGCGGCCGCCGGGTCGCCGGCGCCGGCCCGGCGCAAGTCCTGGGCAAGCGCGGCCGGCAGGGCGTCGTCCGGGTAGCGGGCGAGATAGCGCCGGCCAATGGCGATCGCGCTCTTGCGGTGCTCGAAGCCGAGCCCCAGCCCGGCGCCCGGCAGCACCTGCGGGATCGCCCGGGATCCGGCGCCGACGGGCCCGGCCGCCGCCGCCGCTGCGATCGCCGCGAGCCGCACGAAGCTGCGGCGGCTCAGCGCGCCCTGCGGATTTGCCATCGAAGATCTCCTCAAGCAGGCCCCGTTCGGCAGGCAGCGCGTATCGACGGCGCGCGCGAGCGTCTAGAGTGCCGCGAGCCCCTCCGCCGCCGCCCGCGGCCCGCGACATATATCGGAAATCGAGCCATGATGCAGCCCGATCGAATGGCCCTGCCGCTCGTCGGCATCCGCGTGCTCGAACTCAGCCACACGGTCATGGGTCCGGCCGCGGGCCTCGTGCTGGCCGATCTCGGCGCCGACGTGATCAAGATCGAGCCGGCGCCCGCGGGCGATCACACGCGCCGCCTGCCGGGCTTCGCGGCCGGTTTCTTCGGCTACTTCAACCGCAACAAGCGGAGCGTCGCCATCGACCTGAAGGCGCCAGACGGACAGGGTCTGCTCCGGCGTCTTGTCGTCGGTGCGGACGTGCTGATCGAGAACTACGGTCCGGGCACGATGGAGCGTCTGGGCTGCGGCTATGAGCAGCTCGCCCCGGCCAACCCCCGCCTCGTCTATTGCGCGCTCAAGGGTTTCCTTTCCGGTCCCTACGAGAACCGGCCGGCGCTCGACGAGATCGTGCAGTTCATGGCCGGGCTCGCCTACATGACCGGGCCGCCGGGCCGGCCCTTGCGCGCCGGGACCTCGGCGATCGACATCACGGGCGGCCTGTTCGGGGTCGTGGGCGTGCTCGCGGCGCTGCGCGAGCGCGAGCGAAGCGGCCGCGGCCAGCTCGTGCGCAGCGCCCTGTTCGAGACCACGGCCTTCCTCGTCGGCCAGCACATGGCGGCCGAGGTCGCGACCGGCGAGCCGCCGCCGCCGATGCCGGCGCGCCTCGGCGCCTGGGCGATCTATCAGACGTTCCCGACCGCGGATGGCGATCAGCTCTTCGTCGGCATCACGAGCGACCGGCACTGGCAGCGGTTCTGCGCGGTCTTCGAACGGCCGGACCTGCTGGCCGATCCGCGCCTTGCGACCAACGCCGACCGGGTCGAGGCCCGGCCGTGGCTGGTGCCGCTGGTGGCCGGGATCGTCGCCACTCACACCAAGGCCGAGCTGGTCCGCCTGCTCGAGCAGGCCAACATCCCGTTCGCGCCGGTCGCGACGCCGTCCGACCTGTTCGAGGACCCGCATCTGGTGGCGAGCGGCGGGCTGCTCGAGGTGAGCATGCCGGGCGCGCAGCGGACCCGGTTGCCGGGCCTGCCGGTCGAGTTCGACGGCACGCGGCTGCCGCTCCGGCGCCAGCCGCCCGGCCTCGGCGAGCACAGCCGCGAGCTGCTGCGCGAGATCGGGGTCGGCGAGGACGAGCTGGCCGACCTCGAGCGCCGCGGCATCGTCAGAGCCGCGTCTCCCGTCGAAGACGCTTCTCCCCTCAAAGACGCTTCTCCATGAACAGGCAGAGCGGGTCCGGCCGGTACGGGCCGAACGGGCCGCGCTCGACGTAGCCGAGGGCACGGTAGAGGGCGAGCGCCTCGGGCTGCCTCACGCCGGTCTCCAGCTGCAGCAGGCTGACGCCCTCCTCTGCCGCGCATTGCTCGAGATGCGCCATGAGCCCCCGGCCGATGCCGCGGCCACGGGCCGTCGGCTCGACGAACAGGCGCTTGACCTCGGCCTGGCCGGCCGGGCCAATTGTGAAGCCGACGCAGCCGACCGCGCGACCCGCTACCCGCGCGACCAGCAGGCGGACGTCCGCTGCGGCCAGCGCGTCGAGATCGATCGCATGCCGGCTCTCGGGCGGATAGAGCGCCCCGAGATAGATGTCGGACTGCCGGATGAGCTCGGCGACCTCGGGCTGGCGCGCCGAATTCGATCGCGATCCGCAGCATTGCCTCAGTCCGGGACCTCCGTGTGCGCCTGCTGGCGGCGCGCATGCCGGACTTCGAAGAAGACGGAGAGCGCCAGCATCAGGACGACCAGTGCCCAGAGCACCCAGGTGAGCGGGCTCGAGATCAGGATGCTCCAGTCGCCGCCGCTGATCGAAAGCGCTCGCCGGAGATTGGTCTCCATGATGCCGCCGAGCAGCAGGCCCAGCACCACCGGCACGAGCGGGATGTCGAGCTTGCGCAGGACGTAGCCGAGCAGGCCGAAGCTGGTGATCAGCAGCAGGTCGAAGATGCTGTGGTTGATCGAGTAGACCCCGACATAGGCGATCATGACCACGCCCGGCATCAGGATCCAGGGCGGCACGCTCAGCATGCGCGCGAAGATGCCGACCAGCGGCAAATTCAGCACCAGCAGCATCAGGTTGGCGACGTAAAGCGCCGCGATCAGGCCCCAGACGACGTCCGGATGCTGCTGGAACAGGAGCGGCCCCGGCGTGATGTTGAGCGAGATCAGCAGCGCCAGCAGGACCGCGGTCGTGCCGCTGCCCGGAACGCCCAGCGTCAGCATCGGGATCAGGGCGCCCCCGGCCGCGGCATTGTTGCCGGCTTCCGGCGCCGCGACGCCGCGCGGATCGCCCTTGCCGAAGGTGTCGTTCTGGTTCGAGACCCGCCGCTCGAGCGTGTAGGCGACGAAGCTGCCGAGCGAGGCGCCGGCCCCCGGCAGCACGCCCGAGATGAAGCCGACCCCGCTGCCGCGCAGCATCGCGCCGAGCGAGAACAGCATGTCCTTGATCGAGACCCGCACCCGGCCGAGGGGCTGATTGGCGAAGTGGGTGCCGCCTGGGTTCTCGATGAAGAACAGGAACTCGCTGACCGCGAACATGCCAACCAGCGCGATGATGAAGTCGAGGCCCTCGTAGAGCTTGTAGATACCGAAGGTGTAGCGCGGGATGCCGGTCTGCGGATCGGTGCCGATGGTCGAGAGCAGGAGGCCGAGGAGGGCTGCGATCAGCGACTTGATCGGGTTGCGGGTCGAGATGCCGCTGAGCATGGCGAACGCGAGCACGAACAGGGCGAAATATTCGGCCGGCCCGAAATGGATCGCGAGCTGGGCGAGCAGCGGCGCGAACAGGGTGAGGCCGATGGTCGCGAGCGTGGAGCCGACGAACGAGGCGACCGCCGAGAGGGCGAGCGCGGTCGCGGCCTGGCCCTTTTGGGCCATCGGATAGCCGTCGAGGGTGGTCATGACCGCGGGCTCGTCGCCCGGGATGTTGAGCAGGATGCTCGAGATCCGGCCGCCGTACATGGCGCCGTAGTAGAGGCTGGCGAGCAGGATCAGCGCCGAGGACGGCGGCAGCCCCAGGGCAAACGCGACCGGGATCAGGATCGCGACGCCGTTGGTGGGCCCCAGCCCCGGCAACGCGCCGACCACCGTCCCGACCAGGCAGCCGACGAACGCCATCAAGAGGTTGAAGGGCGTGAGGGCGACCGAGAAGCCGTAGGCGAGCGAGTTCAGGACATCCATGGGCGTCAGCCGGGCAGCCGCAGCACGCCCGCCGGCAGCGGCAGGCCGAGCAGGTTGTTGAACAAAAGGAACAGGACCAGCGCGATCGCGAGGCCGCCCGCCGCCGACTGCCAGAGCTTGGCCCCGAGCAGCCAGCCCAGCGCCGCGACCGCGAGCACGCTCGCGATGATGAAGCCCAACGGCTCGAGCAGATAGGCGTAGGCGACGAAGGCGACGAGGGCCAGCCCCTGCTTGAGCAGCACGACGCCGCGCGCCCAGCCGGGCTCGGGGTCGGGCCTCGCGATCAGGTAGAGGCTGATCACGCCGAGCGGGATCGCCAGCACCAGCGGGAAGACCGCCGGACCCAGGGGATCGCCGATCATCGCCTGAAAGCCGCTGGCCGTGACCCCGTAGGCCACGGCCAGCACCAAGAGGACCAGGCCGGCCAGCCGGTCGCTCATGTCCGGTCCCTCAGGGCCGGTTGCCTACCGCCAGGGGCTCACTGGATCACCCCGATGTCCTTCGAGATCTGCCGCATCTTGGCGACCTGGTCCTGGACGAAGGCCTGGAACTCGTCGCCGCCGCGCCAGATCGGGGTCAGGCCGTTGTCGAGCGCGATCTTCTGCCACTCCGGGCTGTCGGACACCTTCTTGAGCGCCTCGACCCAGAAGTCGTAGGCCTCGTCCGACACCTGGCCGCCGGTATAGAATCCCCGCCAGTTGTAGCCGCTGACATCGAAGCCCTGGCTCTTGGCGGTCGGCAGCGACGCGTATTTGCCGGGTAGCGGCTCGTCGCTCATCACGGCCAGCACCTTGGCCTGGTTGGCGTCGACGAAGCCCGCGATCTCCCCGAGGTCGGTCGAGACCGAGCCCAAAAAGCCGCCCAGCATCTGGGTCACCGCATCGGTGCCGCCGTCGTACTGGACCCAGCGGATCTTGCCGAGGTCGGCGTTGGGCACGCCGGCCGCCTGGGCGAGCAGGAGCAGGCGCAGATGGTCCCAGCCGCCGACCGCGCTCGAGCCGCCGAACACGACCGCGCTGGGGTCGGCCTTGACCGCCTTCATGAGGTCGGCGAGCGTCTGATAGGGCGAGTCCGGCTTGACCAGGACGACGCCCGAAATCGGCGTAGAGCATGCCCAGCCAGCGCATCGCGTCCATGTCGGCCGGATAGCGGTTCTGCGCGATCTGGGTGACGCCTACGGTGCTGGTCGCGACGATCAGGTTGGCATCCTCGCCGCGCTTGGACATGACGTTGGCGTAAGCGGTGGCGCCGGTGCCGCCCGGCATGTTGGTGACCTGGACGGTACCGGGCACGAGGCCCTGCTCGGACAGAAGCTTGCTGACCTGGCGGCAGGTGAAGTCCCAGCCGCCGCCGGGATTGGCCGGCGCGATGCATTCCACGTTCTGCGGCGTGAACGCCGACAGGAACAGACCGGCAGCCAGAGTTGCGGCCGCGGCCGCCGTCTTGCGAAGGAACATGAGACCGTCTCCCTTGTCGTTCTGCCCCGGGTCGGCGGACATCCGGCCGCGACCGCGTCTTGGCCGATCTTTCCGCAATTCGGCCCGACAATCCACCCCGTTTGCAAAAAGAACCGAAAGCCTTGCCGGCCATCGTCCTCAGTTTTGCACCCTGCCTCAGAACACTGCGGCGGGCAATGTCGCCCGGACGGTAATCCGGGCCCAGTCAGCATGACGTGGCGTCAGCATCTGCGCCCTGGAGGTCTGCGCCTGCGAGCGCGCGTCCGGGCCAAGGTCAAGGGACGCCTCGGGCCGCAAGGAAGGGGCGCCAAGCGGCGCCCCCCGGGGTTCGGCATGGCCTGGTCAGCGCCTACTTGGCGATGCAGGTGTCGACGTTGTCCGCCGTGCACTCGTCGAGGCCCGTGAAGATGACGGGGTCCATCGTCTTGCCGTCGATCAGGTCGATCATCACCGACGGTGCGCGATAGCCCATCTCGAACGGCCGCTGCCCGATCTGGGCATGGCTGCGGCCGGCCTTGAGCGCGTCGATCTGCGGCGGCAGGGTATCGCCGGCGACGATCACGAGCTCCTTGCTCTTGAGCCGGTCCATGACCTGGTCGGTCACCTGGGCGTAGGCCTGCGGGCCGAACTGCGCCCAGCCTCCGACCAGGATGAAGGCCGACAGGTCCGAATGGGCGGTGAACACATCGGCCATCTGCTGATTGGCGAGATCGATCTGGTCGTTGGTGAACACCGGACAGCCGTCGATCTCGGTCCAGCCGCCCTCGCCGTTCAGGCGCTCGATGCCTTTGGTGCCGGAGATCGTGTCGCGAAAGCCGGCCGCACGGGCGTTGATGTTGTCGGCCGCGACGTTGCCGAGCTGCAGGCAGACGGTGCCGCCGTCGGCCTTCAGCTTCTGCAGGTGCTGCGCCATCAGGACACCCATGTTGTAGTTGTCGGTGCCGAGGTAGGTCAGGCGCAGGTCGCGATCGGCCTCGAGCAGGTCGGCGTCGATCGTCATCACCGGAATCGTCGGCTGGCGCTGCCGCAGCAGGTTGGCCGTGAGCGGCGCGTTCGACGGCGAGATCGCGATCGCGGCGACGCCGCTGGTCAATAGGTCATCGATGATCTGGATCTCGCCCAACTCATCGGCGCTCGACGCCGGTCCGGTATACTTGCATTGATACTCGGAATCCGGGTTCTCCGACTGCCACTTCTCGCAGCCCAGATGGACTTGCTCGAAGAAAGGATTGTCGAGCCCCTTGACCACGATCGCCAGTGTCTTTTTGTCTTGAGCCGTCGCCGACCCGGCGACGAACAAAGCTGCCGCCGCTGCGACGGCGAGCCAAATCGGTTTTCTCATTTGTGCCCCCCTCAGGACAATTCTGCACTTTCGGCTGCAGTAACAGGCATCCTAGGAGCGACCCCCCAATTCGTCAATATTCGCCAATCAGGGCGGCAGTCGGGCGGCACTCTCAAACGCTCGATCGGCTGGCGCGCATGCGATCGAACAGCACGGCCAAAAGGATGAAGCTGCCGACGAACGCGCCTTGCCAGAAGGTGCTGATGCCGAGCAGGATGAGGCTGTTGCGGATCACCTCGATCAGGGCGGCGCCTACCACCGCGCCGAAGGCGGTGCCGATTCCGCCCGCGAGATTGGCGCCGCCGATCACCGCGGCCGCGATCACGCTGAGCTCCATGCCCTGGCCGAGATTGGTGGTCACCCCGCCGAGCCAGCCGACCTCGAGGACCCCGGTGATGCCGGCGGTCAGCGAGGCGAACATGTAGACGCTGATCTTGATCCTGGTGACGGGCACGCCGGTCAAAGTCGCCGCCTGCTCATTGCCGCCGATCGCGAACACATGTCGGCCCCACGCCGTCCATTTGAAGGCAAATCCCGTCATCAACGCCAGGATGGCAAGCACGATCAGGGGGTTGGGCACCCCAAAGATCGAGCCGCCGCCGAGCCATAACAGCTTGGCGTGGTCGGGACCGAACTGATAGACCATCTTGTTGTTCGAAAGGACCATGGCCAGGCTGCGCACCAGCGACAACATGCCGAGCGTGACCACGAACGCCGGCATCCTCACCCAGGCAATCAGGACGCCGTTGACCAGGCCGACCAGGAGCGCCGCCGCAATCGCCAATGGTATCGCAATCCAGATCGGGTAACCGGCCGCCATCGTCATCCCGGTGACCATGCCGGAAAGCACGACTACCGAGCCGACCGACAGATCGATGCCGGCAGTGATGATGACCGCGGTCATCCCGAGCGCGACGATACCGACAAAGGCAAAGTTGCGGGTCACGTTGAACAAGTTCCGCTCGGTCCCGAAAGTATCGGTCGCGAGCGTCAGGGCGACACAGGCGGTGACCGCGGCCAGGAAGACCCAGAAGGTCTGGCGACTGGCGAGCCAGCCGACGACGCCGCGGTGCGTCTGCTGGCCGATGGCTTGCTCGAACGTGACATCCATGGCGCCTCGCCTCCTGACCTCGTGCCCGGAGCGCCCGGCGCGGCAGCCATCAGGCGCGCCTGTGGGCCGGCCGGCGACTTCCTCAGGCGATTGTCGACAATCGTGGTGCAATTAGAGGCAAGATCGTCCGCGCGCGCAAGACGCGACCTGACGTGCCCGGCCGCGCCGCGCCGGGGCCGGAAGACTTGCGGGTCACCGCCGGAGCCCGCTCACGGTCTGGCCGCTTCGAGGTCGCGGCAGGGTGGCGCGCGGCCAGGCGTGCGGGCGGTCTCTAGTCGGGTGGCGAGATCCGAAAGATCGAGCTGCCCGAGATCCAAAGGGATCCGGCGCCATAGCGAATGCGCCTGCCCATGAGGGTCCCGGACGGCGGGTGAAACACGCCCTTGACCCAGTTGGTGTTGGGGTCGATCCGGGCGACCGTCGAACCCCGGGTGATGGTCCAGACGAAACCGCCGCCCGTCGCGATGTCGCCATCGCTTTCCATGTCGACGGCACCGGTCGCGATCGTCGCCGTCAATTCTCCCGTCTGGCCGTCGATGCGCTGCACGATCCCGCTGGTCTCGAAAGGGATCCATATCGAACCATATCCGGAAGCGAGAAGATGCGATGCTGCATGGATGGCGATGGTCGCAGCGACCTGGTTGCTCTTGGGATCGATCCTGTAGAGATCGGCGCGACTGGCAGCGGTGACCCAGACCGAGCCATAGTCGACGAGAACACCCTTGCTGGCGCCGGGCAGCGCGATCCTCGCCTCCTCTGCGCCGCTCGCGGCGTCGTATCGGACGAGCGTCTTGTCGTGGTCGGCGAACGTTATGACCCAGACCGCTCCCTCGCCGACGCCGATGCTTCCCTGGCTGCCAAAGATGTCGGTCGGGATCGCCATCACCACTGCGTTCGACTGCGGATCGATCTTGTAGATCGTCGAACTGCCGGTATCGGGTACCCAGACTGCACCCTCACCAACGGCGACACCGCGGTATCGGTCGCCGGCGGGGAGCAAACCCGGATCCGAGCCGGGCGAGATCTCGATATCGATGACGCGATCATCCAAAGGATCGACCCTGACCAGTCGGTCACCGCTCATCATCCAGAGGCCGTCGAGGGCAAATGCCATGGGATAACCGGCGCGGGGGACGGTCGCTCGAACCACGAGCTCCCCGGATGATTGCGCCGCGGGGTGGCGAGCCGGAAGGGCAGTCCAGGCGAGCAGATAGAGGGCGAGCAGCGCCACGCTCACCTTACCCATCGCGATCGCCTCGGCTCGACACAAAGGGTCCACCGGACATTCCCGAGATGACGTTGCACCGGTGACGAGAGTGCCCCTCGGAGGGTCCTCCGGCAAGCCGTCGTTGGCGGCGGTGCCGGGCGCGGGCGAGACCGCCGCCGCTTCGCTCGATTGTCGCCGATCGCTCATTGGACCTCGCGAACGGATCGCGGCTGACGGGCGCCGCCGCCTGCCGCCACGATCGGTACGCTTCGGCCGCTCGGGATGCCGGGCCGGGCAGAGCCTGCTGAAATGGCCGCAAGGATCTCCTGCTGGAGCTGGCGGGAGCGCGACCTCGGTCCCGTGCGCAGCCCGATTTCGCCTGCCGGCGGCTTTGGGCCAGCGACGGACAGGCCTGGCGCGGGCCTCCCTCAAGCGAGCCCGCGGGCGGTCTCGGTGATCAGCTGCCAGGCGCGCAGGACGTGGGCGCGCGTCGTGTGGAGTTGGCCGATCGTGAAGCGGATGACGTAGCGGCCGCGCACCCGGTTCTGGGTCAGGTAGACGCGGCCGCCGTCGTTCAGCGCGTGCAGCAGGCGCTCGTTGAGCTGATCGAGCGCGGCATCGACCGCGAGCCCGACCGGCCGGTAGCGGAACGACAGCAATGCGAGGCTCGGCTCAGACGTCAGCTCGAAGTCGGGCTCGGCCCGGATCCGGTCCGCGAGCTCGGCGGTCCAGGCGATGTGGTCGCGCAGCATCGCCTGCAGGCGCAGGACGCCGTAGCTCCGGATCACGAACCAGAGCTTGAGCGCCCGGAAGCGGCGCCCCAGCGGCACGCTCCAGTCGCGGTAATCGATCACCTGGCCGGCTTCGCGCGATTGCAGGAAGGAGGGCAGGATCGAGAGCGTGCGGATCAGCGCCGCCGGCTCGCGCACGAAATGCGCCGAGCAGTCGAAGTTGGTGAGCAGCCATTTGTGCGGGTTGAAGACGAAGCTGTCGGCCGCCTCGATGCCACGGGTCATCCAACGCTGCTCGTCCAGGAGCAGGGCGCTGCCGGCCCAGGCGGCGTCGACGTGCAGGTAGAGCCCGTGCTCACGGCAGAGGGCGCCGATCGGCACCAGGGGGTCGATCGCGCCGACCCCGGTCGTGCCGAGGCTGGCGAGCACGCCCGCGGGCCGCTCCCCCTTCGCGAGATCGGCGCGGATCGCCGCCTCGAGCGCGTCGGGGCGCATGGCGAACTTCGCATCGGTCGCGATCGGGCGGAGGCTCTGGCGCCCGAGGCCTGCGATCTTGATCGCCTTCTCGATCGAGGAGTGCGCCTCCTCGGAGGTATAGAAGCGGAGCCGCGGGGCGAGAGCGAGCCCCTGCTCGTTCGCCTGCCACTCGGTCGCCCGCTCGCGCGCGACCAGGACGGCGCAGAGCGTGGCGCTGGAGGCGCTGTCCTGGATCACGCCGGCAAAGCCTTCGGGCAGGCCGATCATCTGGCGCAGCCAATCGAGCACGCGGGTCTCGAGCTCGGTCGCCGCGGGCGAGGTCTGCCAGAGCATGCACTGGGCGCCGAGGGTTGCGGTCAGCATCTCGGCGAGCACCGAGGGCGGGCTCGAGTTGGCGGGGAAGTAGGCGAAGAAGCCCGGGTGCTGCCAGTGGGTCATGCCGGGCAAAAGGATGGCCTCGAAGTCGGCCATGATCTCCTCGAGCGGCTCGCCTTCGGCGGGCGGCGCTGCGGGCAGCCGGGCCGCGATCTCGCCCGGCGCGACCGGGGCGCGAACGGGGTACCGCTCGACGCTCGCCAGATAGTCCGCCATCCAGTCGACCAGCCGATGCGCGTGCCGGCGAAACTCGTCGGGGTCCATGGCATAGCCCTCCCGCGCGCGAGGTGGTGGCCCAGCGCTGCCTGCCGCTCTCTAGCATGCCCTGCGACGATGGGGTGGCACCGGACGAGGTTTATCAGGTCTTGTCCACCGCGCCGGATCAACGGGGCCGCCAGCGGCTCCGCAAGGAGCCTCGGCTCTGGCCAAGGCGGAGCGCACGGGCCATGCTGCTGCGCTGATCGGGTATCCGGACGGGGAAGGCCATGGCGGAACGGCGGATCGGGATCATCATGCACGGGGTGACCGGGCGGATGGGCGTGAACCAGCACCTGATCCGCTCGGTGCTCGCGATTCGCGACCAGGGCGGGGTTGCGCTTGCGGACGGCACGCGGATCCTGCCCGACCCGCTCCTGGTCGGCCGCGACCCGCGCAAGCTCGAGGCGCTGGCGGACGCGCATGCCGTCAGACGCTGGACCCTCGACCTCGACGCCGCGCTTGCCGACCGGCACTACGAGCTGTTCTTCGATGCCGCCTCGACCCGGCTGCGCGCCGACGTCCTGCAGCAGGCGATCGCGGCCGGCAAGCACGTCTACTGCGAGAAGCCGACCGCGACCAACCTCGCCGACGCGCTGGCGCTCTACCGCGCCGCCGAGGCGGCCGGGGTCAGGCACGGCGTCGTCCAGGACAAGCTCTGGCTACCCGGCCTCGTGAAGCTCAAGACGCTGATCGCGGCCGGCTTCTTCGGGCGGATCCTCGCAATCAAGGGCGATTTCGGCTATTGGGTGTTCGAGGGCGACTGGCAGCCTGCCCAGCGGCCGTCCTGGAACTACCGCAAGGCGGCCGGCGGCGGCATCATCCTCGACATGCTCTGCCACTGGCGCTACGTGCTCGACAATCTGTTCGCAGAGGTGCGGGCAGTCTTCTGTCTGGGCGCCAACCACATCCCCGAGCGGGTCGACGAGCAGGGCAGGCACTACGCCGCCGATGCCGATGACGGGGCCTATGCCACCTTCCAGCTCGAAGGCGGCATCGTCGCCCAGATCAACAGCTCCTGGTGCACGCGGGTGCGTCGGGACGATCTGGTCGTCTTCCAGGTCGACGGCACCCACGGCTCGGCGCTCGCGGGCCTCACCAGGTGCTACCTCCAGCCGCGGGTCGCGACGCCGCGGCCGGTCTGGAACCCGGATGCCGGGCTCACGCCGGACTACCGCAGCCAGTGGCAGGAGGTGCCGGACAGCCAGACCTACGACAACGCCTTCAAGGCCGAGTGGGAGCTGTTCTTGCGCCACCTCGCGGGCGATCTGCCTGACTTTCGCTGGAACCTGCTCGAGGGCGCCAAGGGGGTGCAGCTAGCCGAGCTCGGCTACCAGAGCTGGTCCGAACGACGCATGCTCGAGGTGCCGCCTCTCGAGATCTGAGCAGCTGCGGGACCCGAAGCACTTGCATGGCCAGAACAGGAACAGCGGCACGCCGGTCACCCTGAGCAGCATCGCAAAGCGATAGTCGAAGCCCAGCTCCTCGACCGCCACGAGAACGATCAGGCTGAGCAGCAGGCCGGCGAGCGCCACGAGCGCGAACTTGAAGAGCATCGGGGCGGCGTCCGGCCGCGGCCCGGCGACCTCGGAGCCAAAGGTCCAGGGGCGGTGGCCGAGAAATGAGACGCGCAGCGCGAGGACGAAGCCCGGGACATTGGCAAGCAGCGGCCGCGCGTGAACCGCCTCGATCGCCGCGGCGAAGGTCGGGGCATGGGTCGGGGTCGCGAGCGCGCCGACGATGCCAAAGCGCCCGAGCTGCAGAAGCGGTGCGAGCAGCGGCAGGGGTCACGCCGTGCTCGCGGGCAGGGCCAAGGCTGTCCCGGCCGGCTGCGCCGGCATGCGCTCGCGCGCATCGGCGCAAAAGCCGACCGTCGCCGCCACCAGGTAGAGGGGGCGTTGCTTGACCTCCATGAACACCCGGCCGAGGTATTCGCCGAGGATGCCAAGGCCGACCATGTTGAGGCCGCTCGAGAGCAAAAGGATGCAGATCAGCGAGGCGTAGCCCGGCACGTCGGCCCCCGCGAGCAGCGTGCGCGCCAGGATCCAGCCGAGGTAGATCAGGCCCAACGCGGCCGTGCTCAGGCCGACGTAGGTCCAGACGCGCAGCGGTGCGGTGCTGAACGAGGTGACGCCGCCGAGCGCGAGGTTCCATAAGCGCCAGTAGCTCCATTTGCTGCGTCCGGCGGCGCGCGCGGGTCGCCGGTAATCGATCGTCGTCTGGCGAAAGCCGGCCCAGGCGAACAGGCCCTTCATGAAGCGCATGCGCTCCGGCATCCGCTTGAGGGCCTCGACCACCCGCCGGTCGAGCAGGCGGTAGTCGCCGACGTCGGCCGGGATCGGCACCTCGCTCAGGCGATTGATGAAGCGGTAGAAGAGGCGGGCGCTGAGCCGCTTGGGGAGCGAATCGGCGTCGCGCTCGACCCGCCTCGCGAGCACCACCTGGTAGCCTTGGCGCCATGCGGCGACCAGCTCGGCGATCAGCTCCGGCGGGTCCTGCAGATCGGCATCGATCGGGATCACCGCAGCGCCGCTGGCGAAATCGAGCCCGGCCGAAAGTGCCGCTTCCTTACCGAAGTTGCGCGACAGCTCGACGAGCTTCAGTCGCCGGTTCGCCAGATGCATCGTGCAAAGGCGCGCGAGCGTGCCATCGGTGCTGCCGTCGTCGACGCACACGACTTCGTAGCTCACGGTGACCGCCTCGACCGCCGGGATCAGCCGCGCGAACAAGGCATCGAGCACCTCGGCCTCGTTGTACATCGGCACGACCAGGCTGAGCTCGACCGGCTCGCCAGGGCGCGGGCCGGCCGGCGGCGCCCTGCGGCTACGGTTGCTCATGGTTGCCCGGCGGCCGGGTCGCGACGCGCGGACGCGCAGGCGGCGTCGCGCCGCACCTCGAGCGTCCAGCTGGCATCACCGCCGGCGGCGCCCGCGGCGACGCGCTCGAGCCAGGGCGGCAGCGTCCGGGCCGCGAGCACGGGCTGCAATGCCGGCCTGAACCTGCGCTCGATCTGGCCGTCGTAGACCCATACTCGGCCCCTGCTTGGCAGCGAGCACAGCCAGGCGCGAAGGGCGTCGGTCCCCTCGAGATCGGGCAGCAGAACAAAGCGCGCGCCGGTATAGTAGGCCAGCTGCGGCTTGCGGGCGACCAGGACGTCGGCCGGCCCGGCGAGCGCTCTGGCGGCCGGCACGGCCTCTGCCAGCTCGTCTGCGCCAAGGTTCAGCTCCGCTCGCGCCGCACCGACCGCAAGCGCCAGCGCAAGCAGGCCCGGCGCCCCGAGCGCGATCCCCTGGCCGAGGCGCCGGACCCCGGTCGCCGGCAGGATGCGCGCGACCTCCGCCAGCATCGCCCCGAGGCCGGCGCCGAGCCACGGCAGGAGAAACAGCCAGTAGCGGGCCTCGAAGGTCTTGAGGTTGACGAGCAGGACTTCGCCGACCGTGACGAGCCCGAGCAGGCCTGCGCAGGCCGAACGCCGGCGCGCGGGCAGGAACAGCAGACCGGGCAGCGCCAGCAGGCCGAGGGGAAAGGCGATGAGCCCCGGCACCTCGTCGCGGGCGAGGGTCAAGAGATCGGCGAGGTAGATCGCGAGCATCCGCGTCGGGTCGTGGGCCAGCACCTCCCACACACTGCCGAACCTTCCCGCGACCGACACGTACGCCTCGTTCGAGACCGGGTGGGCTGCGGTCGCGAAGTAGGTCATGGCGAGGTTGACGTGATTGCTGGTGGGCCAGGGCGGGCTGCCGGTCGCGGCCGCGAACTTGAGCCAGAGGCTGATCGGCAGCGCCAGAGCCGCGAACGCGAGCGCAACCCCCCGGGCCCGCCGGACGCCTGCGTCCTGGCGCAGGCACGGGGCCACAAGCAGGAGCAGGAGCGGCAGGGCGTTGGTGCGGGTCAAAAGGGCGAGACCGATCAGCAGCCCGAGCCCGATCCAGGCGGCATCCCGGCCGCCGCGAACCCCCGCCAGAGCCAGAGCGCAGGCCCCGAGGTGGAGCGCCAGAAAGAAGAGATCCGAGCTCGCTGCTGCGGCCTGCGCGAGATAGGGTGCCGACGTCGCCAGCCCGGCCAGCGCGCCGAGGGCTCCGGCGCGCCCGAACAGCCGGTCGACGAGCCACCAGGTCGTGAGCGCCGTCGCGAGCGCCGCCAGCAGCGAGACCGCGATCCCGGCTTGGACCCAGTCGCCGAGCAGGCTCCAGGCGAGCGCGAGCGCGGCCGGATAGAGCGGCAGGTGGAACGCGATCAGCAGCGGCTGGCCAGCCAGCAGCCGCTTTGCCTCCGGCACGAAGAGGCCGAGATAGTCGGTCTCGACGCCGAAGCTCAGCCAGCTGCGCTCGGCGGCAAGGCCGAGCGGCAGCGCGATCGCGGCGAGCAGCAAGGCGGCGAGCCAGGGGTCGGCGAACAGACGCTCCCGCATCCGCCCGGCGCGTAGCCTGCCGGCAGGCGCCGGTCGCGAGCCGGCGACGGCGATCTGCGCCGCAAGATCGCGCCCGCTCGCCATCTCCATCGGAGCCGATGTGTTCAGAGCCCGCACGCCCGGACCTCAAGCAGGTTTCGTCCGCCCGGTCGCACAGTAATTGGCGATTCCTAACGATAAGTTAATTTATCAATAGTTGTATCTTCGCCGGATCCACGCGCCAACGAGGGTCTTCATCGGCAGCTTGCGGAGGTTCCGCCCCGGACGTATGTCCCCTGGAACGGCGCTCGGCCGCGAGGCAGGGGGGAGCAAACATGCGATCGATCAGACTGCCGAGCGCGATCGGCCATCTGGCTGAGTACCGGCTGCATGCCGCCGCGACCTTCCCGCCCCGGGTCGCTCGCCCGTTCGACCGGGTCGCCTATGCCGCAGCGCATGTGGTCGCCGATCCGCTCGCCGACGTCGATCCCTGGCTGGATGCGGCGATCGACTGGGACCAAACGATCGCCTACCGCGAGCATCTCTGGGACCTGGGCCTTGGCGTCGCCGAGGCGATGGATACCGCGCAGCGCGGCATGGGCCTCGACTGGCCCGCCTCGCTCGAGCTGATCCGGCGGTCGCTCGCGGCCGCGACATCGCGGGGCGACGCGCTGATCGCCTGCGGTGCAGGGACCGATCACCTGGCACCATCGCCAGATCTGACCACGGCCGACGTGATCGGCGCCTACGAGGAGCAGATCGAGGCGATCGAGGCGCTGGGCGGCCGGATCATCCTGATGGCGAGCCGGGCGCTCGCCGCCTGCGCCCGCTCGCCCGACGACTACGCCAGGGTCTATGGCCGCATCCTTCGCCAGCTGCGCGAGCCCTGCATCATCCATTGGCTGGGCGAAATGTTCGACCCGGCGCTCGTGGGCTATTTCGGCCACACCGATCACGGGGCGGCAATGGACGTCTGCATCGCCATCATCGAGGACCACCGGGCCAAGGTCGACGGCATCAAGCTGTCCCTGCTCGACAAGGACAAGGAGATCGCGCTCAGGGCGCGCCTGCCGGCGGGGGTGCGCATGTATACCGGCGACGACTTCAACTACGCCGAGCTGATCGCGGGCGATGGCGAACGGCACAGCGACGCCCTGCTCGGGATCTTCGATCCGATCGCGCCCGCGGCCGCGGCGGCGCTCTCAGCACTCGCCGAGGAGCGGACCGCGGCGTTCCACGAGATCCTGGCGCCGACCGTGCCGCTCTCGCGCCACATCTTCAAAGCCCCGACCCGCTTCTACAAGGCCGGCGTCGTGTTCATGGCTTACCTCAATGGCCACCAGGACCACTTCACCATGGTCGGCGGCCAGGAGAGCGCCCGCTCGGTCCTGCACCTGGCCGAGCTGTTCCGCCTCGCCGACATCGGCAGGCCTCCTGCGCGATCCGGAGCTGGCGATCAGCCGCATGCGGGCGGTGCTGGCGGTGCGCGGGATCGGCGTCTGATGCGTGACCTTGCGAAGGGCGGGCTCGACCACCTGTCGCTCAATTGGGCGACCGTGCGCGAGGCATGGGGCATGGCGCAGGCGATCGAAGGCTGCGCCCGCCACGGCATTCCGGCGATCGCGCCCTGGCGCGAGCCCGTCCAGGCGCTGGGCGTCAGGGAGACCGCGCGCCGGCTCAGGGATGCCGGCCTCGCGGTCTCGGGCTACTGCCGGGGCGGCCTGTTCACGGCCCTCGATGCGGCCGGACGGCAGGCGGCGATCGAGGACAGCCGCCGCGCGCTCGACGAGGCGGCAACGCTTGGCGCCGAATGCCTGATCCTGGTCGCGGGCGGCCTGCCGGCGGGCTCCAAGGACCTCGAAGGGGCGCGCGCCCAGATCCGGGACGGGATCGCAGCCCTCCTGCCCTTTGCGCGCGCGGCCGGGGTACCGCTCGCGATCGAGCCCTTGCATCCGATGCAGGCCGCAGATCGCTGCGCCGTCAATACGCTGCGGCACGCCAACGACTTGTGCGATGAGCTTGATCCATCAGGTCGAGAAGGATTAGGGATCGCGATCGACGTCTATCACGTCTGGTGGGATCTTGAGCTCGCGCCGCAGATCGCGCGCGCGGGCGCCGCCCGCCGGATCCTCGGCTTCCATGTCAGCGACTGGCGGCTGCCGACCCGCGATCTGGTGTTCGACCGCGCCATGATGGGCGACGGCGCGATCGACCTCCCGAAGATCCGCGCGCTCGTCGAGGCCGCGGGCTACGAGGGCTTCATCGAGGCCGAGATCTTCTCCAAGGACGACTGGTGGCAACGCGACCCGGACGAGGTGCTCGAGGTCATCGCCGAGCGCTACCGAACCGTGGTCTGAGGTGGCGGCTCGAACACGGCCTTGCCCAAAGCGGCCGGGTCCCTGAATATGGCGCCCGGGATCACGCGAGATCGCAGCCGGAAATCCTGGCGCGGCCGCGTGCGGGAGGCGACGATGCAAGTGGCAAAGACGTGGGCCTGGGGCCTGGCGCTGGCTCTGGCCGCGAGCACGCCCTCGGCCGCCAGCACGGTCAAGGTCGGCGTCGTGCTGACCTATTCCGGCAACGGCGCCGAGTTCGGCGAGCAGATCCAGCGCGGCATGGACCTGTACCTCGCCGAGGCGGGCAAGGCCAAGCTCGGGGCGAACCAGATCCTGCTCATCAAGCGCGACTCCAAGGGCCCCGGCGGCGACGTCGCCAAGACCGCGGTCCAGGAGCTGATCGTGCGCGAGAAGGTCGACCTTCTGACCGGCTTCGTGTTCTCGCCCAACATCATCGCGAGCGCGCCCCTGATCTCGCAGGCCAAGGTCCCGACCCTGATCCTGAACGCCGCGACCGCCTGGATCCCGAGCCTGTCGCCGTACCTCGCCCGCGTCTCGATGACCATGTGGCAGACGAGCTACCCGATGGGCGAGTACGCCTTCCAGAAGCTCGACTGCAAGACCGCCGCGGTCGGCTACACCGACTACCCGCCCGGCAAGGACGCGCTCGAGGCCTTCAAGACCGGCTTCGAGCAGGCGGGCGGCCGCGTGGTCGATGCCATCCCGATGGGCGGCCCGGCCGAAGTGCCCGACTTCACGCCGTTCATGCAGCGGGTCAAGGACGCGAAGCCCGACTGCTTCTACGTGTTCGTGCCGGCCGGCAACCACGCGGCGGCGATCTTCAAGACCTACGCCGAGCTCGGCATGAAGGATGCGGGCGTGCGCCTGATCGGACCTGGCGACATCGTCCAGGACACCAAGCTCCAGGGCCTGGGCGACGTCGCGGTCGGCGTGATCACCCTCGGCCAGTATCAGGCCGACCTCGACAACCCCGCCAACCAGAAGTTCGTCGCCGCCTGGAAGAAGGCCTATGGCGCCGAGTTCGACGCCCGACTTCATGGCCGCGGCCGGCTACGACGGCATGGCCGCGATCGTCGACGCGGTGGTCGAGCAAAACGGCACGATCGATCCCGAGCGCACCATGCAGATCTGGAAGGGCTGGACCTTCGATGGCCCGCGCGGCAAGGTCATGATCGATCCCGAGACCCGCGACATCGTCCAGGACATGAAGGTGGACGAGGTCTACGCCGAGGGCGGCCGCCTGCACACGCGCACCCTCGAGGTCATCCCGCAGGTCAAGGACCCCTGCAAGGCGCTCAAGATCGGCCGCTGCGGCCAATGAGCTGAGGCGGCTGCCGGTCGCCCGGACGGCGGCCGGGCCCGGCCGGGCGAGCCGATGCAGGTCCTGATCAGCATCCTGTTCGACGGCCTCGCCTACGGCATGATGCTGTTCGTGATCGCGGTGGGCCTCTCGGTCACCATGGGCCTGATGGGCTTCGTCAACCTCGCCCATGGCGCCTTCGCGATGCTCGGCGGCTACGTCACGGTCTCGGCGATGAACCGCCTCGGGCTGCCGTTCCCGCTGGCTCTGCTGGTGGCCTTCGCGGTGGTCGCGGCCGCCAGCGTCGTGCTGGAGCGCCTGCTCTACGCCCGCCTCTACGGAGCCCCCGAGCTCGATCAGGTGATGCTGACCATCGGCCTCGTCCTGATGGCGACCGCCGCGGTCACCTTCGTCTACGGCCCGGCGCCCGTGCCGGTCCGGCTGCCGGACTACCTCAAGGGCCAGATCGACCTCGGGTTCCGGGCCTTCCCCACCTACCGGGTGGTGCTGATCGGGGTCGGCGCCGCCTTCATGGGGTTCCTTTGGCTCGTCTTCGAGCGCACCCTGCTCGGCGCCAGGATCCGGGCGGCGGTCGACAACCGGCGCATGGCCCAGTCGGTCGGCATCGACGTCGACCGGCTGTTCACGGCTACCTTCGCCTTCGGCAGCGGCATGGCGGCGCTCGGCGGCGGGCTCGCGATCGACATCGTCGGCCTGTCGCCGACCTTTGCGACCCAATATCTCGTGCTGTTCCTGATCGTGGTCGCGGTCGGCGGCACGGGCAGCCTCAAGGGCGCGTTCCTGGCGGCGCTGATCCTGGGCTTCCTCGACAATGCCGGCAAGTATCTCTGGCCGGAGGGCGGCGCCTTCTTCATCTACGTCGCGACGGTTGCCCTGCTGCTCGCCCGGCCCGAGGGGCTGCTGGCGAGAGGCCGGCAGGCCTGAAAGGGGTGGCGGGCGCGGCCGCAAGGGCGGCTGTCGCGGCGCGCCATCGCTGGCGGCCGATCGAGGCTTTGCCCTGGGCGCTCGCGATCCTGGCGTTCGTCCTGTTCCCGGACTACGCCTACCTCGGGACCCAGATCCTGATCCTGATCCTGTTCGCGCTGTCGCTCGATCTGATCCTCGGCTACGCCGGCATCGTGACGCTCGGTCACGCCGCCTGGTTCGGGCTCGGCGCCTACGTCGCGGGCATGCTCTCGGCGCGGCTCGGCTGGCACGAGCCGATCAGCGGCCTGCTGGCGGCAGGCCTCGTCGCCGGGCTCGCCGGCTGGCTGTCCGGTCGGCTCCTGCTTCGCTACCACGGCCTCGCGCTCTTGATGCTGACGCTCGCGGTCGGCCTCATGCTGCTGCAGGCGGCGAATGCGCTGGCCCCTTGGACCGGCGGCTTCGATGGCCTCTCCGGGATCACCCCGGCGCCGCTCTTCGGCCGCTTCGAAAACGACCTCTATGGGCACACCTACTACTGCTATGCGCTGGCCGTGCTGTTCCTCGCCTTTCTGGTCTGCCGGCGGCTCGTCCATTCGTCGTTCGGCCTGTCGCTCGAGGGCTTGCGCGAGAATCCGTTGCGCATGCGCGCGCTCGGCTGCGACGTCCTCGAGCGCAAGGTCCTGATCTTCACGGTCTCCGCGACGCTTGCCGGCATCGCGGGCGGCCTGTTCGCGCAGGCCAACGCCTTCGTGACCCTGGACGTCTTCAGCTTCGCCCGCTCGGGCACGGTCCTGGTCGTGCTGGTCCTGGGCGGGACCGGGCGGCTCTATGGCGCCTTCGTCGGCGGCACCGCCTACTATCTCCTCGAGGATCAGCTGGCCAAGCTCAGTCCCGAATTCTGGCAGTTCGGGGTCGGCCTGGTCCTCGTGCTGGCGGTGCTGTTCTGGCGGGGGGGCATGCTCGGGCTGCTCGACCTCGGGCTCGCGCGCTGGCGGGGCGGCCGATGATGGCCGGAGCCGTGGGCGTCGTCCCTGAAGCCGCGCCCGCGCTCGAGACCCGGGCGCTCTGCAAGAGCTTCGGCGGCCTTGCCGTCACCGCCAACGTCGACCTGAAGCTCGAGCGCGGCAGCCGCCAGGCCCTGATCGGGCCGAACGGCGCCGGCAAGACCACGCTCATCAACCTGGTCAGCGGCGCGCTGGCGCCGAGCGCCGGCCGGGTCCGGCTCGACGCGCAGTGACGTGACCGACCTGCCGGCACCCGATCGGGTGAGGCTTGGTCTCGCCAGAACGTTTCAAATCAATCAGTTATTTCGAACTCTTCCGGTCATAGATCATGTTCTGCTGGCGATCGGCGAGCGCCGCGGGTCGAGCCGGCGCTGGTGGCGGCCGCTCGGCGCCGACGCCCCGCTGCTCGACGAGGCGTTCGCGCTGCTGGAGACGTTCGGCCTCGTGGACCAGGCGCAGGCCCCGATCGCGACCCTGCCCTACGGGCGCCAGCGGCTGGTCGAGATCGCGCTGGCGCTGGCGGCAAGGCCCAAGGTTCTGCTCCTCGACGAGCCGGCGGCCGGCGTGTCCGAGGCCGAGAGCCACCTCATCCTCGATGCGATCGAGGCTCTGCCCGCGGACATCGCGGTCCTGATCGTCGAGCACGACATGGACCTCGTCTTCCGGTTCGCGAGACGGATCACGGTCATGGCCGAGGGCGCCATCCTGACCGAGGGCGCGCCCGCCGACATTGCAGCCGACGAGCGGGTGCGCGAGGTCTATCTGGGCAAGCGCCGCCATGGCTGAGCCGGCGCGGGCGCTCGAGCTGCAGGGTCTGACGGCCGGCCATGGCGACACGATCGTCCTCGAGGGGCTCGATCTCGCACTCGACGCCGGCCAATCCGTCAGCGTGCTGGGCCGCAACGGGGTCGGCAAGACGACCCTGATCGATACCATCATGGGCCACACGCGCGTGCGCGCGGGCGCCATCCGCTTTGCCTCGCGGCAGATCGTCCGCTGGCCCCCCTGGCGGCGCGCGCGCGCCGGGCTCGGCTACGTCCCGCAGGAGCGCGAGATCTTCCCCTCGCTCACGGTGCGCGAGCATCTGCAGATCGCCGCCCGGCCCGGCCCCTGGACGGTCGAGCGGGCATTCGCGACCTTCCCGGGCCTCGCAGAACGCCGCCGGCACCGGGGCGATGCTCTCTCGGGCGGCGAGCAGCAGATGCTGGCGATCGCCCGCGCGCTGGTCGGCAATCCGAGCCTGCTCCTGATGGACGAGCCGACCGAGGGGCTCGCCCCGATCGTGGTCGAGCAGCTGGCCGAAACGATCAAGGAGCTGGGCCGCGACCAGGGCATGACGATCGTCCTGGTCGAGCAGCGAGCCGAGCTGGCGCTCGCGTTCGCCGCGCGATCGATCGTGATGGATCGCGGCCAGATCGTGTACGATGGCCCGAGCGCCGCGCTCGCCGGCGACCGGGAGCGGTTGCAGCGGCTGGTAGGCGTCGCGCGCTAGCTGCCGGATCACGGGGGGCTCGCTGGTTTGTGGGAAAGGCGATGGCGAACGAGCTGCTGGGCGACCTTGGCAAGATCATCGAGCGCCTCGACGAGCGCGGACGCCTCATCAAGGTCAAATCCGAGGTCGATCCGGTGCACGATCTGGCCGGCGTTGCCGCCAGGCTCGAGGGCCGACCGGCGGCGGTGCTGTTCGAGAAGGTCAAAGGCCATGATGCGCCGGTGTTCACCGGGCTCTACTGGTCGCGCGCGCTGCTGGCGGACCTTCTGGGGCAGCCCGAGAAGCAGCTGCCGGGCTTCGTCTCGGGCTGCATCAAGCGCTGGCAGCAGCAGCCTATGCCGCCGGTGGTCAAGGACCGCGGCCCGGTGACGGAAGTCACCGACAACCGGGTCGATCTCGGGAAGCTGCCGATTCCGACCCATGCCCTCCTGGATGGCGGGCCCTACTTCGATGCCGCCGTGGTGGTCGCCAAGGACCCCGAGAGCGGCGTGCGCAACGCCTCGATCCAGCGCTTCCTGGTGACGGGCCCGGACACCATGACGATCAACATCGACGCCGGACGCCATCTCGAGGCCTATCTCGACAAGGCGGCAAAGCGCGGCGAGACGCTGCCTTTCACGCTCAACGTGGGCGTCGGGCCGGGCGTCCATTTCGCGGCGGCGACGCCGTCCGAGGCCGCGCCCATCGACACCGACGAGCTCGGCATCGCGAGCGAGTTCCAGGGCTCGCCGCTCGAGCTCGTGGCGGGCAAGACCTCCGCGGTCGAGCTGATCGCGAACGCCATGTACGCGCTCGAATGCGAGATGGTGCCGGGCGAGGTCGCACCCGAGGGCCCGTTCGCCGAGGTCACGGGCTTTTACGCCAGGCGCGCGCCGCGGCCGGTGGTCCACGTCAGGGCGGTCCACCACCGCGAGCGGCCGGTCTTCCAGACCATCCTCTCGGGCGTCGAGGTCTGGAACTCGGTGGGCCTGCTCGGCGAGGCGAACGTCTTGGCCCTGGTCCAGCGCCAGGTGCCGGGCGTCAAGGACGTCTACTTCAGCCACGGCGGCTGCGGCTTCTATCACTGCATCGTGGCCATGCGGCCGCTCCGCGCCGGCTGGTCCAAGCAGGCGATCATGGCGACCTTCGCTGCCTTCCCGCCGCTCAAGATGGTGACCGTGGTCGACGACGACGTCGACATCCGCAATCCCATGGACGTCGAGTGGGCGATGACCACCCGGCTCGACCCCTTGACCGGCGTGATCACGGTCCCCGCCTGCTTCGGCCACGGCCTCAACCCGAGCTTTCCCGATTATCTCGGCGCCAAGATCGGCTTCGACTGCACGCGGCCGTTTCCCTACACCTCCGAGCACGACCGCGCCGCCTACAAGGAGGTGGCGCTCGAGGACTACGAGCTCGAAGGCGGCGCATGAGCAGGCACCCGGCCGAGCCGGACTGGCGCCGGCGTCTGATCGTCGGCATCACCGGTGCTTCCGGCGCCATCTATGGCCTGCGCCTGCTGGAGGCCTGCCGCAGGCTCGGCCTCGAGAGCCACCTCTGCATGACCAAGGCCGCCGAGCGCACGCTCGCTGCCGAGCTCGACCTCAAGCCCGCCGAGGTCAAGGCGCTGGCCGACCACGTCTATGCCGAGAGCGACATCGGCGGCCGGATCGCCTCGGGCTCGTTTCGGACCCGCGGCATGGTGATCGCTCCCTGCTCGGTGCGCACCATGTCGGACATCGCGAACGGCACGACCCACACCGCGATCTCCCGCGCGGCGGACGTGGTCCTCAAGGAACAACGAAAACTCGTCCTGATGCTGCGCGAGACGCCCTTGCACGCGGGCCACCTCGAGAGCCTGCTCAAGCTCGCCCGCATGGGCGCCGTGATCGCACCCCCGGTGCCGGCCTTCTACATCCGCCCCAAGTCGGTCGAGGAGCTGGTCGACCACGCGATCGGGCGGGTCCTCGACCTGTTCGAGATCGACAACGACCTGCCGCGGCGCTGGCGCGAGGACGAAGCTTAAGGCGCCCCGGTCTTGCCGCGCCCGGTCGCCTGCACCATTGTTTCGACCGCAGCCCGGGAGGGGAGAGCAACGATGAGCTGGCAGGCGGCGATCGACCCCAAGTGCGAGCAGCTCGAGGCGGAAGTGAGCCCGATCGAGACCGTGATCGTGCCGCGGGCGCGCGATCTCGGCGGCTTCGAGGTCCGCCGCGCGCTGCCGTCCTCGCGCCGCCAGATGGTCGGGCCCTTCATCTTCTTCGACCAGATGGGGCCGGCCGAGTTCCTGCTCGGCCAGGGCATCGACGTGCGCCCGCACCCGCACATCGGGCTCGCGACCGTGACCTATCTCCTGGCCGGCGAGATCATCCATCGCGACAGCCTGGGCACCCTGCAGCCGATCCGCCCGGGCGAGGTCAACTGGATGACCGCCGGCCGCGGCATCGCCCATTCCGAACGCTCGGGCGCAAAGGCGCGCGCCAAAGGCGCCAAGCTCTTCGGCATCCAGACCTGGGTCGCCCTGCCCAAGCCGCATGAGGAGACGGAAGCCTCCTTCGTCCACCACGGCACGGCGGATCTGCCGGTGGTGGACGACCAGGGGGCGACGGTCCGCCTGATCCTGGGCTCCCTCTACGGCCGCAGGTCGCCCGTCCGCACCTTCTCGGAGATGTTCTACGCCGACGCGGAGCTCGCCGCCGGCGCCCGCCTGCCGCTCGATGCCGGCCACGAGGAGCGCGGCGTCTACATCGTCTCCGGCACGGTCGAGATCGCGGGCGACGCGTTCGAGGCGATGCAGCTCCTGGTATTCCGTCCGGGCGACCGCATCACGATCACGGCGCGCACGCCCGCGCGGCTCATGCTGTTGGGCGGCGAGCCGATGGACGGCCCGCGCTACATCTGGTGGAACTTCGTCTCCAGCTCCCAGGACCGGATCGAGCAGGCCAAGCTCGCCTGGAAGACCGGCGCCTTCACCCCGGTCCCCGACGACCCCGAATTCATCCCCCTGCCGGACTGACCACCGCGCCGGCGTTGCCGGCGAGCGGCGGCGGCAGTTTCTGATCCAAGTAATCCCAACAACGGCCTCGACCACGGAGCCCCGAGGACTGTGCCGTCCAAGCCGTCGCTCAGATCTGGACAACTGACCCGCGGCGAGTTACATGCAGCCCCGCCGGAGGCGGACATGGCAACCTCGACCCGACCCTCGCGAGACAAGGTCCGAGCGCACCGTGAACGGTTGCGCCGGCAGGGCCTGCGACCGATCCAGATCTGGGTCCCGGACGTCCGCTCGCCGGCCTTCGAGGCCGAGGCGCACCGGCAGTCGCTCGCGGTCGCCCAGAGCCAGCATGAGGACGAGGATCAGGCCTTCATCGACGCCATCTCGGACCGGGACGGCAAATGAGGCGACGGCTGGGCGGATTTGCTGGGGGAATAGTCGGCCGCCGTTTCAGGCAGGAGGAGACGCATGGTTGCGCTGAAACCCTCTGACATGCGTATCTTTGATGACGCCTTCGACATGCATAACGGCTACGTTCTGAATTTCTCCGATCGTACCATGGCGGAGTTCTTCGATGGCGAGTTCGGAATTGACATTTATCAGGAGAAGTATCGCTTCAATGGTACTTCAAAGGCGAAGCATCTAAGAGCCCTTATCCAGATAGAGGACGAATATACCGTCGCGAAAGTGGCGCGTGTTCTCTGGCAATACCGCGAAAGTCTGCAGCATTACCAGACCGCGTCCGGTGAAACGGATTTTTTGAAGACGCGTTTCTTTGATCTTGTTTTTCGGATCGAAGGCGGCGGCGCGGCCCCTCGCACTGACGCCCTCGATCGATTTAAGCGCGACGAAACGCTAGAAGAACTGATCGCCGCGATCGAGCGCGACGTCGCCGCCAACAAGCCGGCAGCGGCTCTTGACCGTCTGCATACCTACTGCATGAAGAAGTTTGCTCACCTCCTCAATGAGCGCGGCATTGTCTGGGATCGCAGCGACCCGCTACAGAGCCGAGTTGGCAAATATGTAAAGGCACTCGGAGCCGAGCGCGATCTTCGCGAAATCACACAGCGGATTGTTAAGAGCGCAATTAGCGTCTTCGACCAATTCAATGACATCCGGAATAACCGTTCATTCGCCCACGACAACGACTTGATTGACCAAGCAGAGGCGCGATTTCATCTTTGACGCCATCAGCGCCTTCCTGCGCTTCGTTAAGAACATCGAGACGTCCCGCTTTGGAACTTGAACAAGCTCAGCTTCCGACGGCGCACACCGTACCGGGAGATCAGCAAAGGCGCTCAGCGAGAAAGACTTTCCCGTATCTCTCGACACGTGTGGTTGAGGTGGCGGACTGTCGGGACGAGAGGACCCGGTCCTGGCCGCGGCTGGACCAGGTCGGCGGGCGGGACGCCGGAGTTTCCCGGGTCCCGAGAGCACGGCTCTGGCAGAAGCGCGAGGTCCTCCATTGGCAGGCGGTATGAGCACGCGACCGGCGGCTTAGCGGGGGGCCGGCGGGGTCGGACCGATGAAGAACCCGCCGCATCCAGGCGAGATCATCCGCGAGGAGGTGATCCGGCCGCTCGGGCTCAGCGTGACTGCGGCGGCCGCGGCGCTGGGGGTGACCCGGCAGGCGTTGTCGGCGTTTTTGAACGAGCGGAGCGACCTGTCGCCGGAGATGGCGCTCAGGATCGAGGTCGCGTTCGGGCCGAAGGCGGACGTGATGATGGGCGTGCAGACGGACTGCCAGATGGCGCGCGCGCGGGCGCGGCTGCCGGAGATCGAGGCGAGCGTGCGGCGGGTGAAGGGGGGAAGCTGACCGCCGGCGGCGGCGCCGGTCTCGTCCGCTCTTGACGGGCGGCGCCGGTGGCATATGGTCAACTCGGATGACCAAGGCTGCGCCGATGACCCGATCCGTGAACGTCGCCGAAGCCAAGGCGCGGCTGTCCGCCCTGATCGATCGGGCCGCTGCCGGTGAGGAGATCATCCTCAGCCGGGCCGGGCGGCCGGTCGCGAGGCTGATGCCGCTCGAGGAGCAGACGCCCCGGCAGCCGGGCGTGCGTCGTCACTGGCAGATTCCCGACGATCTGTTCCTCGAGCCGATGGACGAGGAAGATCTGCGCGCCGCCGAAGGGGCGGATGCCGACGAGTTCGGCATCACCCTGCCGCGCTCGAAATGAAGCTGCTGCTCGACACCCACGCTCTGATCTGGTGGATCATCGACAGCCCGAGGCTCTCGCGCGCGGCGCGCGACGCGATTGCCGAGCCCCGCAACGACGTCCGGGCGAGCGTCGTCAGCGGCTACGAGATCGCGTACAAGCAGCGGCTCGGCAAGCTTCCTGGCGAAATTCCGGAGGACTTGCCGCGAGCAATGCGTGATGCCCGCGTTCGAAGCGAACCGCTCACGCTGGATCATGCGATCGCGGCCGGCCGGCTGCCCGGCCCGCATCGCGATCCGTGGGACCGGCTGATCATCGCCCAGGCGATCGCAGGCGGCTTCACCGTGGTGACGGTCGACGCGGTGTTCCGCGACTACGGCGTGCCGGTCTGCCAGTAAGGAAGCGCGCGGGGGCGCGAGCCTTCGATCTCGACCCTGCCGGCGATCGAGGCGGGGGCCACTCATGCCACCGCGGACTGGGGAGAAATCGCCTTGTTGACCGCGGGCATGACCTTTTCGGCCATGAGCTCGAGCGAGCGGCGGGCGAGCTTTTGGTCCTGCCAGTCGTGGCCGGCGTAGAGGAGGGTGCCGAAGTCGCCGATCTGTTCGCGGAATGCGAGGATCTGGTCGGTCACCGCGTCGGGGGTGCCATGGATCACGAGCTGGTCCACGATTTTTTCGACGCTAAGTGAGGAATCAGGCTGGGCGGGGTCGGTCTTGAAGAGGTTGGTGCGGCCGCCGCGGCTGAGCTTCGTGAAAAGGGAATGGTAGTAGAAAAAATAGGGGCCGGCGGGGTCGGTCGCGTAGCGCCGCGCGGTTGCGGCGTCGTCGGCGACGAAGATGCTTTTGGCGACCCGCCAGTTCGCGGGATCGGCCTTGCGGCCGGCCTTCTCGCAGCCCTGGACGTAGTTCGGCCAGTGGGTCTTGACCCATTGGGGCTGGAGGAAGTTGGCCGAGATCGGGTCCCAGCCGCGGAGGGCTGCGGCGGCCACGCCCTTGGAGTAGGGCGCAACCGCGGTCACCAGGATCGGCGGGTGCGGCTGCTGCCAGGGCCTTGCGATCCGGCCCTGGCCGAGCTCGGGGATCTGGGTGCGGCCGGTCGAGAGCGTCCAGAAGCGGCCGGAAAGCTCGTAGGGCGGCTCGCCCCGCCAGAGGCTCAGGATCTGGTCGATCGCCTCGACGAACATGGCCGTGCGGTCCTTGTCCAGGTTGCCGAAGACCTCGGCGTCCGAGAGCAGGCCGCCCGGGCTGATGCCGAAGAGGAAGCGGCCCTTCGCCATGTGGTCGACCATCGCGACCTCGGCCGCGACCATGGCCGGGTGGTGGTTGGGCAGGTTGACCGTGCCGGTGCCGAGCTTGATGTTCCGTGTCTCGCGCAGGAGCCAGGCGATGAAGATCAGCGCGGAGGTGATGTTCTCGGCGGCATCGGTGATGTGCTCGCCGATATAGCCCTCGGTCAGGCCCAGCTCGTCCGCGAGCAGGACCAGCGCCCGGTCCTCCTCGAGGGTTTCCGCGAGATTGCGCCCGGGCGGATGGATGGGCATCGTGAAGAAGCCGAGGTTCATTTTTTCCCAACTTTGGGCTGGCGGCTGGGGCGAGGCTCAGAGCAGAAGGTCGGAAAAATCGGAAGGGGAAGGCTCGCCTTCGAGGTCGTCCGGGAGGGTCGCTGCCAGGCAGTACTGGCCGCAGCTGAAGACCAAAGGGTCGCCCGCGCGCCAGCGGAAGCGCTCGATGCGGCCGATGAGCAGCAGGTGGTCGCCGCCCGCGATCGTGCGCTCGAGGCGGCATTCGAAGACGGCCAGGCAGTCCGGCAGGATCGGGCAGCCGCCCAGGCCCTGCTGCCAGGCGAGGTTTGCGAATTTGTCCGCCTGGGGGTTGGCGAAGTGGTTCGAGATGTGGCGCTGGTGGGCGGCCAGCACGTTGATGGCGAAGTGCGGGCTCTGTTCGAAGCTCGGGCGCGACTTGGCCCGCTGGTTCAGGCTCCAGAGCACGAGCGGCGGCTCGAGCGAGAGGGCCGCAAAGGAGTTGGCGGTCAGGCCCTCGCGCTTGTTCGCAGGCGTCAGGGTGGTGACCACGGTGATGCCGGTCGCGAAGCGGCCGAGCGCGTGCCGGAGCTCGCGCAGATCCTGGCCCGCGATCGCCGCAGCACTCATGCCGCCCTTGCCGCCGTCATGGCAATTCTCCAGCCCCCGGCGCCAAGGGCTCGTCCTTGGCACGGATCCCGCGCGCGCCGGCGCCCCGCCAACATAGGCCCGGATCGCGGATCTTGAAACCGGGTCGCTGGCGCCAGCGCCCCGGCCCGCGGGCCCTGGGCGAGGTAGGGTTTGGCCTCCGATCGGAGGCCCGCTATAGTTGCGCCCTGATCCAACGAGGCCGGGGCGGCCGGTCCCGGCGGGGAGAGGCATCATGCGGCAGTTCAGCAAAGCCACCCTCACGGATGCCGTGATCGAGCGGCTGGCCGATTGCGAGGACCCGCGCTTCAAGAGGGTCATGACCTCGCTGATCTCGCATCTGCACGCTTTCGTGCGCGACGTCGAGCTGAGCGAGACCGAGTGGATGAGCGCGATCCGGTTCCTGACCGAGACGGGCCAGGCGTGCACCGACAGGCGCCAGGAGTTCATCCTGCTCTCGGACACGCTCGGCGTCTCGATCCTGGTCGATGCGATCAACCACCCCTTGCCCACCGGGGCGGTCGAGCCGACCGTGCTCGGGCCGTTCTATCAGGAAGGCGCGCCGGAATTGCCGCTCGGCGCCGACATCGCGAACGGGGTCGCGGGCGAGCCGACCTTCTATTCCGGGCGGATGCTGACCATGGACGGCAAGCCGATCGCGGGCGGCCTCCTCGACGTCTGGTCGGGCGACGGCGAGGGCACCTACGACATGCAGATCCCGGACCAGACGGAGATGCTCTGCCGCGGCAAGTTCCGGACCGACGCGCAGGGGCGCTACTGGTTCCGCTCGATCCGGCCGACCTACTACCCGGTGCCGACCGATGGCCCGGTCGGCCGCATGCTGGACAAGATGGGCCGCCATCCCTACCGCCCGGGCCACATCCACATGATCGTCTCGGCGCCCGGCTACGAGACGGTCGCGACCCACCTGTTCGTCAACGGCGCGCCCTATCTCGATTCGGACGCGGTGTTCGCGGTCAAGGAATCGCTGATCGTCGACTTCGAGCGCCATGCCCCGGGGCTCGCGCCGACCGGCGAGCGGTATGGACGTGCCCTTCTACACCGCCGAGTACGATTTCCGCCTGGCGCCGGCCGGCGAGGCATCGGCCGGGGGCACGGGGTTCCAGGCCGCCTGATGGCGGAGCACCTGCTGCCGACCACTGTCGTCGGCAGCTATCCGCAGCCGGACTGGCTGATCGACCGCGAGCGGCTGCAAACGATCGTGCCGCGGGTGCGCGTGCCGGAGATCTGGCGGGTGGCGGAAGCCTGGCTCGAGCAGGCGCAGGATGATGCGAGCCTGCTCGCGATCCGCGAGATGGAGCGCGCCGGCATCGACATCGTGACCGACGGCGAGATGCGCCGCGAGAGCTACTCCAACCACTTCGCGACCGCGCTCGAGGGGGTCGATCTCGCGAACCCGGCGACCATCACCGGGCGCGCCGGTCAGCCCGTCAAGGTGCCGCGGATCACCGGCCGGATCCGCCGGACCCGCGCCGTCGAGGTCGAGGCCGTGCGGTTCCTGCGCGCCAACACCCTGCGGACGATCAAGGTCACCCTGCCCGGCCCCTTCACGATGGCGCGCCAGGCGCAGAACGAGTTCTACGCCGACGAGGAGGAGCTCGCGATGGACTTCGCCGCGGCGGTCAACGCCGAGGCCATGGACGTCAAGCAGGCGGGCGCCGATGTCGTCCAGCTCGACGAGCCCTGGCTCGAGACCGCGCCCGATGCCGCCGGCCGCTATGCGCTCAAGGCGATCGAGCGCGCGCTCGAAGGCGTGCCGGGACCGACCGCGATCCACCTCTGCTTCGGCTACGCCCAACTGGTCAAGGACAAGAGCCGGGGACGCTACGCCTTCCTCGAGCCGCTCGCCGACGCTGCTGCCGACCAGATCTCGATCGAGGCCGCGCAGCCCAAGCTCGATCTCGGCGTGCTGCGGGCGATCACGCGCCAGACCATCATCCTTGGCGTCCTCGACCTCGGCGATCCGGCGATCGAGAGCGCCGAACAGGTCGCGGGCCGCATTCGGGCGGGTCTGGAGCACGTGCCGGCCGAGCGGCTGATCGCCGCCCCCGACTGCGGCATGAAATACCTGCCGCGGGCGACCGCCTTCGGCAAGCTGCAGGCCCTCGCCCGGGGGGCTGCGATCGTCCGCGCCGAGCTTGGATGAGGTTCCTTGAGCGACCTCCGGCAGCGCTGGTCCGGGCCGACCTGGACATGGCGCAGCGGGCTGCGGGAACGGTGCCATCCACGATCAGCGGACGGCTCGGATCTCGATCCCGACCTCCAGGCCGGCCCAGGCGCGATCGGCGGTCATCACGGGGAGGCTTCGGACCTGGGCGAGGGCAAGGCAGGCGCGGTCGCCGAGTGAGAGGCCGTGGGCGCGGGTGAGGACCCCGAGATCGCCCGCGACCTTGGCCTGCAGCGCGTCGAAATCGACCACGTCGAGATCGAGGTCGACGAGCCAGGACCAGGCGATCTCGGCGGGCGTGCCGCGCTCGACCAGCTTTGCCTGGACCTCCGACAGGTTGACCGCGCTGACCGCGGCGTCGTCGATGACCGCCTCGACCGCTGCCGCGCCCGGCTCCTCGCGCAGCACCGCCATCAACGCCGAGGCGTCGAGCACGATCTCACTCACGGCCGGCCTCCTTGCGGCGGTCGTCGATCAGGCTCTGGGTGAGATCCTCGTCGCCTGGAATGTAGCGGCGGATCATCCGACGGGCGCGGGCGAGCGCCTGACGCCGCGTCGACAGGCGCAGCTCACCGTCCTCGACGCGCATGATCAGTTCGTCCCCCGGCCGGAGGTCGAGCGCCCTGCGCACCGCGGCCGGGATCACGACCCGGCCATTCGCATTCAGTTTGGCCTTGGCCTGCATGGGTCATATTCGCGTGGGTGGGTCATATCGCGTATAGCATGACACCCCCGGACCGACAGCTGGCAAGAAGACGAGAGCCTGCATCAAGCGTGATCGGTGTTTGTCGACATGGCCCCCAGACGCTGGCGGCTATTCGCTGAGAATCTGCTTGACCCGAGCGATCGCGTCGTCGACGCGGGCTCCGGCCGTGATGCCGTCGGCGACGACGCGAGGGGCGGCCTTGGCCCAGAAATTGCCCTTCTCCGTCAGAACGAGGCTGTGGCGCCAGTCGCCGAGACCGTGGCGCAATTGTCTTGCGTGGGCCGCGAGGCGACCTGCATCACGGCGGCCATGCGCTGCGGGTCACTCGTATCGAGCCAGAACGGCGCATCGAGCTTCCGATCGAAGGCGCCTTCCATACTGCCGCGGTCTTCAAGGACAGTGGCAGCTTCGGCATCGGCGGCAGCATGCGAAGTCGCGGCGAGGACGACGGTTGGGCTGCGCATTAATCTTTCCTGCCGAAAATTCCGATGCTCCCATCGTAAGCCGGCCTCAACATGTCGCCAATGGCGGTGTCGGTTGCTTGGATTGGCAGGATGGCGGTTCCGCCAGGCATCCCGCGGATGCCGCCTCTTAAGCGCAAGTTAATCTTTGGAATGGTGAACTATTCCTTAGGGCGGTCCAGGCGACCCCGGGAGTCCAGGTCTCGGCTTCGCGGCGGGCGAACGGAGTCCCAGGATCGCATGGACCAGGAGACGACGGATAGGGGCCGATGGTTGACGAATGGTTAACCGCACCGCATCGTTTCCGTCCGATCGGGACGAGCGAAGCCTTGGTTTCAGGGTACGGGCTGACGAGGCGACCGGTTGGCGGGGTGACGAAGGTCACGAAGTGACGAGGCACCTCTAGGTCGAGGGCGACGGTGGCGAGGCAGAAACTGCCGGGCTCGGGAGCCGGCGCGCCCAGCAGGGGAGCATGACGATGGCCAAGCGCTACAGTCGGCACGACGTGCTCGAGACCGCCGAGCGGCTCAAGAACTGGGGCCGCTGGGGGCCGGACGATGAGCTGGGGGCGCTCAACTTCGTCACGCCCGAGGACATCGTGGGCGCCGCGCGGCTGGTCCGGCGCGGCCAGGTCTTCCCGCTCGGCCTGCCGCTCGACCAGAACGGGCCGCAGGCGGGCCTCTGGGGCGGCCGCTGGAACCCGATCCACACCATGCTCGCGACCGGCACCGACGCCATCGCCGGCAAGCACGACGAGGTCCCGGGCCTGCGCTATGCCGACGATGCGATCAACCTGCCGACCCAATGCGCGACCCAGTGGGACGCGCTCGCCCACATCTTCCTTATGGACAAGATGTGGAACGGCTACGACGCCGGCCTGGTCGACTGCCGCGGCGCGCCCAGATGCGGCATCGAGCACGCGATCGGCAAGATGGTCGGCCGCGGCGTCCTGCTCGACGTCGCGCGCGCCAAGGGCGCTCCGTTCCTCGAGGACGGCTACCCGATCACCGTGGACGACCTCGAGCGGACCGCCGCGGCCGCGCGCGTCGACGTCCGCCGCGGCGATTTTCTGATCGTGCGCACAGGCCAGATGGAGGACCGTCTCGCCAAGGGCGACTGGGGCCGCTACGCCGGCGGCGACGCGCCCGGCCTCGCCTTCGAGACCTGCGAATGGATGTTCGACAAGGAGATCGCCGCGATCTGCAGCGACACCTGGGGCATCGAGGTCCGCCCCAACGAAGCGGACGGCCTCGGCCAGCCCCTGCACTGGGTGACGATCCCGGCGATGGGCGTGGTCCACGGCGAGATGTTTTTCCTCAAGGACCTCGCCGCCGACTGCGCCGCCGACCGTATCTATGAGTTCTTCTTCACCGCACCGCCGCTCAACATCACCCACGGCACCGGCTCGCCGATCAACCCGCTCGCGATCAAGTGAGCATGGGCGGCTCGCGCGGGCCACATGCCGGCAGCCGGGCAGCTTTGGGCGCAAGTTTCGGGTGGACGCGCGCGCTGCCCCGGCCGCAGTAGAGACGATGCGTCCGAACTCCTGGGAGATCCGAGGATGATACCGGTCCTGGTCGCGGCGGTCCTGACGATGATGACGCCCGCGCTGCCCGTGGAAATCGCTTCGACGGCGGCTCACTTGCCCGGGCCGCGCGTGGCGGACGGAGTCCAGGCGCCGCCGGCCCGGACTGCCAAGGAGCGGCTCGTGAACAAGGCGAGCGACGAGCAGCGGGTCAACAACTGCAAGGTGCCGCTCGCACTGCGCGGCCCGAAAGCGCGCCCGGACGCCTGCCGGCCCGGCGTGGAAGCGGCGCCGACCCAGTGAGGGGAGCGGCGCTGCCGGCCCCCTTGCGGTCAGGCGTGGCCGATCTCCTTGCGCACGATCTGGGCACCGTCCGCCAATGCCTTCAGCTTCATGCGCGCGACGATCCGGGCAAGCGGCTTCATGCCGCAGTCGGTCGTGAGATAGACCCGCTCGGGCGGCACCACCTCGATCACCTTGCGGATCCGGCCCGCGACCTCGTCGGGCGTCTCGATCATGCTGGTGCGCACGTCGATCACGCCGATCGCGACCTCCTTGTCCTTGGGCAGGTCCTTGAGCGCTGCGATGTCGACCATGTCGCGGTTGGCGAAGTCGAGCACGAACTGGTCGATCGGCAGGTCGTAGAAGTACGGCAGAACCGCTTCGTAGCCCGCCGGGAACAGCCCGGACAGGCGGTTGCCCCAGGCGTTGCCGTAGCAGAAGTGCCAGGCGATCTTGGCATCGACGCCCTCGATGCATTTGGCGACGACGTCGCCGATCCACTTGAAGTCGTCGGTGTTCTTGGTGAACAGCGGCAGCCAGGCGCCGAGGTCCTCGTACTGGAGGAAATTGGCGCCGGCCGTGGCGAGCGCCTTCATCTCCTCATTGAAGAGCGGCGCCAGCGCGTAGGACAACTCGCGCGGGTCTTTGTAGTGCTTGAAGTAGACGTGCCAGGCGAGGTTGACCGGGCCGGCGCCGACCGAGACCTTGAGCGGCCGGGTCGCGTGGCGCCGGGCGAGCTTGTAGAAGTCGACGAGCCGCAGCGCCGCCTTGCCCTCGACCGGGCCGCTGTTGACGACGCCGCCCCAGTCCGAGAGCAGCATGATCTCCTTGGTCATGGTGGCGGCATCGACCGCGGCCGGGTGCTCCTCCTTGGCGGGGTCGAAGCCCGGAATCCGCTCGTACATGTACCAGCAGAACGAGCCGATCGAGCCGATGTAGTCATCGAAATACATCTGGCCGTCGCAGACGATGTCGAGCCCGGCCTCCTCCTGGTCCTGGATGATCACCCGGGTGGCATCGGCATAGGCCTCCTCGTGCGGCTCGTGCTTGAACGCGACCCGGGGATCGCGCCCGAGCAGCTGGTAGTTGAACCAGTGCGGCCGCGGGTAGGAGCCGACCATCGTGGTCGGCAGAATCGTATCGACGATCTTGCGCATGCCTTGCCTCCCTCTGCCTCGCTTCGCGCCATCGCGGAGTCCCGCCCGGCGATGCCGCCTCCGAGCCTAGCACCGCCCGCCGCCTGAGCAACCACCGCGGTGCTCCCCGAGCACACGGCATCCGTGATAGGCTGTCGCGTGACCGGCGGCCGACCCCGTGCATGGCGAGGCCATGCCGGCGGAGCCGGCCGCAAAAGCTTTGGACGCCTGATCAGGGAGCAAGCAATGGCGCAGGGATTCACCGTGGCGAACTTCCGCCATGTCGCGGACGGCCTGCAGGAGGGTCAGTTCGACGTCGGCGAGCGCCGGCAAGCCAGCGGCTTCAGCGATCTCGACCCGGTCTACCGGCAGCTGATGGACCGTCCGGTCACCATGATCCTCGGCCTGACCGGGCCCGACGGCCGGCCCAGCCTGACGCCGATGTGGTTCGACTACGAGGACGACAAGGTGCTGGTGAACACCGCCTCCCACCGGCCGAAATGCGCATGGATCCGCAAGCACCCGCGGCTCACCTGCCTGCTGGTCAATCCCGACAACCCCTACCACTGGATGCAGATCAAGTGCACGGTGGAGAAGGAGATGCGGGAGTGGGAGGCGGGCGGCGACTACGTCACCAGCCAGCTCGACCGGATCTGGACGAAGTACACCGGCAATCCCCCACCCTACGCCCTGCGCGACCCGGCGATCGACGAGAAACGGGTGCTGTTCATCTGCCGCATCGACCGCATCGCGACCTTCGGCAAGCCGTAGGGCTGCGGGCGCTCAGCGGCAATCGGCGGCGCCGCATCGAGCCGCGCAACCGACCGCCACGCATCTCGGCGTGACCGCTGGTGACCCGTCGGCAGCGGCGACGGCACAGCTTGGTCATAAAAGGCGAGGCGGGAATGGCGGAGCCTGCCGAGAAGCGCTGGACGGTCGAGGAGCTTTCTCGCCTGGGATGATGGCACCGACCGCCGCTACGAGCTGGTCGACGGCAAAATCGTCGAGGCATCGGCGCTGCAACGCCGAAGCGTCACGGCACGATCATCGCGAATCTCGCGCGCGATATGTACACCGCGGCGTCCCCCGACCCTGCCGCGTCCTTGATCCGCGCCGGCGTCGTACCTCCCTGCATCGGGAACGCCACCTATTACCAGGCCGACCTGCTCGTAACCTGTGCCCCGCCGGAGCGTGGCCGCACGTACCCGGTCGATCCCGTCCCGATCGTCGAGGTGCTCTCGCCCTCGACGGCGGACCACGACGGCGGCCGCAAGGTCGAGGACTATTCGCGGCTGCCCTCGGTCGAGGAGATCCTGCTGGTCTCGAGCGAGGAGCGCCGGGTCCGCCCCTGGCGCCGCGACGTGCCCCCGCTGGATCGTCGAGGACCTGATCGGCGAAGCCGAACTCCGCCTGCACACCGTCCCCACCCCGATCCCGCTCGCCGCCATCTATGAAGGCAGCGGCGTTTAACAGCCTGACTGCGAGTAAAGGGGCCTTTGGATGCGGCCGGGCTGAGGGGCGACCGGTTCATGGATATGCTGTGTCGGATCGTTCTCGCCGTTCGCGCGGGCGCATCGTGACCGCCACCTCGATCTGGCGGTCGAGCCGATTGAGGATTCTTCACGAGGCGATCGATCGTGAAGCGGTCGAGCGATGCCCTGCGGATCCGAGAGATGTCGGCCTCCGTGGCTCCGGCCAGCGCGGCGGCGCGCGCGCCGGTCAGATCACGTTGTCGCAGGATGCGGACGATCGCGGTCGCCAGATCGGCCTTCATCAGCTCGGTGTCAGCGTCCGGTAATCCCGCGTCCCGAAAGGGATTGTCGCTTCCGCGGACGATCTCCAGCTCTGCAGCGCTCACCCTAGCTGCTCCTTTACACGCCTGATCCGCTCCCGGATCAGATCGATTTCGCGTTTCGGCGTTCTGACCCCGGTCGTCGACTTCTTCTCGAACGCGTGCAGCACCCAGATATCTTTATCCATCTGCACGCCGTAGACGGTCCGATAGGCGTTCCCCCGATGCCGGAGGGCGATCTCGAAAATGCCGGAACCGAGGCCCTTCAAAGGCTTGGCGGTCTCGGCTTTCTCGCCACCGGCGGCCATACGCAGCGCAGCGATCATCTGCCTCTGCACAGGATCCGGGAAGCGGCCGAAGTCGCGCAGTGCGGCCTTCACCCATGTGATCCTACGCTGTATCGTGGCTTGCTTGTCAAATATGACAACCAAACTCAGGCGCCGAGATAGTAGCGCTTGATCATCGGGTTGTCCTGGAGCTCCGCCGTGGCGCCCTCGAACTCGATGCGGCCGTGGACCATGACGTAGGCGCGATCGGCGATCTTGATCGCCTGGTTGAAGTTCTGCTCGGCCATCAGCAGGGTCAGGCCCGTGCGCGCCTTGAGCTCGGAGATCTTGGCGATCACGCGGCTGACCAGGATCGGGGCCAGGCCGACCGAGGGCTCGTCGATCAGGAGCAGCTTCGGCGCCGACATGAGGGCCCGCCCCAGCGCCACCATCTGCTGCTCGCCGCCGCTCATCGAGCCTGCCGGCTGCCGCTTGCGCTCCTGGAGAATGGGAAAGACGTCGTAAACCAGCTCGAGGTTGGCCCTGATCTGGCGGCGCGCGGCCTGCCGGTAGGCGCCGAGCATCAGGTTCTCCTCGACCGAGAGCGCCGGGAACAGGCGCCGGCCTTCGGGCACCAGCGCCACGCCCTCGCCCACGATCGCCTCCGGCGGGCGCCCGGCCAGCTCGATTTTTTGCCCGGACGCCTCGAGGCTGATGGCGCCCGCGTCCGGCGTCACCAACCCCGCGATGCACTTTAAAAGCGTGCTCTTGCCGTTGCCGTTGGCACCCAGCAGCACGACCGTCTCGCCGTCTTCGACCCGGATCGAGACGTCGTGCAGCACGCGCACGGCGCCATAGCCGGCATCGAGGTGGCTGAGGGTGAGGCTATGCGCCAAGATAGGCCCTCTCGACGGCGGGGTCGCTGATCACCTGCTCCGGCGTGCCGTCGGCGATCTTCTGGCCGGCATCGAGCACGACGACGCGCTCGGCAAAGCGCATGACCGCGCGCATGATGTGCTCGATCATGATCACCGCGACGCCCTGCCGGTTGAGCTCGAAGAGCACGTCCAGGATCTCGTCGACCTCGGCGCCCGAGAGGCCGGCCATCGCCTCGTCGGCGACCAGGAGAGCGGGCCTTGCGGCGAGCGCCCGGGCGAGCTCGAGCTTGCGCAGATCGACCTGCGTGAGATCGGCGGGCCGGGCGTCCGCCCGGGCGGCCAGGCCTACCACCTCGAGGACCGCCATCGCCTCGGCCCGCAGATCCCGGCCGTGGCGGCCGGCCGCGGAGGCGAACTCGAGCGGCACGTAGAGGTTCTCGACCACCGGCAGGCTGGCGAACGGGCGCGGGATCTGGAAGCTTCGCATCATGCCGAGCCGCACCCGCCGGTGCGCGGGCAGAAAGGTCACGTCCCGGCGCCTGAACACGACCCGGCCGCCGTCGCACGGCAGTACCCCCGACATGCAGTTGATCAAGGTCGTCTTGCCCGAGCCGTTCGGGCCGATCAGGGCCAGACGCTCGCGCTCGCGAAGATGCAGGCTCACGGCGTCCAGCGCTGTGAAGCCGCCGAACCGCTTGGTGAGGCCCGAGATCTCGAGGATCGGCTCAGCCATGGCCCGCCCGCCTCCGGCGCCGCTCCTGGATCAGGCCGACGATGCCCTGGGGGGCCGCCATGATGAAGAGCACGAGCAGCACGCCCACGATCAAGACGTTCGCAGCCGAGGAGACGGTGACCGTGACGATCTCCTGGGTCGAGCCGAGCAGGAGGGCGCCCACCACCGGGCCGAACCAGGTCGCGGTGCCCCCGATCATCGGCATCGCGATCGCGTTGACCGCGATCGTGAGGTCGAAGGCCGACGCGGGGTCGACGTAGGTCACGAAGAAGGGGTAGGGCACGCCGGCCAGCGCCATCAAGGCGCCCATGATCGTGGTCGAGACCAGCTTCAGGCGCAGGGTCGGCACGCCCGTGCACTCGGCCGCGATCTCGTCGTCCCGGATGGCAGCGAGGCCGCGGCCGATCCGCGAGAGCTTGAGGGCGCGCGCGACCCCGACCGCGCCAAGGGCGAGCAGCAGCATCAGCGCGAACAGGAACTCGATGTAGTCGTCGAAGAACGGCACGCTCTCGGGCGTCAGGATGTAGGCGCCGGTAGCACCACCGACGTAGGCCCAGTTGTTGGCGACCGTCTCGAGCACGATCGCCATGGCAAGCGTCGCGATCGCGAAATAGACCCCGCGCAGGCGCAGGGTCAGATAGCCGGTCCCGAGCCCGATCAGGCCGCCGATCAGGGCGGCCGCAAGCATCATGACGACGAGCGGCGGATCGAACGCCTTGTTGAGCGCGACCGAGGTGTAGACGCCGATCGCGAAGAAGCCGGCGCTGCCGAAGTTCACATAGCCCGTGAAGCCGCCCAGGATGTTCCAGGCGACCGCCATGACCACGGCCTGCAGGATCGCGTAGCCGGCGAAGAAGAAGAACTCGTTCTCGAGCAGCCTGGTGGCGACCAGGCCGAGGCCGAAGATCAGGGCCGAGGCCGACCAGAAGACGAGGCTGCGCATCAATAGCGGCCGAAGATGCCCTGCGGCCTGAGCGCGAGCGTGACCAGGAGAATGCCGAACGAGACGGCGGGCGCCCAGGAGGGCCCCCAGAAGGTCGCAACGAAGCTCTCCGCGACGCCCAGGATCAGCGCCGCCACGAGCGTGCCGCCGATGCTGCCCATGCCGCCCAGCACGACGATCGCGAACACGCGGCCGATGTAGAGCCGGTCGACCGAGGGCTCGACCGGGCCGATGATGATCAGGAGCGAGCCCGCGAGGGCTGCGGTCGCGATCGAGAGGCCGAAGGCCAATTGCTTCACCCGGACCGGGTCGGCGCCCATCAGGCGCAGCGCCAGACGGTCCTGGGCGACCGCGAGCACCGCCCGGCCGGCGAAGGTCAGGGCGAGGAACAGGTGGATCGCAAGCGTCATGGCGAGCGCCGTGACGAAGGGCACCAGCATGCGCAGCGGCAAATCGATCGGCCCGAGCCGCCAGTTGACGCCGATGTAGGGCGCCGCCACCAGCCGGTAGTCGACGCCATAGACCATGATCAAGGAGATCTCGATGATGAACATCAGACCAAAGAAGAACACGAGGCCGCTCAGCGCCTCCTGCCCGGTCTTTTCGAAGCTTATGTAGTAAATCTGGTAGACGACGGCGCCGAGGAGGAAAAAAAGGGGCGAAAAGAGCAGGCCGATCAGGACCGGATCGAGGCCGAAGGCGCTGTTGACCATGTAGGTGACGTAAGAGCCGGCGATCACGAAGGCCGGATGGGCGATGTTGACGATGTCGAGCTGGCCGAAGCTGATCGAGAGGCCCAAGGTCACCGCGGCATAGAAGCCGCCGAGCAGCAGGCCCGAGACGATCGCGTTGAGGAACAGATCCACCCGGTTCGTCCCGGGCCGGCCCGGCGGCGGCGGCGCCTGTCGTGCTAGACCTTCTTCGCCTCGGTGTAGGGGAACTTGAACTCGCCGGACACCCACTCGTCCGGATAGAGGACGACGCGCTTGCCCGGATGCTTGAACTGCTCGAGATCGTTGCCGGTGATGTTCTGGTACTGGACCATCAAGGTCCGCGACTTGGCCCACTCGCCGTTCGCCCCGAACTGGACCGGGCCGATCACGGTCTGGAAGGTCGTCTTGTGGATGTAGTCGCCGAGCGCCTGCTGGTCGAGGCTGCCGACCGCGGTGATCGCATCGCCCAGGACCTGCAGATAGCCGTAGGCGAACGGCGGCAGGTAGTAGCCGAGCGGATCGACCCCCTGGCCCTCGGCGCGCTTCTGGTACTTGGCCAGGAACTCCTGAATGCCCGGGAAGTCGAGCGTCGGCTCCGGCACCCAGAAGTCATAGTTGACGATGCCGTTCAGCAGCGGCCCGAGGCTGGTCATCAGGCTCGCGTACTGCAGGCCGACCATGCCGCCGCCGAACATCTTGGTCTGGAGGTCGAGCTCATGGGCCGCGCGCACCATGCCGGCCGAATCCGGCGGATAGGACCCGACGTAGACGATGTCGGGACTGGTCGCCTGGAGCGCGCGGACGATCGGGCTGAAGTCGGTCGTGCTCGGCGGATAGGACTTGTCGTAGACGATCTGCAAGGCCGGCCTCCTTGGCATTGCTGCGCGCGCCGGCGACCGCATTCTTGGAGAATTCGGCATCGGCGCCGACCAGGGCGATGCTCTGGAGCTGCTTGCTCTTTGCCAGCTGGATGAAGCCGCGCGACCAGTCTTCCTTGGGCTCGGGACCGGCCGGCATGATCTGAAAGTAATTGTCGTAGTTGAACTGCTCGTTGGCGGCCAGGCCGAACAGGCTCATGAACACCATCTTCTTGCGCATGACGACCGGCATCGCGGGCGCGATCAGGTTGGTGCCGTAGCCCGAGACGACGAGGTCGACGCCGTCGACGTTCAAGAGCTTGGTATAGATCTTGGGCACGTTGGCGGGCTGGGTCTGATCGTCGTAGTAGACGAACTCGACTTGACGACCCAGAAGGCCGCCGTTGGCGTTGACGTCGTCGCGCCAGATCTCCATGGCGATCAGCGCGGGCTTGCCGGCGCCGGCGAGGCCGCCGGTCAGCGCCATGCTGAAGCCGATCTTGATCGGCGCATCGGCGCGCGTGGCATGGAACCAGAACGGCGAGGTCGCGGCGAGCGCGCCGCCGGCCGCGGCGGTCCGCAGCACCTGCCGCCGGGTCGCTCGCAACGGCTTGCTCTGACGTGTCCTGTTCATGTTTTTAACCTCCCTTTGGGCCGGGTCCCGCAACCGGTCATCTCAAGCCTGGGATCAGGTCGCGAGGCTCGATCGCCGGCATCTCGCGCAGCCCGACCTGGTCTTCGGTTGGCCGGATGCGGCCATCGTGCCCCGGCCCTGCGCCCGGCCGCAAGCCCCTTGCGTCGCCGGGCCGGCGCTTGCGCCAGCCGTTGCCCGGCCGCTATCAGGGATCGGGTGACCAGCGGACGGATGGCAATGACGGGATCAAAGACGCCTTTGCGCGGCCGGGTGATCGTCGCCGGCGGCTCGATCGCCGGGCTGTGCGCGGGCGCGCTGCTGCACCGCCTGGGCTTTGCGGTCGAGGTGTTCGAGCGCTCCGGCGAGGCGCTCGCCAGCCGTGGCGCCGGCATCGTGCCGCATCCCGAGCTGTTCGAGGCGCTCGAGCAGGCGGGTGCCCGGATCGATGCCACGATCGGCGTGCCGGTGGTCGGGCGCCGCGTCTTCGCACCCGACGGGACGGTCCTGGGCGAGCACGCGCTGCCCCAGGTCATGATGTCCTGGGACCGGCTGTTCCGGCTGATCCGGGAGCTGTTTCCCGATCGCCACTACCACGCCGGGCGGGCGATCGAGGGCTTCGAGCAGGACGCGGACGGCGTCACGGTCCTGCTCGCCGACGGCGGCCGCGCCCGGGCCGACTGGCTGATCGGGGCCGATGGCATCCGCTCGACCATCCGCCGCCAGCTGCTGCCGGCGCTCGAGCCCGCCTATGTCGGCTACGTCGCCTGGCGGGGGCTGATCGAGGAGCGCTCGATGTCGGCCGCGGCGCGGGCGGCGCTCGGCCGGCACCTGGCGTTCTGCCTGCCGCCCGGCGAGCAGATGCTGGGCTACCCGGTGCCGGGCGCCGACGAGGCGATCGGCCCGGGCGGGCGCCGCTACAACTGGGTCTGGTACCGGCCGGTCGGGGCGGCGACGCTGCCGGCGCTGCTGACCGATGCCGACGGGCGGCGCTACGACATGTCGATCCCGCCGGCCCGGATGCGGGCGGCCCCGGTCGCCGAGATGCGCGCTGCCGCCGCAGAACTCGTGGCACCCTATTTTCTCGAGGTCGTCCGCCTCGTGGAGCAGCCCTTCATCCAGGCGATCTACGACCTCGAGAGCCCGCGCCTGGTGTTCGACCGGGTCGCGCTGATCGGCGATGCCGCCTTCGTCGCGCGGCCGCATCCGGGCATGGGCGCGACCAAGGCAGCACTCGATGCGGTGACCCTGGCCGAGGCGCTGAGCGCACCGGATCCCGCCGCCGCCCTCGGCGCCTGGCAGGAGCGGCGGCTCCGTTACGGGCGGGCGCTGGTCGAGCGCGCGCGCTGGCTCGGCGCCTATCTGGAGCGGCCCGCGCCGCAGGAGTGGCCCCAGATGGTCGAGGAGGTCGCCGCCACGCTCATGACCGAGACCGCGATCTCGGGCTGGCTGCGCGCGTAGGATCGCCAGGACCGGAAGCAGGCGGCCGATGCGCATCCAGCCCCCGATCGCCGTCCGCGACGTGGAGGCGAGCCGGCTTGACGGATGCCGCCGCGCGCAGAACAAATCAGCCCGGCGGCCGGCGGCGGCGCGTCGGACGTCATCCAGCCCAATGGGAGGAGATCAGGCATGCTCTTCGACCACCGGACCTACACCGTCAAGCCCGGCACGCTGCCGGCCCACCTCGAGCTCTACGAGAAGCGGGGCAAGGCGGCGCAGGAGCGCCATCTCGGCCCGCCGGTCTTCTACGCGATCACCGAGACCGGGCCGATCAACACCTACGTCCACGTCTGGGTCTACGAGGACGCGGGCGACCGCGCCAAGAAGCGCGCCGCGATGATCGCCGATCCCGACTGGCAGGCCTACGTCAAGGCGAGCCGCGAGGCGGGCTACCTGATCCAGCAGGAGAACAAGCTCATGACGCCCGCGCCGTTCTTCAAGCTCCAGCGCTGACCCTGGCCGCAACCGGCGCGCCGTAGCCAAGGCGCGCCGCGCTGGCTGCGGTCAGACGCTCGATCGTCGCGAGCTCCTCGGCCGTGAACTTCGGCTCGTAGTAGCCCGGGAAGTGGAGGAGGGCTGCGAGCTCGGCCAGCGCCTCCTCGGGGACCGTGAGCCGGACGTGGTCGAGGACCGCCTCGAGGGTCGCCTGGGGCGCCTGGCAGAGGTCCTCGTAGCGCACGATCAGCGCCGCCTGCCGGAGCTCCGGGTCGGCCTCCAGCCGGCCCGCGACGTGGCCATAGATGTGGCTCCAGTAGCGCGCCCAGCCCTCGACCTCGGCACCCTCCCGCCAGCAGGCGAGGATGAGCTGGATCGCAGCCGGGTCGCCGGCGTTGACCGGGCGCCGGTCGAGCCCGAACTCGAAGTGGCCGACCCGCTGCAGATGCCGGACCGACGCCGGGTTCTGCTCGCCGCCCTTGCAAAAGAGCGCGTGCTGCTTGATCAGGGAGGCGATGTGCCAGCGCGGCTCGCGCACCGGGATCACGAAGCGCGCGTCGGGGAACAGACCCTGCAGGTACCCGAGCCGGGTGACGTTGTAGTTGCCCTTGGCGAGGTAGCGGCGGCCGCCGCGCACCCGCAGCAGCTTGCGGATGTGGTCCCGGTAGAAGGTCGCGAACGCGGGATGGCTCGTCTCCCGGTCGAGGACGGCGCTGCGCGCGGGGTCGTGCAGCTCCGGGAAGAACGCCATCCAGAGGACCTCCTCCAGCGCCTCGGGGCTGTCGGGGGTGACCTTGATGCCGTCCTTATGGCTGCGCTCGGCGGGCTCGACCCGGCGCTGCGGCGTGCGCTCGAGGAAGCGGTTCCACAGATACGGCGTGAAGACCGGCGGATAGTCCCGGTAGCGGTGGCTGACGACGTCCGGATGGCGCGCCAGCAGCTCGAGCAGGATCGTCGTGCCCGAGCGCGCGAGGCCCGCGACGTAGATCGGCTGACGGATCCGGACTTCGCTCAGCTCGTCCGCGAGCAGCCGGGTCTCGAGGTTGCCGATCCGGGTCCAAAGGCCCGGGTAGCGGGCGATGAAACCGCCGAACCGGTCGATCCAGGGCGTGACCTTGAAGCCGTCGTCCGGCCCCGCCTGCTGGCGCATGCCCGAACTCCCGCGCCGGGCCGCTAGTCGATGCGCGCCCAGAGCTTGAGCGCGAGCGAGCTCGCCACCAGCGCCGCGAAGAACACGCCGTACCAGGCTCTGAGCCACTCGGGGCCGAACGGCAGATACTCGTTCGGCCGCAGATCGAGATCGATCCGCTCGACCCCGGCGTCGTCCGGCAGATAGCCCGCGGGATTGCCGATCAGGAAGTTCCACCAATGGCGCTTGTCGATGGTCGCGATCGGCGCCGCCCAGGGGATCGTGCTGACGACGTTGCCGGCCTCGTCGGCGACCACGATGCGGTGGGTGGTCCCGGCCGGCGCCGGCGCCGCGAGCGGCGACCACATGGGCGGCACCAGCGCCGCCTGCAGCTGGTCGGGCGAGGTGCGGATGCCGACCGCATCCGGGGTGCCCGGGAAGCTGTAGCCATAGGTCGAGCTCAGCCAGGCGAGCAGGCAGATCGCCGGTGCCGAGGCGACCAGCGCCGGCCAGAGCACCAGGCGAAGCTGCCGGAGCGCCTGGCCGAGCAGGTCGCGGATCAGCGGCCAGGCGTCGGCGAACTCGCCGTCGAAGGCGTCGAGCGCGCGCTTGGCCCGGGCGGCCGCGGTCTTGGCGCCGGCGATCTGGTCCTGCGGCGAGAGCAGCCAGTAGAGCGCCATCGAGCCGACCCCGCCGATCAGGCCCCAGAGGACCAGACGCAGGGTCGGCGGCGCGATCAGGCCGAAGCCGCCGTCGAGCCAGGCGAGCAGCGGTGCGGGCAGATCGAAGAGGCCCATGGGTGAGCGTCCGCTCAGTCCGCGCCGCCCGGCGCTTCGGCCTGCGTCGGCGCCGGCTGCTTGGGCCGGTCGCGCCTGAGCAGGCGCCGGATCGGCCACAGGATCACGAAGCCGAGCGCCGCCATGACCGCGACCAAAAGACCCCAAAAGGCGCCCAGCAGGCTGAGCCCGGCGCCCGGGCCGATGTAGGCGGCCGCCGGCAAGGTCACGCCGACCGTCAATGCCGCCGCCAGGATTGTCGTCACCACGGTTCGCATTGCTTTGTCCTCCCTCAGTGAGAAACAAGCTCGCGGAAGCTCGGATCGAGCCCCGCCGGATCGATGCGCTGGCCCCAGGAGAGGATCGGGATCAGCTCGCCCGCCTCGCCGCCGCGCACCGGGTTCAGATACTCCCACACGATCTCGCCGCCCGGCGTCACCTCGAGCAGCCGGCCGCCGTCGGATTCGGTGATCAACGTGTTGCCGTTGGCCAGGCGCTGCTCGGCCGAACGCACCCGGCTGAAGAAAGCATGTTCCGGGTCGCCCGCATAGGTCCAGGTGATCTGCGAGGTCTGCGGATCGAGCTCGAGCACGCGCGAGACATCGCCGCCCTGGCCCTCGTTGTCGAACACCAGCATGTGCCCGTCGGGCAGGGCCTCGGCATCGTGCTGGCGCAGCCACGGCCCGCGCAGCGCCCAGACGATCTGCTGCCGGTCGAGGTCGAGCAGCGCCAGCGTGCCGATCTCGCGGAACGACAGCAGCACCCCGCTGCCAGGGGCGATGGCCGCAGCCGCAGCCGGCAGCCGGCGGGCGGCGTTGGGGCCGATCACGTCGATCGAGTTGGTGTGCAGATAGTCGCCCTTGCCCTGGGCGATATACCAGGGAACCGTGCTGAGGAACGTGGCGTAGGGGGAGCTCGCCAGCGCGCCCAGCAGCCAGACCTTCTTCAGCTCCTGGCCGTCCGGCGACAGCTCGACCGCATAGTCGTCGATCCGCGGCGGCGTCAGGTGCTCCTGGCCGGCCACGACGTCGGTCCGGATCTCGTGGGTCAGCGCATAGATCTTGCCGTCGGGGGCGATGTCGAAGTCATGATGGGTCTGCTTAAGGTATTTCCATATAACCTTGGAATCCTTGTCCATCTTGACCATGCCGTAGCCCCAGGGCGAATCCCCGACGGCGACGTAGATCGCGACCAGATCGCCGTTCGGCAGGAGATGGGCCTTCTCGACGTAGATCTGGGAATCGGGTTGCGGGTTGCGGACCGCGGCACTGTCGTCCCAGATCTCGCTGTAGGGCAGGTACCATTCGTGCAGCAGCTCGCCGGTCATCGAGATCAGCCGTACCTTCTGGCCGTCGCCCGCGCTGTAGAGGGTAAGGCCGTTGGCGGCCCGCTTGGGGTCGTAGACGGTCACGCCCCTGGCCTCGGTGCGCGCCGGCTGCCACAGCTCCTGCGGGAAAGGCGCGTTGTACTGGGTCTCCTTGTCGAGCAGGGCCTGGCCGCCGCGGAAGGCATCGGTCAGCGGCTTGGCCGGAAACACGCCCTTGAAGGTGACGAAGCTGCCGGCGACGAAGCACAGGAAGGCGACCGCCAGCACCAGCACCGCGTAGGGCGCGGCCCGGCCGACCGCGGCCGCGATCCCCGGCCGCTCCGGGTCCGCCTCCGGCGCGGGCGCGCTCATCGCGCGCGATCCGATGTCATCCTGCCACGCCGCCTGCCTCATGCCGCCGGCCCGCTCGAAAGGGCGGCGCGGAAATCGGGCTCCAGGCTCTGCGGATCGATCCGCTGGCCCCAGGAGACCACGGCGACCTTGTCGCCGCCGTCGCCCACCCGCACCGGATTGAAATACTCCCAGACGATCTCGCCCGCGGGCGTCACCTCGAGCAGCCGGCCGCCGTCGGATTCGGTGATCAAGGTGTTGCCGTTGGCCAGCCGCTCCTGGGCCGAGCGCACGATGCTGTAGAGCGGATGATCGGCGTCGCCGGCGTACTGCCAGACGATCTCCTGGGTCCGCGGGTCGAACTCGATCACCCGCGAGGCCCCGCCGGGACCGTAGTTGCCGACGTTGTCGAACAGGAGGATGTGACCGTTGGGCAAGAGGTCCGGGTCGTGCTGGCCTACCCAGGAGCCCCGGGTCGCCCAGCGGAAGCGCTGGTCGGCGAGGTCGAGGATGCCGATCGCGCCGAGCTCGCGCATCGACAGGAGGACCGGCTGGCGCGCGCCCGGCGCGAGCTCGGCCGCCGCCGCCGGATCGAGCACGTCGATGTCGTTGGTGTGGAAGTAGTCGCCCTTGGCGTACCAGGCGACGAGGTTGGTCATGGGCGCGAAGGGCGAGGCCATGAAGGCGTCGACCACCGACACCTTTTGCAGCTCCTTGCCCTCCGGCGACAGCACCACGACGAAGTCGTCGATCCGCGGCGGCGCCAGATGGCGGTAGAAGCGGAAGACCGTCGAGCGGAATTCATGGGTCAGGACATAGATCTTGCCGTCGGGGCCGACATCCAGATCGTGATGGACACGCTGCAGATACTTCCAGATGACGTGCGAATCCTTATCCATCTTGACGAGGCCATAACCCCAGGGGGTGTCGCCGGCAGCCTCGTAAATGGCCAGCAGGTCGCCGTTCGGGTAGAGATGCGCCTTGCGCCAATAGACCAGGGAATCCGGCTGCGGCTTCGCCACCGCCGCCGACTTGTCCCAGACGGCGCTGAATGGCAGATGCCATTCGTGGAGGACCTCACCGGTCATCGACAGCAGGACCGCCCGCTGGCCTTCGCCGGAGGTGTAGAGGTTGAAGCCGTGGCCGGCGCGATCGGGATCGTAGACCGTGACGCCGCGGGCCTGACTGCGCGCCGGCTGCCAGAACTCGCCCGGATAGGGCTCGTTCCACTTGGTCCACTTGTCGAGCAGAGCTTGCCCGCCGCGGTAGGCGTCGGTCAGCAGGCGCCCCGGGGCGGCGTCCGCGAAGACCAGGTAGCTACCGGCAATCAGCCCGAGGAATGCGATCGCCAGCCCCAGCGCCGCCTGCTGCAGGAAGCTGCCCAGCGCGCGGCTTGGCATCGTCGATTTGGGAAAGGTCGTCGCCATCGCCCGTCAACGTTTGGTGCTCGTTTGGACCCGACGTCCACGCCCTTAGAACACACGCCCGTGCTGATTTGTTCCGCCGCAGGGTGGCCAATCGCGACGAGACCATCCGCACCGCGGCCGGCTCGAGGCTACGCGAGGCGGCTTTTCCCCGGCTCCGCGTGTTCTTTTTGCGCCCGGCGGCGGCCCGGGCGATCGGGCTGGGTGCGCGCGCTCCCGGCCGCTATAGAAGCCGCTGCTGGCGTCGGCCCGGCAGGCCCCCCTTCGCCTGGCCGGTCGACCGTTTTGGGGAGCATCGCCGATGGGCGAGCGGTCGGTCTGGCTGGAAGTCGCGCTGAACGGGCCCTGGGGGCGGGAGCTCCAGCCCAAGATCCCGGTCACGGTCGCGGAGATCGTCGCCCAGGGCATCGCCTGCGCCAAGGAGGGCGCGGCGATCGTGCACGTGCATGCCTATGATGCCGCGAGCGGCCGCCAGCGCGACGACGCCGAGACCTACCGGCGCATCATCGAGGGCATCCGCGAGCAGCAGGACGTGATCGTCTATCCGACCCTGCCGATCGCGGGCAGTCCGGACGCGCCCGAGCCGATGACGCCAGCACTGCGCTTTCGGGCGGTCGAGGAGCTGGCCAGGCGCGACCTTCTGGAGTGGGCCGTGATCGATCCCGGCTCGGTCAATTTCGCCCGCTACGACGGGCTCGCGGCGGGCGCCCAGGGCTTCGTCTACCTCAATCCCGAAAGCCACATCCGGCACGGCCTCGAGCTCGCGGCCAGCCATCGCTTCCACCCCAGCTACGCGATCTACGAGCCGGGCCTCGTGCGCCTCGGCGCCGCCTTGCACCGCCAGGTCCCGGATGCCCCGGTGCCGATCTACCGGCTCATGTTCACGGACGGATTTGCCTGGGGCTTCCCGCCCCGCGCCTACGCGCTCGCCGCCTATCTGCGGTTGCTCGCGGACGAGGCGCCGGCGGCGCCCTGGATGATCGCGGGCCTGGCCGTCGACATCCGGCCGTTGATCGGGGTGGCGGTCGAAAGCGGCGGCCACGTCCGGGTCGGCCTCGAAGATGCTCCCTTTGGAGCCCTCTGGCGCAATCAGGACTGGGTCCGGATGGCGGCCAGCGCCATCGAGAACGGCGGCGGCCGGGTCGCGAGTGCGAGCGAGGCGCGCCGCAGCCTCGCCTCGCTCGCCCTCGCGCGGGGACCCTGATGCTGCGGCCCCCGCGCCCCGTGCGACGGTTCGGGCAGAGCTAGCCCTTCGGCTTGTACTGGTCCTTGTCGTAGGCCGGCATCTGCTTCAGCTGGTCGACGGTCTCGGCGGTCATCAGATAGCTTTTATCCTCGCCGAGCTTCAGCTGGTCGAGCGGCACCACGACCTCCTTGTCGCCGATGCCGAGAAAGCCGCCGACCGAGACCACCGCGTACTGGACCTGATTGGCGTCGATCACGAGGTCCTTGATCTCGCCGACCTCATCGCCCTTGTTGTTGACGACGTCCGAGCCGATCACGTCCTTGGCCAGCACCGGCGCGCTCATCGGCTCGGCCGCCGCCTGCTGCTGGTCCGTCGCCGGCGCGGGGGCAGCCGCCTGATCCTGGCCAGCCGCCGGGGCGGTCGGCGGCTCGGTCGCGGCCTGCGACGTCTCGGGCATCGGCTGCGTCACCGCGGTGCCCTGATCCGTGGCGGTCGCGCCGGCGGCCTGCTGCTGGTCCTGCATCGGCTGCGCCGTCGCCGCCGCGCCCGTTGCCGCCGCGCCTGCGGCCGCCGCGCCCGTTGCCGCCTGACCCTGGGTCGTGCCGGCCGCGTCCGCCGTCACCTGCTCCTGGGTCTTCTTGGCGAGGTCGAGATGCTCCTGCAGGGTCGGCAGGGTCGCCGCCGCGAATTTCTGGAGATCGGCATCCTTGCCGCCCTTGGCTTCCTGCTGGAACAGGTCGACCGCCTTCTCGTGGTCGGCCACCATCGTGTCCATGAAGGCCTCGTCGAACTCCTGCCCCGATTTCTGCTTCAGATCGTCATAGGCCTTTTGCGCCTCGGCCGGCGGATCCTTGGGCAGATCGATGCTCTTCTGCTCGGCGATCGACTTCAGCTGGTCGTTCGCCTTGGAGTGGTCGTCGACCATGCGTTTGCCGAACTGCTGGACGGGATCGCTTTTGCCCTGGTCCTGGGCGAGCTGGCCGAGCTTGACCTCAGCCATGCCTGCCCCCGCCGCCTTCGTGGCGAAGTCCATGTCCTCCTTCGCCAGCTGCTGCGTCCCGGTCGCCGGCATCGCCTGCTGCTGCTTGGTCGTGTCCTGGTTCTCCGCCAGGCCCGGCTGGGCCATCAGCGCGATCAGGGCGACCCCGGCCATCAAAGGTGCCAGTCGCATGGTGAATTCTCCTCCAAGAGCCCACGGCCGCGGTCGGCCGCATCACTGCCCAACCAACGGGCGCGCGGCCCGGATGGTTCCGGAGCGGCCCGCCCCGCAGCGAGCCGGCCCCCCTTGACGAGCCGGCCCCATGGCGAGGCGCCTTGTCGAACCGGCCGCCGCCCGGCAGACTGGCCGCAGGCGATCGGAGGATGACGGCGGTGAGTGGCTGGCCAGACGCGATCTACCGCGCGCTCGCGGAGCAGGGCGTGCGCCAGGTCGCCTACGTGCCCGACGCCGGGCATGCGCGCCTGATCGAGCTTTGCGCGGCCGATGCCGCGATCCGCGCGGTCGTGCTGACGACCGAAGAGGAAGGCGTCGCGCTGCTGGCCGGCGCCTGGCTCGGCGGCGCCCGCGGCGCGCTGCTCATGCAAAGCAGCGGCGTCGGCAACTGCGTCAACATGCTGGCGCTGAACCGCAGCTGCCGCCTGCCGCTGCTGATGCTGGTCACGATGCGCGGCGAGTGGGGCGAGTTCAATCCCTGGCAGTTGCCGATGGGCCAGGCCGCGAGCGAGGTCCTGAAGCTCGCGGGTGCCATCGTCCAGCGCCTCGACGATGCCGGGGCCGCCCATGAGACCGTGCAGGCCGCGGGCCGGATCGCGTTCGAGGGCCAGTTGCCGGTAGCGGTACTGATCGGGCAAAAACTGATCGGTCCCAAGAGCTTCGATCGTTGATCGGAGATAACAGATGAACCTGGAGCGAAGCGAGGCGTTCCCGTTGCGGCGGCGGGAGGTCGCCAAGCTGCTGCTCGCCGAGCGCGAGGATCTGCTGGTGATCGCGGGCCTCGGCAGCACCGCCTGGGACGCGACCGCGGCCGGCGACCATCCGCTCAACTTCCCGTTGTGGGGGGCCATGGGCGGGGCGGCGCTGATCGGCCTTGGCCTGGCACTCGCGCAGCCCGAGCGGCGGGTCCTGGTGATCACCGGCGACGGCGAGCTGCTGATGGGGCTGGGCTCGCTCGCCACGATCGGGGTCCAGCAGCCGGCCAACCTGGCCCTTGCGGTGTTCGACAACGAACGCTACGGCGAGACCGGCATGCAGGCGACCCACACCGCCCATGGCGTCGACCTCGCCGGGATCGCCAGGGCGGCCGGCTTCCGGGTCGCCGGCACGGTCCGCGCGGCCGAGGAGCTCGAAGCCGCCCGCCAGGTGATCCGGACCGAGGCCGGCCCGATCTGCTATGCGATCAAGGTCCGAGCCGAGCCCTTGCCGTTCGTGCTGCCGCCCAAGGACGGCGCCCACCTCAAGGACCGCTTCCGGCAGGCTCTGCTCGGGCCGCAGGCGGCGACGGCGGCGGCGCCGCCCGAGCGCTTCCCGCGGCTCCGGCGCACGCTTCGCAACGCAAGGGGTCACCCATGACCGAGCAGCCGATCTACCTCGCGACCCGGGGCGCCATCGCGGAGCTGGTCCTGAACCGGCCGGCCAAGCGCAACGCGCTGAGCGGCGAGATGTGGCAGGCGATCCCAAAGCTCATCGCCGAGGCGGCAGCCGACCCCGAGGTCAAGGTTGTGATCATGCGCGGGGCGACCGCCGAGGCGTTCTGTGCCGGCGCCGACATCGGCCAGTTCGACCAGGTCCACGCCTCGAGCGAGACCAGGCAGGCCTATCGCAGCCTGGTGGGCGCCGCCTATGCCGCGCTCGCCGGGCTGGCCAAGCCCACCATCGCCATGGTGCGGGGCGTCTGCTTCGGCGGCGGCTGCGCGCTGGCGCTCTGCTGCGACCTCCGCTACGCCGATGCCAGCGCCCGCTTTTGCATCCCGCCCGCCCGCCTCGGCCTTGCCTACTCGCTCAAGGAGACCAAGCGCCTGGTCGACCTGGTGGGGCCCGCGAAGGCCAAGGAGATGCTGATGGGCGCCAAGGTCATCGAGGCCGAGGAGGCGCTCCGGATCGGGCTCGCGACGCGCCTGTTCGAGGCGGCCGAGCTCGAGCGCGAGACCCTGGCCTTCGCCCAGCAGCTCTGCTCGCTCTCGCAGTTCACGATCCGCGCGGTCAAGCAGATCGTGGGCGAGATCCAAAACGGCGCGGTCGAGGACACCGAGCTGTCCCGGCGCCTGTTCGAGAGCCAGTTCGAGGGCCCGGACTACATCGAGGGCCGGCGCGCCTTCCTCGAGAAGCGCAAGCCCGCGTTCAGCTATCGCTAAAGATAAGTCGCCCCCCGATCGGTGCGCCACCTGCTCACTTCTTGGTGCACTCGTCCGTTCGCTCCGGCTGTTCCCGACGGTGGTTCGGACCAGCGTGCTCACCGACAAGCCCGGTATGGACGCGGTGAAACGCGATCGGATTCTCGGCTAAGGAGGTAAGGGGGATTGCACTTTTGCGCTGGATGTGGCAGTGTAAATCTACTGAGACGTGAGCCCGCCCGCTACACTGCCGTGCTTTGGCGCCGCAGTGCGTTACAAGGGGCCATTGGTGAACGCAAATCGGAAGCAACTTCCACCGCGATGGGGCGACGACCGGTTGTCTCATCTCATCGACACCGCTTTCAAGAACGCTGTGGCGAGCTACGCGCATATGCCAGACGCAGCGTTCCTATTTCTGAAACCTGAGGAATTTTATAGAGTTCTTGGTCAGAAGAATTGGAAAAACTCTCGTCGCACTCCCGTCTCCTTACTTATTAAGTCGTGGGCCTCGTATAATGCGTCAGTCGTCCTAACTATGTCTGGATTTTGCAGTGAAACCTACAATATGATTCGCAGTACCATCGAACACGGCGCATATGCATTTGCTATGTTTACCGAATCTGCTCTGATTCCTATATGGGAGTCCAGAATGCAATCGGAGCAAACACGCAGCAAGTGTAAATCAACTTTTACTCATAATAAGATTCTCTCTTGCATTAGAGATCTCGACACGGACCTGGCAAATCGTTATTCTTCTCTATACCAGTCCACTATCGATCGCGGCGCCCACCCGAACGTGGAAGCCATGAAATTAACAGAGAGCGAAAACGTAGTTTCGGCTACTGAAACGCAGATTAACATCGCGGCTCTCTCAGATAGCACAATCCTGATAAATCGGACTTTCGATGACGTGATCAAGTCAGGATTATTGGTCCGCGACATGATCATGCGGCGATTTCAGCGGGCCAATCAAGTGAAGGGGCCAGCCGCTCCTAAGCATCTGTCGGCAGGGATCGAGCGGGTCGGTAGGATCACGGGCGGGCTTCAGGCTCCGGTCGAATCGAGCCCGGCGAGGTCGAGCGTGAACAGCTCCTGCGGCCGGGCGACGCCGCGCAGGGCATAGCGGCCGAGCGAGACGAGGCGGGAGCGCTGCTCGCCGCAGGCAGCCGCGAAGGTCGCCGAGACCAGGACCGGCTGGTCGAGCGAGCGGCTCATCGCCTGGATCCGCGCGACCTCGTTGACCGCCGGGCCGACGACGGTGAAGTCGAGCCGTTCCTGGCTGCCGACGTTGCCCGAGAGGACCTCGCCCTCGTGCAGGGCGAGCGTGAAGCCGGTAACCGGCAGGCCGGCCGCCTCGCGCTCCTGGTTGAGCCGCGCGATCGCCCTGCGCGCCGCCCAGGCGGCATCGAGCGCGCGCTCGCAGGCGTGGCCCGCGGCGCCGTCGAACACCGCGAGGATGCCATCGCCCATGAACTTCAGGACCTCGCCGCCGTGCTCGTGGACGACGCCGACCAGGCCGTCGGCATAGGCGTTGAGCAGATCGAGCAGCTGCTCGCGCGCGAGCGTGTCGGCAATCCTCGTGAAGCCGGTGAGATCGCTGAACCAGAGCACCTTGTGCAGGGTCTTGACCTGGCCGCGCTCGATCTCGCCGCGCAGGATCCGCTCGGCGGCGTCGCGCCCGAGATAGGTGGTCACGAGCGTGCGCGCCGTCTCGACCGTCATCGTCGCCTTGAAGGCGAGCGCGAACGCCGGCAGCGTCGCCTCGATCGTCGCGAGATGGCGCTCGCCGAAGCCGCCCGGAGCACAGCTCGCGAACGAGGTCGCGACGCCCTTGCCCTCGCCGATGCTGGCCTGCTCGCCGTAGCGGACGATCCGCGCCCAGTAGTCGGTGCCGCCCTGCGCCGCGAGGGCCGCGAGCAGCGGAAACTCGTTGGTGCCTTCGCCGACGGCGAGCCGCCGGCGCATCTCCCAGTTGCGGTCCTCCAGCATCCGGTACCACGGGCTCTGAAGCCACTCCTGCTTGATCTCCGGCGGGCTCTGGCGGATGTAGACCTCCTCGTGGACGCCTTCGCCCGCGACCCAGCGCTGGCCCTGGGCGTCGATCAGGGGATGGAGCGTGTCGGCGCCCATCGAGGCGCGCCACAGCGGCACGCCGGCAGCGATCAGGCGCTCGCAATAGCCGGCCATCAGGTCGCCGTGGCCGAGCCCCTCGAGGCCGACCCGGATGGCCCACGCGACGATGTCCTGCGCCCCAGCTGCCATGCCCCCCTTGCTCCTGCTGCTCCCGTTGCTTGAGATGGCGGCCCCGGCGCCCGCCGCCAAGGCGCCGGCGGCGCGTCGAAAGGTTTTGGCCCCGGCCGCCGTCGGCGCTATGGATGCGCCTGCTTCCGTCACCTGGGGCGTCCCCTGCCCGGCCGGCGGCCATGGCGGCCGACGGTCGCCGGCGCGACGGGCTCGTCCAGCAGCGCCGATCGGGTTTGCCGTTGTCCACCAGCCATCCGCCTCCTTCCTGGCCCGAGCCGCAGGCCGTCCGGGTCGGCCTGTCCGATTTCAAGATCCTGCGGCGCGTGCTGGGTCTGGCGCTGCGCTACCGGGCCGGCATGGCGACGGCCCTCGGCACCACGGTCGCCGCCGCGGTCTTCCAGCTCATGATCCCGAGGTATCTCGGGCACGCCGTCGACAGCGCCCAGGGGCTGCTGGGCGGCGGCGGCGATCCGGCGGCGGCGCGCGCCGCCCTCTGGCAGGCCGCGACATTGCTCCTCGCCGCCGCCACCCTGCGCGGCCTGTTCACGATGTGGCAGAACTACCAGGGCGAGGCGGTCGGCCAGCGCCTGGCCTACGACCTCCGCATGGCCTACTACGCGAAGCTGCAGCGCCTGAGCTTCGGCTTCCATGACCGGGTGCACACGGGCGAGCTGATCACCCGCGGCATGCTCGACATCGAAGGCATCCGCACCGTGATCAACGCGGGCGTCATCCGGCTCGTGCTGTCGGCGATCCTGGTCGGGGTCGGGGCGGCGCTGCTCTTGCGCCGCGAGCCGGCGCTCGGCCTGATCGCGCTGAGCTTCGTGCCGTTCGCCGCCTGGCGCTCGGTGGTGGCGCGCCTGCGCCTGCGCGCGAGCTGGCTGGCCCTCCAGGAAAAGCTCGGCGTGCTCACCCGGGTCATGGAGGAGAACCTCGGCGGCATCCGCGTGGTCCGCGCCTTCGCGGCCCAACCCTACGAGCTCGCGAAGTTCGATCTTGTATCGGAGGAGACGCTGGCGCTCGCCGACCGCCGCATCGACCTGCGGGTGCGCAACACCGCCGCGATGACCTACGCCTACTTCCTCGCCATGGGGCTGCTGCTGTGGGTCGGCGGCCAGAAGGTGCTGGCGGACGAGATCACGGTCGGCACGCTCGCCGAGTATCTGGCCTTCATGGCGATCCTGCAGATGCCGGTGCGCCAGCTCGGCATGATGGTCAACGCGTTCGCCCGCGCCTCGATGTCCGGCGGGCGCCTGTTCGAGGTCCTCGACCGCGAGCCCGACATCGCCGACCGGCCGGGCGCGCGCGATCTCGTGGTCACCGATGCCCTGCTCCGCTTCGAGCACGTCGATTTCGCCTATCCGGGCGAGGGGCGGCCGCTGCCGACGCTGCACGACATCAGCTTCGAGGTCCGGACCGGCCGGACGCTCGGGATCGTCGGCCCCCCGGGCAGCGGCAAGTCGACCATCGTCCACCTGATCCCGCGCTACTACGACGTCGGCAGCGGCCGGATCACGATCGACGGCCAGGACGTGCGCGAGGTCACGCTCGCATCCCTGCGCCGGACCGTCAGCCTGGTCCAGCAGGACACTTTCCTCTTCACCGCCTCGATCGAGAACAACATCGCCTACGGCAATCCCTGGGCCGACCGCGAGCGCATCGCGCAGTCCAGCGAGGTCGCACGCCTCCACGACTACATCGCGGGCCTGCCCAAGGGCTACGAGACCCTGGTCGGCGAGCGCGGCCTGTCGCTCTCGGGCGGCCAGCGCCAGCGCCTGTCGATCGCCCGCAGCATCCTGCTCGGCCCGCCGATCCTGGTCTTCGACGATTCGACCGCCGCGGTCGACGCCCAGACCGAGCAGAGCATCCGCGAGGCGCTCCGGACCCAGACCGGAGCCCGGGCGACGATCATCATCGCCCACCGGCTGGGCTCGCTGATGGGCGCCGACGAGATCCTGTTCCTCGAAGGGGGGCGGATCGTGGAGCGCGGCAGCCACGCCGAGCTTTTGCGGCTGGGCGGCCGCTACGCCAGCCTCTATGCGCTCCAGAGCCTGGGCGGCGAGCCTGCCGAGGAGCGCCCGGGATGAGCGCCCAGACCGGCCTTCGCCTCGGCCTGGGGCGCCAGGCGCCGCGGCCGCCGCGCGCCGTGGTCGGCTCGCAGATCAATACCGAGGAGCAGATCTTCGGGGCCTTCGATGGCCGGATCATCCGCCGCTTTTGGACCTTCATCAGCCCCTACCGGCGGCAGCTGGTCCTGGCCGTGATCGCGGTCCTCGTCTTTGCTGCGACCCAGATCTCGATCCCCTTGATCGTACGCAGCGTGATCGACCGGTCGCTGCTCGGCGCCGGCCGGGATGCGTGGCTGCTCACGCAGGGTGCGCTCGCCTTCCTCGCGATCGTCAGCCTCAACTTTGTCGCCAACCTGGTCCAGGAGACCCTGGTCGCGCGCATCGCCGAGCGCCTGCTGGTCAACCTGCGGCGCGCGATGTACGCCCATCTCCAGCGGGTCTCGCTGTCGTTCATGGACAAGACCGAGGTCGGGCGCCTGATGTCCCGCCTGCAGGGCGACGTCAACGCGCTGCAGGAGTTCCTCGAGACCTCGGTGTTCGCGATCGGCGACTTCGTCCTTTTGCTCGGCATCGCGGTCGTGCTGCTCGTGCTCGACTGGCGGCTCGGGCTGCTGACGCTCTCGGTCGTGCCGATCCTGGTCGGGGTGCGGATCGTCTGGCTGCCGCGCGCAAGGCGCGCTTTCCTTCGCGCCCGGATCACGAGCTCGACCTTGAACGGCGCCCTCGCCGAAGGCATCCACGGCGTGCGCACCGTGCAGGGCATGGGCCGCGAGGCGGTCAACCTCCAGCTCTTCGAGGAGAAGGTCGCGGACAACCTGGATGCCCAGCTGCGCGGCACCTGGCTCGCCCAGATCATGGTGCCGATCGTCGACACGCTCACCGGCGCCGCCATGGGCATCGTGGTCGTGATCGGCGGCATCGCGGTGCAGGGCGGCCGGCTCGACCTCGGCGTCATGGTCGCCTTCCTGTTCTACGTGCAGCGCTTCTTCGACCCGATCCGCTCGCTGACCATGCAATACAGCGTCATGCAGCGCGCCATGGCGTCGGGCCAGCGGATCTTCGAGGTCCTGGACGTGCCGATCGACGTCGCAGGACCGGCCGGGGGCGCTCGCCCCCGCGAGCATCGATGGCGCGGTCGAGTTCGAGAACGTGACCTTCGGCTACGTCCCGGGCATCCCGGTGCTGCGCGGCGTGAGCTTCAGGGTCGAGCCCGGCGAGACGGTGGCGCTGGTGGGGCCCACCGGCTCCGGCAAGACCAGCACCATGGCGCTGGTCCACCGCTTCTACGACGTCTGGAGCGGCCGGGTCCTGGTCGGCGGCCACGACGTGCGCGATCTCGCCCAGGCCGCGCTCGGCCGCCACATCGCGATGGTGCTGCAGGAGCCGTTCCTGTTCACCGGCACGGTCCTGGAGAACATCCGCTACGCCACCCCCGGGGTCAGCCGCGAGCAGGTGATCGAGGCGGCGCGCGCGGTCGGCGCCCACGACTTCATCATGCGCCTGGCGCACGGCTACGAGACCCCGCTCGAGCAGCGCGGCGGCAATCTTTCCCAGGGCCAGCGCCAGCTGATCAGCTTTGCCCGGGCGCTGGTCGCGGAGTTCGAAGATCCTGGTGCTCGACGAGGCCACGGCCTCCGTCGACAGCTACACCGAGCGCCTGATCCAGGCGGCGCTCGCCCGGCTGCTCGAGGCGCATACCGGCCTCGTGATCGCGCATCGCCTGGCCACGGTGCGGGGCGCCGACCGGATCATCGTGCTCCAGGACGGGCAGGTGCTCGAGACCGGCTCGCACGCCGAGCTGATGCGCGCCCGCGGCCTCTACGCCCGGCTCTATCGCCTGAACTACGCCTCGTTCGACGACGCCCCCGAAGACCTGCTGCCGTCGCCTGCGCAGCGGCCGGCCGGGCTATCGCGGCCCGCGGGCGATCTTGACCGACCGGTGGGCGGCGTGTACGATGCGCTCTTCAACCAGAGAATAGCAGCTGCGCGGCCGATCGAGCCAGCGGCACGAACAAGAAAGGGGACGCGATGTCGAGTCTTGCCAAGCGCATGCTCGCGGGAGCGGCGCTTGCTCTTGCGGTCGCCTGGACGGTGCCGGGGACCAGGCGGCCTCGCCGGAGGGCATGAAGCTCTACGTGTTCACCTCCGGCAGCCTGACCCTCGCCAAGTCGATCATCCAGTCAGGCGGCAAAGACACCGTCACGGTCCCGGTCGCCTTCTTCGTCATCCATCACCCCAAGGGCAATGTCCTGTTCGACACGGGCAACAACGACAAGATCATCACCGACCCCGATTACTGGGGCCCGTTCGTCAAGGCGCTCGATCCGGGGCGTTCGCCCGACATCGCCATCGATGTCCAGCTCAAGAAGATCGGCATGACCCCGAAGGACATCAACTACGTCGTCCTCGGCCACTTCCACGTCGATCACGCCGGCAACGTCGGCAAGTTCCTGGATTCGACTTTCGTCTACCAGCGCTCGGAGATCCGGTCGGCGTTCTGGCCGGCGCCGGGCTACGCCGTGTTCTACATCACCGACGACTTCTCCATGCTGCGCAACGACATCGGCAAGCCGATGGCCAACAAGTACAAGTCGATCGAGCTCGACGGCGACCTCGACCTGTTCGGTGACGGCAGCGTGGTCGTCAAGCGCTCGGTGTCGCACACGCCGGGCAGCCAGATCCTGGTCGTCCGCCTGCCCAAGACCGGCACGGTCGTGCTGCCGAGCGATGCCTGCTATCTGAAGGAGAACCTCGAAGGCGACATCCTGCCGTCGGTCGGCAGCGTCTACTCGCCCGAGGGCATGCTCGATGCCTACGCCTTCATGAAGTACCTGCGCGACGCCGAGGGTGCGGACATCATCTTCGCCCACGACCCGGACGTCTTCAAGGCGCACAAGCACGCCCCCGAGTTCTACGAGTAGAGGGCGCGCGGATCGGCGGGCAGCGGTCGCTCTGATCCCTCCCGGCCGTCGGATGAGCATCCGTCCGACGGCCGGCGCTCCGGTCGGATCATGTCGGATATCGTCACCGCCGATCGTTTGACCAAGTGGTACGGGCCGCACCTTGCCGTCCGCGACGTCTCGTTTGCGATCGCCCGGGGCGAGGTCGTCGGGCTCCTCGGGCCCAACGGCTCCGGCAAGAGCACGATCATCCGCATCCTGACCGGCTATCTGCGGCCGACGAGCGGCACCGCCCTGGTCGACGGGCTCGACGCCCTCGACCAGCCGTTGGCGCTGCGCGCGCGCATCGGCTACGTGCCCGAGGACGTGCCCCTCTACGACCAGATGCGGGTCTGTGAGTTCCTGCCGTTCATGGCGCGCATCAAGGGGCTGGGCGGGCGGCCGGCGCAAGCGGCGGTCGAGCGGGTGATCGAGCGCTTCAGCCTCGGCCCCGTCCGCCGGCTCCAGATCGGCAAGCTGTCGCGCGGCTACCGGCAGCGGGTGGCGCTCGCCCAGGCGCTGCTCAACGATCCCAAGCTCCTGGTCATGGACGAGCCGACCAACGGCCTCGATCCGGCCCAGATCATCGAGATGCGCGAGCTGATCCGGGCCCTCGGCGGCCGCCACACGGTGCTGGTCGCCTCGCACATCCTGACCGAGGTCGAGCGCACGGTCGACCGCGTGCTGGTCCTCCTCGACGGCCAGCTGCTCGGGACCCAGACGCTGCGGCAGGCGGGCGGCGGCCGCCGCTGGCGTCTGCTGGTAGCCGGCCCCGCCGACGGCGTGCGCGCCTGCCTCGCTGCCGTGCCGGGGGTGATCGCCTGCCGGCTCGAGGCCGGGAGCGCCGACGCCGGCGGCGCCGCCTGGCTGGTCGAGAGCAAGGCAGAAAGCGGCATCGCGGGCGCGCTCGCGCGGGCCCTGGTCGAGGGCGGCTTCGGCCTCCACGAGCTGGCCCAGACCCCGGTCGATCTCGAGCAGTGGTTCCTCTCCTTGACCCGCGAGCGCCTGGAGCGGCCGGCGTGAGGGCGTTCGGCGCGCTGCTCCGCAAGGAGGAGGCGGCGCTGTTCTCCTCGCCGATCGCCTATGTGGTGCTGACGGTGTTCCTGGTCCTGATGGGCTACACCTTCACGGTCACCCTGTTCGTCAATCAGTCGGCGAGCCTGATCCATCTGTTCTTCCAGATCTACGTCCTGTTCCTGCTCAGCATCCCGATCCTGACCATGCGCCTTCTGGCCGAGGAGCGCCGTCTGCGGACCCTCGAGCTGCTGCTGACCTCGCCCGTGACCGAGGCCCAGGTGGTGCTCGCCAAGTATCTGGCCAGCATGACGCTCGTCGCCCTCATGATCGCGCTCTCGGGCAGCTACGCCGTGGTGCTGGGCCTGTTCGGCGAGCCCAACTGGGCCCCGATCTATGGCGGCTACCTCGGCCTTTTGCTGCTCGGCAGCGCGCTGGTCAGCCTCGGGCTGCTGGCGTCCAGCCTGACCGCCAACCAGCTGATCGCGGCCCTGCTCTCGCTCGGCCTTTTCCTTCTGCTCTGGGTGATCGATGATTTCGGCTGGGTGCTGCCCGAGCCGTTCGACACCCTGTTCGTCAATCTGTCGCTGTCGGTGCATTTCGTGCCGTTCGCGATCGGCTCGCTCTACCTCTCCGATGCCGGCTTCTTCGTCAGCCTGACGCTCCTCGGCCTGTTCCTGAGCGTGCGCGCGCTCGGGCGCCGGTGACCCTCGGAGTGCCCGCGTTGGCGACCTTGCTGCTGGTCCTGATCGGCGCCGCCTGCGCGGGCCTCGAGGTCTTCGGCGGCTTCGGGCGCGAGATCGCGAACAGCCTCCTGTTCGGCGCCTGGCTCGCGGCGCTGCTGCTGCTGTTCCGGCTCGGGCTCCGCCTGCCGGTACAGGCCCGCCTGCGGTCGTGGCCGGCGCTCGCGCGCACGAGCGCGATCGTGGTCCTGGCACTCGCGGTCGCGATCGTCGCCAACGTCGCGCTCTACCGGCACGACCTGCACCTCGACCTCACCGCCGGCCGGCAGTATACGCCGCCCTCCCAGGCGCAGGCGCTCGTGGCCGGGCTGACCCGGCCGATGACGGTCACCTACTTCTACAATCCGGCCGATGGCGATGCCCTGCAGGCCAAGCGCCTGCTCGAGATCCTGGCCCATGGCGAGCCGCTCCTCGAGGTCGACGCGGTCGAGCTCGACCGGCGCCCGGCGCTCGCCCGGCGCCACGAGGTCAGTGCCTACAACACCGCCGTGATCGAGACCGAAGGCCGCGAGGTCAAGGTCGAGCGCACGACCGACCTCGCCCAGATCGCGCTCGCCGGGCTGCGCGCGATGCGCGAGCGGTCGCCGGTCGTCTGCTTCGTCACCGGCCATGGCGAGTTCGCGGGCGGCGGCAGCGCGGCGCCGCCGCACTACACCCACGAGGAGAGCCTCGATGCCCATCAGGGCTACGGCACCGAGGACCGGCTGATCGCGGCCCCCGCCGGGCTCGACCGGCTCTACCTGGCGCTCGAGCAGCAGGGCTACGAGGTCCGCGAGGTGGCACTCGCGACGCTCGAGGCCGTCCCCGACGACTGCGAGGCCCTCGTCGACTTCGGGCCCAGGCGGCCTTATGCCGGGAACGAAGCGGGCCTGCTGCGTCGCTACCTCGCCCGCGGCGGCGGCCTGCTGCTCGGCTACGACCCCGAGTTCGTGCCGGGTCCGGACGTCACGGCGCTGATGGCAGCGCTCGGGGTCGACACCGCCGCGGCGAGGGTGATCGATCCGCTCGACCACTACGGCATCGACCCGGAGTTCGTCGCCGTGCCTTCCTACAGTCCGCATCCGATCACCGAGGACATCGCGCTCACCTTCTTCCCCGGCGCCCGGCCGCTCTACGTCGGCCTGCCGCCCGAGAGCATCACGCTGTTCCCGCTGTTCGGCAGCAGCAAGGACAGCATGGCAGAGCCGCTGAACGGGCCCCGCGCAAGCGCCAAGGCCGCAGCCGCGCTCGCCGCCGCCAACGCCGGCGGCGACCCGGCGGCGCCGGACCAGGGGCCCGGGCCGCAGACCCTGGCGCTGGCGCTGAGCGGCCAATGGCCCGATGCGGCCGCCGGCGCGACGCCCTTCCGGGCGGTCGTGGTCGGCGACAGCGACTTCGTCACCAACGCCTATTTCGACCAGGTCGCCAACGGCGAGCTCGGCGTCGCGATGATCCGCTGGCTGGCGCGCGATGCGATCCTGCCGACCGTCCGACCGGAGCGCTCGACGCCGCCCACGGTGACCATGACCGCCGAGCAGATGCGCTGGACCTTCATCGTGCTCGAGATCTTGTTGCCGCTGAGCGTGGTCCTGATCGGATCGGTGGTGTGGTGGCGGCGGCGCTGAGAGGCCGGGGCGCAAAGGCCGCGGCGCTGGCCGGCGGGGTCGTGGCGGCGGCGTTTCTGATCGGGCTCGCGCTCACCGGCAGTGCCCCGGAGCAGGCGAGCCTGGTGCGCTTCGAGCCCGCGGGCGTGATGGCGCGCCTGCCCGAGGAGATCACCCGGGTCGAGCTGCAAAGCGACCGGCAGGCGCTCCTCTTCGTTCGCGACGGCCAATCCTGGCGGACGGGCGATGCGGCGCTCTCCGATGCGGCCGCCGAGCACCTGGCAAGGGCGCTCCGCTTCCTGCACGTCTCGAAGCCGGTCGCGACGCTCGCGGGCGACGATCCGGACGCCGCGGCGCTCTCCGAGATGGGCTTCGATCCGCCCCGCGCGCAGGTTGCCGCGTTCGCGGGCGAGGCGCCGGCGCTCGCGATCGTGTTCGGCGGCCGCAACCCTTCGGGCACGGGCCAGTACGCCCGCCTCGAGGGCCAAAGCGGTCTGCTGCTGCTGCCGCTGCACGTGGGCCGCGAATGGCAGCTGCTCGCGCGGGGCGTCCCGGACCATGTCGCGGCGGCCGCGCCCGCCGCCGACCGCGGCCATTCGCCCTGACATGCCGCGGCCAAGCCTGATCCCGGCGCTGGGGCTCGCGGGCTGCCTGATCTCCGGCGGCATCGCCGCGCCTGCGGGCGCGCATGTGGTGATCGATGCGGCGGTCGCCGAGCAGATGCTGGGCGAGGTGCAGTCGCTCGCCCGCGCGGCCGCGGCGGGCCTGCCCGAGCCGCGGGCCGCAGCCCTGGTCGATCTCGGCCAGGCGCTCGCGCGCGCGATCGATCTTCTCAACCAGGACCTGCTCGCCCACGACGGCCAGCTCGGGGTCATCTCGCAGGCGCTGACCAGGCAGCTGCGCATCCGCGGCATGCAGCCCGTCTATTCGCAGGCGCTCAAGCGCTATCTGGCGCCGGTCGAGCCCTTCGCGCAGGCCCTCGCACTCGCCCCCGACGGCGAGCGCGCGGGCGATGCGCGCTTCCGGCTGCTGGCCGCCCGTTTCTACGACAGCTTTGCTGTCGACCCGCTGCAGCCGCTCGATCCGGACTGGCCGCAGCTGAACGGGCAGATCGTCGAGGCCGAGGCGTTTCTCGCCGCCTACCCCGACCACCCCGGAAGGATAGAGACCGAGTTCATCCTCGCGATCGAGCACGCCCGCGCGGCGGCCCTCGCGCCGACCGGGGAGGCGAGGGCAGGACATGCGCGCGCGGCCGAGGAACTGCTGCACGGCTTCGAGGACCGGGACCCCTACGGCACGCGCACGGTCACGCTGCGGCAGGTGATCGAGGCGCTGCCGGAAGGCGGCGAGAGCAGGTCCTGAAGGCGGCCAGCGGGCATGGTCAGGCCACCATCTGCTCGATCAGCGGGGCGACGTCGGGAAGCGTCTCGAGCCCGTCTATCAGCGCGATCAGGCGCTCGCCGGCCGCGGCCGGCAAGGGCCTGGCGGCGGCCAGCCAGTTGCGACGGAACTTGGCGAGGTGGGCCTCGCGCCCCATCGGGCGGGCGGGGCTGCCGTAGACCTCGCTGATCAGGGTCGCGTGCCGGCTCCCGCCCTTCAGGAGCACCGCCACCTCGACCGGCCCGAGCGCGTTCGGGTCCGGATTGGCGTCGGCCTCGACCACGACCCGGGCGGCGAGGGCGAGGCGGGCGGGATCGGCAAGCGCCGCCGGCCGGAAGTCGTCGAGGTCGACCGCGCCGCCGAGCAGGGCTGCGGCGATCACGTAGGGGGCGCTGAGGCGCGCCTGGTTCGGCGCCATCTCCGGATGCGCCGGCCGCCCGACCAGGCGCTGGGTGAGCGGCGGCACCCGGCAGCGCACCTGCGCCACGTCCGCGGCCGCAAAGCCGCAGTCCTGCTGCAGCGCCAGCACGCCGTCGAGCAGACCATGCGTCGCGCGACCGCTGGGAAAAGGCTTTTGCGCCACTTCGGTGATCCGCCAGACCTTGCCGAGGTCGGCCAGCACCGGGGCCAGATCGTGCTCGCCCTCGAACAGCCGGTAATAGCCGAACGGGCCCTCGAGCAGCTGCGCGGGCCCGCTCAGGCCGCCGCGCCGCGAGATCGCAGGCGACGAGTGCGTTGCGCGCGTTGAAGCCGACCTGGAGCGCCAGCAGCATCGAGCCCTCGGCGTGCGCCTGCATGGTGCCGCAGAGCTGGCCCAGGACCAGGGCGAAGGCGTGGGTGAGCATCGCCGCATCGAAGCCCATCAGCCTGCCCACCGCCGCGGCGGCGGCGAACGCGCCCGCGGTCGCCGGGCGGAAGAAGCGAAGCGGTGCGCGGGACGCGACCCCGAGGCCGGCTGCGACATCGACGCCGACCACGATCGCGGCCAGAAAATCCCGGCCCGAGACGCCCCCGACCCGTTCGGCATGGGCGGTCGCGGAAGCCAGCATGACCGGCATCGGATGGACCACCGCCCGCTCGTGCACGCAGTCGAACTCGGAATTGTGGATCTGGTAGCCGTTGCAGAGCGCCGCGGCCGGCGCCGGCAGGGAGGTCCCCTGCACCCAGACGCGGGCATCCGCCCCCTGCCCCCAGCCGGCCGCGGCCCGGACCAGCTCCGGGACCCCGGGCCCGGCGCTGCCGGCCACGCCGACCCCCAACGAATCCAGGATCAAGGTCTTGGCCGCAGCGATCGCCGCTGCCGGCAGATCCTCATAGCGGGTCCGCACGACGTGCTCGGCAAAGGCGGCAATCGCGTCCATGATCCAGGTCCCGGCGTTGCTGGGGGCGACGGCTTTTCTACCACCGGAAGGGCGGCCCCGTCAGGGAGCTCGATGCTAAGGACGATCACGGAGGCCCGCCTGCCCGATCTCTTGCGCCCCGGCATGACCGTCTTCGTCCAGGGTGCGAGCGGCGAGCCGACACCGTTGCTGCAGGCGCTCGCGGCCGCACCCGAGGCGAGTGCCGGCGTCCACTACGTCGGCTGCCTGATCCCGGGGCTGAACGTGATCGACCCCGCCTCCTTCCACCAGGACGCGCGCCTCACCAGCTTCTTCGTCCACGGCGCCATCGCGAACTCGCACGCGGCCGGCCGGGTCCGCTTCCTGCCGCTGCACTACAGCGGCATCTGGCACTATCTCTCCACGCTGCCGATCGATCTCGCCCTGATCCAGGTCACCCCGCCGGACGCTCGCGGCCAATGCAGCCTCGGCATCTCGGTCCACTTCGTGCCCGCGGTCCTGGCGCATGCGAAGCTCATCGTGGCCGAGATCAACGCCTCGATGCCGCGCCCCCGCAGGGGCTACGAGATCCCCTACGAGCACCTCGACTACGCGATCGAGACCGAGCGCCCGCCGCTCGCGCTCCCGGGCGGCAGCCCGTCCGAAGAAATCCGGAAAATCGGCGCCAACGTCGCGAGCCTGATCGAGGACGGCGATACCATCCAGATCGGCATCGGCAAGGTGCCGGCAGCCGTGCTGGGCGCGCTCGAGGGCCGCCTCGACCTCAACCTGCACAGCGGCCTCATCGCCGACGAGGTGGCCGACCTGCACGCGACAGGCGCGATGCGGCGCATGGTCTGCACCGCCGCAATCGGCACGGCCAAAATCTACGACTGGGCCGCCCGCTGCCCCGACCTCACCTTCGCGCCCGTCAGCCACACCCACGACCTGGCGGTGATGGCGGCGATCCCCAACTTCGTCGCGATCAACTCGGTGCTCTCAGTCGACCTTCTGGGCCAGGCCAACGCCGAGATGCTGGACGGCCGCCAGATAAGCGGCACCGGCGGCCTCCTCGACTTCGTGCGCGGCGCGCGGGCCTCGCCAGGCGGCCGCTCGATCCTGGCCCTCCCCTCGACCGCCGCCGGCGGCAAGGTCTCCCGGATCGTCGTGAAGCTCGGCGTGGGCGACATCGTGAGCTGCCCGCGCGCGGATGCCGACATCGTGGTCACCGAGCACGGGGTGGCGCGGCTGCGGGAGAAGTCCGAGGGCGAGCGGGCGGAGGCGCTGATTGGGGTGGCCGCGCCGGGGTTTCGCGAGGAGCTGGC
>CAWCRU010000031.1:0-139604 GCA_963798075.1 uncultured Alphaproteobacteria bacterium | reverse complement strand
GAACCATTCGAGGCGCGCCTTGAACGCCGGCAGCCGTTCCAGCATGATCCAGTTCGAGCGTCTCGACCGCGAACAGCGGGATCAGGCCGACCATCGAGCGCACCCGCAAGGGGATGATCTCGCCGTTGGTCAGGTTGAGCTCGTCATAGAAGAACTGGTCCTCCTCGTCCCACAGCCCGATGTCCTGGCCGCCGAGATTGGTCATCGCCTCGGCGATATAGAGGAAATGCTCGAAGAACTTGGTCGCGATGTCCTCGTAGGTGTGGTTGTGCTGGGCGAGCTCGAGCGCGATCCGCATCAGATTCAGGCAGTACATCGCCATCCAGGCGGTGCCGTCGGACTGATTGATGAAGCCGCCGGTCGGCAGCGGCGCCGAGCGGTCGAACACGCCGATGTTGTCGAGGCCGAGAAAGCCGCCCTGGAAGACGTTGCGGCCCTGGGCGTCCTTGCGGTTCACCCACCAGGTGAAATTGAGCATCAGCTTGTGGAACACGCGCTCGAGGAAGGCGATGTCGCCCACGTCGTCGCCGCGCTGCTTGCGGTCGATCTGGAACACGCGCCAGGCCGACCAGGCGTGCACCGGCGGGTTGACGTCGCCGAACGCCCACTCGTAGGCCGGCAGCTGGCCGTTGGGGTGCATGTACCACTCGCGGGTCAGCATCACGAGCTGCTGCTTGGCGAACTCGGCATCGACCAGGGCCAGCGGAATGCAGTGGAAGGCGAGGTCCCAGGCGGCGTACCAGGGATACTCCCATTTGTCCGGCATCGAGATGATGTCGTAGTTGTTGAGGTGGCGCCACTCGCTGTTGCGGCCGTGCTTGCGCCCCTCGGGCGGCGGCGGCTGGGTCGGATCGCCCGTCGAGCCAGCGCCGCACGTCGTAGTGGAAGAACTGCTTGCTCCAGATCATGCCGGCGAACGCCTGACGCTGGACGCTGCGCGCGTCCGGATCCTCGAGCCCGGCCTGCAGATCGGCGTAGAACGCATCCGCCTCGGCCAGGCGCCTGGCGAACACCGCATCGAAGTCGGCGAACGGCTGGCTGCAGCATGCCCTGGGCCAGGCGCAGCCGCACCGTCGCGACGCCGTGGGCCGGGACCTCGAGCCGGTAGTGGGCGGCAGCCTTGGTGCCCCGGTGGCCGGGATTGACCGCATCCGCCGGCCCGCGATCAGATAGTCGTGGAAGCCGTCCTTGAAATAGCCTTGGCTGCCATCGACGCCATAGAGCTTGCGGACATTGGTGTCGTTGTCGCAGAACAGCAGCTCCGGCGCGCCGTCCGCATACAGATAGGTGTCGGCGAACAGCTTGCTCTGGACCCCGACGTGCCGACGTCGTCGGCGTAAAGCGCTGGCCGCTCGGCGTGCTCGCGCCAGGACCAGATGTTGCGGAACCAGAGCTGCGGCAGGACGTGGATCACCGCCGCCTCCGGCGCCGCGGTTGTGCACCGTGACCCGCATCAGGATGTCCTCAGGCGCTGCCTTGGCGTACTCGACCAACACGTCGAAATAGCGGTCGTCGTCGAACAGGCCGGTATCGATCAGCTCGAACTCGGGCTGGTCCTTGCCGCGCCGCCGGTTCTCCTCGACCAGCCAGGCGTAGGGGAACTCGGCCTGCGGATATTTGTAGAGATACTTCAGGTAGCTGTGGGTCGGCGTGGCATCGAGATAGTAATAGAGCTCCTTGACGTCCTCGCTGTGGTTGCCCTCGCCGTTGGTCAGGCCGAACAGCCGCTCCTTGAGGATCGGGTCCCTGCCGTTCCAGAGCGCCAGCGCCAGGCACAGCCGCTGACTGTCGTCGCTGATGCCGGCGATGCCGTCCTCGCCCCAGCGATAGGCGCGCGAGCGCGCCTGGTCGTGCGGAGAAGTACTCCCAGGCGTTGCCATAAGGGCTGTAGTCCTCGCGCACGGTGCCCCACTGGCGCTCGCTGAGATAGGGCCCCAGCGCTTCCAGCGCACTTCGCCGCTGGTGTCCTCGGCGAGCCGGGCGCGCTCGGCGGGCTCGGCCGCCGGGCTCCGGCGCGGTCCGCGCCTCGGGCCGCACGGGAGCTTCGGCGGTCTTGAGCATCTCGGTGCCTCCTGGCAGGGCGTGGATCGGGGTAGCGGTTGATCAAGCAGCGTCGACGTGGCAACTCGGCGCCGTCGCCGGCTCCTCGACCAGGCGGCTCGCGCGCAACAGCTCGCCCAGCGACCAGGCCTGGAACGGGCAGCCGCCCGGCCGGTACGGCGGCTCGGCGTCCGCGACCTCCGAGATGTGGCCGAGGCCCGCGACCTCCAGATGCGCGCGCAAGGGCGCCAGGAAGCGCGTGTCCGCCTCGCGCCTGGCCGCCGGAGCTATGGCCGCGGACCCGCAGCCAGGCCTCGACGAACGGGCCCATCAGCCAGGGCCAGACGGTGCCCTGGTGGTAGGCCGAATCGCGCTCCAAGACGCCGCCTGCATAGTGCGGCCGATAGCCGGGCTCGAAGGGCGCCAGCGAGCGCAGGCCGAGGGGCGTCAGGAGCTCGCGCTCGACCGTCTCGACCACCCAGGTCGCGTAGGGCTCGACCAGCACCTGATAGGGCAGGCCGCCGACCGCCAGGACCTGGTTCGGCCGGACGGCGGGATCGTTCTTGCCCGCCTCGTGATCCTCGTCGACGACGTCGAACAGGCAGCCGCGCTGCTCGTTCCAGAACCGGAGCTGGAAGGAGGCGAGCGCATGGCGGTAGAGCTCCCGCCACTCGGGCGCGCTCGGCGCCGGCGATCTTGACCGCGTTCAGCCACAGCGCCTGGACCTCGACCGGCTTGCCGATCCGGGGGGTCACCACCCGATCGCCGACCTTGGCGTCCATCCAGGTCAGCTGCACGCCCGGCACGCCCGCGGCGAGCAGCCCGTCCTCGTCCATCTTGATCCGTAGCGGGTGCCGGCGCGATAGCCGGCCACGATCCTGCCGACCGCGGCGCGCAGCGCGGCCACGGTCGCAGGCGCCACCGTCGCACGCGCCGCCTGCAGGAACTCGTGCACCGCGACCACGTACCAGAGCGAGGCGTCGACCGCGTTGTACTCGGGCCCGTCGCCCGCATCCGAAAACCGGTTCGGCACCATGCCTTCCGAGACGGTCTCCGCCCAGGCGAGCAGGATGTCATGGGCGAGCTCCTGTCCGCCCGGCAAGGTCATGAAGCCGCGCAGGGCTATGAAGGTGTCGCGGCCCCAGTCGGTGAACCAGGGGTAGCCCGCGACGATCGTCTTGCCGCTGCCCCGCTGCACGACATAGGCATCCGCCGCCTGCTGCAGGGGCGAGGTGAAGCGCTTGCGCCGCCTTGCCTCGACATCCATCAGCCAGCCGGCGTCGACCTCTGGGTCGGCCTCGCCGGCCGCGAGCATCAAGGTCGCCTCGCGGCCGTTGAGCGTCCAGGTGAAGACCCCGGGCGAGGCCAGGTCCTCGACGAAGTCGAGACCGCGCTCGCGCTCACGATCGTACTGGAAGTTGCGGTACCAGGCCGGCTCCTCGCGGTAGCTGCCATCGACGGCGACCGCCGAGATCGCCGGGATGCCCGGATAGGGCCGCCAGAGCACGCGCGCGCCGGTGACCTCGGCCGCGAACGCGAAGCCCGGGTTCTCGTGGTGCAGCGCATGGTAGTCGCGGCCCGAGAGCAGCGGCCGCACCGTGAGCCGCGCCGAGCCCGGCCGCGACAGCATCCGCCACCGGACGATCACGTCGCCCCGGCCATGGCAGGCCACGACCTCCTGGCTCACCAGGGTCCCGTCCTCGGTGCGGAAAGTCCATTGCGGCCAGGGCTGGGCGCGGAACTCGACGATCCGCGCCTGGCCGCCCGGCCAGACGACGTCCGGCGTATAGCGCTGGGTGCTGAGCGCGAAGCTGCCGCCCGCGGTCTCGAGCCAGACCTCGAGCCCGTTGACCAGGACGACCCGGCCGGTCGGCGGCGTGGTCGCCGCCAGCAGCAGGGCGTGGTAGCGCCGCGTCCGGGCGCCCCCCACGGTCCCGGAGGCAAAGCCGCCAAGGCCATCGGCCTCGAGCCACTCGGCATCGAGCAGGGCAGCGGGCAGAGGTTCGGACATCGTCTGGGTCCTCCAGCACTTCCGGCCCGCGGCTCATCGGCCCGCCGGCGCATGCCGGCGGCCGCCCCGGAACACCGATCACCTTAGGGGGCCAGGAGCGAGCTTGTGAAATGCCGGCCGGCTTTGGTTTCGATGACCGGCGGTTATACGCCGCCGGCGCCGGCGCGTCAGCGGATCATGGCACCAAAGCGCCGGAGACGCGTTTGACCGCCATCACGCCGAGAAGCGTCAGCCCCCACAGCGCCAGCGTCAGGTGCTGGCTGAAGCCGAGCAGATTGAAGCCGCTCGAGATCGTCTGGAGGATGGCGAGCGCGATCACCAGGCCGGAGATGCGCCCGAAGCCGCCATAGGGGTCGATGCCGCCGAGGATGGCGGCAAGGATCGTGATCAGCAGGTAGGACTGCGCGATATCGGCGCCGGCCGAATTGAAGCGCGCCATCATCACGATCGCGGCGAGCCAGCACAGCAGACTGGACAGAACATACACCCAGATCTGGACGCGCCGGGTGTCGACGCCGGAGAAGCGCGTCGCCTCGAGGTTCGAGCCGATCATGTGAATGCGGATGCCGAGCGGCGTGCGGGTGAGAAGCAGATAGGCCAGCCCTGCGACGACGACGAACAGGATGAACGAGTACGGCATTCCGAGGAATGTCTCGTTCGAGACGACCAGCAGCGCGTCGGGGAAGCCCGTGAGCGTGCGGCCCCGGGTGAGCCAGATGCTGATGCCGCCGATCAGGGTCTGGGTCCCGAGGGTGACCAGGATCGGGTGGGCGCCGCCATAGGCGACGATCGCGCCGGTGACGAGGCCGACGATCAGGCAGTGAGCGCAACCGGCCGCCAGCGCCAACGTCAGCCATATGGCCAGCTCACCGCCGCCGACGTCTGCGGGCATCTGCGTCGTCAAAAGCCAGGCCATCAGCAGGGCGGACTGGTTGGCGGTCGCTATGATCGCGAGGTTCAAGCCGCCCGACACCAGCGGCAGCGCCATTGCCAGCGACAGGAGCCCGAGCTCCGGCAGCTGGAACATCATGGCCTGCATCGTCCCGGGCCGCAGAAACGTGCCGGGCAGGAGCAGCGAGAAGACCGCGAAAAGGGCTGCAAGCAGCACGACGAGGCCGAAAAGATTCGTGCCGCCCCCGCGCAGCGCGGCCACCAGCCGGTCAAGCTGAGCGTTCGCTGCCACGGGCGGCCGCCGGCGCCGGCTTGCGATCGGTCACCTCTGCGGCCCCGCTTGCCGGCGCCGCAGGCGTTGCTCGGCCATTCCGGTCACGCTGATCGACAAGAGGATCGCGAGCCCGATCACGACGCCGAAGAAATAGGACGAGACCCCGAGCAGGTTCAGGCCGTTTTGCAGCATGGCGAGGAGCAGCACGCCGAGGACGACACCGCCCATCGTTCCGACCCCGCCGACGAGGCTGGCGCCGCCGATGATCGCAACCGCCAGGACGCCGAGCTCGGTGCCGAACATCGCCGTCGGAACCGCCTGGTGAACGCGATGCGCCTGAACGAAGCCCGCGATGCCGGCGAGGAACCCGAGATAGCCGTAGACGAAGATCTGGACCCGCAGGATGTTCACGCCGATGCGGCTGGCGCTCTCGAGGTTGCCGCCGATGGCGTAGACCTGACGGCCGATGTGGGTGCGGGTCATCAAAAGATGCGTCACGAGGACGACAACGGCCATGACGACCATGGGCAGCGTGATGCGGGCGAAATCGCCCGAGGCCGTCTCGATCCGGAAGAAGACGATGCGGTCGGTCCACCAGCCGGGCAGATTGTAGATCTCGCTGCCGCCGGTGATGTAGATGAGGAGGGCATAGAAGATGCTGGCGGTCGCGATCGTCACGATGATCGACACGACGCGCAGGTAATACGTCAGCAGCGCATTGATGCTGCCAAGCAGAAAGCCGAGGAGGCAGGCCAGTCCGATTGACGGCAACGCGGGGAAGCCGAAGTTCGGTGGCGACGGTGGCGGCAACGTACTGGGTGACCGAGGCGACGGCGGCGAATGAGATGTCGATGCCGCCCGAGACCAGGACCACGAAGACGCCCGACGCCAGAATCGTCGTGACGGCATAGGCCTCGATCAGGTCCGCCGCGTTCGACAGCGTCAGAAAATACGGCGAAGATAGCGAAAAGACGACCGCGAGGACAATGATCACGGCGGCGAGCGCCGTCTCGCTGCGCTCGAGGAGCAGCGCCGCCAAGCTACGCAAAGACCGCCTCCGCCAAGCCGCTTCCGTCACTTCGCCCGGCAGGTAATCGCCGACGAGACGACCTTCGTGCATGTGGAGAACGCGATCCGAGTTGTAGTAGACCTCGGGGATCTCGTCGGAGATCAAAAGGATGGCGACGCCGTCCCGGGCCAGCTCGCGGATGACCTCATAGATGCCGTGCTTGTTGCGGATGTCGACGCCGACCGTCGGGCTGTCGAGGATCAGCACCTTGGGGTTGGTGGCGAGCCACTTGGCGAGCACGACCCGCTGCTGGTTGCCGCCGGACAAGGTCTGGACGGCAGCCTCGACGTCGTCGGCCCGCACGGCCAGCCTGGCGATCCATTGCCGCGCCAGGGCGGCCCGCCGCGCACCCGTCACGAGGCCGGCGCGGTCCCTGAGGTCACCCAGGACGGCGAGCGCCACGTTGTCGGCGATCGACTGCCGAAGATTGAGCCCGAGCCCCAGCCGGTCCTCCGAGACGTAGGCGATACCGGCGGCGATGGCGTCCTGATTCGACCGCAGCCGCAGGGGCGCCCCGTCGAGCAGCAGCTCGCCCCGATCGAGCCGCGTCATCCCGAAGAGCGAGAGAGCCAGTTCGGTCCGGCCGGCGCCGAGCAGACCCGTGAGACCCAGCACCTCGCCCGCGTGCACGGTGAACGAGACATCGTTGAACTCGCCCGCCCGCGACAGTCCGCGCGCTTCCAGCACGGGCTTTTTGTCATCGCGGCGGCCCGCCCTGAGCGTGGGCTCGAACCGGCTGCCCGTCATCAGCTCGGCGAGACGGTGATCGTCGACTTCGGCTGCGGGCAAGGTCGCGACTTTCCTGCCGTCGCGGAGCACCGTAACCCTGGCCGCGATCCGCACCACCTCCTCGAGCCGGTGACTGACGAACACGACGGCCACCCCCAATTGCTTGAGCCGCCGCACGACCTCGAGCAGGCGCTCGACCTCACGGTGGGTCAATGACGAGGTCGGCTCGTCCATGAACAGCAGGCGCGCCCGCGTCGCGAGGCCCCGGCAAATGGCCACGATCTGACGTTGCGCGACCGACAGTCGGCCGACCGGCGCCCGCAGGGGCAGGTGCGCGTCGAGGCTGGCCAAGGTCGCCTCGGCGGCGGCGCGCATCGCGCGCGGGCGAACCAAGGCCGCCGGCCCGCCGAGCTCATGATCGATCGCGATGTTCTCCAGGACCGAGAGGTTGGGGAACAACGACAGGTCCTGGTAGATGACCTGGATGCCGAGCTCCTTGGCCTGATGCGGCGTCAGGCTGGCGTGGGCGACGCCGTCGACGACGATGCGGCCGCCCGGCAACGGCGCGTGCACGCCGGCCACGATCTTGATCAGAGTGGATTTGCCCGAGCCGTTCTCGCCGACGAGGCAATGGACCTCGCCCGCCTCGACCTCCCAGTCGACATCCGCCAGCGCGAGCGTGCCGCCGAAGCGTTTGCCGATGCCGTGCAGGCCGAGGAAAGGCGCCGGAGTTGCAGGAGCGACGGTGGTCATCGAGAGGGCAGCGTACCGGAGGCCATGGCCGATGCAAACCGCCCGCAACGGCCCTGTCCCGACCGAGGCCGTGGTCGGAACCTCGGCCGCATGCGGTCGAGAGCGGCACGCCTCCTGCGGAGGCCCGGCGATTGTCCGCGTGACTAGATCAGCTCTGCCAGCTTGTCGATCGTATCCGGATTGATGTCCAGCATCTTGTTGGCGCGCAAGGTCCGCTCTTCCGGTCCGAGCTGGACGGGCCCGAGGCCCGGGATGTCCATGCCATCGGTGGGCGTCACGCCGGTCGCAAGCAGGTTGCCGAGCTGGACCAGCGCGTAGCCGGCATCGATCGGGTTCCAGAGGAAGCCGCGGGTAATGGCCCCCTGCTTCATCAGGCTCTTGCCCTGGCTCGGAATGAACGGTCCGACGACGATCACCTTGCCGATCTGCTCGCGATCCGCGACCGCCTGGCCCGCACCGATCGGTCCGTTGGCACCGAAGATCAAAAAGCCCTTGAGATCGGGATGGGCGCGCATCTGATCGACGGCGGTCTTGTAGCTGTCGTCGACGCTATTGGAGACGCCGAAGCGATCGCCGACCTGCTCCATGTTCGGGTACTTCTGCTTCTGCAGGGCAACGGCAGCATCGGCCCAGACGTTGTGGAGCGTCACCGTCAGGCCGCCGACGTAAAGGACGTACTTTCCCTCGCCACCGATGGCATCGGCGAACGCCTCGAGATGGGCCTCGCCGAACTGCTGATCCTGAATGAGCTCGATGTCCCAGTCGGCGTTCTTCTGGGCGGGCTGCTCATGAACGATGACGTGGATGCCGGCATCCTGGGCGCGCTTGAAAACCGGCTCGAGGGCGGCGCCGTCGTTCGGGATGACGCCGATGACATCGACCTGCTGGGCGATCAGATCCTCGACCGCGCGGACCTGCTGGGCGGCATCGTCGGAGGTCGGAGCGATCATCCATGCCTTGACGCCCAGGTCCTCGCCCGCCTTGAGCACGCCCTTCTCGACGTTGTCGAACCAGGGAATGCGGATCTTCGCGACAATGCCGATCTTGGGGGGATTGTTCCCCGCCAGGGCCCTGAAGGGCGAAGCCAGGGCGCTTGCGGCGCCGAGGGCGACGGTGGACCTTATCAACGTTCGCCGAGTGATTGGACGCATTATTTCCTCCCGTTGCGTGAAGGAACCCGTCAGTTGCCCACTTCCAAAGTGGCCAGACCACTTGGATAGACGCTGTCTGCCGACCGAGTCAAGCTGAGGGGCCGCGCCGCCGGACGAGGAGAGGTCGCGGATTTCATGAGCGAGCGCCGCGAGAGCCTGCCAAGCTCGCGGCGTCGGCCTCGATCACCTGGCGCGTGCTGTCCTCGATGTGATCGAGGTGAAGACCCATGGCGACCGCGGCCTCGTCGGGATCCTTGGCGACGATGGCGCGCACGATGCGTCTGTGCTCGCCGAGGCTGCGCTTGATCAGGGCGGTATTCTCGGTCGCGCGGCGGCGCAGATCGAGACCCATGTTGTACAATCCATAGGCGATGCGCTCGAGGATCACATTGCCCGCGGTCGCCGACAGTCGAGCGTGAAACCGGCTGTCGAGGATCCGAAAACCGACCGGGTCGTTCAGGACCTTCTCGTGCACGACAAGCATTCCTTCAAGGTCGAGGACGTCGTCAGCCGTCGCATTTCGCGCTGCCATCCGGACGATCTCGAGCTCCACGACGCGCCGGCTCGCGAACGCATCGGCGAGGTTGGTCTTGGAGAGCGACAGAAAGAAATCGAGAGGCGCCAGCAGGGTGCGCGCCTGGAGGTCGGTGACATACGCGCCGCCGCCGCGTCTCGTATCGACGACACCCAATATAGAAAGCGCCCGCAGCGCCTCGCGCAGGCTCGGCCGGCTGATGTCGAGGATCAGGATCAGCTCCCGCTCCGACGGCAGCCGGTCGCCGGCGCGCAGCATGCCCGTCCGTACGAGGTCGAGAATGCGATTGACGATCGATTGGGCGACGCCGTTCTTTTCGTCGGATGCAAGGGCGCCGGCGATCGCCAGAAGCTTCGTCGTCGACTTTCGTTCCTTGGCCATGACCCGCTTCCCGACCCGACCGACGAGTTCCAGACCTCGTTCGGAGCCAACCCACCCGAGCCCCGGGACCTCTGATCGTAGCCCGTCCCCGATCCAGGGGAAGCGGTCATTGGCGCACACTTCAACGGCTCCCCCGATGGCGTCCGCCGCATGGGCGACGAGATCGGCAGACGGCGCCTTCAACCTCGATCATACTCGAGCTGGGGGGCCGCTGCGCTGGTCAAATCCGGATGGGCGCGCTATGACCCGCGGCGGTACGGTGATGCGATGCCGAAGGTGAGCCCAAGGGAGCGCGCCCCCGTGACGCAACCCTACTCGTGACGCAGCCGGAGGAGGCGCCGGGGGCCAGCTGCCGGATCGAGGAAGCCGGGCCGACGAGCACGCTTCACCTCGAAGGCGTCTGGCAGCTCGGGCGCCCGCTGCCAGCCGCGGCAACCGTCGCGGAAGCGCTCGAGGCGACCGCGGACGTCCGCTTCGAGGCCTCCGAGCTGCAGCGCTGGGACACGGGCCTGATCGTGTTCCTTCTCCAGCTCGAGCGGCTTTGCCGGGAGCGGGGCCTCGAGCTCGACCCGGGCGGCTTGCCGGTCGGCGCCTGCCGGCTCTATCGCCTGGCGACCGCGGTACCGCCGGCCGGCCGGGCGGCGCCGCACCTGCCCGCGGGCGTCCTCGCGCGGGTGGGCGAAGCGACCCTTGCCTTCGGCGCCGACGCCCGCGCCATGCTCGCCTTCCTCGGCGAGGCGACGCTTGCCTTTGGCCGCCTGCTCACCGGCCGCGCGCGCTTCCGCCGCTCGGACCTCGTGCTGACCATCCAGGAGGTCGGCGCCCGGGCCTTGCCGATCGTCAGCCTGATCAGCTTCCTGGTCGGCGTGATCCTGGCTTTTCTGGGCTCGGTCCAGCTGCTCCAGTTCGGCGCCCAGATCTACGTCGCACCCCTGGTCGCGATCGGCACCGCGCGCGACATGGCCGCGATGATGGTCGGCATCATCCTCGCCGGCCGGACCGGTGCCGCCTTCGCCGCCCAGCTCGGCACCATGCAGGTCAACGAGGAGATCGACGCGCTCTCCACCTTCGGCTTCGCGCCGATGGATTTCCTGGTCCTGCCGCGCATGCTGGCGCTGATCCTGATGACGCCCCTGCTCTGCCTCTATGCGGACTTCATGGGCATCTTCGGCGGCGCCTTCGTCGGCGTGCTGTTCCTCGACCTGCCGCCCGCCACCTACTACCAGGCGACCCAGGACGGCGTGCGCCTGATCGACTTCGGGGGCGGCCTGTTCAAGGCCGCGGTCTACGGCACCCTGGTCGCGATTGCCGGCTGCCTGCGCGGCATCCAGTCCGGCCGCAGCTCGGCCGCGGTCGGCGAGGCGACCACCAGCGCGGTCGTGACCTCGATCGTCCTGATCGTCGTGTCGATGGCGATCTTGACGGTGATCTACGATGCGCTCGGCATCTGACGAAGCGGTCGCCCAAACGCCCCCGGTCGCCGCGCCGCCGAGCACGGCGCCGGAGGCGCACATCGTCGTCCAGGACATGGCGATCGCCTACGGCAGCCTGGTCCTGATCGAGAAGATGAACTTCACGATCCGGCACGGCGACATCTTCGTCATCATGGGCGCCAGCGGCTCCGGCAAGAGCACGCTGATGCGCCAGATGATCGGCCTCAAGCGGCCGGCCCGCGGCCAGGTCCTGTACGGCGGGGTGAGCTTCTGGGACGCCGACCGCGACGGCCGCGAGCTGCTCATGCGCCGCTTTGGCGTCCTCTATCAGCAGGGTGCGCTCTGGAGCTCGATGACCTTGCAGGAGAACGTCGCTCTGCCGCTCGGCGAGTACACCGACCTCAGCCGGTCCGACATTCGCGCGGTCGCCGCGCTCAAGCTCGCCCTGGTCGGCCTTGCCGGCTTCGAGGACTACTATCCCGCGGCGATCAGCGGCGGCATGCGCAAGCGGGCGGGCCTCGCGCGCGCGATGGCGATGGACCCGGAAATCCTGTTCTTCGACGAACCGTCGGCGGGCCTCGACCCGATCAGCTCGCGCCGGCTCGACGAGCTGATCCTCGACCTGCGCGACAGCCTGGGCGTGACCACCGTCATGGTGACCCACGAGCTTTCCAGCATCTTCGCGATCGCCGACAATTCGGTGTTTCTCGATCCGGAGACCAAAAGCCAGCTCGCGACCGGCGACCCGCACGATCTGCTCGCCCGGCCGCCGGATCCGAAAGTGGAAGAGTTCCTGACCCGGGGCGGCAGCGCGCAGCCGGGCGCGTCCCCGGCCGATCGCAGGTCGAAAGGGGCTGGCAGGGAGGCGAACAGCCGATGAGCAAAGCCAATCCGGCGGTGATCGGGGCCTTCGTGGTCGGCGCGATCGCGTTGCTCGTGGTCGGTCTCTTGCTGTTCGGCCACGGCCGCTGGTTCGCCGAGCGCAACACCTTCATCGCCTACTTCCCGGGCTCGGTGAAGGGCCTCCGGGTCGGCGCCCCGGTCGACTTTCGCGGCGTCACGATCGGCGAGGTGACCGGCATCCGGGTCCTGTTCGATCCCAAGCAGGTCAGCGCCCGGATCCCGGTGGTCATGCAGTTCGACCCCGCCCGCATCGGTGTCGTCGGCATGAAGCCCGGCGGGTCCTACCAAGATCAGATCGAGCGCATGATCGCGGCCGGGTTTCGCGCCCAGCTGGAGTCGCAGAGCCTGTTGACCGGCCTCCTGCTGGTCAACCTCGACTTCAACCCCGGCACGCCCGTGCGCCTCGTGGGCGGCGACCAGCCGGCCCCCGAGATCCCGACCATCCCGTCCGGACTGGAGCAGCTGCAGGAGAGCGCCGGCGACATCGCGAAGCAATTGCCCGAGGTGATCGAGCGGCTGAACCGGCTGCTGACCGGCGTCGACGACGAGCTCCAGTCGAACGGCGGCAACCTGACCCAGATCGTCGCCGACGTCGCGGTCATGGCCAGAAGCCTGCGCGAGCGCGGACCCGTCCTCGATGGCATCGTGGCCGATGCCAAGACTGCGACCGGCAAGGTCTCGCAGGCCGCGACCACCCTCGATGCGACCCTGCAAGGCAACCAGGACGCCATCGGCTCGCTGATCAAGGAGTGGACCACGACGGCGGGCTCGGTGCGGCGGATGGCCGACCAGATCAACGCCGCGGTCGCCGAGAACCGGGACGGCCTGCGCGACTTTACCCAGAGCGGCCTGTACGAATACACCGGCCTGGCGCAGGATGCCCAACGCATGGTTGACGAGATCACGGCGGTGACCGATGAGATCAAGCGCGATCCGGCCCGCTTCCTGTTCGGCAACCGGGGCCAGGGCGTGACGCCCTGACCCGCACCCTCGAGCCCAGGAGCCGCGAGAGCCTTACGATGCGGAGCGCCATCACGAGAGAACCGCCCATGAACGCCAACGTCGTGGACTGCGGCCGGCGCCGGCTGATCCGGATGGCGGCGCTGGTGCCCCTCTCGGCGCTCGCCGCCTGCCAGCTCCCGGGCCAGCCGCCGCCGCGCGAATTCCGCCTGACCGCCAAGACCACCTTCGCGGACGATCTGCCCAAGGTCGCCTGGTCGCTGGTGGTCGACCGGCCGACCACCGTGCCCTCGATCGACAGCGTCCGCATCGCCCGCACCAGCGGCATCGAGGTCGAATACTACGCCGATGCCACCTGGGTCGATCGGCCGGCGGACATGCTCGAGCCGCTGATCATCCAGTCCTTCCAGAACTCGGGCGCGATCGCGGTCGTCGCCGGCAGGCGCTCCGACGTGCGCCCGGACTTCATGCTCCAGACCGACCTCGAGGCGTTTCAGGCCCAGCAGAGCGACCCCGGTCCGCCCGTGGCCCGGGTCGCGATCTCGGCGCGCCTCATGACCATGCCCAAGCGCGAGGTGGTCGGCACGACCGAAATCGGCCGCAGCGTCCCCGGCGCGGCCGGGGACCTGGTCGCGATCGCGGCCGCCTTCGACGATGCCCTGGGCAAAGTGCTGAAGCGCCTGGTGGAATGGACGCTCGTGACCGGCGAAGGCGCCCGCAAGGCGAGCTGAAGGGAGCCCGCCCGCGGCGATCGCATCCCGCCTGAGCCGCAGGCAGAAAGGGCTTGGAGGGCCGCGTTCGAGGGCCCTATCGTTGCGAAAGCGAGCCAGACCATGAATTTCGGCCTATGGTTGCGGCGGTCCACCTAGGGAGAAGCGAATGCGAAGCATGAATGATCTGCGGCTGGCGGCGATGGCGGCGAGCCTCTTTGGCATCCTGACCTTCGCCCTGCCGTCTGCGGCCACCGCCAAGACGGCAGCCGAGATCGATGCCGGCGTCGCGGCGGCGCGCGAGCAGTGTGCCACCCAGATCGCGGGCTGCAAGGCGGCCGCCGAGAAAGCGCAGGGCGTGCTCGTCTTTCCCGCGGTGACCAAGGCCGCCTTCGGCGTCGGCGGTTCCTTCGGCGAAGGGGCTCTGCTCGTCGGCGGCCAGACGGCCGGCTACTACAGCACGGCCTCGGCCTCGATCGGCCTCCAGCTCGGGGCCGAGAAGTACACCCAGATCATCATGTTCATGACGGCCGAGGCGCTGGAGAAGTTCCGCAACAGCTCCGGCTGGGAGGCGGGCGCCAACGCCCAGGTCACCATGATCGACGCGGGCAAGAGCGCCAACATGAGCTCGGTCATGGCGACCAGCCCGGTCATCGCCTTCGTCTTCGGCCAGAAGGGCCTGATGGGCGATCTCTCAATTCAAGGCGCCAAGATCACCAAGCTCGAGCGCTGAGCCGCCGCGGAACGCGAACCCGTGGTTCGAGGGCCGCGCTCTTCCTGCCGTCGATGAGGGGCCCATGAGCCCCGCGGCGCCGCGGGTGCAGCCGGACGCGCGGCCGGCGGCCGCGCCGCTCGCACCGGTCGTCCGCATGACCGGCATCCGCAAGACGTTCGCCGCCACCACCGCGGTTGCCGGGGTCGACCTCGATCTCGCGGCCGCGGAGGTGCACGGCCTCGTCGGCGAGAACGGCGCCGGCAAGTCGACGCTCATGCGGGTGCTCGCCGGCCTGTTCGCGGACTACGGCGGTTCGATCGCGATCGACGGCGAGCCGGTCCAGATCGCGACCCCGGCGCAGGCGCGCGCGCACGGCATCGCGCTCGTCCATCAGGAGTTGAGCCTGTTGCCCGAGCTCAGCGTCGCCGAGAACATCCTGCTCGGCCGCGAGCCGGCGGCGCGCCTGCCGGGCTTCATCAGCAGGCGTCGGACCGCGGACGCCGCGCGGTGCCATCTCGCGGCTTGCGGCGTCCGCCTCGAGCCGCACGCCAAGGTCGCATCCCTCAGCCTCGCCGACCGGCAGCTCGCGGAGATCGTCAAGGGGATCGCCGCGGCACCCAGGGTTCTGATCCTGGACGAGCCGACCTCGTCGCTCTCGGTCAAGGAGGCGCGCGAGCTCTTCCGCATCATCGAGCGCCTGGTCGCGCGGGGCACGACGGTCGTCTACATCTCGCACAAGCTCGACGAGATCTTCGCCGTGAGCGACCGGGTCACGGTGCTGCGCGACGGCGCCAAGGTCGCGAGCGCGCCGGTCGCCGACTGGACCGAGGCGGCCCTCGTGCGGGCCATGGTCGGGCGCGACCTCTCGGCGCTGTTTCCGCACAGTGCCGCCGCACCCGGAAAGCTGCGCCTCGAGGTCGCCGACCTGACGTGCCGCGGCAGGTTCCAGCCCCTCTCGTTCAGCGTCCGGGCGCGCGAGATCGTCGGGCTCTATGGCATCATCGGCGCCGGCCGCAGCGCCGTCGCCGAGACGCTCTATGGCCTGGCCCCTGCCGACGGCGGCACGATCCGCATCGACGGTCGCACGCTCCGCATCCGCTCGCCCCGGCAGGCGCTCGCCGCCGGGATCGCGATGGCGCCCGAGGACCGGCATGCCCGCGGCCTCGTCCCGATGCTGTCGGTGAGCGAGAACATGGCGCTCGCCGCCCTGCCGGGACTGAGCCGGGCAGGCTTCGTGCAGCGCCGGACCGAGCAGGCGGTCGTGCAGCGGCTGCTCAAGGCGCTCCAGGTCCGCGCCGCCTCGCCCGCCCAGGAGGTCGCGACGCTCTCGGGCGGCAACCAGCAGAAGGTCGTGCTCGGCCGCTCGCTGATGCCGGAGCCCAAAGTTTTGATCCTCGACGAGCCGACCCGCGGCATCGACGTCGTCGCCAAGGCCGAGGTCCACGCCAGCATCGACCGCCTCGCCAGGGACGGGCTCGCGGTGCTGCTGATCTCCTCCGAGCTGCCCGAGATCCTGGGCATGAGCGATCGCATCCTGGTGATGCGCGACGGGCGCCTGGCAGGCCAGATGGCGCGCGCCGACGCGAGCGAGGAGCGGCTGGTCGCCATGGCGGCGGGAGCCGGCCGTGGCGAGTGATCTGCCGGCCCGCGAGCTGAAGCCGCCGCTGCCGAGCGTCGTCATGCTGCACGACTACGGCATCTATTTCGCCCTGGCGGCGCTCGTGGTCTTCTTCTCGGCGCGGATCCCCGAGTTCCGGACCTGGGACAACGCCCTCCTCATCCTGCTCCAGGTCTCGGTGATCGGGATCATCGCGGTCGGCATGACCTTCACGATCATCACCGCCGGCATCGACCTCTCGGTCGGCTCGCTGCTCGCGGTCGCGGGCATCATGTCGGGCCTTTACGCCCAGAAGGACCCGAGCGCGCTCACCATGACGCTGGCCTTTGCCCTGCCGATCACCGTCGGCCTGCTCGGCGGCGCGCTCAACGGCGCGATCATCGCGATCGGCGGCGTCAACCCGCTGATCGTGACGCTCGGCACCCTGACCGCGTTCCGCGGCTTCGTCGTCTGGTACCGGGTCAATCCGATCTACGACCTCCAGCCCTACTACCGGGTGATCGGCCAGGGCGCGCTGCTCGGCGTGCCGCTGCCGGTCGTCGTCCTGCTGCTGGTGGCCGCGGCCGGCTGGATCACGCTCAGCTTCACGCGCTTTGGCCGCTACGTCTATGCGGTCGGCGGCAACCGCGAGGCGGCCCGCGCCGCCGGCATCAACGTCGCCCTGGTCACCTTCGCGGTCTACGCGATCAGCGGCCTGTGCGTCGGCATCGCGGCCTTGATCTCGACCTCGCGCCTGATGGCCGCGCAGGCGATCGCAGGCCAGGGCTACGAGCTGCAGGCGATCGCCGCCGCCGTGGTCGGCGGGGCCTCGCTGTTCGGCGGCCGCGGCCGGATCAGCAACACCATCGTCGGCGCCTTGATCATGGGCGTCCTGTTCAATGGCTTCGTCATGCTTGACGTGCCGCAGCCCATCCAGCAGATGTTCGTGGGCGTCATCATCATCGTCGCGGTCTGGCTGGACGGCATGCTCCGCGGCCGCCGGCGCTGAGACGGGAGCACAAAGGACGGCAACAGGCGATCCGGCAAGCGATCTGGACCGGTATCGAAAGGGAGGGGATGGAAATGACAAAGAACCTGATCGTGACGGCGCTGGCGGCGGCGGGCCTGCTGGCCGCCGGCGGCGAGCTCAGGGCGGCCGACCAGCCGACCATCGGCATCTCGTACCAGAATCTCGCGTTCCCCTACGTCGCGGCCTTGCAGAAGGCGGCCGAGAACGCCTGCCAGGCGCTGGACGTCAACTGCGTCGAGACCGACGCCGTCAACGACACCAACAAGGAGCTGACCAACGTCGAGAGCATGATGGCCAAAGGCATCGATTGCCTTGCCTTCGAGGCCGCGAGCCTCGAGGCCTCGGTCGCCTCGATCGCCGCCGCCAACAAGAAAGGCATCCCCGTCGTCCAGTTCAACGGCAAGGCCGGCGGCGGCGACTACGTGACCTTCGTGGGCTCCGAGCAGACCGATTCCGGCGTCAAGCTCGGCAGCTACCTCGCCGGGCTCTACAAGGACCTCGGCAAGGACAAGCTGCGCGGCATCTATCTGCGCGGCGTCGCCGGCCAGGTGACCGACCTCGCGCGCAACGACGGCATGAAGGGCTACCTGCAGTCCGCCGGCCTCGCCGACAAGATCGAGTTCACCGAGCAGTACGCCGACTATGACCGCGGCAAGGGCCAGTCGGTGACCGAGAGCCTGCTGACCAAGGACAAGAATTACGACTTCATCGTCGCCAACAACGACGACATGATCCTGGGGGCGCTGCAGACCGTGCGCCAGTTCGACCTCGCCGGCAAGATCCACATGAGCGGGGTCGACGGCCTGCCGGAGACGCTCGCCGCGATCGAGAAGGGCGACCTCGACGCGACCGTCTTCCAGGACCCCGAAGGCCAGGGCGGCGGCGGCGTCTGGGGCTGCTATCTGGCGCTGAAGGGGGTCAAGCTGCCCAAAGACATCCTGATCCCCTTTACTTTGGTGACCAAAGAGAACGTCGGCGACTTTACCGCCATCGCCGAGCGCGTCTACGTCAAGTAGGCACGAACGTTGCGGGGGAGTGCTGGCCGGTCCGGGCTCCCCCCTGCCATCTCCAAGCGAAGGAAAACGACGCCATGGACGTCCGGTCGATCGAGCAGGTGCCGCCGTCGCCCGAACACCAGGGCACGGTGCCGGTCTGGTGGCTGTTCCAGCCGCGCGAATTGCGCGCCGAGACCCTGGGCGGCCATCTCGAGCTCGTGAGCGAGTTCGAGGTCGTGGGCGGCGGCGAGGTGCATCCGCACCAGCACCCGACCTTCGAGTTCTACTATGTGCTGAGCGGCCGCGGGCTCATGACGATCGAAGGCGAGACGCGCGAGATCACCCAGGGCGACCTCGTCAAGATCCCGCCCGATGCCGTCCACAGCCTGAAGCCGGTGAGCCCGAACGCGTCGATCCGCTGCCTCGCCTTCGCGGTCGCGCTCAAGGACGCGCCGGTGATCGACTACGGGTCCGAATAGGCGGACACCGCGGCAAAGGCCTGGGCGAGACCCCCCGGATGCCAGATACGGAGCCTTTCGTCTATGTCGGGCTCGCGGGCGACACCGACCCCGGCCGGTTCGTCAGCGCCGGCCTGTTCCGCAGCCGCGGCGCCGGCGCGCCCTGGCAGTCGATCGGCGAGGCCGTGCACGAAGCACCCGAGGTGCGCGCGATCGCGACCGATCGGCACCACCCCGGGCGCGTGACCATCGGGACCCAGCTCGGGATCTATCGCAGCGACGATTGCGGCGACCGCTGGCGGCGCCTGCCGGCGCCGGCGCCCGAGGTGGCCGTGTGGTCGCTGGTCTTCGATCCGAACGATCCCCTGGTCATGCTCGCCGGCTGCGAGCCGGCCGCCATCCTGCGCACCGGCGACGGCGGCGAGACCTGGGAGCGACTTCCGATCGAGGCGGCCTACCCCGACGTGACCCGGCATCCGGACATGCCCAAGCGCGTGACCGGGATCGCGGTCGACCCCGCCGATCCCGACGAGATCTATGCCAGCATCGAGATCGGCGGCCTCCTGCGCAGCACGGACGGCGGCAGGAGCTGGACCTGCGTCACCGAGGGGCTCTACACGGTCGAGGACCCGGTCGACCTGCATGCCGTGGCGCTGCGGCCCGACCGGCCCGGGACCCTGACGGTCGCAACCCGCGTCGGCTGCTTCCGCAGCGCCGACCGCGGCGCCCACTGGCGCGCTCTGCGGCTGCCGCTCCTGCGCGAGCGCGGCACCTACTGCCGGGCGCTCGCGGCCGCGCCGGATGATCCGGGCAGGCTCTACGTCGGCGCCGGCAACGACTTCGACGGCGACAAGGGGGCCCTGTTCACGAGCGCCGACGACGGCCAAAGCTGGCAAACGCTCGACTTAGGCCTGGCCCTGAAGAGCACGATCTTTGCCATCGCCCTCGACCCGCACGCGCCCGAGCGCCTGTTCTGCGCGACCAAATACGGCCACGTCTTCCGCTCCGACGACCGCGGCGCCAGCTGGCACATGCACCCGCTCCCCCCGGCGCCGGCCACGTCTTCGCGCTGGCCGCCGGCTGACGCGACCGGGTCGTCCAAGAAGTGAGCAGCTCGCGGTGGCCGTCCAGCCACGCGGACATCGCCTTCAACTCACGGCCGATCTCGTGCCCCGCGAACAGATCGAATAGACTGACCTGGACCGTGCGTTCTCGGCGCATCGTCGGGGTGCCCGCTGCTAGGTCATCTGCACCATAGACTTGTCAGCCGACCGACCCGAAGATTGCTGAAAGGCAATCAACGCTCGGGGCAGCAGATGGGGCGCAGTCAGGTTCTGGTAGTAGGGACATGTGATACCAAGGGTGAGCAGCTGCGCTTCACGCGTGACCTGCTGCGTGCTGCCGGCCTCGATGCGTTGCTGGTCGACATCGGCACGCGGGGCCAGGGTGGCCGCGCCGACGTGGGCCCGGGTGAGGTCGCGGCGAGCCTTGGAACCGATGCCCCATCGGTCTTCGTCGATGACCGCGGACTTGCGGTCACCCGCATGGGGCAGGCGCTGCAGCGGTTTGTCGAGGGCTGTGACGACATCGCCGGCATAATCGGCCTCGGCGGGTCGGGCGGTACCTCGATGATCACGCGGGCCATGCAGCAGCTCCCGGTGGGTCTGCCTAAGATCATGGTCTCGGCGGTCGCGGCGAGCGACATCCGGCCCTATGTCGGGCTGTCCGACATCGTCATGATCCCGTCGGTCGCGGACATCGACCGTCTGAACCGGCTATCGCGTACCGTGCTGACCAACGCGGCCAATGCCATGGCCGGGATGGTCCGCGGCGATCGGAGCGAGGTCGACGACCGGCGCCAGGCGATCGGTCTGACGACCGCGGGCGTGACGACCGAGTGCCAGGAGCGGGTCATGGATCTCCTGCGCGACCAGTTTGACTGTCTCACCTTCCATGCGGCCGGGACTGGCGGGCCCACGATGGAGATGCTGGCGCGCTCCGGCATGCTGGCCGGCATGCTGGACATCGCGCCAACTGAGATCTCCGACCTCCTGCTCGGCGGCGCGTTCGCCTGCGGCGAGGATCGGCTGGCCGGGGCCGCGGCGGCCGGCCTGCCCTATGTCCTCGTGCCGGGAGCTCTCGACTGCTGGAAGTTCCGAAGTCCGGAGACGGTGCCGGAACACTATCGCGGGCGCACCAGGTACGCCCACAATCCTGAGGTCACCCTGATCCGGCCGAACGCCGAGGAATTTACCCGTATCGGCCAGTGGATCGGCGAACAACTCGCAACGTTCACCAAACCGTTTGAGGTGCTTGTTCCGGAAGGTGGTCTGTCGTCGATCGACGGACCGGGCCGACCGTTCAGTGATACGCAGGCCAACGCCGCGTTGTTCGCGGCGCTCGAAGCAGCGCTGGCAGGCAACGGGCATTGTCGGCTCAGACGCCTGCCGTATCATGTGAACGACCCGGAGTTTGCCGACGCCATCGTGGGGAGCTTCATGGAGCTGATGGTACCCTCGCCGATGGAGGTCTCAAAGGAGACCGCACCTATCCCGATCTGACGGAGCAGGCTCGCGCCCTGGCGGCGACACTGATCCGCATCGACAGCGTCCCACCCCTCGCGGTCTGCGAATGCCGCCAACGCGAGCAGCGTACGCGCGTGCTCGAAATGGCTGGCCGAATTCCGCGAACAGGTCGACCGCGCGCATGAGCCGGGGGAGCGCCGCAGGTCCGGCTTCGATCTGCGCGAGGTGCCTTTGAGCAAGCCCGTGGGCGAAGCGAAAGGCGCACGCGCGAGCCTCAACAACAGCGCGCTCACCCGCTTCGAGACCGCCAGCCGCGTCGCCATTCTCGGCCAAGGCCCTCGCGAGGAGGGCATCGAACAGACTGGCGTACTGCGGTGATGGAAACCCCCGGCATTCCTCCGCAGCCCTGGCCAGGAGCGGGGCCGCTTCCTGGTGGCGTCCAGCCTCGACCAGCACATGGCCGAGATAGCCGCTGCCGAAGACCCGGCTCGCGTGGTCGGGACCCACATCGATGGCCTGACGCAGCTCAAGCTCGGCGTCTGCTGAGCGCCTACGTCGCCCGGCACCATCCGCGGATCGAATGCCCGTAGCAGATCAGTCGCGGGTGCCCGAGCGCTTCGCCGATCCGGACGACTTCGGCGCAGGTTGTGATCGTCCGGTCGAAACGACCGGCCAGGGCATGGGCTATGGCGATGTAGTGGTGGGCGAAGCCGAGCGCTTCGGACACCGGCATTTTGGCCAGGAAGTCGATCGCCCGGCGACCAGCGGCAACGCTTTCGTCGGGCTTTCCCAGGAAGAAATTCTCGACCGCCAGGACACTGAACGCATTGCCGGTGGTCAGCGCATCGTTGGCCGCGAGACTGTCCGAGATCGCCAAATCCGCCGCGTTCGGGTCAGGTCATGCCGGCCGCCAAGGCGCGAAGCCAGACGAGCCAGCCAGCCCATGCTTGCCCGCGCAGCTGTCTGTCGCCGAGTCCCGCAACCTCGTCCTGCAGCCCGTTCAGTGTGTCGAAGCTGCGTTGGAAGGCGCCGGTGAAGTACAGGCACTCACAAAGCCGGAGCGTCGTCTCGATCAGAGATCGGCTGGATCGCATCTCGCCGGCCTGGTGCAACACGCGGATCGCGCGCTCCAGATGGGCGATCGCTTCGGTCAATGCCCAGCGTGCTCGCGCGTCCTTGCCTGCGCGATGGAAGTGTTCGAAAGCCCGGCCCCATTCGCCAGCGAGCTCGGCATGCTGGGCGATTAGGCTGTCATGGGCGCGAAACGGCGGCTTGCGGTAGAGACGACAAAGGCGACGGTGCAACTCGTGACGCTCGCTGGCGAGAAGGCTGCCATAGGCGGCATCGCGAACCAGCGCGTGCTTAAAGTGAAGCGCCGGCTTGCCCGCGGCGTCCATCTGCCGAAACAACGTGGACCCCGCGAGCCGCTGCCAGTCCGCATCATGGTGAGCGCGCGTCGACCCGGTCAGCGCCCGCAGCAGCGTCTGGTCGAACGTCCGCCCAATCACGCGGCGGCCTGGGCGGCGCGGCGCGCCGGGCCGAGCCCTTCGAGCCTCACCGCAACAGTCTGCTGCAAGGTCAGCGGAATCGATCGATACTTGGGGGCGCCGTCGTTGGCACCGGCCAGCTCTGGCCGGTCGGCGATCGACTGCGCCAGTTCCTCCATGAACAGCGGGATGCCGCCCGAACGTTCCACGATCTCGGCTTGCGCTTCCCCGTCGAGGCCCTTTCCCGTCAGGCTCGCGACCAGCCGACGTCCGTCGGGTGTCGAGAGCGGTCAGCGTCAAATCGGTCATGCTGGCGACGCGCTCGAACGCCTCGAGCTCCCGATCGCGAGCGGTCATCAGAATCATCGCCGGCAAACCGAGGTGAAGCTCGTGCAGATAGCCCAACAGCTCGAGCGAGCTCGGGTCGAGCCAATGGATATCCTCGATTACCAGGAGGCGCGCGCCCGTTGATCCCGGGCTCAGGAGCATGCGGGCATAGAGGCGTAGCGCTTGGGCGCGTCGCTCCCTCGACCGCCATGTACCGGCCTCGCTTGGTCCGGCTCCCTCGACTAGATCGCGCAGCAGGTCGCGGGCTTGCGCATCGCCCGAGTCGCCAGCAGCACAGGTGGGCGAGCTCGCGCCACCGCGGCGAGGTCCCGCCGAATGGATGCAGGGGCGTGTGCTCGTGGAAGGGCAGCGCCTGGACGGCTTTGGCAAGGTTGGCGGGCTTCTTCTTTTCATGAACTTCCCGCACGCGCCGCGATTTTGCCGATGCCGGCTCCCCCAGGATGAGGCACGCCTGGCCCTCGCATTCCTCGGCGGGACGCAGACATTCATTGAGCGGTGCCAGCTCGGCCCGCCGGCCGATGAAGGCGGCAGGTCTCCCCGAGGCCCGTGTGTCGAATCGGTTGGATTCGCTCGATCGCGGACCGACCAGAAGGCGCCGGGCTGCCTGGCGTCGTATCGGCGTCCGGCTCCAGTTCGACATGTACGCACCAGCTCAGCGGTATTGCGTCGATCACCGGCCGCCACAGTGGCCCGAAGAGGCCAGCCTTCGCGCGATGTCAAGAGCCTCCCCAGTGAGCTCGCTCGCCGACGACGGATCCGCGACGACCATGCGAATCCGGCCCCCAGCCCAGCATCCAGGTGCAGGATCGTTTGAGCGGCGAGCGTGTCAGGCGTCCAGTCTCGATCCCTCCCCGGACCGCCCGCTCGGCATCGTCGTCATATGCTCAGGCCGCCGGAGTTGACCCACGATCAGACCGATCCAGACGGGCCGAGATCGTGCCCGACAGTCGTGTACATGATGTCTTCCGACCAGCCCCTGGAATGCCTGCAGGACGGCATGTCGCTCCTCTGCATCCGATGGTGCTCAGGTCGATCTCCACCGCCACGACCGCGACCGCCCGCCGCTCGGCCCAGGCTGCCGTTGTCGCTGCCGTGACACAGTCGACAAAAGGATGGTCCCGTTGCCTGCGGGCCAGCCCAGCCTCGCATTGAGCCGCTGCAGAAGCTCGATCTTCTTAGACGCCAAGCTTTTGATAGATCGCATTCAGATGCTTGCGAACCGTCGCCGGCGCGATGCCCAGAGCACGTGCGATCGCTTTGTAAGTCTCGCCGCGCGCATAAAGTTCCGCGACTTCGCCCTCGCGCTCGCTCAGCTTGCCGCTCGCGCCACTGTCGCAACCGAGCATCCTAATGGTAATCCCTCCACTCTAAGCCTCCAAGGTTAACCGAGGGAGCCGTAGAAGGCGGCGGTACTCCGTGCTTGCTGGTGGCACCGCCGGTGGCTCCGCTCAACCGTGCTGGGTCATCTGCGCGCCGATCGGTAGGCCATCTGCATGATGGCTGGCGGCGAACCAACCGGCGACAGTCCGCGGCGATGAACGGCTGATCAACACTGCGGTCGTCTAGAGGAGCCCGCCATGCCCATCAGCCCGAGCTGCCAATCGTCAAAGGCCCTGCACGACCGATCCTATGAGATCGTCCTCGTGGACGCCATCTCAGGCGAACCAGATCCTATAGCGCAGCACGCCCCGCCGCGTGCGATCACGGTTCGCCTGCGCCTCGACAAGCCGGGCCTGCCGCAACTCCTTCTGGTCGCTGAGCGCTACCGACCTGCTCGCGAATTTCACATCCTGTGCCCCGGCCAGATCGACCGGATCGCGCTGGGGACCACGGTGGTGACGCTGCGGGCGCTTCGAGAAGATCACGAGATGCGGGCCGCATTCGTCACATTCGGGCAGCTGCTCGGTGTCGATGCATCACTCGTGCTTGGCGGCGCCAATATCGGCCAGGGGCATGATGGCCAAGCCTTCCTGCAGGCGCTTGCTGACCTCCTACAGACCGAGGTATCCGCGCCGGTCCGGTCACGCCGGCGCTTCGAACATCCGGGCGAGGGTGACGCATCAGGCGGTTCCCGACGTGATCAAACCCGCGAACGTCTGAAAGCAGGGTGGCTGAGGAGGGAGTTCGATGTCCGGGATCTTCGTCGTCGCCTTCCTGCTGCGCTCGGCCGGATCCTGCTGCTGTGCGAATAAATCGACACGGGCGAGCTCGAAGGCTTCGCGACATGGCGCGCATGTCGGGTGACAACTCGGCAGACCTCGATCGCCGGGCAGTGGCAAAGCGCCCGGGGCGGCGCGGGTGGTGATGGGGACGTGCGGCGATCCTGCTGGTCGATCCGCCGCACCGCGCCGGCGGTCGCACGGGTGCGCCCACCGCGGCGCTGGCGCGAGCGATGCCGCGGCGCTCGCGGCCAACGACCGGCAGGGGTTAGTCGAGTGAGACGCGGTGCTCAGCGCGCATTGGCGGGAGATCGGATTGCAGCAAAGGGGTATTCTCTATGCTTGCCACGCGGCCGATCTGACGCACGCGGCCTGAGCGCGGAGGGCGACGCGATCGTGGCCCGGTCGCCAGACGAACAACTGGAGCAGTTACCTCGAGCGGCTGGGCGGCGGCCGACCTGGCTGTCGCTCCTGAGCGCGGTGGGGCCGGCGCTTCCCCTTCGAAGATCCGCCGGTCGGGATCTTCGACCGGCACTGTCTGCTGAGCGATATGCCCGCGCTGCTGCGAGAGCGGGTCGGGTTCGCGCAGCTTTCCGCGGCGCACCGGCGCAAGGTCTGCTTCGAGCCCTTCACCGGCCGGCGACCGGGGCCGGGACCCGGCCTCTGGTTCTGGCGCTCGTTGCCCGAGACCGGGCTCGCCGGCACATCGACGATCGAGCTGGGCCGCGCCGGGCGTCCAGCGCGAAACGGTGTGTCACGAGGCGAACCTCGCGACCGAGCAGCTGCGCCGTGCGCGGCACGACTTCCCGACGCGAGCCCGCGCGGCCCGCGTGGCGCGTCCAACAAGCGATGAGCTCGAACGCTGAGGCGCTAACCGGAGACGCCTTCTCCTCCGAGCGCGGCACACCCCGCCGAGAGGCCAAGGGGACGGCTGCGGGAGCGCCGCTGTTCAGGAGCTTCGTGCGATGCCGAACCTGATCCTGTTGATCGTCTGTTTCCTCCTCGGGCGTGATTCTGCGCCGTCTCGGGCGCCTGCCCGAGGGACGCCCGCGGCGTTGAACGCGTTCATCATTCATGTCTCGTTGCCCGCGCTGACGCTGCTCTACGTGCACGAGCTGCCGATGGAGCGCTCCCTCGCCTATCCGGCGCGATGGCATGGATCCTGTTCGGGCTCGGCTTCCTCTTCTTCATGGCTGTCGGGCGGCCGCTGGCTGGCCGCGCGCACCGTCGGCGGGCTGATCCTGGTCGGCTCGCTCGCCAATACCTCGTTCCTCGGCCTGCCGATGATCGAGACCTTCTACGGCGAGGAACATCTCGGTCTCGGCATCCTGATCGACCAGCTCGGCACCTACATGGTCCTCTCGACGCTCGGCATCCTGATCGCCGTGGTCTATGCCTCCGGCGACGCTTCGCCGGCTGCGATCGCCCGGAAGATCCTGCGCTTCCCACCGTTCCAGGCGGTCGTGCTGGCGCTGGCGCTGAAGCCGTCGACTACCCCGCCGGGCGCCGAGACGTGCTCGGCAAGCTTGGCGCGACGCTCGCACCGCTCGCTCTGGTCTCGGTCGGCTACCAGCTGCGCCTGGCCGAGCTCCGCGGCAAGCTCGCCGCGCTCTCGGCCGGCCTCGCCTTCAAGCTGGTGATGGGCCCGGCATTGGTCCTGGCGCTGTTCGCCGGCGCGCTCAGCGCCGGCGGCCAGCACATCCAGGTGACCATCTTCGAGGCGGCGATGGCGCCGCAGATCGGCGCCTCGATCGTCGCCCTCGAGCACAAGCTCGACCCACCCCTCGTGACCCTGATGGTCGGCATCGGCATCCCGCTCTCGTTCCTGACCCTGCCGCTCTGGTGGTACGCTCTGCAAGGGGTCTGACCATGCGCTGTCACCGGCGACCCATCACCGGGCCTCCATCGAGCTAGGCGCCCGCGCGCCTGGCCGTGGCAGCGCCCGATGAGCGTCGGCAGTCGAACCCGAATTCGAATGGTTCGATCCCAGCCTACGCCGCCTGAGCGCGGCTCCTTCAAACCAGCGGCGTGTCGGAGGCGCCGTAACCCATTGACCTACTGTGCGGATATTCTTGCTCTCGAAGGCAATCGACGCCTGCGAGTTGCTCAGCTTTGGTGATCTTCCGCCTTGGCTTTCGCTTCGGCGGCGGCCTTGGGTTTTCGGCCATACCAGTGCAGATGCTTCTCGCCGCAATGCTGATAGACTCCCCACAGTCGCCGGTGCCGCATGGGCACCCACGCCAACGAGCCAACGCGGCTTTTGCTCGTGTGCTGTTTATGCTGCCGAAGCAGGAAAATAGCGCAGAGGGCGCAGAGAACGCGGAGCCAAACGGCGATTGAAGTCCACGGCGCTCGGGCATCTCGGCGTCCTCTGCGTCTCCGCGGTGAAGGCATCGTCACGACGAACTCTCACCGGAAGGGCGGTTTTGCGCCCGAAGCGACACTATCGCGACGCCTGAGAAAATTCGGGGAAATTCTGCCCTGCCGGAAATTCGCAGGAAAATCCGAAAACCGATGCGTTTGACGAAAATCCACTGATGCGCCGCGTGACGCATCCATGCGTCACTTAAGCAGCAGTTTTGCGCCCGAAATCAGCGGTTTTGCGGCCGAAATCAGCGGTTTTTGGGGCCGGAATTGGCGGCTAAGTCGCTTGTTGGGCGAAAAACCAGTGTTTCCCAAAGGCTTACGCACACCGCACAGCGGCCGCACGATGCTACAGAAGTGACGCATCGTGACGCATTTGCGCCTTTTCGGAAATTCGCCTGGCGCCGGGTAAATTGCCGGAAATTCCGGAAAGTCGGGAAAAGGCGGCGCGGGCGCTCCGGCGCGACCGCCGCGATCGCCCTTGGCAGCCGTCGCGGGGCGGGAAATTCGCCTCAGTTCAGCAGCCCCTTGCCGGCGTCGCGCTGATTTTTATTGCGTGCTGCCCGGCGGGCGTCCGCGTCTGGCTGGCAGCGCCGGCGGCGGATGCGGCCACCGGCAGGGTCGCGGGCGTCGCTGCCGCCAGTCCGGGTCCTTGGTCCGGCCGAAGTCCTGGACCAGGCGGACGGCAACCGGGCCCGGCGGCCCGGCGCGAATCAGCAGGGCCATGTGCACCGCAAGCGCCGGGCAGCTCGGCGCCGGCGCCCGCGCGCATGTAGATGAGATCGCCCGGCTTCGGCAGCGCTGCCGCCGCCCCGAAGTAGCCCCGCGCCAGCACGTCCTCGAGCCTTTGCGTGAACGCGCGTCGGAATATAATCGCGCTGTTAATTCCTATCCAGTCGAAGTCCATTTCTCCCGCGGGGCGGGTTTGCGACCGATCGCCCGCCGCTTCGCCCAAGGCATGTGTCACTAGCGGTGCGGTTCGCCTTGCATTTGTTCCTATGAGCTGGCAGCATGGCGGACGGTAAGCGCACCCGGTGCCAACGCCGCGTCCGGTCGCTCCCCCCGCTTTTGAGGGCAAAACCCATGCCTGTTGAGCGCAAAACCCCGACCTTTGAGGGCAAAACCCGGACGTTTGACGCCTCGGCGCTGCAGGCGGAGCTCGCACCCGAAGGCCTGCTCCCGGCCGATCTGGTCGGCCGGATCATCATGGCCGCCTGGCGCGCGCGCCGCGCCGACAAGCAGGAGGCGGGCCTGCTTGGAGCCTCTCTCGCCGCCGCTGGCGCCGCCGATCCCGACCCGCTTGCCAGCTTCGGGACCGGGCTGATCCGAAACAACTATGGCCCGCGCGCCTTCGCGACCCTGGTCCGCTACCGCGGCTCGGTGCTGGCCGAGCTCTTCCGCTCGCTCCGGCCCTGAAGCTGCTCCAGGCCAGGGCGCAGGGCCGCTCCGAGGCCGGTCGCGCGGTCGTCGGGCCGCCGTCGCTGGTGACCAAACGAACGCGGGAAAGGGCGCGAGAACAGAGCCTTGGGCGGCCGGCGTAGCCTTGATCGGCGGCAAATGGGCGCGCTCGAGATCCCAGCCCGGCCGCCCCGGCCGCCATCCGCCGGGCCTGCGCCCGATGGGCCGCCCGCTACGGCGTCGGACCGGTGATCAGCCGCGCGCCGCGCTGGAAGGTCAGATAGGACCAGAGCCAGTCGAGCAGGACCGCCAGCCGGTTGCGAAAGCCGATCAGGAAGAAGATGTGGACCGCGCCCCAGAGCAGCCAGGCAAGACGCCCGGAGAGGCGCAGCCAGCCGAAATCGGCGACCGCGGCCTTGCGGCCGATCGTGGCGAGGTTGCCGAGGTGGCGGTAGTGGAACGGCGGCGGCGCGGCGCGGCGGGCGATGCGGGCGCGGATCACGCGGGCGACGTAGTGGCCCGCCTGCTTGGCGGCCGGCGCGATCCCGGGCAAGGGATGGCCCGCGGGATCGGTCGCAAGTGCGGTGTCGCCGATCACGAAGATCTCGGGATGGAAGGCCAGGCTGAGGTCGGCGGCGACCTTGACCCGGCCGGCGCGGTCGGTCTCGGCATCGAGCCAGCTCGCCGCCGGCGAGGCCGCAACCCCCGCCGCCCAGAGGATCGTGCGCGCCGCGAGCCGCTCGCCTGCGACCATGGCACCCTCGGCGTCGCAGCCGGTCAGCGCCTGGCCGAGGCGGACCTCGACGCCGAGGCGCTCGAGCGCCTCCTTGGCGCGCGCCGACAGCCGCTCGGGCATGACCGGCAGCAGGCGCGGCCCGGCCTCGACCAGGATGACCCGCGTCTGGCGCGGATCGATCCGGCGGAAGTCGGCCGCCAGCGCCATCCGCGCGAGCTCGGCGATGGCGCCCGCGAGCTCGACCCCGGTGGGCCCGCCGCCGACCACGACGAAGGTCAGCAGCGCCGCGCGTTCGTCCGGATCGAGGGCCATCTCGGCCCGCTCGAAAGCCAGCAGCAGGCGCCTGCGGATGTGGGTCGCATCCTCGATCTTCTTGAGCCCGGGGGCCACCTCCTCCCAGTCGTCGTGGCCGAAATAGGCGTGGCGGGCGCCGGTCGCGACGACCAGCTGGTCGTAGCCGACGCGCCGCTCCCCGAGCAGGACCTCGCGGGCGCCGATATCGATGCCGGTGACCCGGCCGAGGAGCACGCTGGCGTTGCGCTGATAGCGCAGGATCGCGCGGATCGGCTGCGCGATGTCGGCGGGCGAGAGGGCCGCGGTCGCGACCTGGTAAAGGAGCGGCTGGAACAGGTGGTAGTTCTGCCGGTCGATCACGGTGAGCTGCACGGCTGCCCTGCGCAAGCGCGGTGGCGGCTGCGAGCCCGCCGAAGCCCGCGCCGACGATCACGACCCGAGGCAGCCGCTCCCGGGGCGAGGTCGCCGCGGCCGCCGCCGGGCCGCCCGAGGCGGCCACGGACGGGGACTGGAGGTCGCGCAGTGAGGTCGACATCGTTGCTCACCTTCCGCAAACCGGCCGGCGGCCGGGGAGCGCCCGGCGCGCCGGCCGCGATCCAAGAGCGGCTACTCGCCGGCACCCGCGTGACGGAGCGCCTCGCCGAGCGACCAGATGGCGGCCCCCAGCAGGACGGCGTCCTTCAGGATGAACTGGCCGGGCGCCACCGAGAGCGCCGGAAAGCCGCCGAGGCTCGGCTCCCAGCCGGGGGGTCGAGAACAGGAAGGTAAGCGTGATCACGAAGGTAGCAACCGCCATCAGGCTGCCGACCACCGCGGCTCCGGCCGACCAGGGCCGGATCGCGATCAGGACGCCGGCTGCGATCTCGGCGGCGCCGATCAGGTTCGCGGTCGCCTGCACGCTGAACAGGCCGTACAGCCAGAACATCAAGGGGCTGCCCGCGACCAGCGGCTGGATGGCGCCCGCCTCGTAGGCGGTGAACTTCATGACGCCGATCCAGACCAGGACCAGGACCAGCGCGTAGCGCGCGACGTTGAGCCCGAGAGCCTCGAGCATGGCCCCGGTGGCAGCGACGGCCTGCGGCCGGATGCCGACGGACTGCATGGCGGTGGCACGTTCAGCGATCATCGAAGGGTCCTCGTCCGGCGGCCGCAAGGCGCAGGGCCCCGCGGCCCGCGATTGCATTGGGCCTGGCAGTTCGGGGGTGCGAGCCTACTCGCCGGCGACCGCCTCGACTGCCCATGCCGCGAGCCTGGCAAAGTCACGGCCACCGCTGAAATGCCGTCTTCTTATGATGTCGATAGCCGCTCTTCATGGTCGCGAGGCGGACGCTCTCGGAGGCGCCGGCAGGCGCTCGCCGGCATCAGCGGGACCACCCGGACCGGTCGCCGCTTCGGGAGGCTTGGCGGCCAGGGCCGGTATTCGCGGGCGTCTGCGGCGAGATGGGACTGTTGCAAATTTGCCCTTAATTTGCGGCGATTTGACGGGGGCGGGTTGATTTCGCGAGTGGGCCGCTTGCCCGGCCTCAGGCGAGTACTAAAATTCAATAGCCCAGTAATTTAACACCGATGAATCAATGAATTCGTCTGCCCGATTAAACGCAGCGCAAGTTGTGAATTGATGTCGACCTGGCACAACGACCGACGAGGCTGGCTGATCGCGACAATAGGAAGGCTGCTGAGGAACACCGCACCACGAGCGGAGGGAAATCCATGCGGAAACTCTTGATCGGCGTGTCGGCGCTGGTGCTGATGACGTCCGCTGCATACGCGCAGCAAGCGACTGAGCCCATGTCGACCATGGCGACGGAACCGGCGAGATTCCTGGTCTTCTTCGACTTGAATGACGCGAGCCTGACGCCGCAAGGCGCGCAGGTCGTCAGCCAGGCGGCGGATGAGTATCGAAGGACGGGGGCGGCGCGAGTGGCCGTCAACGGCTACACCGACCTGTCGGGCTCGGCGTCCTACAATCTTGCGCTCTCCCAGCGCCGGGCCGAGACCGTAGAGCGCGAACTGGTCCGGCTCGGGGTTCCCGCATCGGTCATCGAGGTCATGGCGGAAGGCGAGAACGATCCGCTGGTGCCGACCGCAGACGGCGTCCGGGAGGCGCAAAATCGCCGCGTGGCGATCGAAATCCCGCGCCCGGCTCGCGCCGGCTCCCGCCCCGGTTCCGGCCCCGGTCGCGGTCGCGCCGCAGGCCGGGCCCCCGCCGGCTCCGAAGTGGGCGGCGAGCCTCGGCGGCATCTACGGCAACAACTTCCGCGAGACGAATGACGGCGCTACCAGCGCGCTGGCGGGCGCGGCCCTGCGCGGCGAGTATCTTTTGACCCCGAACCTGCCGGTTTCCTTGGAGCAGGACTTCCTCTACGGCTTCCAGAGCGAGGACGACGGCCCGGCCGGCCGGTCGACCGTCGGCATCGATTTGCAGGCGAATGCGGGTGCGGTGCATCCCTTTATCGGCGCCAACTTCGGCGGCGTCTACGGCAAGGCAGTTCAAGACGGCATGGTCGCGGGTCCCGAGGCCGGCGTGAAGTTCGACCTGTCGCAGCACCTGTTCATGTATGGCAAGGCGGCCTACGACCTGCAGTTCCGCAACAGTGACCTCGACGATGGCATCCTCTGGGCCGGGCTCGGCTTCGGCTCGCGCTTTTGAGAGGCCTGCTGCGTCAAGACCGGGGGTGGTGAAGGGTAGCCTCGGGCCGCTCCGGCGCCGGGGAGCCGCTTGACACGAGGCAGCGCGCCGGGCTCGCTGGCGGCCGGATCACAACGGAGGTCCGCCGATAACGCTCTGGCTTGCCTTCGTGCTCGCGAGCACGATTGTGCTGATGATCCCCGGTCCGACGGTGACGCTCGTGGTGAGCCATGCGCTGGCCGGTGGCCGCCGGACCGGGGTTGCGACCGTGCCCGGGGTGGCGCTCGGCGACTTCACGGCCATGACCATCTCGCTGCTCGGCGCCGGCGCCGTGCTGGCGACCTCGGCGACGCTGTTCACCGCGCTGAAGCTGGTGGGGGCCGTCTATCTGATGTGGCTGGGGGTCCGCCTCTGGCGGGCCGATCCGGCCGCCGACGCGTTCGCAGGCCGGGCCCGGCCGGCCGGCCGCGGCGCGATGTTCTGGCATGCCTACATGGTCACGGCGCTCAACCCCAAGAGCATCGTCTTCTTCATCGCCTTCGTGCCGCAGTTCGTCGCCCCCGGCCGGGCGCCGCTGCCGCAGTTCGTGATCCTGGAGGCGACTTTCGTCCTCTTGGCGGCGGTCAATGCCACGCTTTGGGCGCTGCTCGCGGGTCAGCTGCGCGCCCGCCTGCGAACTCCGCGGCTGCTGCGGCTGGTCAACCGGACCGGCGGCAGCCTGCTGATCGCGGCCGGTGCGCTCACGGCGCTGGCGCGGCGGGCCTGATCGGCCGGCGAAGGGATTGCCGCCCGCGACGGCGGCTTTGGCGGCGCGCCGGCGCTAGCGACGCCGGGTCGTCAACTCGAGCGGCAGCTCAAGCTGGTGTTGCCGGTAACGCTCCAGGAAGTCGCCGACCGCGTAACGTACGAGCCAGGCAAGGGACACACGATGCTCCTCGGCCAGCGCCGACAGTTGCTCGTAGTCCCGCTCGTCAACGCTGACCGTGACCCGCGTGGCCAGCTTTTTCCCCCGCCTGGCTCGCACCGCAGTCTTGTCCTCCCAAGCCTGCATCACTTTGGTGAACGGGTCTGCACAGTACTGCACTTCGCAGCCGCCGTCAAGCGCGACCTGCACTCCTTTGCAAAGATTATTGTCGCCGTCCGGTCGAGGCCGTCATTGGCCCTGGTAGATCCGGGCGCCCGGGAAGGTCCTGCACAGAACAGAGGGCCGCTCCAACTCGGGGGCATTTGCGACGTTTTGTGGCCGTTGTCGCTCAGGCCGGCGGAAAGCGGGCCTCGAGCTCGCCGACCTCGGTCGCCGTCAGCGGCCGCGCGGCGGGCCCCCGCAGCAGCAGGAAGAGCTTGGCCGTAGCTTCGAGCTCCTCGATTGCGCCCACCGCCGCATCCAGGCTCGTGCCGGCGACCACGGGCCCGTGGTTCGCGAGCAGCACCGCGGCGTGCCGGGCGGCGACCTCGCGCACCGCGGCGGCGAGGCGCTCGTCGCCCGGCGGGAAGTAGGGGATGAGCGGCAGCCGGCCCACCCGCATCACGTAATAGGCGGTGAGCGGCGGCAGCACATCGGCGGCATCGATGCCCGCCAGGCACGATACCGCGACCGAGTGGGTCGAGTGCAGATGGACGATCGCGCGGGCGCCGGGCCGCATGTCGTAGACGCAACGATGCAGGAATGCCTCCTTGGACGGAGGATCGCCGGCCAGCAGGCGGCCGTCCCGGTCGAGCCTTGCGATCCGCGCCGGGTCGAGCCGGCCGAGGCGCGAGTTGGTCGGCGTGATCAGCCAGCCGTCGTCGAGCCGGACGCTGATGTTGCCGGTGCTGCCGTGGGCCAGGCCCTGGCTGGTCAGGAAAGCGCCGAACAGGGCGATCTCGTCGCGAAGCTGCGCGTTGGTCATGGCACTCAAGGCGCCCGCTCGAACGCCTTGATGAAGAAATCGGGCGCGCCGAAATTGCCGGACTTGAGCGCCAGCAACAGCTCCGGCGCGCCCAGGCTCAAGGTCCAGGGCACGCCCGGATCGATCGCCGGCCCGATCCTCAGCGCCCGGACGCCGAGCGCCTCGACCACCGCACCCGCGGTCTCGCCGCCGGCGACCACCAGGCGCCGGACGCCCTGCTCGACCAGGGCGCGCGCGATCGTCGCCATCGCCGTCTCGACGACCGTGCCGGCGCGTCCGCGCCCGAGCCGGGCCTGGGCCCTGGCGACCTCCTCGGGCGGTGCCGAGGAGCTGAACAGGATCGGCCCTTGCCCCACGTGGCGTTCGGCGAAGGCCAGCGCCCGCTCGATCTCGCCGCCGTCCTCGGCGAGTCGGACCGGATCCACCGCCAGCGCGAGGCGGCCGGCGGCGCGGTGGCGCTCGACCTGCGCCAGCGTCGCGGCCGAGCAGCTGCCCGAGAGGATCGCGGCATGCCCCTCGACGTGCGGCAGCGCATCCGCCGGCCGCGATTCGTCGAGTTGGCCCCGGCGCCGAAAGTTCGCCGGCAGGCCCATCGCGATGCCCGAGCCGCCCGTGACCAGGGCGAGATCGGCAGCGCCGGCGCCGAGATCGATCAGATGACGCTCGCAGAGCGCATCCGCGATCGCCTGCCGGATGCCTTGCGCACGCAGCTCGGCCAGGCGTGCCCGGATCGCGTCCGGCCCTCGATCGACAACGGCAAAAGGCAACAGCCCGACCGGGGTCCGGCTCTGCCGCTGCAGCACCGCGACCAGGTTGCTGTCTGTCATCGGCGTCAGCGGATGGTGGCGCATGGGGCTGTCCGAGAGCAGCTGCTCGCCCACGAACAGATGGCCCAGATAGACGCTGCGGCCGTTCTCGGGCAGCGCCGGGCAGGCGATCGTCAGATCGGCGCCGAGCGCCTCCAGCAGCGCCTCGCTGACCGGCCCGATGTTGCCCGCATCGGTGGAATCGAAGGTCGAGCAGTATTTGAACAGGATCTGCGCAGCACCCCGGGCGCCAAGCCATTCGAGCGCCGCCAGCGACTGCCGGATCGCGTCCGCGGCCGGGATGGTGCGCGACTTGAGCGCGATCACGACCGCCTGCGCGGCCCCGGGATCGATGGCCTCGCCCGGCACTCCGATCAGCTGCACGGTCGCCATGCCCTGGCGCACCAGCATGCTCGCAAGGTCGGTGGCGCCGGTGAAGTCGTCGGCGATGCAGCCCAAAAGGAGCGGCGCTGGCGGGAGCGACATGGGCTATCGGCTGCTCTATGGTAGCGTCCGGTTCTTTCTAGCGCACCCTGACCCGGCTGCGCCAAGCCCAAATCTGCCGGCCGGCGCCGGTACCATCCGAGGGAGGCCCCCATGCGCATCGTGATCACCGGCGGCGCCGGCTTCATCGGCAAGAAGCTCGCGCGCGCGCTCCTCGTCCGCGGCACGCTGATGGACCAAAACGGCACCGTGCAGTCGCTCCGGACGATCACGCTGTTCGACGTGGTCGAGGCCGACGGCCTGCCCGACGATCCGCGCCTCGAGACCGTCGCCGGCGACATCACCGATCCGGCTGCGGTCAAGGAGCTGATCGGCACCCGCACCGATGGCGTGTTTCATCTCGCGGCGATCGTCAGCGCCAACGCCGAGCAGGACTTCGACCTCGGCTACCGGGTCAACCTCGACGGCACGCGCCACGTCCTCGAGTCCTGCCGGGCTCTCGAGCAGCCCGTTCGCCTCGTGTTCGCGAGCTCGGTCGCGGTCTATGGCGGCGAGATGCCGGCGGTTCTGGACGACGGCACGATCCTGACGCCGCAGACCTCCTACGGCGCCCAGAAGGCCGCGGGCGAGCTCATGCTCAACGACTACGGCCGCAAGGGCTTCGTCGACGGCCGGGCCTTGCGCCTGCCGACCATCGTGGTCCGCCCGGGCAAGCCCAACAAGGCCGCCTCGACCTTCGCGAGCTCGATCATCCGCGAGCCGCTCGCCGGCGAGGAGGCGGTCTGCCCGGTCGCGCGCGAGGCCGAGATGTACATCCTCTCGCCCCGCCGGGTGATCCAGGCGCTGACCCACGCCTTCGAGCAGCCGGCCGCGGCCTTCGGCATGACCCGGATGCTGACCTTGCCCGGGATCACGGTCTCGATCGGCCAGATGGTCGATGCGCTCGCCGAGATCGCCGGCGAGCGGGTGGCGCGCCGGATCCGCTGGCAGCCCGATCCGATGATCCAAAGGATCGTCGCCGGCTGGCCGGCGCGGTTCGATGCCGAGCGCGGGCGCCAGATGGGCTTCGAGCCGGACGCCGATGTCGGTGAGATCATCCGGGCCCACATCGAGGACGAACTCGGCGGCAACATCGCGTAGCCGTCCTGCGCATTCCGGAGTAGACTGCGGTCATGGCGGACGCGGCTGAGAAACGGATGACGGTGGCCGAGTTCCTGCGCTGGGACGACGGCACGGACACGCGCTACGAGCTGATCGACGGCCGTCCCGTCGCGATGGCACCGGCCGCGCCGGCGCACTCGATCATCTTGATAAATCTCGGTCACGAGCTGAAGTCGAGGCTCAAGCCCCCATGCTACGCTGGCGCTGAAGCGGGCGTCGAGCGTCCCGACCGGGACGACACCTTCTATGAGGCCGACATTGTCGTCAGTTGCACACGGGTCGAGCCCGGCACGAAGGTGATTCCCAATCCTGTGGTCGTGATCGAGGTGCTGTCACCCTCGACGATCGAGCACGACCGGGGGCGCAAAGCTTACGACTACAGCCAGATCGAATTGGTCCGGGAGATCGTCCTGGTCGCGAGCGAGCAACGACATGTCGTGATCTGGCGGCGTCGTGGGCAGAAGTGGGAGGTCGAAAATCTGATCGGCGATGCCTCGCTCGAGCTTGGGGCCGTGGGCGTCACGATCCCCTTTGCCGCGATTTACGCCGATAGCGGCGTCTAGACCGGCGGGTCCTGCCGATGGCTGACCTCGTCACCAAGGCGCTTGGCGCGGCGGCCGACGTGATCGCACCGGATGGCTGCGAGGTCCGCATCCTGGCGACCACGCCCCGGGGCAGCATGGCGCATTTCACCCTCGGCCCAGGGCAGACCTCGCATGCGGTCTGTCATCGGACGGTCGAGGAGGTCTGGTATTTCCTCGCCGGGCAGGGGCGCATGTGGCGCCGGCTCGGCGAGCGCTCGGAAATCGCCGAGGTAGCGCCCGGCGTCTCGATCGCGATCCCGACCGGCACCTGGTTCCAGCTGCGCAACGACGGCGAGCAGGCGCTCGCCGCGGTCGCGGTCACCATGCCGCCCTGGCCGGGCGAGAACGAGGCCTATTTCGTCGACGGCGCCTGGGAGCCGAACGTCGAGTAGCTACTTGGCGGCATTGGATGCTTTGCCGGCGCTGCGGAACTCCATGCCGCTGCCGTCGGACAAGGAAAGCTCCAGCCGGCCAGGCGTGACGGCGAAGGCCGTGGCTCTGGCGATCCGCGTCAGATACTCCTGCTCCAGGTCCATGACCGTCTGCGGGGCACAGGCTTTCCGGGTCGAACCTGGCGCCGACACCTGGATCTGATCGCCCGTGACGGCGAGCGTGGCGAAGTAGTCGTTGCAGCCGGCGAAACCGGACAGGCGGCCGGCGCCGAGGTCGAAGCTGGCGGTGATCCGACTGGCCGCCCACTGGGCCTCGCTGTAATCGCTGGGGCTGACGTTCGCGAGCAACCACTGGCCCTGGTCGAGGCGCGCTGTCAGCGTCTGTTCGGATGCGCCAGCTGCCTGCTTGCTCAGGATTTGGACCAGCGTCAGTCGCAGCGGCTCGGGGGATTCGGCCTCGTTGACCTGCGAGGGCTCCTCGACCAGCAGCTCGTAGGCGAATCCCGGCTCGTAGGTGAAGCCCGCGATCTCGCCGGGCCGCGTGATCCACACGTCGCCCGCATCATCGGTGACCGTGACGCAGGTTCCGGGCGTGCCGTCGGCGCAGTCGACCGGATCCGGAGCGATCGTCAGCCGCTGCTGGGTCGGTTCGTATTTGGCACATCCCGCCAGGATCAGACCGGCGGCGAGCATGGTCGTACCGAGGTCGATCCCGAGCGCGATTCGACCCGAAGCTAGCAATCCGTGCGCCGACCGGTTCATCCCGTCTTGTCCCCGCCCCTGGGGCCGGCGATCTTGGCCCCGGTGAAACTCTCGTAGACCTTGACGAAGCCCGCGTCGTCGATCGGCCCGAGGCCCTTCGCAGCGGCCATCATCACCACCTGATAGGCGGCAGCCGCCATCGGCAAGGGCATCTTCAGCGCTTTGCCGGTCTCGAGCACGAGGCCCAGGTCCTTGACCCAGATGTCGATCGCACTGGTCGGCGTGTAGTCGTCCGCCAGCATGTGCGGCACCCGGTTCTCGAACATCCAGCTGCCGCCGGCAGCGCCTCGGATCACCTCGTAGAGCACCTTGGGATCGGCGCCGAGTGCCACCCCGAACGCCATGCCCTCGGCCGCGGTCACGAGGTTGATGCCGGCCAGCAGTTGGTTGACCGCCTTGACCGTCGAGCCGATCCCGGGCTGATCGCCCAGGCGATAGACCTGCTTGGCGCAGGCCGCGAACGCTGGCCCGGCGGCGGCGAATGCCGCTTCCGGCCCCGAGGCCATGATCGTGAGCTTCCCGGCCTCGGCGCCGGAGGCACCACCGCTCACCGGCGCATCCAGAAGATACAGGCCACGCGCCGCAAGGCGCTCGCCGAGGCCGCGCGTATAGCCCGCCGCAACGGTGCTCGAGAGCACGACCGTGGCACCCTCGGGCAGCGTCTCCAGCGCGCCCTCCGCTCCGAACAGCACGGCGTCCACCTGGGCGTCGTTGACCACCATGACGACCAGCAGTGCGGCGCCCGCGGCCGCCGCGCGCGGGCTCGCTGCAGCGTGACCGCCCTGCTCGACCAGCTTCTCGAGCGCCGCCTGCCTGAGGTCGAAGCCGGTCACCCTGAAGCCCGCGCGCAGCAGGTTGGCGGCCATGCCGGCGCCCATGGCACCAAGTCCGATGAAGCCGATCGGCGTGGCCTCTGGCATCCTCGATCCCCCTCGCGAGCGGCGAGCGGCCCGCGAGCCTTGAAGCTAGCCAAGTCCCGGCCCGGCCACAACCGGAGCGCTTCGAATGCGCGTCGGCTTCGCGCTCCCAGAGCCGCCATGCTACACTTTTCAGACGAACCGGCTCGCAGGTCGACGCAGGGAGGCGATCATGAGGCTCGGAATCTGCTCCGCCGCGCTCGGCGCATGGCTGCTCGGCGTGCTGCCCGCCGGCGCGGCCGAGGTCACCCTCTCCTGCGGTGCCCAGGACATGGAGATGCGCCTCTGTCAGGAGGCGGCGGACGCCTGGGCGGCCGCGAGCGGCAACAGCGTCAAGGTCATCCGCGGCCCCGAGCGCAGCAACGAGCGCTATTTCCAATATCTGGACCTGCTCGGCCGTGGCGACCCCGGTCTTGACGTGCTTGAGATCGACGTGATCTGGCCGAGCGCGCTCGCGGGCGAGCTTGTCGACCTCAGCTCCCAGATCGCGCCCGACGTGCTGAACCGGCACCTGCCGGCGATCGTTGCCAACAACACGGTCGGGGGCCGTCTCGTCGCCATGCCCTGGTTCACCGACGCGGGCATGCTCTATTACCGCAAGGACCTGCTGGCCAAATATGGCGTGCCGGTGCCGGCGACCTGGGCCGAGCTCGCCGACACTGCGCTCATGATCCAGACGGCCGAGCGCGCGGCCGGCAACCCCGACATCTTTGGCCTCGTCTTCGAAGGCCAGGCCTACGAGGGTCTGACCTGCAACGCGCTGGAGTGGATCAACGCCTATGGCGGCGGCACGATCGTTGACGGCAACGGCGCGATCACTGTCGACAACCCGGCCGCGGCACTGGCACTTGGCGAGGCCGCCGCCTGGGTCGGGACGATAGCACCACCCCGGGTCAGCCAGTTCGTCGAGGAGGATGCGAGGATCACCTTCGAGCGGGGCAACGCCGTCTTCATGCGCAACTGGCCCTATGCCTGGTCGCTGCTGGAGGCCGCGGACAGCCCGCTCAAAGGCAAGGTCGGCGTCGCTCCTTTGCCCAAGGGCGGCGCCCATGGTCGCCACAGCGCCGTGCTCGGCGGCTGGCAACTCGCGGTCTCCAAGCATTCGAAGAACCAGGCAGCGGCGATCGACCTCGTGCGCTATCTGGCGAGCCCCGCCGAGCAGAAGCGGCGCGCGATCGAGGGCTCGTTCGCGCCGACCATAGCCAGCCTCTATCAGGACCCGGAGGTCCTGGCCGCCAACCCGTTCTTCGCCGACCTCGCCAAGGTCTTGCCGGATGCGGTCGCCCGCCCCTCGGCGGTGACCGGCGCCCAATATGCCAAGGTCTCGACCCTGTTCTGGGAGGCCGCGCACGCGACCTTGAACGGCTACGGCGCCGCGCGCGATAATCTCGCCCGCCTCGATGACCGTCTGCGGCTGCTGCAGGCGCGGGCCGGCTGGTGAGCCCCGGGCAGGGGCCGGACAGACGCCGCGCCATAGCCAGCCGGCGGCTTTCTTGCTACATTCCAGCACTCGCGCCGAAGGAAGCAATGCATGGAAGCCAGGACCGTCGAGCGCCGGCTCGCGGTGATCTTCGCCGCCGACATGGTCGGCTACAGCCGGTTGATGGAGACCGACGAGGCGGGCACGCTCGCGCGCCTGCGGGCGCACCGGCTCGAGCTGCTCGACCCCGCGATCGCCAAGAACCGGGGCCGGATCATCAAGACCGCGGGCGACGGCATGCTGGTCGAGTTCGGCAGCGTCACCGCGGCGGTCCAGTGCGCCGCCGAGATTCAGCGCCGGATAGCAACGCGCAACGCCGACCTGCCGCTGGCAGGCCGGATCCAGTTTCGGATCGGCATCAACCTCGGCGACGTGATCACCGAGGACGACGACATCTTCGGCGACGGCGTCAACATCGCCGCCCGGCTCGAGGCGTTGGCGGAGGCCGGCGGCATCGCCGTCTCGCAGGCGGTGCGCGATCAGATCGGCGACCGGCTCGACGTCGCCTTCGAGGATCTGGGCGAGCGCACGGTAAAGAACCTCGCCCGCCCTATCCGGGTCTTCCGGGTGCTGCTCGAAGAGGGTGCGAGCGCGCCACCCGAACCCAGGCCGGCGACGGCCGCCACGGCGGCGGCCGACAAGCCGGCGATCGCGGTGCTGCCGTTCACGAACATGAGCGGCGATCCGGAGCAGGAGTTCTTCGCCGACGGCCTGACCGAGGACCTTATCACCGCCATCTCGCGCTTTCGCGACCTTTTGGTGATCTCGCGCAACTCGGCTTTCGTGCACAAGGGCAAGGCGGTCCGGATCCAGGACGTGGCGCGCGAGTTCGGCGTCCAATACGTGGTCGAGGGCAGCGTGCGCAAGGCCGGCAAACGGGTCCGGGTCACGGTGCAGCTGATCGACGCCCTGACCGACCGCCACGTCTGGGCCGAGCGCTATGACCGCGAGCTCGAGGACATCTTCGCGATCCAGGACGAGGTGGTCGCGGCGATCGTCGCGACCTTGCCGGGACGGCTCGAGCAGGCGACCCACGACCGGGCGAAGCGCAAGCCCACCGACAGCATGGCGGCGTACGAGCTCGTGCTGGCCGGCAAGGTCCTGCACCACCGCGCGACGCCCGAGGCCAATGCCGAGGCGCAGCGGCTCCTCGAGCGGGCGCTCACGCTCGATCCGAAATACGCCCACGCCCACGCGTGGACGGCATGCGTGCTGGGCCAGTCCTGGATCTACGGCTGGTGCGCGGACCGGGGCGCCACCTGGACGCGTGTGGTGGGCGCGCTGCAGGCCGCGCTGGCCCTCGACGACAACGACAGCGACGTGCACCGCATCCTGGCTGCGGTCAGCCTCTTGGGCGATGACCACGACCGGGCGATGTACCATCAGGAGCGGGGACTGAGCCTCAACCCGAACAACGACCTGATCCTGGTTCAACAGGGCGAGCTTCTGACCTGGCTCGGCCGGGCGGACGAGGGCATCGAGTGGATCCAAAAGGCGATGCGCTTGAATCCCTACCACCCCGAGCGCTTCTGGAATCACCTCGGGCGCGCCTACTTCGTGGCCGGACGTTATGCCGAGGCGATCGATTCCTTCATGCGGATCACGCGGCCGGATGCGGCCCATCACGCATTTCTCGCGGCCGCCCACGCGCAGCTGGACAACGCTGCGGCGGCGTGCGCCCACACCGCCGAAGTTCGGGCGCGCGACCCCGGCTTCACCGTCGAGGGCTACCTTTTAACGCTGCACTATAAGCAGCCGGGCGATCTCGAGCACCACCGCTCGAGCCTCCTCAAGGCGGGGCTCACCTGACGCCCTTCCCGACCGGGCCCGCGCGACTTCTTTGAGCGGGATCTCGACCCTGTTCACATCCCGGATGCTCCGGTGTAAGCGCTCGTGGGGAGGTGCGCCCGAATTGGCGACGACGCGGGTTGCCGATACGAGCTGACGGGGCCAAGCGAGGATCAGGCCGCCCAGAGCGGTCGCGCCGGCACCGAGGGGGAAAGCGTGGGATTTGCGCTCGATTTCGTAGCACTCCTGGGCGGCATGTTGCTGGATGCGGCACCCGTGCTCGTCCTCCTCCTGGCCCTGATGGTCGGACTCGCCATCTTGATCGGACGGGGCGAGGGCTGGTCGCTGTCGGACAGCATTTATTTCGGCTTCATCACCGGAACGACCGTCGGCTACGGCGACCTTCGCCCCCAGCGCGGCGCCGGCAAGGCCATGGCGGTCGTCATCGCCTACATCGGCCTGATCCAGATCGGCATCATCGTGGCGCTGGCCGTGCACGCCGCCGCGAAGGCCTATGAGGCGCGCGACGGGCTCACGCTGGGCACGCTCTCGTCAGCACTGGGAGATCCGGGAGCGGGCAAGGCCGGTGGATGGCTGATGCGGCCCACTCCACCCGGCCGCGACCTGGAGCCCGCGGACCCATCCGGCGCGGCGCACCGTCCTGACGGAGATCGCCTGGCGGCAGCTCCACCGAGCTATGCTCAAAGTGGACCCGCGCGCAGTCGTCGCAGCGCTGCGACGTAGTCCAGGTTCGGCGCCCGCGTCAGCCCGAGCTTGGCGACCGCCCGGCGCGCGGCCCGCAACGCCTCCGCCTCGACCGCGACGCTCTCGATGATGACCGCGCCGAGCTCGATCCGGGTGCGCTCGGCGCGCGCGCCCGCGACCTCGAACGAGCGCCGCCGCTTGAGCAGGCTCACGCTCCGGACGCTCGTCCAGGCGCTCACCACGTCCCCGAGCAAGCGCTCGAGGTCATAGCCGGCATGCGCGAGCGGCGGCGCCGCGACCCCGAGCGCCGGGCCGAGTTCGCGCTCGACCACGGCCGCCGGCAACGGCAGGGGGCAGCGCAACGCCGGCAGCCAGTGTTGGAGCTGACCGCAAAGGCCGAGCAGGCGCTTGATCTCGAGGGCCCCGGCGCGGATCTTCACATTGACGCCCTCGGCCGCGTCCGAGAGGAGGTAGACCTCGGGGCTCGCGGGCACCCGGTCCGGCGCCGGCAGCTCGGGGAAGGTCTCGCCCCAGATCCGGTATTCGAAGCGGGCCGGCGCATAGGGGCGGGGTGTCGCCTCGCGCATCAGCGGGCGCGCCCTCAGGCGACCTTGCGCGCGCCAGCGCCCTCGGCCTCGATCCGGGCGGCTCGCCAGTAGACCTCGAAGCGCCGCGCCAGCGACCGGGGGCGCTCGGCAAACAGGCGCTGGCCGAGTGGTCGCATCAGGTCGCGCAGCTCGCCCCGGCGGCGTTCTGCGAGCGCGAACAGAGCCAGCGCGCTGTCCTCGCCGAAGCTTCCATCCTTCGTGGCCAGCGTTGCCTGGAGCACCGCGAGATCGTGCTCCTCGCCGAGTCTGCCGCCCAACGCCTTGACTTCCTTGCGCCGGGCCTCGATCTGGCGCGGCCACAGCGGGGCCAGCAGCTCAAGGTGGTAGCGGTGGTACTTGACGCGCTTGCGCCAGTCGTGGAAGCGCTCGGTGGACGGCGCGCCGTAGGCTGCCTGCATCGCTCGGCGCGCCCGCTTGTACGTGCGCCTGAGGCCGCTCGAGAGGACCTCGACGTCGCCGGCCGGCGGCCAGGACGAAAGGCGCTCCCGGACGGCCTCGAGATCGGCGCGGAAGCCGGCGATCGAGGCCTCGAGATCGTCCTTGCCGAGCTCCGCGCGATGGGCCGCCAGCACCCGGCGTACCGGCGCAATGCGCCGCCGGTCGATCTCGCCCTCGAAGCGCTCGGAGAGCTTGTCATAGGTCTCAAGCAGCGCCTCGGCGTCGCGCAGCGCCGACAGCCGGCGCGCCGCGTCGCGCAAGGCGGCGTTCTCCCGCCGATACACCCTTTCGCCGAGCCCGCTGCGGGCAAGCCGCAACAGCCCGCGCAGGCGCTTGCAGGACTTGCGCGCCTCGTGAATTGCCGTGTGGCGATCGCGGCGGCCGTCCCCGAGCTCGGCCCGCGCCCGATCGAGCTGCTCGCGGGCGCTGCGCGCAACGCCGGCCGCGACCGTTTCCTCGGGGTCAAGCTGAAAACTCAAGGAATCATCTCCGCGGCGTCGACCTCCGATATGCGAACGGCCACCGCCGATGCCGGTTCCCCTACACCATACCCCACGACCGACCCAGTGCGCAGGCGGTCGGGAGGTCCTTAAGGCGGTTCCGTGGTAGAATCGTGACCGCTCGATGGCCGCTTGCCGGGCTGCTGAGCGCTCAGCCCGGCACCGCCCGGCCGCGGTAGTGGAAGGCGAAGGGCCGCGGGCCGTCGATCAGATAGCCGGTCTCCAGATCGGCAAGGCGCAGGCCGGCGGCCTCGATCAGCCGGTCGACCGGCCGGTTCAGATGGCAGCCGCCCGCGACCTTGCGCCAGACCGGCGTCAGTCGGTCCTGCCAGCCGCGCACGCTGGCCTCGGGCGCCCGGCCATGCTCGATGAACAGCAGGCAACCGGCCGGACGCAGCACCCGGCGGATCTCCGCGAGCGCCTGCTCGGGGCCGGCGACGCTGCAGAGCGTCCAGGTCATGACCACGCTGTCGACCGAGTGATCGTCGAGCGGCAGCGCCTCGGCCCGGCCTTCGGCGAGGCTGACCGGAAAATGCACCCAGGCGGCCTGGGTCCGGGCCATCGCGAGCAGCTCGGGCGAGGGTTCGAGGCCCCACAAGCCCTCGAGATCGCGCTGGTAGAACGGCAGGTTGAGGCCGGAGCCGACGCCGATCTCGAGCACCTGGCCGCGCGCCGCTGCCACGAGATCCTGGCGCAGCCGCAACAACGGCTTGCGGCGCATGCCGAAGTCGATCGCCCAAGGGAGGATCCGGCGTGCGTAGAGGCCCACCTCAGAAGTCCCTCCGATCCGCCGGGCAGGGCGCCGAGGGGTCGCGCTGCCCGGCTCGCTTCCGCTAGGCTATAGTCGCTTTGGAGGCAAGCCGGCGAGCGACGGTGGGAGGGATCGATGATCGAGCTGTTCGGGCGGACCTGGTCGCAAACCCAACTGGCGGAGCGCACCGGCCACCTTGCGCAGGTGGCGGGCGTCGAGCTGCTCGAGCTCGCAGACGGCCCCGAGCGCGGCGTGCGCGTGCTCGAGGTCAAGACCGGCTCGGGCCTGAGCTTCCGGATCGCGGTCGAGCGCGGCTTCGATCTCTTGTCCGCGGACTATCGAGGGATCCCCATCGGTTGGCGCTCGCCGGTCGGGCCGCGCCACCCGGCGTTCGCTTCGGTCGAGGAGAGCCGCGGCTGGGGTTTTCTCCGCTCGTTCACGGGCCTGCTCGCGACCTGCGGTCTCGACCATGCGCTGGCGCCTGCGACCTCGAGCGCGGCAAGCTACATCTACCCGGGCATCGCCCTGCGCGACTACCCGCTGCATGGCCGGATCTCACAGGTCCCGGCGCGGCTACTGAGCTATGGCGAGCGCTTCGAGGGTGATGTCTGCACCCTCCACGCCGAGGGCGAGATCGCTCAGATGGCGGTGTTCGGCGAGAACCTGGTGCTTACTCGGCGGATCGAGGCGGCACTCGGCGGCATGAGCCTCAGCATCACCGACCGGGTCGAGAACCGGGGCTTTCGCCCGACCCCGCACATGCTGCTCTATCATTACAACTTCGGCTTTCCCGTGCTCGACGACGGTGCCGAGCTCCTGCTGCCGAGCCGCGGGGTCGTGCACACGGTGCACCAGGATCTGCGCGCCCAAGGCGTCGGCTACCGCGTCCAGGGGCCGCCGAGAGCCGACTTCAGCGAGCAGGTCTACGAGCACGACGTCGTAGCCGGGGCGGGCGGCATGGCCCCGACCGCGCTGATCAACCCGAGGCTCGGCCGGAGCGGCTTCGGGATCCGGCTGGACTATGATCGCAACGCGTTGCCCTGCCTGATCCAGTGGCAATGCCTGCAGTCCGGCCTCTACGTCCTCGGCATCGAGCCCTCGACCAACCATCTCCAGGGGCGCGCCTTCGCCGAACAGCGGGACGAGCTGACCCGGCTCGAGCATGGCGAGGTCCGCGAGTACCGGACCCGGCTCGCCGTGCTCGACGGCGAGGCGACGATCGCCGACGCCCGGCGCGAGATCGAAGCCCTGCAGACGCCGCCCCCCGACTTCGCGCCGGTGACCGGCCAGCTCGAACAGCTCGGATGCCGCAAGTGACGGGTGTCCGCCGCCTCGCCAGCCCGCAGACCCTGGTTGGGGAGGGCCCGGTCGTGCCGGTCGGCCGGTTCGCGGGCTGAGCGGCGCGGCGACCGTCGAGGCATGGCTGAAACCTTGGTGATCCGGGCCGTGGCTGCGGCCGACGTCGATCCGATTGCGGCGCTCCAGGAGGCTTCGATCATGCGGCATGGGATCGCCGCCTACGGCGAGGCCAAGGCCAGGGCCTGGGCGCGGGTCGGTCACGAGTTCAAGCACGTGCTGCTCGAGGACGGCCAGTTCTTCGTCGCCGAGCAGGCTGGCCTGCGCCTTGGCGTCGGTGGCTGGTCGCCGGACAGCCTCGAGGCCGAGGTCGCCTGGATCCGCTATCTGTTCGTGCACCCCGACCACGTGCGCCGCGGCATCGGCCGCCGCCTGCTCGAGGCCGCGGAAGCCGCCGCGGCGGCGGCCAGGCGCCATCGCTTCGACGTCTGGTCGAGCCTGAACGCGGTCCCCTTCTACCAAGCGCTGGACTACCGGCGGGTGCGCCTCGCGCGCTGGCCGGTGCGCGCGGCGGTCGAGCTCGACTACGTGCTCATGAGCAAGTCGATCCCTTCGAGCCCTCGTGCGGCGGCCCCTGGTCGGGAGCCATGATCGGCGTGAGGAGAAGGCTTCGTCTCGAGCCTGACCCGCACTGGCGGGTGCGCCGGCCGCTTGCCGACGGCTCGGGCCTCCGATAATCTCGGGCCAACCCTCGCGGCGGTGCCGGCGCTCTGGCGCCGCGATCAGCAAGGGCGCTGCATCCAGGGAGGTCACCATGAGACAGTTGCTCGCCGCGGCCTTCGGCGCGATCCTGCTGGTCGCCGGCCCCGCCGACCACGCTTCAGCCCAGAACAAGCCGGTCATCGCGCTGATTCCGGGCCTGACCACCGACGCCTTCTACATCACCATGCACAAAGGCGCGCAGCGCGCCGCCGACGCGCTCGGTGCCGAGCTGATCTTCCAGGGCGGGCCTGACTTCAACCCGACCGTGCAGGTGCCGGTCCTGAACGCGGTGATCGCGCGCCATCCCGATGCCATCCTGATCGCGCCGACCGACAAGCAGCAGCTGATAGCGCCCCTCAAGCAGGCGGTCGACGCGGGCATCAAGGTGATCACCGTCGACACCTTCATCGACGACGGCAAGTACCAGGACGGCGGCGGCGCGGGCGACTTTCCGCTGTCCTACGTCGCCTCCGACAACGTGTTCGGCGGCTTCCTGGCCGGGCTCGCGCTCGGCAAGACCCTGGACGGCAAGGGCAAGGTCTACGTGTCGAACGTCAAGCCCGGGATCTCGACCACCGATCAGCGCGAGGAGGGCTTCAAGCTCGCGATGAAGGAGCTGTACCCCGACATCAGCGTGCTCGAGACCCAGTTCAACGACGACGACGCCAACAAGGCGGCCGCCCAGCTGCAGGCGGTGTTCGCACGCAACGCCGATCTCGCGGGCGTGTTCGGCGCCAACCTGTTCTCGGCGATCGGCGCCGCCGACGGCGTCAAGGGGGTCGGCAAGACCGGGACGATCCGCGTGGTTGCGTTCGACGCGCCGCAGCGGATGATCGACGACCTCAAGTCCGGCCTGATCGACCTCGCGATCGCCCAGCATCCGGCCGAGATCGGCTATTTCGGCGTGATGACCGCCTTTGCCGCGGTAACCGGAGAATCGGTCCCGATCCGCATCGGCACCGGCTTCACGGTCATGGATGCCGACAACATCGACGACCCCGAGATCCGCAAGTTCGTCTACTCCGACTGATCCGGAGCCGGCGGCTGGGGGGCGGGCGCGCGCCCCACCCCTTGCCGCGGCCGCGGGAGCGTCGCACGCCGTCGCCAGCGTCAGGTTCGGCATGAACCTGATTCTGGCGGCGGCGACCGCCGGGCTGGTCCTGGCGACGCTATTCGCGCTCGCGGCCAGGCTGTGGTGGGTGTTCGATCTGTTCAGTCATTTCCGGCTGCAATACGTCATTGTGGCTGCGTCGGTCGGCCTGCTCGCCCTGGCGACGGGGGCCTGGCCGACGGCGGCCGTGCTCGCCGTCGTGGCGCTGGTGCACGGCTTTGCGATCAGGGCTCTCTGGCTGGGCGTGCCCCCGGCGGTGGCCGATGGGATGCCCTTGCGTATTCTGACCATCAACGTTCTGGCGGACAACCGGACGCCCGAGGCGGTGTTCCAGTTCGTGCGCGCGAGCGACGCCGATCTGGTCGTGCTGGTCGACGCCAAGCGCTGGCGCTGGCGGCAGGTCGTTGCCGACCTCGGCAGGCCCTACCCCTATCAGGTGCCACGGAGCTGGCCCGAGGCCCCGCCGGTCTTCCTGTTCAGCCGCTTTCCGATCGTGACCGAAGACGTCATGCGCGAGGACGGCGTGCGCCCGCGCGGTCGGCAGCCCTATCTGGCCGTGGAGCTCGCGGTCGGCGGCCAGACCCTCGTGTTGGCGGGCGTTCATTCCTCCATGGCCGCGTCGGGCGCGCCCGGCTACCGCCGGCGGCGCGAGCTTGTGCGGATCGCCGAGATCGTGACCCGGACCGATCGACCGGTGATCGTGGCGGGAGACTTCAATACCACGCCCTGGTCGCCGCATCTTCGGGACCTGGTCAGGACGGCCGGGCTGCGCAATGCGGCCGACGGCCAAGGCTACGTCGCGAGCTGGCCGCGCTGGTTGCGGCCGGCGCGGATCCCGATCGACCATGTTCTGCTCAAGGGTCCGTGGGTGGTCACGAGCCTGCGGCGCGGCCCCGCGCTCGGCTCCGATCACTACCCGATCATCGCCGACCTGCGCCTCCTTTCGAGCGTTTGAGGCTCACAGATGACCGACCGGACCGGCCATCGACGGCCGGCAGGGCCGGCTCGCCGATTGGACCTTGACCGGGGCCGGTCCGGGCTCCGATTGTGCGCCGATCAGGCTCGGCTCGGGAGGGAGGCGATGGTCGCGGGCAATCCGATCGGCGGCGGCAGCGCCGGCGCGCTGGGGGTGACGGGGTGGCGGTAAGCGCGGCGCCCGCGGCGGCGGACGAGGCCCAGCATCCCTGGCTGCGCTTCCTGGCGGCCGCCTGGTCCTGGCTGTTCCTCCTGGCGCTGGTGATATTCTTCGAGAGCTGGGCGCGCGCGGCCTACGGCATCTCGTTCCTGCTCAACGGCTTCAACGTCCAGAGCATCGCCATGTTCGCGGCCGCCCCCCTGCTGCTCGGGCTCGGCCAGACCTTCGTGATCATCGCGGGCGGCATCGACCTCTCGGTCGGCTACGTCATGGGCCTGTGCGCGGTGGTCATGGCGCGCGTGATGCAATCGCTGGCCGGGGTGCCGCCCGAGATCGCCCTGCTCTGCGGCCTGCTGGCGGCCTTCCTGATCGCCCTGATCCCGGGCGTGATCAACGGCTTCCTGATCGCGCGCCTGCGGGTCCCGGCCTTCATCGGCACGCTCGGCATGTTCGGGGTCGCGCGCGGCACCGGCTTCCTCGCCGCCCATGGCACGACCGTGCCGGTCAACAATCCCTGGCTGTTCCAGATGGGCAGCGCGAAAGTGCTCGGCGTGCCGGTGCCGGTCCTGATCACGATCGCCGTGGTCCTCGCCCTGCACTACGTGCTCTCCCAGACCCGCTTTGGCCAGTACACCTACGCGATCGGCGGCAATCGTACGGCGGCGCTGCGCTCGGGCATCAACGTGCGGCGCCACACCATGGCGATCTACCTGATCTCGGCCGCCTGCGCCGGGGTCGCCGGGATGATCTACACGGCGCGCTTCTCGGCCGGCGCCGCCCAGGCGGGCGAGCCGCTGCTCCTGGATTCGATCGCCGCGGTCGTGATCGGCGGCGCCAGCCTGTTCGGCGGCTCGGGCACGATCATCGGCACCGTGATCGGCGCGCTGATCATCGCGGTGATCCAGTATGGCCTCGTGTTCATCGACGTCGAGCCGTTCTGGCAGTTCGTCGCCGTCGGCGTGGTGATCATCGTCTCGGTGCTGGTCGACCAGTCTCAGAGCCGGCTCAGGGGGGAGATCCAGGATGACGCCTGAGCCTTTGAAGGGCGGCGCACTGCTCGAGGTGCGGGGCATCTCGAAGCGCTTCGGCGGCGTCCAGGCGCTGCAGCGGGTCTCGTTCGCGCTCCATGGCGGCGAGGTGCTGGCGCTTGCCGGCGATAACGGCGCCGGCAAATCGACGCTGATCAAATGCATCTCGGGCGTCCACCAGCCCGATGAGGGCGAGATCTTATACAAAGGCCGGCCGATCCTGCTCGCCAACCCGCGCGAGGCGCGCACGCTCGGCATCGAGACGATCTATCAGGATCTGGCGCTGGCGGACAATCTGGACGTCGGGGCGAATGTCTTTTTGGGACGGGAGCCCGCGATCCGGCGCCTGGGCCTGCTGCCGGCGATCGATCGCAGACGCATGCGCGACGCCGCGCGAGAGGTCCTGCGCACGCTCGAGATCGAGATCCCGCCCGCCAAGCTCACGCTGCCGGTGCGCACCCTTTCGGGCGGCCAGCGCCAAGCGGTCGCGATCGGCCGCGCGATCTACTGGCAGGCAGCGGTCCTGATCATGGACGAGCCGACGGCAGCACTGGGCGTGCCCGAGCAGCGCAAGGTCCGGGAACTGATCCAGCGCCTCAAGGCGCAGGCCGTGGGCGTGGTCTTCATCTCGCACAACCTGGTCGACATCTTTGCGGTCGCCGACCGGATCCTGGTCCTTCGGCGCGGCCGCGCCGCCGGCGAGCGGCGCACCGCCGAGACCGACCACGACGAGATCGTCAGGCTGATGGTGGGCGCCGAGAGCGCCGCCGCCTGACGTCGAGGGCGGCGGGAAAGCATGTCCGAGCCGATTCGGGCGAGCACCGCGGCCGAGGTGCGGGAGGCGGTCGCCGCGGCGCTCGCGGCCGGCACGCCGCTCGAGGTTCTGGGGCGAGGCTCCAAGCGCGGCCTCGGCCGGCCGCTCGAGCTCGAGAGGGCGGTCCAGGTCGACCGGCTGGCCGGGATCGGCCTGTATGAGCCCGAGGAGCTGGTGATGGCGGCCGCCTGCGGCACGCCGCTCGCCGAGATCGTGGCGAGCCTCGAGGCCAACCAGCAGCAGCTCGCCTTCGAGCCGCCGGACTATGGCCGGCTGCTCGGCGGCGACGCGGGCCAGGCGACGATCGGCGGCGTGTTCGCCTGCAACCTCGCCGGGCCGAGGCGGATCAAGGCGGGGGCCGCGCGCGACCATCTCTTGGGCGTTCAGGCGGTGACCGGGCGCGGCGATCTGATCAAGTCCGGCGGCCGCGTGGTCAAGAACGTCACCGGCTACGATCTGGCCAAGCTCTTGACCGGCAGCTTCGGCACGCTTGCGGTCATGACCGAGCTGACCTTCAAGGTCCTGCCGGCGGCCGAGGAGACCTGGACGCTGCTCCTGGCGGGGCTCGGGCGCGAGCGCGGCTTCGCAGCGCTGCGCCAGGCGCTCGGCAGCGCCCATGACGTCGCCGGCGCCGCCTATCTGCCGGCGGCCGCTGCGGCAGGCTCGGCGATCGGGTCGGTCGCGGCCGCGGCCACCGGGGCCGCCGCACTCCGGCTCGAGGGACCCGTCCCCTCGGTCCGCTACCGCGCCGAGGCGCTGGGCCGGCTCCTGATCGCCGAGGGCGGCGAGCTCGACCGGCTGGATGCCGCCGCGTCGGCCACGCTCTGGCGCGAGATCCGGGACGTGGCGCTGCTGCCCGCTGACGCGCCGGCGCTCTGGCGGGTCTCGCTTGCACCGACCGCCGGCAGCGCGCTGATCGATCGGCTCGAGCGCGAGCTCGGCCTCGCCTGGCTCGCCGACTGGGCGGGCGGCCTGCTCTGGCTCGCGGTGCAGGATGCCGAGGCCGGGGATGGCGGCGAGGCGGCGATTCGGGCGGCGCTCGCCGGAGCGGACGGCCATGCGACCCTCGTTCGCGGCAGCGCGGCGCTGCGGCGGGCGGTGCCGGTCTTCCAGCCGCAGGCACCGGCGCTCGCCCGCCTGACCGCGAGGGTCAAGGACAGCTTCGATCCAGAACGGATTCTCAATCCCGGCCGAATGTATGCCGGGCTTTGAGCCGACCGCCGGGAGCGACCGATGAGCGCTCGCATCGCAGCCCTGCTGCTGGCGGCGCTGCTCGCCGCCTGCCAGGCGCCGCCGCGGGTCTATCACGTCGAGCAGACGCGGAGCTACGCCAAGGCGAGGCCGGTCATCTGGGACGAGATCCTGGTGTTCCTGGAGCGCCATGCGATCGCCCCGACCGAGGCCGACCCCGAGAGCGGCTGGCTGGAGGCCGAGCGGCACGCGTTCGATGACATGGGCTGGGCCGATTGCAAGCGCGCCTGGGTGATCGACCACACCAGCAACAGCGCGCGGCCGACGCGGGCGCGGCCGGTCGCCCGCGACCTGAGCCTCAAGATCGCTCTCCAGGAAGCCGGCGACACGACCGAGGTGGGGCTCGTGGCGCGCTTCACCGAGGAGCAGATCGACCCCTATCGGAACCTGCCGTTCATGCAGCCCTGCCGGTCGACGGGGGTGCTCGAGAGGACCTTGCTGGACGCCCTTTGAGGCGGACGCGCGGCGCGGTTCCCGGCCGGTTCGAGCTGCGACGCTCAAGGCTTGTCTAAACGCTTGCCTGCAACCACAAGATTCAGCTAACTAATCGCCCATGTTGCGCTTGCATCACTTTCCGCTGTGCCCCTTCTCCCGGAAGGTCCGGATCGTGCTCCACGAGAAAGAGGAGCAGCCGGAGCTGGAGACGGTCGAACCCTGGCACCAGCAGCACGCGCTGGCGGCGCTCAATCCGGCTGCCGAGGTGCCGGTGCTCGAGGACCGCGGCCGCGTGATCAGCGACAGCTGGGCGATCTGCGAGTATCTCGACGAAACCCGGCCGGAGCCCGGCCTGCTCGGCAAGAGCCTGATGGACCGGGCCGAGATCCGCCGCCTGGTCGCCTGGTTCGACATCAAGTTCAACCGCGAGGTCACCGAGCTGGTCTGGCGCGAGAAGCTGATCAAGCGCATGAACGGCAATGGCACCCCGAACTCGACCGCGGTCCGGGCCGGGCTCGGCAACATCCACGCCCATCTCGAGTACATCGGCTTCCTGTACGAGCAGCGCAACTGGCTGGCGGGCGACGCCCTGAGTCTGGCCGATGTCGCCGCCGCGGCCCAACTCTCGGTGCTCGACTATCTCGGCGACGTGCCCTGGGAGCGCCACCCGGGCGCCAAGCTCTGGTACGCAAGGATCAAGTCGCGGCCGAGTTTCCGGCCTCTCTTGCAGGACCGGCTGCCCGGTCTCAAGCCCGCCCCTCAATACGATGACCTGGATTTTTGAAAACGTAAGGAGACTTGCCAAGTCGACGAGTTCGAGCTGATCTGAGGCGAGCGGCGCGGCTCGTCTTTTGGCCCGGGCGGCGCTACCTTAGACGCCATGGCGGCGATCCTGCAGCGAGTCCGGGCGGCGCCGACCGATCAGGGTCGGATCAAAGCAGCACTCCGCGCGCGGGCGATGGCGCTCGGTTTCGATGCGGTGGGCTTTGCCGCGCCCGACCTGCCGCGAACGGTCCAGAGCGCCTATCGCCACTACCTCGCGGAAGGGCGCCAGGGAGACATGACCTGGCTCGCGCGCGATCCCGAGCGCCGCCAGAGCCCGAAGGCGCTCTGGCCGAACGCGGCGAGCGCGATCGTGCTCGGCATGAACTACGGCCCCGACGAGGATCCGCTTGCGATTGTGGAGCGACGCGAGCGCGGCGCGATCTCGGTCTACGCCCGGCACCGCGACTATCACGAGCTGATCAAGGGCCGCCTCAAGCAACTCGCCGGCTGGCTGCACGGGCGCTTCGGCGCCGAGGCCAAGGTGTTCGTCGATACCGCGCCGATCCTGGAGAAGCCGCTCGCGCAGGCGGCCGGGATCGGCTGGCAGGGCAAGCACAGCAACCTCGTTTCCCGCGACTTTCGGGTCGTGGCTGTTCCTCGGCGAGATCCTGACCGATCTCGAGCTCGAGCCCGACCCGCCGGAGGTCGATCATTGCGGCTCCTGCCGGGCCTGTCTCGACGTCTGCCCGACCGCCGCGTTCCCGGCGCCTTACCAGCTGGATGCGCGCCGCTGTATTTCGTACCTGACGATCGAGCATGCGGGCCACATCGCGAAAGAATTCCGGCGCCCGATCGGCAACCGGATCTATGGCTGCGACGACTGCCTCGCGGTCTGTCCGTGGAACAAGTTCGCCAGGACGGCGACCGAGGTGAAGCTCAAGGCCCGGGACGATCTGCGGGCGCCGGCGCTGGCCGAGCTCGCGCGCCTCGACGAGGCGGCCTTCCGGCGGCGCTTCGCGGGCTCGCCGATCAAGCGTACCGGGCGCGACCGTTTCGTGCGCAACGTCCTGATCGCGATCGGCAACAGCGGCGAGCCCGGCCTGGGGGCGGTCGCCCTGGAGCGGCTCGCCGATTCCTCGCCGCTCGTGCGCGCCATGGCGGTCTGGGCGCTCGCTCAGCTCGAGGAGCGTGCCACCCTGGCCGCACTCGCGACGCGCCACGGCGCGCTCGAGCCGGATCCCGCGGTGCGAGCGGAATGGCAGGCGGCGCTCGCATGATCGTCCCGCGCCTGTTCGTGTTCGGTCTCGGCTACTCGGCGCGGGCGCTGGCGCGGGCGCTCAAGGCCGCGGGCTTTCGGATCGCCGGCACGACCCGGAGCCCGGACAAGCGCGCCGAGCTCGCCGCCCAGGGCATCGAGGCGGAGCTGTTCGATCGCGAGCGGCCGCTCGCCGATCCCGAGGCGGCGCTCGCCGGCACGACCCATCTCCTGAGCTCGATCCCGCCCGACGAGGCGGGCGATCCGGTGCTCGATCTGCATCTGGCCGACCTCGAGCGTTGCCGGACGCTCGCCTGGGCCGGCTACCTCAGCACCACCGGGGTCTACGGCGATCAGAACGGCGCCTGGGTCGACGAGGCGACCCCGGTCGCCCCGACCATGGCGCGCACCCGCCGCCGGGTCGCGGCCGAGGGCCACTGGCTCGCGAGCGGCCTGCCGGTCCAGATCTTCCGCCTGGCCGGCATCTACGGCCCCGGCCGCAGCGCGCTGGATGCGCTCCGCGCCGGCACCGCGCGCCGGATCGTCAAGCCGGGCCAGACCTTCGGCCGGATCCACGTCGAGGACATCGTGCAGGTGCTGTGCGCCTCGATCGCCAGGCCCAATCCGGGAGCGGTCTACAACCTCGCCGACGACGAGCCGGCAGCACCCGAGGACGTGGTTGCGCATGCCGCTGCGCTGCTTGGCGTGCCGCCGCCGCCTGCGGTTCCGTTCGAGCGGGCCGAGCTGTCGCCGATGGCGGAGAGCTTCTACCGCGACCACCGCCGGGTCTCGAACGGCCGGATCAAGGACGAGCTCGGCGTCGTGTTGCGATATCCCAACTATCGTGACGGGCTGCGGGATATCCTGGAGCGGGAGGCGGCCGCAGGCGCTCGGGAGGGCACCTCATGATCCGCAAGCTTGGCCCGGTGGCCGTCCTCGCCACCCTGCTGGCCGCCCTCATGCCCGTCGCCTGCGGGCCGACCGAGACGCCGGCGTCGCCGCAAGTCCCCGGATTTGCAACGCTCACGGTCGGCGTCGAACCGCAGCAACAGTTTGCGGGCTTCGGCTTCAGCATGGAGCAGGACAATCCCTATATCGAGCTCAGCGAGCGCCGCAAGGCCGAGGTCGACAAGCTGCTGTTCGACGATCTGAACACGCGCATCCTCCGCCTCTGGTATGCCGCCGGCGATCCCGCGCCGCTTCGCGACTATTACAAAGCGAGCGGGATCATCAGCCACGCGCTCGGGCACGGGGTCACCGAGCTGTTGTTGGCGCCCGGGACCTACCTCGACGACCCCGACGAGCAGGCGAGGACGATCGCCTCCGACATCGCCACGATGCGCGACGACTACGGCATCAGGATCACGACCACCGGGGTGGTCAACGAGCCCGGCGCCGGCAACCGCAAGGTCGTGCCGCCCAAGGACTTCGTGCCGCTCGCGCTGGCCATGCGGCGCGAACTGGACGCGCGCGGACTCGAGGACGTCAAGGTGATCGGCCTCGAGTGGTCGAGCGCCGACGACAACCCGGAGCAGTGGTTCGATGCTATCGCGGCCGAGCCCAAGGCGCTGGCCGCGGTCGCCGGGCTCGCGACCCACTCCTACGGCATGGCGGCCAACCCCGAGCTCGCCAAGCGCGTGCTCGCCCACCACAAGCAGTACTGGATGACCGAGGCGGGCGGCGGCGACTTCGACGGCTCGGCCGAGTTCGCCTACGCGTTCGCGGCCACGGTGTCGTCGCGCTTTTTGAACGACCTCAACGAGGGCGTCGATCACTGGGTGTGGTTCATCGGGCTCAGCCACGGCACCCGCGACGTCTACCAGAAGCTCGTAATGTGCGAGGGCCGCTGCGCCAATACCGCCCGGATCTACAAGAACTACAGCTACCACCACGTCCAGCAGATCACGACCAGCTTCCTGCCCGGCACGGTTCTGCGCCACGTGACCAGCAACCTCGCGGATTTCCCGGACATGGTCTACACCTACGGCCCGAAGCCGCCGCTCGAGGCCGCGGCCGGGGTGCGCCCCGACGGCCGCTGGGTGCTCGCGGTCGTCAACGACACCCAGTCGCTCGCCGACCCGCCGCGCGCGACCTGGGACCCGCCGGCCCCCTATACGGTCACGTTCGACGTCCCCGAGCTCGCGAAGGTGCCGAGCATGACCTTCGATCTCTGCCGGACCAACGCCGACGTCGCGCGCAAGTGCGCCGAGACCCTCGAGCTCGAGTACGGCAAGGCGACCTTCGCGGTCCAGAGCCTGGAGCTGATCACGCTGGTCGCGCGCGAGCCCGTGCGCTGATCGCGGGGACGCGGCCGAAGGTCGGCTCGTGAGGACCGCCAGATCTCTCCCGCACCGTGGGGTCGGCACCAGCTGCTCCGGCAAGACGACGTTCGCCCGGCAGCTGGCCGCGCGTCTGCGCGCGCCCCCGATCGAGCTCGACGCGCTGCACTGGCTGCCGGAGTGGCAACCACGGGACAGCGGCGAGTTCCTGGCGTTGATCGGGCAGGCCACGGCGGCGCCCGCGTGGGTGGCCGATGGCAACTACGGCCGGGCGCGGGCGCTGCTCTGGGCGCGAGCGAGCGCGGTCGTGTGGCTCAATTATCCGTTTCGAATCGTGTTCGCGCGGGCGCTGCGGCGCACTCTGCTCCGCGCCGCCACGCGCGAGGAGCTGTGGTCCGGCAATCGCGAGAGCCTGCGGCTCGCGTTCCTGAGCCGCCAGTCGATCCTCTGGTGGGTGCTCACGACCTACCGCCGCCGGCGCCGCGAGTACCGGGCGTTGTTCGACCAGCCGCCATGGCCGCATCTGGAGCTGATCGAACTCGGCCACCCGCGTACGGCGGCTGACTTTCTGGCGACCCTGCCGGCCTTGGTCAAAGCGCCCGAGTGGCCAGGCGCTCGATCGCGGCGGTGAGGCGGGCGAGGTCGGCTGCCGTCGACAGCCGGTGGTCGCCGGCCTTGATCAGCTCGATCGTGACGTCCTCGGTCTCGAGCCGCTCGGCGAGCCTGAGCGCGGTCGGCCAGGGCACGTCCGGGTCGCGCTGGCCGTGCAGCAGGTGGACCGGGCAGCGGATCGGAATCGGCGCGCGCAGCAGCAGATGCTGGCCCGGCCGTCCTCGATCAGCGCCCGGGTGACCGGGAACGGCGCATCGCCGTAGGCCGAGGGCTGCAGCCAGGAGCCCTGCTCGATCGAGCTCGCCGGCGCTGATCGTCGGCTCGCCTGCGGCAGCAGCAGGTCCTCGGTGAAGTCCGGCGCCGCGGCGACCCCGACCAGCGCCTGCATCCGTTCCGGGCGCGCGAGTGCCAGCAGCAGCATGATCCAGCCGCCCATGCTCGAACCGACCACGAGCAGCGGGCCGGCCGTGACCCGATCGACCACCGCCAGCGCGTCCGCGTACCAGCCGCCGACGGTGCCGTCGGCGAAGCGACCCGTCGATGCCCCATGGCCACGGTAGTCGAACCTGGTGTAGGCTCGACCCCGGCTCCGGCAATGCTGCTCCAGGGCGAGCGCCTTGGTGCCACCCATGTCGGAGGTATGGCCGCCACAAAAGAGCACCACCGGAGGCTCGCCGGGCGTCTGCCGATAGGCGAGACGCGCGCGCGCGGACAGGGGCAAAAAGCTTGGCTTCGTCAAGGGGTAAATCCGGTTTGCTCGACCCTCTATTCATGCTAGCACCGAAGCGAGGGGTGACAAGGCATGCCGGCGCGGGTGCGCGAGCGGCCACTCCCTGGTCGGCAGGCATGAACGACATCGCCAATCAGGTCCGGGTCGAGCAGGTGGCGAGCGACGACAAGGGCCCGGCGATTCTCCAGGTCCTGCCGGAGCTCGAAGAGGGCGGCGCCGAGCGAGGGGCGGTCGATCTCGCGGGTTACCTGACCCGCGTGGGCTGGCAGCCCCTGGTCGCGTCGGCAGGCGGCGTCGGCGAGGCCAAGCTCAAGGAGCTGGGCGGGGTCAGCGTCATGCTGCCGCTGCAGTCGAAGAACCCCTTCACGATCCGGGCCAACATCGGCCGGCTGCAGCGCGTGATCCGTCAGCATGGCGTGCAGCTGGTGCACGCCCGCTCGCGCGCACCCGCCTGGAGCGCCTACTACGCCGCCAGGCGCTGCAAGGTCCCGTTCGTGACCACCTGTCACGGCGTCTATCAGGGCAGCGACGGGATCTTCAAGAGGCGTTACAACGCGATCATGGCGCGTGGCGACCGGGTGATCGCAATCTCGGACTTCGTCGCCGAGTATCTGCGCGAGCGCTATGAGGTGCCGCCCGAGCGCCTGCGGGTGATTCATCGCGGCGTCGATACCGCCGAATTCGATCCCGCCGCGGTTTCCGAGGAGCGACGCCAGGCGCTGATCGAACGCTGGCATCTCAAGCCCGGGACCAAGGTCGTGATGCTGCCGGGGCGCGTGGTCCGACGCAAGGGTCACACGCTTTTGCTGCACGCGATCGAGCGCCTGCGCCGGCGCAATTTCGTCTGCCTGATGGTTGGCGACCTCGAGCCCAGCTCCAGCTATCCGGGCGAGGTCGAAGGCCTGATCGGCGCGATCGGGCTGCGCGACGTGGTACGGTTGGTGGGCAGCTGCGACGACATGCCGGCGGCCCTGATGCTGGCCGACGTCGTGGTCGCGCCCTCGACCCAGGCACCCGAACCGTTCGGCCGGGTCTCGGTCGAGGCGCAGGCAATGGGCAAGCCCGTGATCGCGACCGATATCGGCGGTCTCGGCGAGACCCTGATGCCGGCCGCCACCGGCTGGCTGGTGCGCCCCGGAGATGTCGAGGAGCTGGCGCGCGCGCTGCAGCTGGCGCTCGCGATGCCCGACGACGCCCGCGCCAGGCTCGCGGCCCGCGCCCGGCGCTTCGTCACCCGCCGCTTCACCCTCGAACAGATGGGCAAGAGCACGCTCGCGGTCTATCGCGAGCTGCTTGAAGGCGTCGAGCCCGATGCCGATCTGGTGGACGTCACCAGCCTGGCCGCCTGAAGCCATGGCTGCTATGGAGGCCGTTCGTGCACGACGCTCTCACCTGCCGGTGGGCTGATCGTGGCGCTGACGCGCTGGATGGGCCGGCGGTCAGGATCGAGCGGCGGATTCCGGTCATCGACGGCTGGCCCACGCGCAGACGATCGCCTATTGAAGGGGTGACCCGGCTCCGAAATCCACGCCTGGGAAACCGGCCATGATCGATCATATCGGGCTCAGCGTCAGCGACTATGAGGCGAGCAAGGCGTTCTACCTGGCGGCGCTCGGCCCGCTCGGCTACGAGCTGGTGATGGAGGTCCCGCAGGCGGGCCCGGCCGCGGGGCTCGGCGCGGCCGGCAAGCCGGACTTGTGGATCGCGGGCAGCGGGGCGACGACGCCCCCCACCCACATCGCCTTTCGTGCCCGTGACCGGGCCGCCGTGCGCGCGTTCTACGAGGCGGCGCGCGCGGCCGGTGGCCGCGACAACGGCGCGCCCGGGCTGCGTCCGGCGTATCACCCGAACTACTACGGCGCCTTCGTGCTCGATCCGGACGGCCACAACGTCGAGGCGGTCTGTCACGACCCGGAATAGGTTTTGCCCCTTCCTCCTACCAGAATTTGTGCTAGAGGGAGGTCGAGGATCAAAATCTAGCGTTGGGAGGTCGTCGCGCGGATGCCGCGCCGGAAGACCGGAGCCAAGTCCCGGCTGCCGATCGAGCTGCGCCTGCTCTGATGGCTGGTCAAGCTGGTCTGGCGCCTGCCGGTCTGGCTGCTGGCGCTGGTGGGTCTCCTGCTGTGGCTGCTCGCCTGGCCGTTGCGGCGGCAAGGCGAGGTCGCGCTCGGGTGGCCGAGCGCCGATGCCTTCTATGGCTCCCATCCCTGGCGGCGGGCGCGGATCGACGCGCTCGAGGCCAATCGCGAGCGCTACGGCACGCTCACCTGCGAATGCTGCCGCAGCAGGAGCGCCAGCCAATGGCACGTCGACCATATCCGGCCGCGCTCGAGCCATCCGGAGCTCGCCCTGACGGCCGCCAACCTCCAGGTCCTCTGCGCCGACTGCAACCTCGGCAAAGGCATGCGCCACGCGACCGACTGGCGCTATCAAGGGCAATTGACGCGGACGCAGAAACGGAGCGATCGCGCGATCAACTCACGCCAGCCGCCGATCGTCGCCGCGCGGGCCTGCTTTGCCTGCTCGACCCACCGTCTGCGGCCGCCCGAAGGCTTGGCGCGGGTCGCCACCGCGATCGCGGACGGGCGGATCGCTGGCGTGCACCCCGCGGGTCGTCAGCTACCGCCGGCGGACGCCGGTCGCGTTCGCGAGTGACAACTGTCGCGAACCATTGGCCGCCGTCCGACCGTATCGTGCTGCGCGCCGGCCGGCCGATCGACACCACCCCGACGGTCGATCGCGAGCTCAACGACAAGCTCGCCATGGGCGAAACTACACGCTAAACCTTAGGTATCGATGCGGCGCTCGTCGCCGGTCGTGTCAATGACACTATCACACCCTGTCGGAGGAACGCACATGAGGTTTGGGTTTCTTTGGTTGGCTTCGACGGCGCTTCTTCTTGCTGGCTGCGCCCAGCACAGCAAGGCCTGGGACGATGCCTTCGCGGACTGCCAGGCTCAGGCGGTCGAGCAGTCGGAAACCGCGGGCGTGCCGCGCGATCAAATCCCGGGTTGGCAGGAAGATTACATCAAGAGTTGCATGCAGAAGAAGGGGGTCACCTCGTAGGACCCGACCTCCGGTAGGGCTTTCGGGCCTCGCGCCAGCCGGCCGATGGTCGAGCTGGCCCAGGTTCTTTAACGCGGCGGGGCTGGCGGAGTCCATTCCAGGCTCCCCAGCCGCGCTGCATCGCGACACGACCGCCGTTCCTACGCCGGTTGCTCTCGATCCGAGCTTTGCTCGAAGCTTCAGCCGCTGCCTCGATCTGAGCCACGTGCTGGGCCCGGACTTTCCGAGCTTCGATGAGGACAGCTTCGCGCTCGAGCGAACCGCCTCGCTCGCGCACGACGGCTACAACATGTGCCGCTGGCATCTGATCGAGCACAGCGGCACCCACATCGACGCGCCGCTGCACTTCGCAAACGGCGGCCTCGCCGTCGATCAGATCCCGCTCGAGCAGCTGATGGTACCGGGATGGCCGATCTGGACGGCCTGCGGGCGCTGAAAGCCGATCCGGCAGAGCCTCAGCTTTCCCCACCCGACCCTCGATACCGTCTCGGTCCGGCCCTGACCTACCACGTCCTGGCACGAGCACATCCGGTCACGCTGGCGGCATTCGCTCGATGGCGGATGGACCGGCCGACGCGCAGGCGCCGGATCGACCGCCCGCCGGCCCCCTTCAGTATCCGGTGCTGTCCTGCTTCAGCGTCGTGTAGGGTCCGGAAACGACATCGCGGCAGATCAGTTGGATACCGGTAAAGGCTGCGCCGTCGTGATGCATGAGCAGGCCGACGGCGATCTTCCCGGACCTGTTGTCGGACACCGACCAGTCTGGGCATTCCTGGTAGCCGTAGGTCACACCGCAATGGGGCTGAAAATCGGAGTCGGTGTACTCGAGCGTCCGCGTGCCGTCGTCCCGGAGATGGGCCGCGCGCAATTGCAGTCCCTTGATCCGATCATTGTGTCTCGAGTGGGAATTGCAGACGTCGATCGCGGCGAGAAAATGATTCGGTTCTTTCCTGAGGTCGGCCAGCATGATGTCGATCAGCCCGCCGGGATGGCAGCCGCTGATGCTGGCCTCGGCGAGCTTGCGGTCATCGGGCCCCTTGTCGCTGTCGAGGGCGCCTCCGAACAGGGCCACCCGGCAGGGTCGGTCCCCGGCCTCCTCGATCATCACCGAGGTGATCCCGTAGTAGCGCAGGGGATCATTGGGCAAGGTGACGTTGGTGCCGATCATCACCCGAAGCGTGGTCCCTGCCTCTCCGGCGAGGGGTGACAGGAGCGTGGTCCCCTCCGGGATCGGGGCCGCCGAGAGGCTCGCAAGGGGCGCCTGCAACCGCGCGACGGCACAGATCAGCTCGAGGCCGGTGGCGCCCTCCTCGTCATGGTAGATGTTGACCCCGACGGCGAGCTGGTTGGCGGGGCAGGTCGAGGCCTCGGCCCAATCGGCGCAGTTCGGACGTTGGAATTTGCCTTCGACGTCGGGCTCGCCGGCGGGGTGGGGAGCGCCGAAGGTCTCGATGTCGCCGGCTTTGGTGATCTTCACGCCCTTGAAGCGCCGGTTGTCCTGATTGTTGTTGCACACCTGGAGCGCGGCGATCCCCTCTGCAGGTGACGGGTGCGACAGTCGGACCTCTTCATCGGTTCTGTCATCCGCGCTGCACGGATCGCGGTGCCACTCGGTCGTGAAGAGCTCGTGCGCGGTGTCGTTCTGGCGCGACCACAGCAGCTCCAGATGACAGGGATGGTCCCTGGTCTCGCCGCCGCGAATGCCATAGAGGAGTGCGCCGTCGCCGGGCTGTCGGGTCGTGAAGTTCTGGTGGCTCGGAAAGCCGCTCACCGATCCGTTGGCGGCGATCGAATTCGCTTCGATGTCCACCTGGGCGCCATCTGCGAGAGCCGGCGGCGGCGCCGCCAACAGAAAGAACACCAGCGCCAGGTAACCGAATCGGACGAATGCAGCCGCAATCATGATCGCCTCACAACGTCGGGGTGGTCCAAGGCGCTCAGGTCCACTTGGGAAACCCGTAATTGCCGGTTGCCCAGGATCGAAGTTTGGGCCGCGCATTCGGTGAGTGCAAGCCCCGGCATGCCGGGCCCAGGGCCTCGGTTTCCCGGCCTCCGTGCTTGATCCCGCTGCGACCCGAGCTTGACCCACGCTGCAATCCCCGGCGCACACCGCGGGTCGAAAAGTGGCGCCGCTTGTCGCATCCGGCATACCGCGACGGCGTCACGAGCGCCGAGGCTGTTGCACGGGTCAAGCACCAGAACTCTCGGCGGTGCGACCACTCGGCTGCAGGAGCGCGCTGATCAGGAGACGTTGATGTCGCCCTGCCTACGGCCAAGGATCAAAGGTCGAGCCGTGGGCGAAGGATAGGTTTGCGCAGGGGCGGAAGCGCGCTATGGAGACGGTCCCGCTGGCTCTGGGGCGATCGCCGTGCCCGAGTTCCTGACCACCAAGGAAGTAGCCGCCCTGCTCCGGATCAAGGAGCGGAAGGTGTATGAGCTGGTCAGCGACAATGCGATCCCGGTCAGCCGGGTGACCGGCAAGCTTTTGTTTCCCCGGGAGATGATCGAGGCCTGGGTGTGGCGGCATGCCGAATATCGGGGCGGGATCGAGGCGTTGCAGCCGCGGCCGCCGGTGCTGGCCGGCAGCCATGATCCGCTGCTCGAATGGGCGCTCCGGCAGTCGGCCAGCGAGCTCGCGATCTTCTTCGACGGCAGCCTGGACGGCCTCGCGCGGATCGGGGCAGGGCGCGCGATCGCGGCCGGCATGCACATCTTCGAGCCCGAGGCCGAGGACTGGAACCGCGGCCACCTCGAGCGCGCCCTGCCGGGCAGCCCGTTCGTGCTGGTCGAGTGGGCCTGGCGGGTCCAGGGGCTGGTCGTGCCGCAGGGCAATCCCAAGGGCATAGGCGGGCTCGGCGATCTCGAGGGCCTCGTCATCATCCCGCGCCAGAAGCAGGCGGGCAGCCAGATCCTGCTCGACCATCTCCTGCATCGGGACGGCCACGATCCGGGCCGGCTGCAGTGGCTGGCGCCGCCCGCGCGCAACCACGCCGAGGTGGCGCTCGCGATCGCCGAGGGCAAGGCGGCCGCGGGCTTCGCGGTCGAGACCGTGGCGCGCCAATTCCGCCTCGATTTCGTGCCGCTGTTCCGCGAGCGCTACGACCTCGCGATCTGGCGGCGCGACTACTTCGAGCCGCCGCTGCAGAAGCTGTTCGGCTTCTGCCGCACCGACGCCTTCCGGACCCGGGCGGACGAGCTCGGCGGCTATGATGTCGGAGGTCTCGGGCGGGTGCACTACAACGGCCCCTGACCGGCGCCGGCCGCGCGTCGGGCCCCGGGCCCTGCAACCGCGCCGGCGAGGACGCCCGTGATGCGGCCGCGCGTTAACCATCTGGCAACCGGTCGCCGTCAGGCTTGCGGCCCTGGTCCATGCGATCCTGGGAGTCCTGCCCGGCGGGATCGGGGACGGGCGGGCCGAGGTCGGGGGCGCAGACCGTGTGGCCGGAGGCGAGGCGCTCGACCGCGACCTTGATGCCGTAGACGGTCTCGAGCCGGGCGGGAGTGAGGATCTCGGCCGGCGGGCCCGAGGCCAGAAGGGTGCCCTCGTGCAGCAGCGCCACGCGGGTCGCGCAGGCGAAGGCGTGGTCGGGGGCGTGGGTCGAGAGCACGATGCCGTAGCCCTCGGCGGCGAGCGCGCGTACCTGGCGGAGCACGAGCGCCTGGTTGCCGAAGTCGAGGCTCGCGGTCGGCTCGTCCATGACGATCAGGGGCGCCGCCTGGGCGAGCGCGCGGGCGATCAGGGCAAGCTGGCGCTGGCCGCCGCTGATCCGCGTGTAGTCGGCATCCGCCAGCGCCGCGATCCCGAGCATGCGCAAGGCGGCGAGCGCTGCGGCGTGATCGGCGCTGGCGGGACGGCCGAACGGCCCGAGATGGGCGGTCCGGCCCATCAGCACCATGTCCTGAACGCTGTAGGGGAAATGGGCGGCATGCGCCTGCGGCACGTAGGCGATGCGTCTTGCGACCTCGGCGCGGGCGAGGCTGGCCAGCGGCTGGCGCTCGAGCCTCACCTCGCCGCCCTGGGCCGGCAACAGACCGAGCAGGGTCTTGAAGAGCGTGGTCTTGCCGGCGCCGTTGGGCCCGAGCAGGCAGACGACCTCGCCGCCGCCGACTGCAAGATCGACGCCCTGCCCGACCGGCTTGCCCGGGTAGCCGAACGCGAGGTCTGAGGCCTCGAGCCTCATGCAAAGCCGTGCCGGCCGCGCGCCTGCGGGCCGGCTCGAGCGGGCTCCATCCCGGGGTTGCGCTTCATGCCCAGCCGTGCCGGCCGCGGGCGAGCAGCCACAGAAAGACCGGGGCGCCGACGAACGCGGTCAGGATGCCGATCGGGGTCTCGATCGTGGCGATCGTGCGCGCCAGCGTGTCGACCAGCAAGAGATAGCCGGCGCCCAGGATCATCGCCGCCGGCAGCAGGCGGTCGAAGTTCGGCCCGACCAGCATGCGCGCCATGTGCGGCATGATCAGGCCGACCCAGCCGATCACGCCCGAGATCGAGACCGCGCTGGCCGTGATCAGGGTCGCGGCCGCGATCACGACGATCCGGAGCCGCGCGGCATCGATGCCGAGCGCGCGCGCCTCCTCGTCACCGAGCGAGAGCACGTTGATCCGCCAGCGCAGGAGCGCCAGCGGGGCGAGGCCGAGCAGCGCGATCGGCAGGGTCGCCGCGAGGTCCTGGAGCTTGATGCTGGCGAGGCTGCCGAGCAGCCAGAAGGTGATCGCCGGCAATTGGTCGTAGGGGTCCGCCAGAACCTTGAGCAGCGAGATGATCGAGCCCGCGAGCGCTCCTACGACCACACCCGCCAGCACCAGCACGAGCACCGGCTCGCGCCCGCGCACCGAAGCGGCGACCAGCAGCACCAGGCCGACCGTGGCAAGGCCGGTCAGGAAGGCCAGCAGCTGGATCAGGGCGACCGGCAGCGACAGGAAGATGCCGAGCACCGCGCCAAGCCCGGCGCCCGCCGAGACGCCCAGGATGTCGGGCGAGACCAATGGGTTGCGGAACAGTCCCTGATAGCTCGCGCCGGCCGCGGCGAGGGCGGCGCCGATCAGGATCGCCGCCCCGACCCGCGGCAGGCGGACGAAGAACAGGACCGTGTCGAGCGTCGAGCCCGCGGCCGGGACCGCGCCGGTCAGCCGCCCGTAGAGCGCCCGCAGCGCCTCGGCGGGCGTGATCGGATAGGGGCCGACCAGCAGCGCGGCGAGCGCCAGGATCAGCAGGCCGAGGCCGAGCAGGGTCGTGGTCAGCGGTCCGGAGGCAAGACGCAGAGACTCAGGGAGCCCGGCCCTTGGCGGACTCGAGGAGGCGGTCGAGCTCGGCTTCGGTAAGGTCGACATGATAGAAGAGGCTGTAGAACTCCTTGGTCAGCGCGCGTGGATCTTGCCCGAAACGGTCCGGATAGAACAGGCCTGCGAGCCACTTGAGCCCGATCAGCCGGTTCAGGGACGGCGGCCGGTCGATCCAGCCGAAGGGTGCGGTCGGGCTCAGATAGACCCGCCCCCGCCGGACCGCCTCGACGCCCTTCCAATAGAATCCGGCCAGACCTTCTGATAAAAATTGCGATCCCAGGTGATCACGGTGTCCGGGTTCCAGACCACGACCTGCTCGAACGGCACCTGGACGATGCCATGGCGAGTGGCGCTCGGGTCCTTCGCGACGTTGACCGCCCCCGCGCGCTCAATGATCTCGGTGTTGATCGAGCCCTCGAGGCCGGTCTCGAGGCCGTCGGGGCCGCGCGCGAGGTAGACCCGCGGGCGGGCGCTGTCCGGGACGCTGGAGAGCGCCTTGTCGAGCCCGGCGAAGGCCGCCTCGACGTAGTCCGCGAGTTGGCCGGCGCGGTCCTCGACCCCCAGGATCTGGCCCAGGAGGCGCAGCGACCGGGCGGTATGGCGCGAAGGTGCCATCGATCAGGACGTACGGAATGCCGGTCTGGGCCTGGACGCGGTCGGCGAGCGAGACGTAGGTGTCGCGCACCGAGCCGAAGTCGAGGATCATGTCCGGCTTGACCTTGAGCACGACCTCGAGGTTGGCGGTGTCGCCGCGGCCGGTCAGCATGCCGAGCTCGGGCAGGTCGCGATAGGGCTTCGCGATGTAGTCGCGCTCCTCCGGGCGCAGCGCCCGCGGCCAGCCGGTCAGGCGATCGGGGGCGAGGACGTAGAGCAGCACCGAAGCGGGCGCCCCGGCCGCGAACACCCGCTCGATCCGGTCGGGCAGGCGCAGCGCCCGGCCCGCGGAATCGGTCACGGTGCGCTCGGCACGGACCGGTGCTGCGGCCAGGGCCAAGAAAATCAGCAGCCCCAGGCAGGCCGTCATCGACCGGACCACGGCGCGCGTGCTCGAGGTCATGGGTTCAGACCCCGGCCATGCCGCCCTGAGCGTGGCCCGGCGAGAATGCTGCGCCAGAAGGCAATAGCTGAGCTCAGTGGCTCTCGCGCGGGATCGCGGCGCCGCGGCAGCCGCGCAGGAAGTCGAGGTCGGCGCCTTCGGAGGCCTGGAGCACGGTGTCGACGTAGAGCTTCTGGTAGCCCGAGGTCATCGCGGGCTCGGGCGGGCTCCAGGCCGCGCGCCGGCGGGCGAGCTCCTCGTCGCCGACCTCGAGATGCAGGCGGCGTCCCTCGACGTCGAGCTCGATCAGATCGCCGTTCTCGACCAGGGCGAGGGGGCCGCCGGCCGCCGCCTCGGGGCAGACGTGCAGGACCACGGTGCCATAGGCCGTGCCGCTCATGCGCGCATCCGACACCCGGACCATGTCGCGCACGCCCTTCCTGAGCACCTTGGGCGGCAGGCCCATGTTGCCGACCTCGGACATGCCGGGATAGCCCTTGGGGCCGCAGTTCTTGAGCACCAGGATGCAGGTCTCGTCGACGTCGAGCGCCTCGTCGTTGATCTTGGCCTTGTAGTCCTCGATCGACTCGAACACCACCGCGCGGCCGCGATGCTGCATCAGGGCGGGCGTCGCGGCCGAGGGCTTGAGCACCGCGCCGTCGGGCGCGAGATTGCCGCGCAGCACCGCGATCCCGCCGTGCGCGGTGTGCGGGTTGTCGAAGGTGCGGATCACCTCGGTGTTCCAGTTGGGCGCGTCCTTGACGTTCTCCCACATGCTCTGGCCGGTGACCGTCAGCGCGTTCTTCTCGAGCAGGCCGTGCTCGCCGAGGCTGCGCATGACCGTCGGCAGGCCGCCCGCATAGTAGTAGTCCTCCATCAGGAAGCGGCCCGGACGGCATGATGTCGACCAGGGTCGGCACCTCGCGGCCGTAGTGGTCCCAGTCGTCGAGCCCGAAGCGCGCGCCGACCCGGCCGGCGATCGCGATCAGGTGGATCACGGCGTTGGTCGAGCCGCCGAGCGCGCCGTTGGCGCGCACCGCGTTGAGGAAGTTCTCGCGCCGCAGGATCTTCGAGATGCGAAGGTCCTCCTTGACCATGTCGACGATGCGGCGGCCGGTCAGCTGCGCGATCACCTTGCGCCGGCTGTCAACTGCCGGGATCGCGGCGCAGCCGGGCAGGCTCATGCCGAGCGCCTCGGCCATCGAGTTCATGGTCGAGGCGGTGCCCATCACGTTGCAGTGGCCGGCCGAGCGCGACATGCAGGCCTCGGCGTCCATGAAGTCCTCAAGGCTCATCTCGCCCGCCTTGACCTCCTCGGCGAACCGCCAGACGTCGGTGCCGGAGCCGATGTCCTTGCCGCGGAACTTGCCGTTCAGCATCGGCCCGCCCGAGAGCACGATCGCCGGCACATCGCAGGAGGCCGCACCCATCAGCAGGGCGGGCGTGGTCTTGTCGCAGCCGGTCATCAGGACGACGCCGTCGATCGGATTGCCGCGGATCGCCTCCTCGACGTCCATCGAGGCGAGGTTGCGGAACAGCATCGCGGTCGGCCGCAGGTTCGATTCCCCGTTCGAGAACACCGGGAATTCCAGGGGAAAGCCGCCGGCCTCGTAGACGCCGCGCTTGACCCGCTCGGCGAGCTCGCGGAAGTGGGCGTTGCAGGGCGTGAGCTCGGAGAAGGTGTTGCAGATCCCGATCACCGGCCGGCCGTCGAACAGATCGGCCGGAAAGCCCTGGTTCTTCATCCAGCTGCGGTGCAGGAAGCCGTCCCGGTCCGGATGCCCGAACCAGGCGGTGCTGCGTAGGTTTTTTTTCGCTTTCGGCCATGACCTTCGCCCCCACGCCTCGCCGCCCGGCCGCGAGCGGAGCGCCAGTCCTACACCAGAACGGTTCCCGCTTCCAAGGCACTCAACCGCTCGGCCTGTGCGCATCTTGACCATCGCGCGCGCCGCGACCGGGGTCTTCCGGCGCTGGCCGGGTACCGCCGCTGGAAGCTTCAGGATGCCAAGGCGCGCTTCAGTGACCTGGTGCGCCGGGCGCGCGAGGAGGGGCCGCAGCGCGTCACCGTCTATGGCGAGGACGCTGTGGTGGCCGTCGAGGCCGCCCAGTTTGCGCGCATGATCCAGCCGGCCGACCGACCGAGCCTTACGAGCTGCTCGCGCAGTCGCCGCTGCGGGATGTGGACTTCGACCTCGAAGGCGAGCGCAGCCCGGTGCGCGAGGTCGAGCTCTGACGCGGTTCCTGATCGATACCAATGTCGTCTCGGAGCTACGTCGGGCGCGGTGTCACCCCACGGTCAGAGGCTGGGCTGACGCGCAAGAGCCGGAACTGTTCTATCTGAGCCGGATCACGCTGGCCGAATCCGCTACAGCATCGAGCGCCAGCCGGACCACGAACTGCAGAATCGGCTTCGTGCCTGGCTCGACGATCATCTTCGCCCCTGGTTCGAAGGACGCATACTAGAGCTGAACGAAGAGGTCATCCTGGAGTGCGGAGGCTGGTGCAGCGGGGCAAGGCGATGGGTCACACGTTCCCGCGGCCCGACTTGCTGATTGCGGCGACCGCGGCGGTGGCCGGTCTTTGCGTCGCGACCGGCAACCTCGCCGATTTTGCGAGGACCGGCGAACGAGGGGACAGGTGAGGGAGCGGCAGGCATGGTAGACAGACGGCGCGGCGGCTTGGGGATGACGTATGTCGATCAGTTCGGGTGCGTGACCGAGCGCTTCGCAGCCGGCGACGTGCGGCGCTCGCCGACCTCACGCTCTATGGCGTCGTGCTGTCGAATGATGGGCCCGGTCGAGCTCGCCATGACCACCAGCATGACGGTCCACCTCCCGACCCGTCCGCGGCCGGTGGACGTGCTGGCCGAGGGCCGCTCCTGAAGCTCGGCCGCCGACTCGCGGTCGGCGAGGTGGTGATCCGCTCGGCCGGCGACCGTAGCCGGCCTGCCATGTCATCTGCACCTACGCGATCCCGCCCGGCCATGGCTGAGGCCGACGGCCGCCCGCGCCGCTTGACAGGGCGGCCGCTTCGGCCTAGCTATGCGGCCGCGCCCCGGCTCGGGCGCGGTCCGGAGAAGTGTGTCGTTTGGCCGTTCGGTACTGCCGTCCGGCCGCAAGTCTAGCCTGGGCCCCGCTCCGATGAAGACCTTTTCCGCCACGCCCAAGGATGTCAGCCGCGGCTGGTGCCTGATCGATGCCGAGGGCCTCGTGCTCGGGCGGCTCGCCGTCCTGGCCGCGACCCGGCTGCGCGGCAAGCACAAGGCCATGTACACGCCCCACATCGACTGCGGCGATCACGTGGTCGTGGTCAACGCCGAGAAGGTGGCGCTGACCGGCAACAAGCGGGCCGGGAAGATCTACTACCGGCACACCGGCTATCCGGGCGGGCTCAAGCAGCGGACGGCGCAGCAGATCCTGGAGAGCGGCCATCCCGAGCGCCTGATCGAGAAGGCGGTCGAGCGCATGCTGCCGGGCGGCGCGCTCGCGGCCCAGCAGCTCAAGAAGCTGCACGTCTATCCGGGCCCGGAGCATCCGCATCAGGGCCAGGCGCCGGTCGCCCTCGACCTCATCGCCCTCAACCGCAAGAACACGGTCAAAGAGCTCGCCGATGGCTGAACATCCGACCCGCACGCTGGCCGACCTCAAGGACCTGGCGCAGACCGTAGCGCCCGAGCCGGAGATCGCGCCGCCGACGCCCAAGATCGACCGCCAGGGCCGCGCCTATGCGACGGGGCGGCGCAAGGATGCGGTCGCCCGGGTCTGGGTCAAGCCGGGCGCCGGCCGGGTCACTATCAACGGCCGCGACATCGAGGTCTATTTCGCGCGGCCTGTCCTGCGCATGATCATCAATCAGCCGTTCGTTGTCGCCAGCCGGGCGCAGCAGTTCGACGTCGTCTGCACGGTCAAGGGCGGCGGCCTGTCGGGGCAGGCGGGCGCGGTCCGCCACGGCATCAGCCGCGCGCTCGTCGCCTACGACCCGATCCTGCGGCCGCCGCTCAAGGCGGGCGGCTATCTGACCCGCGATTCGCGCCGGGTCGAGCGCAAGAAGTACGGCCTGCGCAAGGCCCGCCGCAGCTTCCAGTTCTCCAAGCGCTGATCTCGGCCGACCCCCGCCCTCGCCCGAGCATCCCTTCGTGATCGCGCGGGGATCAGGTTCTCGAGATCCAGCGCATCGAACCGCCGCGCGCGCAGCAGGTCGGCCTGGACCTCGGTCCAGACGTAGAAATCCTGCTCATGGAGCAACTCGTCCTTGGGCCGCACGCGCGTGGCCATGCTCGCCTCCGCAGCGGACCTCGGGTCGATCTCATGGCACGAGCCGTGCCGGTGCCCAATCGAGCCGGCCGGACGCGAAACGGTCACCCCTGCGGCTCGGCGTCGACCGCAGCCGAAGGATCGCCGGCCTGGACCCCCGGGGGTGCCGTGGCGGCGATGTCCGCGCCGGCGGCCGCGCCCGGGCGATAGATGAAGGTCCGACCGCAATAGGGGCAGTCGACGCGGCCGGCGGCCGGAATCGCGAGCCAGACGCGCGGATGACCGAGCACGCCGCCGCCATCGCAGGCGACGCTCGACGCGTCGACGAGGATCTCCTCGGGCTCGATCATCAGGCTCTCCGCTCTGCGCACGCCTCGGCGCGCCTCAGATAGAGGACGCCCGGACGGCTTGGCAAGCCCGCATGCCGGCCGGGCGGCGCGGCCGCGCGATCGAGGACTTGGCAGTCGCCCCCGAATCGGCTCTAGATGGGAGCCGCCGGAGGCCTCCCATGCTGCTCGTGTTCGGCTCGCTCAACGCTGACCTTTTGTTCCAGGTCGCCGCCCTGCCGCGGCCGGGCGAGACCGTGCTCTGCCCGGGCTATGCGCTCGCGGCCGGCGGCAAGGGCGCCAATCAGGCAGCCGCCGCCGCCAAAGCAGGGGCTGCGGTCCGGATGGTCGGGCAGGTCGGCGACGACGACTTCGGCCGCTTCGCCCTCGCCGCGCTCGCCGCCGCGGGGGTCGATGGCACCGGCATCAGGGTCTCCTCGAAGCCGACCGCGATCGCCGTGATCGGGATCGACGCCCATGCCGAGAACCAGATCATCGTCGCGAGCGGCGCCAATCTCGACACCGATGCCGGCCAGATCGACGATCTCGAGCTGAAGCCCGGCGTCACCGTCCTGTGTCAGAACGAAATCCGGCCCGAGGCGAGCTTCGCGCTGCTCGAGCGGGCCAGGGCGCGGGGCGCGCGGACGATCCTGAACCTCGCCCCGGCGGCCACGCTGCCCGGCCGTGTGCTCGACGCCGTCGACGTGCTGGTGGTCAACCAGATCGAGGCCGCGACCGCCGCGGGCGGGCATGGCGATGCCGCCGATCTGGCGCGCGATCTGGCGGCGCGGCACGGCCTTGTCTGCGTCGTCACGCTCGGCGGCGAGGGCGCGCTCGCGATCGGGCCGGCGGGCGGCCACCGGATCCCGGCACTGCCGGTCGAGCCGGTCGACACCACCGGTGCCGGCGATACCTTCGCGGGCGTCCTCGCCGCCGGCCTCGATCGCGGCCGGGCGCTGCCCGAGGCGCTGCGGCGGGCGAGCGTGGCGGCGGCTCTCGCCTGCACCCGGATCGGCGCCCAGACGAGCCAGCCCGCCGCCGCGCTGATCGAGGCGGAGCTCGGCCGGCTGCCTGCAGCGACGGCGCTCGCATGAGCGCTCCGGCGCGCGCGAGCGCGGCCGGGCTCTGAAGGCCGGGCAAGGCGGTCGGCAACGGAATTCGGAGCGCGCCCGCGTCCTCTGTGACTGCCGGTTCAGGCGCCGGTGCGAAACCGGGAAATCAGGGCGCGCGCGGCCGCGGGCGGCAGCAGCCGGCCGGCGGCGACCGCGTCCTCGAGTGAGACGAGCAGCGCGCCGGTCGCGGGATCGGCGGCGAGCGCGTCGAGCAGCCCCGCCTGGACCTCGGCGCGCAGCCAGCTCCGGGTCTGGCGTGCGCGCCTGGCGGCGAGCTCGCCCGATGCTTCGAGCGCGCGGCGGTGGCGGCCGACCGCCTGCCAGATGGCATCGATGCCGGTGCCGTCCCGGGCCGAGCAGGTCAGGACCTCAGGCGTCCAGCCGGGGGTCGGCGACGGCAGCAGATGCAGCGCCGCCTGGTAGTCGGCCCGGGCCCGACCGGCGGCCGCGGCGAGCTCGCCATCCGCCTTGTTGATCAGGACCAGGTCGGCGAGCTCGATGATGCCGCGCTTGATCGCCTGCAGCTCGTCGCCGGCTCCGGGCGCCAGCAGCAACACAAAGCCGTCGACCATGTCGGCGACCGCGGTCTCGCTCTGGCCGACGCCGACCGTCTCGATCAGGGTCACGTCGAAGCCGGCCGCCTCGCAGGCGAGCGCCGCCTCGCGCGTGCGCCGCGTGACGCCGCCCAGCGTGGCACCCGCGGGCGAGGGCCGGATGAACGCCGCCGGCGCCTGCGCGAGCCGCTGCATGCGGGTCTTGTCGCCGAGGATCGAGCCGCCGCTGCGGCGGCTCGAGGGGTCGACCGCGAGCACCGCAATCCGATGGCCCTGCCCGATCACATGGGCGCCGAACGCCTCGATGAAGGTCGACTTGCCGGCGCCGGGGGTGCCGGAGATCCCGAGCCGGATCGCGCTCCCGGTCGCGGGCAGCAGGCGGCCGAGCAGCTGCTCGGCCTGCTCCTGGTGGTCGGGGCGGCGCGATTCGATCAGGGTGATAGCGCGCGCGAGCGCCCGGCGGTCATGGTTCAGGACGCGCTGCGCGAGGGTCTCGAGAGCTGGCGTCATGCGCGCCCGACGTTGTTCCCGCCCGCCGAGGATGTCAACGCCGGCCCGCGCCGCGGCAGGCGGCGATCCGGCGCCGGACCGCGACCGGTCCGCATGCGGCGGTGCCTGCCCGGCGCGCGCCGAGCGGACGAAAGATCGCCACCGGTCGTGCCCGGACCAGGCCCTCGGGCGGCGCCGCGTCAACCCTTCATCAACTCTTCGCCACCAGAATGCTGGCCGGTCCATGCGACCCTGGGACTCCGTCCGCCGACCGAAAGCCAAAAAGCGCGCAGTCCGAGCGTCGCATGGACTTGGCCGGAAAAAGGGCTGACGGCCGAAGGTTGATTTTCGCTCAAGCAACTGCCGGTGACCGTCTCCCGGCAGTCCTGCCCCCGGGACCGCGGTCGGTCCGCAGCGTCCTCTCAAGACCGACGGAAAGTCGACGCGGGAAGCCTGACGTTTGGTCTTGATCAGCCGTGCCCCCGGTCCCCGTGTCCCGGCGGCCGGCGCTCTGGACCGCTCCTGTGGGAGTGGCGGTGGCCCGGCGCCCATGCTGGCGTGCGTCAATGCGCGGCGTCCCAGTTGGGGCCGTGGCCGACGTCGACCACGAGCGGCACGTCAAGATCCGCGGCCTGCGCCATGACCTCGCGGATCAGCCCGGCGGTCGGCTCGATCTCGGCTGCCGGCACCTCGAACACCAGCTCGTCGTGGACCTGGAGCAGCATGCGTGCGCCGAGGTTGGAGCGCCTGAGCGCCCGGTCGGCGCGGATCATCGCGCGGCGCATGATGTCGGCGGCCGAGCCTTGGATCGGGGCGTTGATCGCGGCGCGCTCAGCATAGCCCCGCCGCGAGGGATTGCTGCTCCTGATCTCGGGCGTGGCGCACAGCCGCCCGAACAGCGTCTCGACGTAGCCCTTGGCGCGCGCTTCCGCCTTGGCCCCCTCCATGTAGTCCCGGATGCCCGGATACTGCTCGAAATAGGCCTCGATGTAGCGCTTGGCGACCTCGAACTCGATGCCGAGGCGCTGGGCAAGGCCAAACGCGCCGATGCCATAGATGATGCCGTAGTTGATCATCTTGGCGTTGCGGCGCAGCAGCGGGTCCATGCCGGCGATCGGGACGCCGAACATCTGCGAGGCGGTGACCGCATGGACATCGGTGTCCTTGGCGAAGGCCTGCTTCAAAGCCTCGATCCCGGCCATATGGGCGAGCACCCGCAGCTCGATCTGCGAGTAGTCGGCCGAGAGCAGCAGGTGGCCCGCTTCGGCGATGAAGGCGCGCCGGATCTTCCGGCCTTCCTCGGTCCGGATCGGGATGTTCTGGAGGTTCGGGTCGTTCGAGGACAGGCGGCCGGTCGAGGTCGCGGCCATGGCGTAGGAGGTGTGCACCCGGCCGTCGGGCCCGATCTCCTGGATCAGGGCATCGGTGTAGGTGCCGGTCAGCTTCTGCAGCTGGCGCCAGTCGAGGATCGTCCGCGGCAGAAGGTGGCCCTCGGCCGCGAGCGTCTCGAGCACCTGGGCGCCGGTCGTGAGCTCGCCGGTCCGGGTCTTGCGCGAGGCCGCCAACCCCTGCTCCTTGAAAAGCACTTCGCCCAGCTGCTTGGGCGAGCCGAGGTTGAACGGCCGCCCGGCGAGCTTGTAGGCCTGCTCCTCGAGCTCGAGCATGCGCTGGCCGAAATCGGCCGAGAGGCCCTTCAGGATCTGCCGGTCGACTTTGATGCCGTGGCGCTCCATGCCCGCCAGCACGGCGACCAGCGGCCGGTCCAGGGTCTCATACACGCGCGCCCGCCGCTCGGCCGCGAGCCGCTGCTTGAGCAGGCCGTGCAGGCGCAAGGTGAGGTCGGCGCATTCGGCGGCGTAGGCCGTCGCCCGCTCGGTCGGCGCCTGATCGAAGCCGATCTGCCGCCGGCCGCTGCCGCAGACCGCCTCGTAGGCGAGCGCGTCGCGGTCGAGATGCATCTTGGCGAGCTCGGGCAGGCCGTGGCCGTGACCGGCCCCATCGATCGCGTAGGACAGCAGCATGACGTCGTCGTAGGGCCGGATCTCGATGCCGTAGCGCTCGAGCAGGCTTGCCGCGGATTTGAGCTCGTGGCCGACCTTGAGCACGGCCGGGTCCGCGAGCACAGGGCGTAGGTGTTCGAGCGCCTCGTCCTGCGCCAGCTGACCGGCGCTGTGCGTGCCGAACTCGTCTTTATGGCCGAACGGCAGATAGCAGGCCTCACCCGCCTCGACCGCGAGCCCGATGCCGACCAGCTCGGCGCGCGCGAGGTTCGGCGACGTGGTCGCGCAGGTGATCGCAACGATGCCGCCCGTCGTCGCCCGCTCGAGCCAGGCATCGAGGGTCGCGAGGTCGTGCAGGGTCTCGTAGTGACGCTCGGGGCTCGCCGGCTCCGCGCCCGGCGGGGCGACGGCGGTCTGGACCGCGGCCAGCGGCTCGACCCGCTGCGCGAGCGAGCGGAAGCCGTGGGCGCGGGCGAACTCGAGCAGGCGCGCATAGTCGGCCGGGCCGACCTGCAGCTCAGCCAGCGGCACCGGCAAAGGCGCGGTCTCGCACAAGGTGACGAGCGTCCGCGACAGCCGCGCCTGCTCGGCATGGGCCAGCAGGTTCTCGCGCCGCTTGGGCTGCTTGATGCTGCCGGCATTCGCCAGCAGCTCGTCCAGGCTGTGGTACTCCTGGAGGAGCTGGGCCGCGGTCTTGACCCCGATCCCCGGCACCCCCGGCACGTTGTCGGAGGTGTCGCCCGCCAGCGCCAACACGTCCCGCAACAGCTCAGGCCCGACCCCGAAGCGGGCAATCACCTCCTCGCGGTCGATCGCCTTTTGCTTCATCGGGTCGTACATCTGGACGCCGCGGCCGATCAGCTGCATCAGGTCCTTGTCGGACGAGACGACGATCACCTCCTGGCCCTGCTCCTGGGCCTGCCTGGCATAGGTCGCGATCAGATCGTCCGCCTCGTAGTCGTCGACCTCGATCACCGGCAGGCCGAACGCCCTCGCCGCCTCGCGCACCAGCGGGAACTGCGGCGCCAGCTCGGGCGGCGGCTCCAGCCGGTTCGCCTTGTAGCCGTCATAGATCTGGTTGCGAAAGCTCGCGCGCCCCTTGTCGAACACCACCGCCAGCTGATCGCCCGCCATGTCCTGGACCAGGCGGAACAGCATGTTGCAGAAGCCAAACACGGCCCCCACCGGCACCCCTTTGGGGTCGGTGAGCGGCGGCAGCGCGAAGAACGCGCGGAAGATGTAGCCCGACCCGTCGATCAGGACCAGGCGCTTGTTCTCGGACATCGGCAAGGCGCGCCTCACTCAGCGACAGCGCCACCATAGGCGGGCCATTTCGGCAAGGCCAGCCGGTCGGCGTCTTTGATGTGCGGCCGGGCGCGAAGCTATCCCGAAGAGTGAGCCAGGTCACAGCCAGACGGACCGGGATCGGTCACCTTGTCAGACCATGGAGGCCTTAGAGCGATCGATCCCGGGGCGGCTTCAGGCCGCAGGCAGAGCGAGCTGGCCGCCGGCACTGCCGGATCTGGCTCCGATGAGGCACTGGAGCCTGGCTGTGTCCGCGGCGCTGCTGCTGGTAGCGGCCGTGGCGGCGGGGCAGGCGGCACCACAGCCGACGCCGCCCGACCCCTGCCAGCTGGCGCCGAATTTGCCCTATTGCCCCTAGCGGAGACGCAGATGGGACAGTCCTACAGTCGTCGCTATCCGCGCCTGGCGCTGCCGGCGCTGCCCCGGCCCGACCTCGCCCGCTTCTGGCGGCAGCAGCGCCCGCTCCTGCTGGCCGCGCTCGCACCGCTGTTCGCCCTGCTGCTGCTGGTCGGCGGCGCGCTTTGGGCGATAGATGAGTATGCGAGCTACAAGGCAGAGGTGCGGCGGGCCGAGACCGGGCGTTATCTGGCCGAGTTCAAGGAGCCGCCGGTGGCCGACGCCTGGCGGCGTCTGAGCGCCGCCTGGCAGGCCGAGCAGGGCCGCCAGCACGTGCTGCTGGAGCGCGTCAGGAGTGCCTCCGACGCGCGCTTCGATCTCGCGGTGCGCAACTATCGCGACTTCGTCCTCGAGACGATCGACGAGCATCGGTTGTCCGCGGACATCGAGACGGTGCGCGGCTTCTTCCTGCGGCTCGAGGTCTGCATCCGGCGCGCCAGCTGCGATCCGGCGGCCGCAGCGGCGCAGCTCGGGCCGGCGGTCTGGCAGTTCCGCAACCAGCACTACTACTATTTTGCGCTCGAGGGCCTGGCCGCGGAGGTCGACCGGGCGGCCCTTGTCATCGCGCCGCCCGCGCGCCGCGATCCTGCCGCCTGAGCCCACGACCCCGGCCGTCCGGCGCGGTCCCTCCGGAGTCGCGGCCTCAGGCGGCCGGCGCCGCCGCCTGCGCCTTGTAGGGGTGCTGCTTGCGCCAGTGCCGGGCAATTTCGGCCCGGGTCGTGATCCAGACGTGGTCGTGACTGCGCGCATAGTCGAGAAAGCGGATCAGCGCCGCACTCCGGCTCGGCCGCCCGACCAGGCGGCAGTGCAGCCCGACCGACATCATCTTGGGCTGGCGGGCGCCTTCCTCGTACAAGACGTCGAAGGCATCGCGCAAATACTGGAAGAACTCGTCGCCGTGACTGAAGCCGTTGGTGATCGCGAATTTCATGTCGTTGTTGTCGAGCGTGTAGGGGATCACCAGATGCGGGCGGCCGGCGACCGCGAGCCAGTAGGGCAGATCGTCGGCATAGGAATCGGAATCGTAGAGAAAGCCGCCCTCCTCGACCACGAGGCGGCGGGTCTGCGCGCTGTTGCGGCCGGTATACCAGCCGACCGGGCGGCTGCCGGTGGTGCGCTCGATCGCCTCGATCGCGCGCTTGAGATGGGCGCGCTCCTCGGCCTCCGGCATGTCCTGATAGTCGATCCAGCGCCAGCCGTGGCTCGCGACCTCGAAGCCGGCGTCGACCATCGCGCGGGCGGCCGCGGGGTTGCGCTCGAGGGCCATGCCGACGGCGTAGACGGTGAGCACCAGCCCGCGCTCCTGAAACAGCCGCAGGATCCGCCAGAAGCCGGCGCGCGCGCCATATTCGTAGACCGACTCGACGTTCAGATTGCGCTCGCCCGGCAGCGCCGGCTGGCCCGGGATCTCGTGCAGATAGGCCTCGGATGCGGGGTCGCCGTGAAGGATGCAGGCTTCGCCGCCCTCCTCGTAGTTGAGCACCATGCTGAGCGCCAGCCGGGCGCCGTTCGGCCAGTTGGGGTGCGGCGGATGGCCGCCGTAGCCGACCAGATCGCGCGGGTAGGGCTCGGTCATTTGTCGGATCCTCCCGGGCGTGCTCGATGGTTTTGCGCGCCCGATCGCAGGCACCGGTTTAGCTTTCGCTCCTAACTTGTCTATAATAAAGGATCTATGGGCAAGCAAGCGCCAATCACCGGCATCCGCAGGGGGGTGGCCCCCCGCCGGCCCGCCCGCGGGCGCCGCCCGGGGCGTCGTTGCCAGGCGCCTCGATTAACCTATTCTAGGCCCCGGTGATGGCAGGATGTGAGCACGCATGGAACGTTGGCTGGATCGCTTGTATCAGTCCAAGACCCGCCTGACCCTGGCCGGGCTCTGGGCGGCCGCCTGGGTCGTCGTGGCGGCCCTACTGCTGCTGCCGATCCCGGGCGGCGTGCCGGAAGGCGCCGACAAGGTGGCGCATTTCCTGATGTTCGGCAGCCTGGCGTTCGCTGCCGTCGGCTTCAGCCACCGCGCCGGCCAGCTGGCCGGGCTGGCGCTGGTGACGATCGCTGGCGGGACCGCGCTCGAGTACGCGCAGCGGCTGACCAGCTATCGCACCTTCGACCTGGCCGACGCCGCGGCCAACACCCTTGGCGCGACCTCGGGCTATGCGGTCGCGCTGATCGTCCTCTTGCTGTGGATCCGGCCGGCCGATCCGGCCTACCAGGCGCGCCGGCCGGCCAGGCCCTGAGCCCCGATCCAGTCTGCGTCTAGCGGACCTCGATCTTCTTGATCATGCGCCCGAGCGGCGCCCCGCCGAAGATGTGGACGTGGAAATGCGGCACCTCCTGATAGCCGTCGGCGCCGGTATTGGCGAGAAAGCGGTAGCCGCGATCGGCCAGTCCGAGCCGCCTTGCGGTCTCGCCGACCGCGCCAAAGAAGCCGGCGACCGCCCGACCAGCGACGTGCGCTCATGACAGACCGAGAAACGCTCCAACGCTCCGATCACGGCGCCGCAAGCCTCAGATGGCGACTGCGGGCAGCCTCATGGCCCCGCTCGACCCTTCGGACGCTTGCCTCACGCGGAAAACCGGCCCAGAGTTCGCAGTCAGGAGTCGGCATCTGGGCAATCTCGGTGTATTGTTCCCCGAGCGCCTCATCCTCAACGAGATCGGCGGCCGCGGCTTGGAGTTCTGCGTCGGCGATCGCAACTACGACGAGGGCGGAAGGGTGTCGGACGTCAGGCGGCGGCGCGAGCGCGGTCCGGAGCCGGGTGTCTGGCCGGTCGAACTGATGCCCGAGCAGGCAGCGCTGGAGGACGAGTTCCTCGTCGTCCTGCTGCCGTCGACGATCTTCGACCGCCCGGTCCTCAGGATCACGCGGATCAAAGACGGCGCCGCGACCGGCTGGGAGATCGCGGGTGCGGTGCGCACGACGAGGTGGCTGTACGACCCCGGCCGTGGGCTCGTCGAGGCCCGTGTTGTCTCCGCCAGGGCGCCCAAATGAGCATCATCGTCGCCTTCGAGCGCCTGCCGGGTTGGTTTAGGCAGCAGTTCGAGCTCTCGCGCGGCGGCGAACGAAGCAACGTTCGACCCATGGAAGGCCCGCGCGGGTTCGCCGTCTTCCTCGTGTTCCTGGTCCACTACGTGAGTGTCATCGACCCCTGGATCGACAAGCAGTCCACAATCCGGCCCTTGGCGAGCGCACTACATACCATCGGAAACACGGGCGTCGACCTGTTCTTCGTCTTGAGCGGCTACCTCATTTACGGGTCGCTGATCGGGCGCCCCCAAACGTACCGTCGATTCATGTCGAGGCGCTTAGAGCGCATCTACCCGGCTTTCACCGCGGTCTTCGCGGTGTACGTGGCCTTTTCGTTCGTCGTCCCGGAGGAGAGCAAGCTGCCACAGGATGGCTTCGCTGCCATTCTGTACCTCTGTCAAAACTTCCTCCTTCTTCCGGGCGTGTTTCGGATTAAGCCCATGATCACGGTGGCATGGTCGTTGAGCTACGAGATGTTCTTCTATCTGACCATCCCCCTGGTGATTGCGGTGCTTGGCTTGCGCGCCCGGACCCCGGCGAAGCGCGCGCTGCTACTTTCCACCGTAGCAGTCGCCGGCGCGATCTATTGCGCCGCGGCCGGCGGCGGACCTATCCGGCTGACCATGTTCGTTTCCGGAATGCTCCTTTACGAGGCTATCCGAAACGGCCGGATTCCCACGCCGACGAGCTCGGTAGCGTTGACAGCGCTCGTGATCGGCTTGCTTTTCACACTCGTACCGGTGAGCGGCTCGCAAGGAAGCGTGTTCAAGACCGGCATCCTGTTCCTGGCCTTCTTTGTGCTCTGCTTTGCGGTTTTCGAAGCCCACGGCTCGTGGCTCGCCCGTGGCTTCTCGTGGACCCCGCTCCGGTGGCTCGGGAACATGAGCTATTCGTATTACCTGCTGCACGGGCTGACTTTAAAGGCCGCCTTTCTGCCGCTAAGAGCCTGTTCGCGTAATGCGCTGGTTTGGGTCCCGCAACACGAGGTTATATTCTTTTGGGCGCTCCTCCCTCCCATGTTCGCGCTCACCTTGGTCGCCTCCGCCGCCCTTTTCTTGGCGGTCGAACGTCCGTTTTCCCTTTCTCCGACCGTGCAGCAGAAGGGGGTGCCGGCGTCCGCGGGCCCGGGTGCCGGCCAACCAAGTCAATCGTCCGCGACCGGCAGCCGATCACCGATTACGGCCCCGACCCGCGTTCGAGCTGGGCAGGAAGCGCTAAGTCGTCTCGATCTTCTTGAGCATCCGCCCGAGCGACGCGCCGCCAAAGATGTGGACGTGGAAATGCGCCACCTCCTGATGGGCGTCGGGCCCGCTGTTGGCCAGGAACCGATAGCCGCTGGCCGCGATCCCGAGCCGCCTTGCGGTCTCGCCGACCGCGCGGAAGAAGCCGGCGATCGCCTCGGGCGGCGCCTTGGCGCTAAAATCGTCCATTGAGACATACTCGCCCTTGGGCACCACCAGCACGTGCACGGGCGCGAGCGGGTTGATGTCGTGGAACGCGAGCGCGTGGTCGTCCTCGTAGACGCGCTGACACGGGATCGCGCCGCGCAGGATCTTGGCGAACACGTTGTCGCGGTCGTAGGCCATGGCGCCAGCTCCTCCGGCTTGGATCGCATCGCTGTCGTATGGACAAAGCGTGGCGTGCCCGGCAGTGTCAAGCTCCGGCCGCAACCGCGCGGTTGCAGCGGCGCGCCCAGGGAGAGACGGCGATGAGCCTTGCCGTGGCCATCCAGATGGATCCGATCGAGCGGATCGACATCGATGCCGACAGCACCTTCGTGCTGGCGCTCGAGGCGCAGCGCCGCGGCCACGGACTGTACCACTACCTGCCGACCGATCTCAGCTACGACCACGGCCGGGTCAAGGCGCTGGTGCGGCCGCTCGAGGTGCGCCGCGAGCGCGGCCGCCACTCGACGCTGGGAGCGCCGGAGATGCTCGATCTGCGCACCCTTGATATCGTCCTGATGCGGCAGGATCCACCGTTCGATCTCAACTACGTCGCGACCACCCATCTGCTCGAGCGGGTCCACCCCGACACCCTCGTCGTCAACGACCCGGTCGCCGTGCGCAACGCGCCCGAGAAGCTGTTCGTGACCCAGTTCGCCGAGCTCATGCCGGCGACCCTGATCACCTACAGCCACGCCGAGATCAAGGCGTTCCGCGCCGAGCACAAGGACATCATCGTCAAGCCGCTCTACGGCAACGGCGGTGCCGGCGTGTTCCACATCGTGCCGGGCGACGAGAACCTGAACAGCCTGCTCGATCTGCTGACGGTGACGGTACGCGAGCCGCTGATGGTCCAGCGCTACGTGCCCGAGATCAAGCAGGGCGACAAGCGGATCGTGCTGATCGACGGCGAGCCCGCGGGCGCTGTCAACCGGTTGCCGCCGCTGGGCGATGCCCGCGCCAACCTGCACGTCGGCGGCAAGGCCGAGAAGTCGACGCTGTCCAAGCGCGATCTCGAGATCTGCGAGGCGCTCGGCCCGGCGCTCAAGGCCAAGGGCCTGGTGTTCGTCGGCATCGACGTGATCGGCGGCTGGCTGACCGAGATCAACGTCACCTCGCCCACCGGCTTGCAGGAGATCAACCGCTTCGACGACGTGGCCCTGGAGCGCCGGGTCTGGGATGCGATCGAGGCCCGCCACGCGGCCCGCCACCACGGCCTGCCGACCTGAGCGCGGGCGCCGCCGGGGAGCGCGCCGGGGAAACCCGTTCAGCAAAAAGGGGTCCGAAGACCCCCTCTTGCCGGCCGCAAAGCGGCGATCAGGCGGCTTGTTGGCCGAGCACCTGCTGCAGCTTGGCGGTCGCCATCTGCTCGTCGATCCGCTCGATCGCCGCGACCTCGCGGGCCAGACGCTCGAGCGCGGCCCGGTACATCTGGCGCTCGCTGTAGGACTGGTCGGCGTCCTCGGCACGATGCAGCTCGCGCACCACCTCGGCGATCGACACCGGGTCGCCGGAGTTGATCTTGGCCTCGTATTCCTGGGCGCGCCGGCTCCACATCACGGCGCGCTTGGGCCGCGGCCGCGCCTTAAGCGCGTTCATCGCGGTCTGGATCTTGTCGCGGCTGGAGAGCTTGCGCATGCCCGATTTCGGCGCCTTGGCGACCGGCACCCTTAGGATGAGCCGGTCCTGCTCGAACGAGACGACATACATCTCCAGCATGTCGCCGGCGATCTCCTGCGTCTCGATCGTCGTGATGCGGCCCACGCCATGGGACGGATAGACGACATAGTCGTCCGGGGCGAAGGCCAGATTCTTGCCCATCGAAGTCGTTCTCCCACCTACCTCGGCACGCTCGCACGGCCGCTAGCAGAACCGCTGGCCCGACGCCGAGCGTCCGCCCCCGGCCGCTGAGCCACCGGATTCTCGCACCGAAAGCTTTCCGCAACGTTAACGGAAATTAATCGTAAACATTGATAACATAGCCGGGCAGAAATGGACAGCCCCTTCCTACTCCGGTCGTCCCGCCGGCGCCGCCGCCCCCGCCCCGGACCAAGACCCCGCGACCGGCGGCCGCGGTCAACGGCTGGCGCCGGGCTTCTGGCTGAAGTACTTGTCGTACTTGCTCTCCAGATCCTTGAAGTCGTCGGCATCCGCCGGCGGCTCACCCTTCCGGGTGATATTGGGCCATTGGCCGGTCGAGTAGTCACGATTGAGCTCGAGCCAGCGTTCGGCCTGCTCTTCGGTGTCGGGCAGAATCGCCTCGACCGGGCATTCCGGCTCGCAGACGCCGCAGTCAATACATTCGTCGGGATTGATGACGAGCATGTTCTCGCCCTCGTAGAAGCAATCGACAGGGCAAACCTCGACACAATCCATGTACTTGCACCTGATGCACGCTTCGGTGACGACGTATGTCATCAATCACTCCAGAGCGTCGAGGGCGGCCGCACTGCACCCCGATTGAGGACCTCCAGCGCCAAATGTGGCGCGCCGGGCGGAACTTGTCCAGGGTTGCGGCGCCTGATCCGGACAGCGGCAATTGGCCGCGCGGCCGGCCGCAGCGCTCATCTTCCCCCGCCAGCCGCGTCAGCGGCGGCCGAACAGGCGCTCGATGTCGGCCCGCGACAGGCTGACGTAGGTCGGCCGCCCATGGTTGCACTGGCCGCTGTGCGGGGTCGCTTCCATCTCGCGCAACAGCGCGTTCATCTCGGCGAGGTTCAGGCGGCGGCCGGCGCGCACGCTGCCATGACAGGCGAGCGTCGCGCATACCCGATCCAAGGCGGAGCGCAGGCTCACCGCCTGCTCGATCGCCGCCAGGTCGGCCGCCAGATCGCGGACCAGGCGACCGACGTCGGGATTGCCGAGCAAAGCTGGCACTTCGCGCACCAGAACGGCCTCGGCGCCGAACCGCTCGAGCACCAAGCCGAGCTCCGCGAGCTCCGCCTGACGCTCGTCGAGGCACTCGACTGCTGCCGGGTCGAGCTCGACCACCGCCGGCAGCAGCAGGCCCTGACGGGCGATGCCGGTGGCCGCCAGCGCCGCCTTCATGTGCTCGTAGACCAGGCGCTCGTGGGCGGCATGCTGATCGACCAGGACCAGGCCGTCGGTGGTCTGGGCGAGGATGTAGGCGTCGTGCAGCTGAGCCCGGGCCGCGCCGAGCGGATGCTGCTCGAGCCCGCCGTCGGCAGGGACGAACGTGTCGTCGGCACGCGCCGACGGCGGCCCGAGCTCGAACCGGTCGTCGCCGGCGGGCGCCTGATAGCCCTCGGCTGCCTCGGCAAGCCCCGCCCCCGGATGGCGGTTGCCGGTCCGGCCGCGCGCCCAGGGCAGGTCGGCCGCCGGCCGGAAGGCGCCGAGCGCCGCCTGGCCCAGCGTGGTCGAGGTCCGCCCGCCGGCCGCCAGCAGGGCTTGCCGGAGCGCACCGATCACGAGGCCGCGGACCACGCCCGGCTCGCGGAACCTGACCTCGGCCTTGGCCGGGTGGACGTTGACGTCGACCCTCTCGGGCGCCAGCTCCAGGAACAGAACCGCCATCGGCTGCCGGTCGTGGAACAAAAGGTCGCCATAGGCCGCGCGCAACGCACTTTTGAGCAGGCGGTCCTGGACCGGCCGGCGGTTGACGAACAGATGCTGGAAACGCTGGGTTCGTTGGCTCGCGGTCGGCAGACCGGCAAAGCCGAGCAGGCCGACGCCGTCGCGCTCGACCCTGATGGTAAGCGCGTTGGCGGCGAACTCCTGGCCCATGATCTGAGCGAGCCGGACCGCGAGCCGGGTCTCGAGATCGCCGGTCCCGGGCGCCAGCTGGAGCACGCGCCGGCCGTCGACCAGGATCGTCACCTCGAGGTCCGGGCTTGCCATCGCCAAGCGCTCGACCACCTCGCGCGCGGCCTGGATCTCGGCGCGCTCGGACTTCAGGAACTTGAGCCGGGCAGGCGTCGCGAAGAACAGGTCGCGGACCTCGACCCTCGTGCCGAAAGCGCCGGCCGCGGGCACCGGCGGGCCGCTCGCGCCGGCCTCGGCGGCCAGCGTGAAGGCGCTGTCCTGACCCCGCGGCCGGCTCGTGATTGCAAGCCGGCTGACGCCGGCGAGCGCGGCTAGCGCCTCGCCGCGGAAGCCGAGCGTCCGGATCCGCACCAGGTCGTCGTCCTCGAGCTTGGAGGTGGCATGGCGCTCGAGCGCGAGGGTGAGCTCGGCGGGCGGCATGCCCTGGCCGTCGTCGGTGACCGCGATCAGGACGGCACCGCCGCCCGCGAGCTCGACCGCAACCCGCCCGGCGCCGGCGTCGAGGGCGTTCTCGATCAGCTCCTTGACCGCGGCGGCCGGGCGCTCGACCACCTCGCCGGCGGCGATCCGGTTGACCAGCTGCTGCGGCAGGCGACGGATCGGCGCCACGCTCCGGGCCCTCCCTCGAGCCGCCTCCGGCGCCGCGCCCCGGCCCGGCCGGCTACGGGTTCAGCCTTCGAGCCCCTTGGGCTCCCCGACCACGACCACCAGCAGGTGGTCCGGATGATAGAGCCGGGCCGCGACCCGCTGCACGTCCTTGAGCGTCACGGCCTCGATGTAGCCGTTGCGGCGCTCGAGATAGTCGATGCCGAGATGGTCGACCTGCATCGCCACGAGCATGGCGGCGATCCCGTCATTGCTGGTCAGGTGCAGCGGGAAGGAGCCGGTCAGATAGGTCTTGGCGTCGTCGAGCGCCGCCTGGTCGATGTTGCCGGCGGCCATGCCTTTGAGCTGGGCACGCACCACCTCCAGCGCCTCGCCGACCGCGGCGTTGGCGGTCCCGAGCCCGCCCAGCCAGAGCGGCGCGAAGTCCATCGGGTAGAGGTAGCTCGAGACCGAATAGGCAAGCCCGCGCTTTTCCCGCACCTCCTCGGTCAGACGCGAGGTGAAGCCGCCGCCGCCCAGCATGTGGTTGGCGACGTAGGCGGCGTAGAAGTCGGGATCGTCGCGGGCGAGGCCGCGCTCGCCGAACACCACCTGGCTCTGGGGCACGTCCTTGCGCACGATCACCGTGCCGCCGTCCGCGGGCCGGGCGGGCGCGAGCGCGAAGGGCTCGCTGTGCGCCGGCAGCCCGCCGAAGGCGCGATCGAGCAGCGGCGCCAGCTCCACCGCCGTGATGTCGCCCGATACCGCGACCACCAGATTGTCCTTGGCCAGACGGCGGCCGCCGAAGGCGCGCAGGTCATCGACCGTGATCGCCGCGACGCTCGCGACCGTACCCTGACTCGGACGACCGTAGGGGTGGTTGGGAAAAGCGTTGGCGAACCAGGTGACGCTGGCCAGATAGTCCGGGTCCTCGGTCCGCCGGCGCAGGCTGGCCTGGATCTGGTTGCGGATCCGCTCGACCGGCTCGGCCTCGAAGCGCGGGGCGCTCAGCGCCAGACCGAGCAGCTCGAAGGCGCGCTCGCGATGCTCGGTCAGCGTCTTGAGCCGGCCCGAGAACTCGTCCTGGCCGGCTTCGAACGACAGCCGGATCGCGAGATCCTCGAGCTCGGTCCGGAATGCCTGGTTGTCGAGGTCGCCAGCGCCCTCGTCCAACAGGCCCGAGACCATGTAGGCCAAGCCCTCCTTGCCAACCGGATCGAGGGCGGCGCCGCCCCGGAACTGCAGCGCCAGCGACAGGAACGGGATCGAGGGCTCGCTGAGCAGGTAGGCCTCGATGCCGCCCGGGCTCACCACCCGCTCGACCTTGGCCGCAGCCTTGGCCGCCACCATCGGGCACAACATACCGGCCGCCATCGCCAGGCTCAGGAGACCCGCGGCCCTAACCATCGGTGTCCTTTCCAGTGGCGTGGATCTCCTGCTCCCCGAGCGGCGGCGAGGCCGCACCCGCCGCGGGCGCGGCGGCGGCGGCGGCGATCGCAGCGGGCCGCAGCCGGCCGGTGACCGAGCGCCCGGGATCGAGCACGTAGGCCGCGGCGGCGTTGACGTCGGCCGCGGTCACCGCGCCGATCCGCTCGGGCCATGCCTCGACATCGGCGACCGTGCGCCCGGTCGCCAGCGCGGCGCCGAAGCTGCGCACCGCGGTCGACAGGCTGTCCCTGGCATAGACCGCCTCGGCGATCATGCGGCTGGTCGCGCGCTTGACCTCGGCTTCCGTCACCGGCTCGCTCTTGAGGCGCGCGAGCTCGGCGTCGAGCGCCGCCTCCAGGTCCTCCAGGCTGACCCCCGGGCGCGGGCTCGCGTAGGCCTGCAAGGTTGTCAGATCGAGCGCCGTGCCGTGATAGTAGGCGCCGGCCGAGCTCGCGAGCTTCTGCTCGATCACCAGCGAGCGATAGAGCCTGGACGTGCTGGTACCACCCAGGACCTGCGCCAGCACCTCGAGCGGATAGGCGTGCTGGCTCGCGCCGGCGCTGAAGCTCGGGGCCAGATAGGAGCGGATCAGGGTCGGCTGCTGGACCCTTGGATCGGAAAGGTCGACCTCGCGCGGCGCGTCCTGCGGCGGCTCGACGAGCCGGTGGCGCGCCGGGATCGGCCGTGCCGGAATCACGCCATAGTACTTCTCGGCCAGGGGCCTGAGCTCGGCGGCATCGATGTCGCCGGCCACGATCAGGACCGCGTTGTCGGGCGCGTACCAGGTGCGATAGAAGGCGAGCGCATCCTCGCGCGAGTAGCTCGCCATCTCGTGGCGCCAGCCGATCACCGGCAGGCGATAGGGATGGTTCAGGTACTGGGTGGCATTGACCAGCTCGCCGAGGCGGGAGCCCGGATCGTTGTCGACCCGCATCGAGCGCTCCTCGAGGACGACGTCGCGCTCGGTGCGCACCTCCTCGGGCTCGAGCTTGAGATGGGTCATGCGATCGGCCTCCATGCGCATGACCGTCTCCAGGCGGTCCTTGGCGATGGTCTGGAAATAGCCGGTGTAGTCCTGGCCGGTGAACGCGTTTTCGTTGCCGCCGTTGCGCGCCACGATCCTCGAGAACTCGCCGGCGGCCAGCGTGTCGGTGCCCTTGAACATCAGATGCTCGAGAAAGTGCGCGAGTCCGGATTTGCCGACCGGACTGTCGGCGGAGCCCACCTTGTACCAGACGTGATGGCTGACCACCGGCGCCCGGCGGTTGGTCACCACCACCACCTGCATGCCGTTGGCAAGGGTAAAGGTCTCCGGATTGAACACCGCCGCCTCGCTGCTCGCCGCCAATGCCGTCAACGTCAGGACCAGCGCGACGCCGGTACCGCCCGCCCTCGAGATCGCGATCCTCGCCATCAGAACACCTTGCTCACGAGCGCGCCGAGCGGGCTCTGCCGCCGCTCCACGACGCTCGGCGTGTCACCCGCGGTCGCCGGCACGCCCTTGGTCCGGTTGGCCCGCAGGCGCTCGGCCTCGGCCGGCGCGTCGACGGTCGCACCCAGCGTGCTCGGCTGGCGCCACTCCATCACGCGGGTGAACAGCGCCTGCTCGACCTGGGCGAGCGACTGATTCTCTTCGGCGATCTGGCGCCGGATCTGCGGATTGGCGGTGCTGCCGCCGGCCTCGACCACGAGCGCCTGCTGGCCCGGGCTCGCACCCGATCCGATGGACTGACCGTCGCCCGCAAGGCCGCTCGCGGCCGGCACCGAGGTCTGCCCGAGCAAGGTCGCGCGCGCCTGGTCGCTGGTGGTGCCGGCGGCCGGCCGGCCTTCGCCCGGCCGGGGCGGACGCAGGTCGAAATCCGGCGGAATGATCAGCGGCGCGCGCGCCACCACCGCAAACTCGTCGGGTGCCCGCTTGCCCATGCCCAACGCATCCTGGACCGAGCCGCGGGCGCAGCCCGCGAGCGCCAGCAAGCCCACGCCCAGGAGCAGGATTGCGGGCCGCGCAGCGCCGATCGTCGTCCTCACCTGTCGATCATCCTCGAGCTGGTCGCGGCGCCTCGTCGAGCGCTTATGTAGGCTGTTGGCGCCGCACCAGCAAGCCGTCCGCGAGCAGCAGCACCGCGCCGACGCAGATGCCGGCGTCGGCCAGGTTGAACGCCGGCCAGTGGTAGCCCGCCAGGTGGAAGTCGAGAAAGTCGACCACCGCGCCGAAGCGGATGCGGTCGATCATGTTGCCGAGCGCGCCGCCGATCACGAGGCCGAGCCCGAGCCCGGTCAGCAGCTGGTCGCTGCGCTTGAGCCAGACCACGAGACCGACCACCACGGCGAGTGCCAGGCCCGACAGCAGCCAGGGCGCGAACGCGCCGCCCGAGTTGAACATGCCAAAGCTGACGCCGCGATTCCAGACCAGGACGAGGTTGAAAAACGGCGTCACGGGTAGCGGCGGGCCGCCGGGATCGAGCCCGGCCAGCGCCGCCCATTTGGCGAGCTGATCGAGCACGAGGGTGACGAGGGCGACCGCGAGGCCGAGACGCAGCATGGCGGCGTTCCGGGCCGGCTCAGGCGGTCGCCAGAGCGGCGAGGGCGTCCTCGCAGCGCCGGCAGAGGTCGGGCGCGGACGGGTTGGCGCCGACCTCCGCCAGCACCTGCCAGCAGCGGGCGCATTTTTGGCCTGTGGCCGGCCTGGGCACCACGCCCACCTCCGGCACGTCGTCGAGCCGGAAGCTGCCGGCCGGCGGTGCCGCCTCGATCACCTCGATGGCGCTCGTGATCGCGAGCTCGGCCAGGTCGACCTCCTTGAGCAGGCTGGCGAGCGCCTCGTTCGCCACATAGACCGCGGGTGCGGCCTCCAGGCTCGAGCCGATCCGCTTCTCCTGCCGCTCGACCTCGAGCGCGCCGGTGATCACGCGGCGGACCCGGCGGAGCCGCTCCCACCGCGCGCCGAGCGCCGGATCGTGCCAGGCCGCCGGCAAGGCCGGGAACTGGCGCAGATGCACGCTCCCGGCCTCAGATGGGTGCCGGGTCAGCCAGGCCTCCTCGGTCGTGAACACCAGGACCGGGGCGAGCCAAGCGGTCAGGCACTCGAACAGCTGGTCGAGCACGGTGCGCGCGGCGCGCCGGCGGCGGCTGTCCGGGCGGTCGCAATAGAGCGCGTCCTTGCGGACATCGAAGTAAAAGGCGGAGAGATCGGTCGCGCAGAAGTTGTGCAGCGCCGAATAGAGGCGCGGGAAGTCGAAGTCCCGGTTGGCGGCGCGCACCAGCCGGTCGAGCTCGGCCAGGCGATGCAGCACCCAGCGCTCGAGCTCGGGCATCTCGGCGTCGGGCAGCCGCTCGGCCGCGGCAAAGCCCGCAAGCGAGCCCAGCAGGTAGCGCAGCGTGTTGCGCAGGCGCCGGTAGGCGTCCGCCTGGCCGGCCAGGATCTCCTCGCCGATCCGCAGATCCTCGGCGTAGTCGGCGCCGACCGACCAGAGCCTCAGAATGTCGGCGCCGCGGGTCTTCATCAGGTCGAGCGGCGAGACCACGTTGCCGAGCGACTTCGACATCTTGCGGCCGTGTTCGTCGACCACGAAGCCATGGGTCAGCACCGCGTCGTAGGGCGCGCGGCCGCGGGTGCCGCAGCTCTCGAGCAGCGAGGAGTGGAACCAGCCGCGGTGCTGGTCGGAGCCCTCGAGGTAGAGCGTCGCAGGCCAGGCGAGCTCGGGGCGCTGCTCGAGCACGGTCGCGTGCGTGCACCCCGATTCGAACCAGACGTCGACGATGTCGGTCACCTGCTCGTAGTCGGCGGGATCGCGGTCCGGTCCGAGAAAGCGCTCGGGCGGGCTCGTGAACCAGGCGTCCGCCCCCTCCTGCTCGAAGGCAGCCGCGATCCGCTCGTTGACCAAGGGGTCGCGCAGCGGCTGGTCGTCGGCCCTGCGCACGAACACCGCGATCGGCACGCCCCAGGCGCGCTGGCGCGAGATGCACCAGTCGGGCCGGCTCTCGATCATGCCGCGGATCCGGTTCTTCCCGGATGCCGGGACCCAGCGCGTCTCCTCGATCGCTTCCAGCGCCTTGGCGCGCAGCCGGCCCGGGCCCTCCATCGGGATGAACCACTGCGGCGTCGCGCGGAAGATCAAGGGCGCCTTGGATCGCCAGGAATGGGGATAGCTGTGGGTGAGCTTGCCGCGGGCGAGGAGCGCGCCCGCCTCGACCAGCGCTTCGATCACGGGCTCGGCCGCCTTGAACACGTGCTGGCCCGCGAACAGCGGCACCCGCTCGGTGTAGACGCCATCCTCGGCGACCGTGTCCGGCACCTCGAGGCCGTGCGCCGCGCCGAGCTCGAAGTCGTCGGCGCCGTGCGAGGGCGCGATGTGGACGAGGCCCGTGCCGTCCTCGGCGCTGACGAAGTCCGCGGCCAGCAAGGGGACCTCGAAGTCGTAGCCCTGGCCGCGCAGCGGATGCCGGCAGACCGTGCCGGCGAGCGCCGCGCCGGCCAGTTCGGCCAGCGTCCGGTAAGCTGTGATCCTGGCCGCCGCGGTCACGTCCGGGACGAGCCGGGCGGCGAGCAGCAGCTTTTCCCCGACCACCGCCCGCGAGCCTTCGCCGACCTCCTGGACCTCGATCACGCGGTAGTCGACCTCCTCGCCATAGGCGATCGCGCGGTTGCCCGGCATGGTCCAGGGCGTGGTCGTCCAGATCAGGACGGCGGCACCTTCGAGCTCGGAGACGGACGCCTCGACGACCGGGAAGCGGACGAAGATCGTGGTCGAGGTGTGGTCGTGGTACTCGACCTCGGCTTCGGCGAGTGCTGTCTTCTCGACGACCGACCAGAGCACCGACTTGAGGCCGCGGTAGAGCTCGCCCGCCTGCAGGAACTTGGCCAGCTCGCGGAAAATCCCGGCCTCGGCCGGGTAGGCCATGGTCGTGTAGGGGTGCCGCCAGTCGCCGACCACGCCCAGGCGCATGAACTCCTGGCGCTGGACCTCGATCCAGTGCTCGGCGAACTCGCGGCACTCGCGCCGGAACTCGGCCGCCGGCACGGCGTCCTTGTCCTTGCCCGCCTGCCGATAGCGCTGCTCGATCTGCCACTCGATCGGCAGGCCGTGGCAGTCCCAGCCCGGCACGTAGGCCGCATCCTTGCCCAGCATCTGCTGGCTGCGGTTGACCACGTCCTTGAGGATCTTGTTGAGGGCGGTGCCCATGTGCAGATGGCCGTTCGCGTAGGGCGGGCCGTCGTGCAGGATGAATTTTTCCCGACCCTTCGCCTGCTCGCGCAGGCGCTCATAGAGGCCAAGCGCGGCCCAGCGCGCCAGGATCTCGGGCTCGCGCGCCGCGAGATTGGCCTTCATCGGGAAGGCGGTCTTGGGCAGGAACACGGTCGCGCGATAGTCGGTGGTCATGGGCGGGCTCTGGCGTTTCCGGCTGCGGGCGGGGCGGGATCAGGCGCCCCGGGCTTTGGGTGTGAGCGCCATGTAGGGCTCGGCCGCATCCTGCGAAAGGGCGGCGCGCGCCTGGACGCAGTCGAGCGCCATTTGCGCCTTGAGCGCGCTCTCTTCGTCGAACTTGAGCTCAGGGCGCAGGCGCTCGACGAAGGCGCAGCACAAACGCCTGCCGTAGAGGTCGATCTCGTGGTCGAACAGATGGACCTCGAGGCGAAGATCCTGGCCCTCGAAGGTCGGACGCACGCCGAGGCTCGCGACCGCGTCCTGCCAGTCGCTCAAGGCGCCGTCCGGGCAGCGGGCGCGGACCGCGTAGATGCCGGCCGCGGGCCACAGCGCCTTTCGCCGTGGAGGCTGCAGGTTGGCGGTTGGATAGCCGAGCGCGCGGCCGCGCCGGTCGCCTGCGACCACCCGGCCCTCGACCATGAACGGATGCGCGAGAAGTTCGCGGGCGAGCGCTACGTCGCCTGCCGCGATCGCGGCGCGCACGCGGCTCGACGAGCAGACCTCGTCCCGCCATGCGATCGGCTCGACCCGGCTGACCTCGAAGCCGTAGTCCTTGCCCAGCGCGGCGAGGGCGTCGACGTCGCCCGCGCGCCGGTTGCCGAAGCGGAAGTCGTAGCCGACCACGACCTGGCGCACGCCGAGGCCGCCTGCCAGCACGTCGTGGACGAACTGGGCGGGCGTCTTCTGGCGGAGGTGGTCGGTGAAGGCGAGCGCGAACAGGTGCTCGACGCCGAGCTCGGCCAGAAGGCGCGCCTTGATCCGAAAGGGGGTGAGCCGCGGCGGCGCCCGGTCGGGGGTCAAGACCTCGCGCGGGTGCGGCTCGAAGGTGATCACGCCGAGGGGCGCGCCAAGCGCCTGGGCCAGGGCACGCGCGCGCCCGATCAGAGCGCGATGGCCCCGATGCACGCCGTCGAAGTTGCCGATCGCGACCACGCCGTGCAGCGCGGCTTTCGGCAAGCTCCAGTAACCCCGGTGGATCTGCATTGCCGCCTTATGCCCGCGCCCGGCGGGCGCTGTAAAGAGCACCGGCCTTACGCTTCGCGCCCGCGGTCACTCCGGCGCGGCCGCGGGTGCCACCAAGCGGTCCAGCCGCTCGCGGGCTGCCTGGTGATCCGGATCGATGCTCAGCACGGCCCGATAGTCCTGCTCGGCGAGATCCAGATCGCCGGTCTGCTCGTAGGCCCGGCCACGCACGTAGAAGGGGCCACGCTTGTCGCGCTCGGCGAGCTGCGCCGACGCGATCGCATCGGAGCATTTTTGAATGCGGATCGCGGGACTGTGGCCGGCGAGGCATTCACGACTCAGCTGCTCGCTCGCGCTGAGCCCCGGCGGCGGCCGCGCTCCGGCCTGCCAGACGATGTGGCGGCCGATCGCATAGAGCTTGCAGGACTGGTCGGAATTGCGGCCGCGGCACCGATCCAAAGTCATGAGCCGCGCAGCGGAGGTGGTGCAATTGAAGCCCCCGACGCAATAGACGTAGTACGAGCCGAAGCCGTCCCCGGTAATGGCAAAACAGGCGGGCGCGTCACGCGTCATGTACTCGTCGAAGCTGGCCTGGACGGCAGGGCCGAGGGCGATCGGCCCGCTGCCGAAATCCGGATCCTGGCAGGCCGCGCAGAGCAGCAGCAATGCAGGAACGAAACGGCGGGACCATGGCTTTGACCGGGGCATCGGATATTCAACCCTGGAATGTTAGCACATCGAGATCGATCGCGTAACAGGCATCGCAACGCTCGCCCGCGGGTCAGGGCGTGAGATCGTGACGGCTCGCGGGGTACCAGTCGTGACGGAGCAGATCGGCCAATCGCCAGGGGCAAGTCTCCGGCAAGGCGTCGGCGGCCGCGTGCTCGCCGTGAAGGCGGAGCGTTGCCGCGGTGTCGCGCCGCGCCTGCAGCCACAGGCGCGGCAGTCGTCGCGGCAGGCCGGGCCGAATCGTCGGCGAGATCTTGTCCTCGATTTCAGTGCGGCGTGGATGATGGTCTCATACCAGACGGCCCCGGGGTCGCGCGCGGGCGGATATTCCAATTTCAGGCAATCCTCGATGATTCGGCGCAGCTGGCTGCGGACCGCGTCGCGCTGACTGATGCCCAAGTCCGCCACCTCCTCGATCAGGTGGGGGAAATCGAGTGCCAGGTTCGGCCGGGTTGCGGCGAGGCGGCCAAGGGCCTGCGCCTGATCGCGGGTCCAGGCGTAGAAATCCAGGCGTAGAAATCGTCCTTGTAGAGCTGCCCCTGCCGGGTCGCCATCGCGGCTCCTTCAAACCTCGTCACGCAGGCCGTGCCGGTTGACCGGCCACCAGTCGTCGGCGATCAGCTCGTCGAAGGCATAGGGACAGTCCGCCGGCAACGCCCGCGCCGCCTCCTTCTCGCCGTGGGCGGTCAGATCACGAACAACCTTGCGCCGGGCGCGCTCGAACAGCTTGGGCAGCATCGGCTCGACCTCGGCGCGGATCGCCGGCGTGATCGCAGCCTCGATCTCGCCGCGGGCGTCGTCGATCGAGTTGAGCCAGCCGGCGCGCGGCTCGGCCGCGGGCGAATGCTCCAGCTTCAGGGCATGCTCGAGGATCCGGAGGAGCTGACTACGGGCGCCATTGCGCGCTTGCATCCCGAGTTCGTCGACCTCCTCGGCCAGATTTTTCAGGTCGAGCGGGCCGTTCCAGCGTTGCCCGGCGAGGCGGCGCAGCGCCTTTGCCTGGTCGCGGGTCCAGGCGTAGAAGTCGTCCTTGTAGAGCTGCTCCGGTCGGGTCGCCATGACTTCTCTCCGCTGCGCCCTGGTTGTAGCACGGCAGCGGCGGCCGGTCACCGGCGGCGGCGCTGCCGCTGCCGTGGCGCTTGGCGGATGAGCGTGGCCGCGGCTCAGGCGCCGTTGGGCTTGCGCTCCACCATCAAGACGGCCTCGCCGTCGAGCACCTTGCGCTCGCCGACCATGCAGAAGGTCTGCAGACGCACGCGGTTGCGCTCAGGCATCAACTCGGCGACCACGGCGCGCGCGATCACCGTGTCGCCGATCCGCACCGGGGCGAGGAACTTGAGGCTCTGGCTCACGTAGACCGCGCCCGGGCCGGGCAGGCGGGTGCCGAGCACGGTCGAGACCAGGCTTGCGGTCAGCATGCCGTGCGCGATCCGACCCTCGAACATGGTCCGGCTGGCGAAGTCCTGGTCGAGGTGGATCGGGTTGGTGTCGCCGGAGACGCCGGCGAACATCAAGAGGTCGGCCTCGGTGATCGTCTTGCTGAACACCCGGGTCATGCCGAGGCTCAGGTCCTCAAAGAAGTAACCGTGGCGATCCATCGAGCGTTCCTCTCCTCGGCCGACCGCGCCGTTTGCTTGTGCACCGCATCACATAGGCAACAACCCCCTGTTCGGGCAAGGGTTCGCGAATGCGGCGGTGCAACACGAAAGATGTTTAGGAGACAATGACGGCAAGAGATTGCGCGACCGTTAAAGCCGCCCGGAGCGGGCCGGCGGGGCTTGTCTTGGGCGCGCGGGCAAGGCACAAACGGCGCCGGATGGCCCAAACGGCATGAGGCGGCGATGGAAGCCCTCGAAGCAGTCATGACCCGATCCTCTGTGGCGCCGGCGTTCCTCACCGAGCCGGCACCCGAGGGCGCGGCGCTGGCGCGGATCCTGGCGGCGGGTGCCAGCGCTCCCGACCATGGCCGGCTGCGACCCTGGCGCTTCATCGTGATCCGGGGTGCCGCCCGCGCTCGCCTGGGCGAGGTGTTCGCGGCCGCGCTGCGCCAGCGCCAGCCCGAGGCGGCCGACGCGGCCCTCGAGCAGGAGCGCGCCCGGCCGCTGCGCGCGCCGCTCCTGATCGCGGTCGTGGCCAAGCTCGAGCCGCAGCATCCCAAGATCCCGGAGATCGAGCAGATCCTCTCGACGGGCGCTGCGGTCCAGAACCTGCTGCTCGCGGCCCACGCCCAGGGCTTCGGCGGCAAATGGCTGACCGGCGCCAACGCCTATGACGGGCATGTGAGGACCGCGCTCGGCCTCGCCCCGGACGATCGCCTGGTCGGCTTCGTGCACCTGGGCAGCATCGAGGGCAAGCCGCCGGCCGTGCCGCATGCCGATGCCGCCGAGCTCACGACCGAGTGGACAGGCTGACCGGTCGCTGCAGCCGGTCCGGGGCGTTTGAGCGTCGGGACCAGGACCGGTGTGCAGCAGCGGGCCGGCCCGGCCAGCTCGTAGAGGCGAGCCGATGAGCCGAGCCATCGCGCCGCGGCCGATCGTCATCGACTGCGATCCGGGTCACGACGACGCGCTGGCGCTGCTGCTGGCGCTCGGCTCGCCGGCCGACCTCGAGCTGCTCGCGGTCACCGCGGTCGCCGGCAACGCGCCGCTGGCGCTCACCGAGAAGAACGCCCGCAAGGTCCTGGAACTGGCCGGCCGAGCCGACATCCCGGTCCACGCCGGCTGCGCGCGACCCCTGGTGCGGGCGCCGATCACCGCCGACTACGTGTTCGGCGCCTCCGATCTCGACGGCCACGAACTGCCCGAGCCGGAAGTTCCACTCGCCCGGGGCCACGCGGTCGATGCCCTGATCGAGCTGCTTCGCACCCGGCCGGCGGGCACGCTCACCTTGTGCCCGACCGGGCCGCTCACCAACGTCGCGACGGCGATGGTCAAGGCGCCGGAGATCGTGCCGCGGATCCGGGAGATCGTCCTGATGGGCGGTGCGATCGGGCTCGGCAATACGACGCCGGCGCCGAATTCAACATTTTGGCCGACCCGCACGCGGCCGATGTGATATTCCGCTCAAGGGCGCCGATCGTCATGTGCGGCCTGGAGGTCACCCATCAAGCGGTGGTCACGCCCGAACGGATCGCCGCGATCCGGGCGCTCGGCACGCCGGTCGGCGCCGCGGTCACGGGGCTGCTCGAGTTCTACAACATCTACGAGACCGAGCGCGGGCGGGTGGGCGCGCCGCTGCACGATCCCTGCGTGATCGCTTACCTGCTGCGGCCGGAGCTGTTCTCGGGCCGCGACTGCCACGTCGAGGTCGAGACCCTGAGCGAACTCACCATGGGCCGGACGGTGATCGACTGGCGGGGCCACGGCCGCCACAACCGCGGCACCGCGCCGGCCAACGCCAAGGTGCTGAACGAGCTCGACGCCGACGGTTTTTTCACGCTCCTGACCGAACGCCTCGCCCGCCTCTCGCACACGTCTGCTGCAGCCGGGAAGGGCATCGGGCCACGCGGCTTCGTTTGACGAGCTCTCGCCGGAGGGTCTAGGCTTTGGGGCAGCCGCCCGACCGGCGGTGGTGCGGCGCGAACCCTCCCCAAGGAGGCGGCCGGAGCGTCAGGGAGACCGAGAGGTGAGCACTGCTTCCGACAGCGCCGCGGTCGAGGACAAGACGGACTACGTCTCGATCACCGACGAGGAGGCGCTCGAGATGCACCGCAGCGGCCGCCCCGGCAAGATCGAGATTACGCCGACCAAGCCGCTCACCACCCAGCGCGACCTGTCGCTCGCCTATTCGCCGGGCGTGGCCGCACCCTGCCTCGCGATCAAGGCCGATCCCGCCAAAGTTTACGACTATACCGCCAAGGGCAATCTGGTGGCGGTGATCTCGAACGGCACCGCGGTGCTCGGCCTCGGCAATCTCGGCGCGCTCGGCGCTAAGCCCGTGATGGAGGGCAAGGCGGTCCTGTTCAAGCGCTTCGCCGACATCGACGCGATCGACCTCGAGGTCGACACCGAGGACGTCGATGCCTTCGTCGACTGCGTGCGCCTGCTGGGGCCGACCTTCGGCGGCATCAACCTCGAGGACATCAAAGCGCCCGGCTGCTTCATCATCGAGCAGCGCCTGCGCGAGGCCATGGACATCCCGGTCTTCCATGACGATCAGCACGGCACCGCGATCATCGCCGCGGCGGGGTTGATCAACGCGCTTGACGTGACCGGCCGCTCGCTGCGCGACGTCAAGCTCGTGGTCAACGGCGCCGGGGCCGCCGCGATCGCCTGCATCGAGCTTTTAAAGGCCATGGGTCTGCCGCACGACAATGCGATCTTGTGCGATACCCAGGGCGTCGTCTGGCGCGGCCGCGCGGCCGGCATGAACCAGTGGAAGTCCGCGCACGCGATCGACACCGATGCGCGCACGCTGGCCGAGGCTCTGATCGGGGCCGACGTGTTCTTCGGCCTCTCGGCCAAAGGCGCGCTCAGCCCCGAGATGACCAAGAGCATGGCCCGGCAGCCGATCGTGTTCGCCATGGCCAACCCCGACCCCGAGATTATGCCCGAGGCGCTGCAGGAGGTCCGACCCGATGCGCTGATCGCGACCGGCCGCTCGGACTATTCGAACCAGGTCAACAACGTCCTCGGCTTTCCCTACATCTTCCGGGGTGCTCTGGACGTGCGCGCGACCACCATCAACGACCCGATGAAGATCGCCGCCGCCTACGCGATCGCAGCCCTCGCCCGCGAGGACGTGCCGGACGAGGTCAGCGCCGCCTATCGCGGCCGCCGGCTGCGCTACGGGCCCAACTATCTGATCCCGACGCCGTTCGATCCGCGCCTGATCATCGCCGTGCCCGCGGCGGTCGCCCAGGCGGCCATGAGCAGCGCCGTCGCCCGCCTGCCGATCGGCGATCGCGAGCAGTACTGCGACCAGCTGCGCGCCCGCCTCGATCCTACGGCCAGCCGCATGCAGCTGATCATCGACCGGGTCCGCGCCCACCCCAAGCGGGTGGTGTTCGCCGAGGGTGAGGAGGAAAAGACCATCCGGGCTGCCCTCGCCTGGCACAACGCCGGCCTCGGCAAGCCCGTCCTGATCGGCCGCGAGGAGCGGATCCACGAGACCGCCCACGCGATCGGCCTCAACCTGCCGGAGGGCTGTCTCGAGATCCACAACGCGAGGCTCTCGACCAAGAACCGCGCCTACGCCGAGCTGCTCTACCGGCGCAGCCAGCGCACCGGCCTTTTGTTCCGCGACTGCCAGCGCCTGGTCAACCAGGACCGCAACGTGTTCGGCGCCTGCATGGTCGCCGAGGGCGACGCCGACGCCATGGTCACGGGCCTCACCCGCAACTACATCAGCGTGCTCCGCGACGTGCGCCGCGTGATCGACCCCAAGCCCGGCGAGCGCCTGCTCGGCTTTACGATGATGCTGGCGCGCGGCCGCACCGTGTTCATCGCGGATACCACCGTGCACGAGCTGCCGACACCCTCCGAGCTCGCCGACATCGCGATCCAGACCGCGCATGCCGCGCGCCGCATGGGCTTCACGCCGAGGGTCGCTCTGCTGTCTTTTTCGACCTTCGGCAGCCGCCGGATCGAGAAGGCGCTGCGCGTCCAGGAGGCGGTCGAGGAGCTCGACCGGCGCGAGGTCGACTTCGAGTACGACGGCGAAATGTCGGCGGATGTCGCCCTCGACCCCGAGCTGCTCGCGCTCTATCCCTTTTGCCGCTTATCCGAGCCCGCGAACGTCCTGATCATGCCGGCGCTGCACACCGCCAGCATCAGCTCGCGCCTGCTCAAACAGCTAGGTGGCGGCATGGTGATCGGCCCCTTGTTGCTGGGCCTCTCCAAGCCGGTCCAGATCCTCTCGATGAACGCCTCGGTCTCGGAGATGATCAACCTCGCGGCGCTCGCCGCCTACGACGCGATCCAGGACGAGCCGGAGCGGATCGTCCAGGCGGCGGAATAGCCGCGGCGCGGCCGGAGTTGGCGACGATTGATCGCGAGCGCCCTTCAGGGCCGGTCACGGCGGCGACAACTCGCGGCCCGCCTGGCGGTCACGCTCTCGGTCTTGACCGCCGGCGCCGCGGTTGCGGTCGGAGCATCGAGAGCCGCAGTGCCGTTCTTGGTGTACGACGGTCTCGCCAACCGCGGCAGGCCCTCGGCGGCCGACCTAGGTTTCAGAGCCATTGATGTCAAATACCGAAGATCTTTCTTCGTCGGCCAAGACACCGGCCAGGCAGACGAGGCGACCGTGCGCGCGACCGCTCGGGACGTGGTCGACCGGGGCAGCGGCATTGTGGTCGTCGATATCGAGCATTGGCCGTTGGACCTCCGCCAAAGCTCGCGCGCCGAGATCTTGCAAAGCATCGACAAGCTCATCACGGTCGTGCATTGGCTGCGCGATGAACGTCCCCAGATCAGGATTGGCCTATACGACGGCGTCCCCATTCGCGACTATCGGACCACGGTGAGGTTTGCCCGGAATCCGACCGACGGCGAAGTATATACCTTATACCATGAGTGGAATTTGGCCAATCAATTGTTGAATCCGTTGGCGCAGGCGCTCGATTTCATCATGCCTTCGACGTATACTTTCTATGAGGACCAAGAAGGCTGGGCGACCGAGATGCGCGAACTGCTGAAAGCGGCGCAGCGCTATGGCAAGCCAGTGTATCCATTCGTGATGGCGAGATACCACCCGTCGGCGAGGCCTGAGCGCTTGGGCTGGCAGCCACTCCCGGTCGATTACTGGCGTTTCGAGCTTGAAACGCTCTATGACCTGTGTGTCGATGGCATCGTTCTCTGGGGGGACACCCCGCACCAATGGAGCGAAGAGCAAGAGCAGCCCTGGGTGGCGGCGGCCAAGGAATTCGCGGCGACGCACCCGACCAAGCGCTCCGATTGCGCAACCCCCTGACGGCCACTGAGCGACCGCCCCGTGCCCGACCATGATTCCGGTGCCGTCACCGCTTGTCCAGGGGGGTCGGCGCGGGGTCGAACCAGCCGTCGGTCAGCGTCTCGAGGAGCGCGACCAGGTCGTCGACCTCGGCGTCGGTCAACGCCGGGGGGTCGCCCGGCTGACGGCCGTCGAAGGGCGGCTCCTCGCTCAGGTTTTTCTGATACGGCGGCGGCAGGTCGTCGAACTTGCGGACGCTGCCGTCGGGATTGCGCGGGTACCAGCGCTCAGGGTTGCTGTCGCGGGTGGCGTAGAACTCGACCGCCTTGCGCAAGCTGTGGATGACGCCGTTGTGGAAGAAGCTCTGGCGCAGCGCGACATTGCGCAGGGTCGGCGTCCGAAAGAGGCCGCAATAGTCGTCGTGACCTTGAAGGTCGGTGCGCAGCGGCCCGCAGGCGCCGAGATCGAAATAGCCCGGATCGGCGTTGGCCGGGATCTCCGGATTGCGCGGCAGGCCGAGCGCGATCAGGCCGAAGTCGGTGAACTGCGGCGGCGTGCCTTCGTTGCCGCGCTCGCTGATGTGGCAGCCGGCGCAGTTGCCCTTCTCGGGGTCGTCGAACAGCTCGAGGCCCCGCGCCTCGGCGGGCGACAGCGTCGCTTCGCCGGCGAGATAGGCGTCATACTTGCTGCTGTACGGATAGAAGCTGCGATAGTCCTGCTCGAAGACCTCGAAGGCCTTGACGATGCCATCCAACGTCGCGGTCGGGTCGTCGAGGACCGCCTTTCCGAAGATGGCCTGCAGGCGCTTGCCATAGCCCGCCCGCAGCGCGCGCGCGACGACCGCCGCCGGATCGCCGTTGCCCATCTCGAACTCGGATAAGAGTGGAATGCGCGCCTGCGCGCTGCCGCGGTCCGCGCGGCCATCCCAGGTGAGCCCGCCGCTCGGCCCGTTGTCGACGCTCTCGTCGGCTTCGTCCTCGTTGTCGAAGAAGTGCTCGGTGAATTGCGGCACGACCTGCAGATACTTGAGCGACGGCACTGCCCTCAGGCCGGGCTTGCGCATGTCGCTGCCGCCGAGCTGCACGGCCAGAGCGTTGGCCGGCCCGAAGGCGTGATTGGGGTTGTGGCAGGTCGCGCAGGCCATCTGGCCCGACTCGGAGAGGGCGGGATCAATGAACATGGCGCGCCCGAGCGCGGCCAGGTCCGCCGCCAGACGGCGGGCCTGCGCGCGGCTCATGGTGTCCGCCCGGGCCTCGTGCACGATGGCCGTGCCAGCGGCGGCAAATTCGGCCGGAGCGAGCCGAGCCAAGCCGAGGCCGATGAGGACGGCGACAAATGGAACGGATGCCGGACGAAGGCTCATCGCGCTTGCTGCCCGAAGCCGCCGCCGTGCTCGCGCGGGCATGGCGTTGGGCATGAGGGTAGACACCGCGCCGACGCTCTGACAAGTGCGCCGGGCGTTTTCGCACGCGAATTGGAATCATCCTAAGGTGGTTGCGTGGGCAGCGGACCGGGGCTTTAATCGAGGGTGCGATCGTGCAGACCAACGAGCGGATGCGGGCTCCCGCACGCGCATTCCGCACTCCAGGGAGGAATCGAATGACGAGGAAGCCTGTCCTGTCCGGCGTGGCTGCCGGCGCCCTGTTGGCCCTCTCGGCCTGTCTCGCGGGCTGCGCGCCGGAGAAAGCCACCGGCGGCGCGGTCACGCAGGGAGCCCCGCGCGGCATCGGCGCCATCGACACCGTGGTCGTGATCTTCGCCGAGAACCGCAGCTTCGACAATCTGTACGGCGCATTCCCCGGCGCCAACGGACTTGCCAATGCCAGCGCGAGCAGCACCCGCCAGCTCGATCGCGACGGCGCGGTGCTGAACGAGCTGCCGCCGGTCTGGGAAGGCCTGACCGCCAAGGGCGTGACGCCGCCGGTCACGCAGGCGCAGACCGAGCACCTGCCGAACGCGCCGTTCGCGGTCGACGACCCGCAGGGCTTCAACCAGCCGCTCGGCACCATCACGACCGACCTCTGGCATCGCTTCTATGAAAACCAGATGCAGATCGACGGCGGCAAGAACGACAAGTTCGTCGCCTGGGCCGACAGCGGCGCCCTGGTCATGAGCTACTGGGACGGCTCGCAGACGGAGATGTGGCAGGTCGCGCAGAAGTATACGCTCGCCGACAACTTCTTCATGAGCGGCTTCGGCGGCTCCTTCTACAACCACATCCGGCTGATCTGCGCGTGTACGCTGTATTATCCGAACGCCGACACCAGTGCTGCCAAGCCCACGATCGCGGTCGTAGGCGACGATGGCACCTCGCTCGTGGTCGCCGCCAACTCGCCCAAGTCGGCGCTCGATAGCGTGCCGAAGTTCGTCAGCGATGGCAACCTCACGCCCGACTTCTACGCTGTGAACACGATGCAGCCGCCCTACCAGCCGAGCGGCAACAAGCCGGCGCCGGGCGGCGATCCCCGCTTCGCCGACCCATCGCTGCCGACGACGATGCCGCCCCAGACCGAGACCACGATCGGCGACCTCTTGAGCGCCAAGGACGTGAGCTGGGCCTATTACGGCGGCGCCTGGCAGTATGTGCTCGACAACGGCAACGCCAAGCCGGTGCCGAACTTCCAGTACCACCACCAGCCCTTCAACTATTTCCAGAACTTCGCGCCCGGGACCCAGGCGCGCGCCGAGCATCTGCGCGACGGCGGTCTCGGCGGCGTCGAGTTCATCAAGGCGATCGACGCCGGCCAATTGCCGCAGGTCGCGTTCTACAAGCCGCAGGGCAACCTCAACGAGCACTCCGGCTATGCCGACATCTCGTCCGGCGACCGCCACATCGCGGACCTCATCCATCATCTCGAGAACAGCCTGCAGTGGGGTCACATGCTCGTGGTCGTGACCTACGACGAGAACGGCGGCATCTGGGACCACGTGGCCCCGCCCAAGGGCGACCGCTGGGGGCCGGGCACGCGCATCCCGACGATCATCGTCTCGCCCTACGCCAAGCGCGGCTATGTCGACCACACGCCCTACGACACCAACTCGATCCTGCGCTTCATCACCGAGCGCTTCGACCTGCCGACCCTGGCCGGCCTCAAGCAGCGCGACGACGCGATCGCCGCCCACGGCAACCCGCCGCTCGGCGACCTGACCAACGCGCTCAACCTGTAGCCGCCCCCTTTTTGGTGATCTGCACTGCCCGGGCCTGATCCTCGCCAGGCGGCCGGCCCGGGCAGCTGCAGCCCCTGCCTCTTCAGCGATCTTCGCAGGGGTCGAGGATCGAAGCTCTCGCCGGATCGAGATACCCGCGCCAGCGGCTCGCGGCGGTCAGGTCGTGCTCCAGGGCGGCGGCCGCGACGGCTGCCCTCGATTCCGTACGATCGGAGAATGCCTAGCGGGCGAGGCGATAGCCGCCGGGTTCGGTCACCAGGATCTGGGCGTTGGTCGGCTCCGGCTCGATCTTCTGGCGCAACCGGTAGATGTGGGTCTCGAGGGTGTGCGTGGTCACGCCCGCATTGTAGCCCCAGACCTCGTCGAGCAGGACCTCCCGGGTGATCGCGCGATCGCCCATTCGATAGAGGTACTTGAGAATGGCGGTCTCTTTCTCGGTCAGGTGGATCTTCTTGTTGTTGTCCGGGTTGATCAGCATCTTGGCGCTCGGCCGGAAGGTGTAGGGGCCGATCGGGAAGGTCGCATCGTCGGACAGCTCGAACTGGCGCAGCTGGGCGCGCAGGCGCGCGAGCAGGACGCCAAGCCGGAAGGGCTTGGGGATGTAGTCGTTGGCGCCGCTGTCGAGACCGAGGATCGTGTCGGCATCGCTGTCGTGCGCGGTCAGCATGATGATCGGGCTCTTGACCCCCTGACGGCGCATCAGCCGGCAGAGGTCGCGACCATCGGTGTCGGGCAGGCCCACGTCCATCAGGATCACCTCGAAATGATGATCCTTGACGACCTCGAGCGCCTGCCTGCCGTCCTCGGCCTCGAAGGTCACGAAGCCCTCGTGCAGCTCGAGCTGCTCGGCGAGCGAGCGCCGCAGCGCCTCGTCGTCGTCGATGATCAGGATCTGCTTGCTGTTGGCCATGGGCGCCGCTGTCCCCCTCGCGCCCATCACTCCAACACGCCACCGCCGCCGTCAAGCCGCCCGAGGCCCATCTGGCGGGCGATCGCCTGCACGATCGGGGTGTCGGGCGCCGCCAAGGTCATGACGATCTCGAAGTGGTCGGCAGCCGGCTGGGTCGCCAGCGCGCAGCGCCACCCGGCCGCCGCGAGCTTGGCCGCGTAGGCCCGGCTCTGCTCATGGAAGGCCGCGGTCTCGCGCTCGCCGACCGTGACCAGGACCGGGCAGGGTTGACCGAGGCCCAGGTGCAGCGGGCTGTTCCGCCTGGCCTCCGCTTCGTCCATCCGGAGCACGTCGTTCAGGTAGCAGCGCCGGATCGGCTCGAGATCGAACACACCGCTGATCGCAACCACGCCCTTGATCAGATCGGCCGGCAGGCCGAAGGCGCCCGGCCAGTCCGTCGCCAGCGCCATGGCTGCGAGATGGCCGCCTGCGGAATGGCCGGCAACCAAGATCCGCTCCGGATCGAAGCCCTGCTCGGCGCCCTGCCGGTGCAGCCAGGCGAGGCCATCCCGGATCTGGCCCACGATCCCGCTCATGGTGACCGCGGGCGCCAAATCGTAGCCGAGCAGGGCGACTGCCGCCCCGGCGGCGACCAGCGGCTCCGCGACGAACGAGAAGTCTTTGCGATCCCGGCTTTGCCAATAGCCGCCGTGAAGGAAGACGAGCAGCGGCGGCCGGGTCGTCGCCGCCGGCAGGAACAGATCGATCGCCTGGCGCGGGCCGTCGCCGTACGGGAGGTCGAGGCGGCCCGGCCAGCGGTTGCGGAAGGCCACACTGGCGGCCTCGTAGCGATCGAACCAGGCCTGAAATTCCGGTACCGCGGCGCGCAGATTGTAGTTCTTGTCGAGGGTGGCGCGATCGGCATCAGATGACGGCATGGCATCCTCTTGGTCGGGTACCGGCTTGGCGTCGCTTTTCTCCACCAAAAGCTCTGTATTCCCCAAGCCTGTCGAAAGCAACCCCTGGTTCGGGCGGGGTGATCCGGCGCCGCAAAATCGGCTTGCTTGCGCCCGGGGGGCACCGGCAGTCAGGGGCGATGCCGCTGGCGTTCTATCTCGTCCACCTGGCGGCGCGGCGGTGATTTTGCCGGGAGCAGCCGATCCGTGGCCCCTCTAGCCGCGGTCGAGGTCGCGGGCGGTGAGGTCGAGGGCGGCCCGCGCGCGGGTGATCAGCTGGTCGATCTCGGCCTCGGTGATGATGAGAGGCGGCGCCAGCACCATGACGTCGCGGACCGCTCGCATCACCAGACCCTGCGCAAAGCAATGGTCGCGACAGATCAGGCCGACCCGCCGCGCCGGCGGGAAATACTGGCGCTTTGACTTGTCCTCGACCAGCTCGAGCGCAGCGATCAGACCAGAGCTGCGGACCTCGCCGACCAGCGGGTGCTCGGCGAGCGTCGCGAGCGCGCGGGCGAAATAGACGCCGATCGGCCCCCGCGCGCGCTCGTGCAAACCCTCCTCGGCGATGAGTCGGAGGTTCTCCAGCGCCACCGCGGCCGCCACCGGATGGCCGGAATAGGTGAAGCCATGCGCCCAGTCCTGCCCGGCCGCCAAGAGCGCCTCGCCGACCCGCCCCCCGACCAACACCGCCGCGATCGGCAGATAGCCGGACGACAGCCCCTTGGCCGCGGTCACGAGGTCCGGGACGATGCCGAACTGCTCGGAGCCCCACCAGTAGCCGGTGCGGCCGAAGCCGCAGATCACTTCGTCCGCGATCAGCAGCAGATCGTAGTCGCGGCAGATCCGCTGCACCTCGGCCCAATATCCGGGCGGCGGGATGATCACTCCGCCCGCCCCCTGGATCGGCTCGCCGATGAACGCTGCGACCGTCTCGGGCCCGAGCTCCTGGATCCGCCGTTCGAGGGCGAGGGCCGCCCAGCGACCGTGCTCCTCAGGGGTGCGCGCACCGCCTTCGGCGTACCAATAGGGTGCGGGCACGTGCTCGAACCCGGGCAGCGGCAGGTCCGACTGGGCGTGCATCGGGGCCATGCCCGAAAGGCTCGCGGCCGCGAGCGTGACGCCGTGGTAGGCATAGTTGCGGCTGATGATGGTCTTCTTTTTGGGCTGCCCCTGCAGGTTCCAGAAGAAGCGCACGAGCTTGACCGCGGTGTCGTTGGCCTCGGAGCCGGAGTTGGTGAAGAACACCCGCTCGATGCCGGCCGGCGCGAGCTCGGCAAGGCGCGCCGCGAGCTCGACCGCAGGCGGGGTCGCGGTCTGGAAGAAGGTGTTGTAGTAGGGCAGCGTCGTCATCTGCCGGCGCGCCGCCTCGACCAGCTCGGCGCGGCCGTAGCCGATGTTGACGCACCAGAGGCCGGCCATGCCGTCGAGGATGCGGTTGCCGGCGCTGTCCAGGAGCCAGCAACCCTCGGCGCCGGTGATGATCCGGACCCCCTGGCTCGCGAGCTGGGCCGGGTTGCTGAACGGATGCAGGTGGTGGCGGCGGTCGAGCTCCCGCCAGCGTTGGGTGTCGTCCGCATGCGTCATGCCGTCGCCTCCTTGGCCGGATCCGGTCGCGCCGACCCGATAGCAATGCCGGGCTCCGGCGCTGCCGTCTGTGAGCCAGCTCACAAGGCCCGGCGCGCCGGATGTGCTCTGGTGGCGCCTGCGCTCCTCCACGCAAGGCTAGGAAGGCATACCGAAGGATGTACGACCAGCCCGATTTTGCCCCGGCGGGCGAGCGCGGTTGTGGCATGCTGGATGCATAAGAAAGAGGGGGCCATGGCCGTTCGGGGAAGGCGCCTATCCCGATCGCCAGTCCTGTGAGGTCCGATCGTGCTGTCCTTCGTCGGCATGCTGGCATTTCTGGTGGCCGCGCTCGACGCGACCTGCCGCCTGTTCGGCTGGCCGCTGACGACCCTCAGCTGGTCGCCCCTGCTGTTTGTCCTGCTGGGCTTCGCGCTGATTGCCCTCGAGGCGTGGGAACGGGACAGCAGCCCCTCGGCCGCGGTTCCGGTCGATCGCAGCCGGACCTGAGGCCGCGTCACCGAACGGCACCGCCTCCGGGCCCGCGGGCCTGAGCGGGCTTGCAGGCGATCGCCTCGACCTCGAGCTTGCCGTCGAGGACCAGCCTCGATACCACAGTCGAGCGGGCGGGCGGCTGGCTCGGAAAGACCTCGGCAAAGATCGCGTTGAAGCGGGTGAAGTCGCGCGGATCGTCGATCCAGCAGGTGCATTTGACGACATCGGCCATGGTGCAGCCGGCCTCGGCCAGGATCGCCTCGATGTTGGCGAACACCTGGCGGGCCTGCGCCTCCATAGTGCCGGCGATCAACTGACCGCCGGCGTCGGTCGCCATCTGGCCGGAGACGAACACCAGATCGCCGGCGCGGACCGACTTGGGGAACGGCAGCTGCATCCCGGCCGCGCTGAACGCGCCGCCGATCACCTGTTTGCTCATCGCCTTGCCTCCCTGCTAGGACAGCTCCGTTCATGGGCGAGGCCCAAGGCCACGGCAAGGGCATGATCCGGATCGGCTTCGACATCGGCGGCAGCAAGCTCGCGGCCCTCGCCCTCGACCCGGAGGGCCGGGAGCTGGCGCGGACACGCGAGGACGTGCCCCGCGACTATGCGGGCACGCTCGGCGCGCTGCGGTGCGGTGTCGATGCCCTGGTCCGCGCGCACGGGCCGGCGGCGGCGGTCGGCATCGCGATGCCGGGCATGATCGGCGCCGACGGCATGCCGATCCGGGCGGTCAACCTGCCCTGGCTCGAGGGCCAGCCGTTGCGTGCAAATCTCGAGCAGGCGCTCGGCCTGCCGGTCGCGATTGCCAACGATGCCAATTGCTTCGCGCTGTCAGAGGCGACAGACGGCGCGGCCGCCGGGGCGGCGGTTGTGTTCGGCGCGACCCTTGGCACCGGCGTCGGCGGCGGCATCGTGGTCGGCGGCCGGCCGCTGGTCGGCGCCAATGCGATCGCCGGCGAATGGGGCCACAATCAGATGCCGCTCGCCGATCCGGCGTTCGGCCCGCCGGTCGCTTGCGGCTGCGGCCGGATCGGCTGCGTCGAGACCTGGCTGAACGGGGCGGCCCTGGCGCGCGACTACGTCCTGATCACCGGCCGGGCGCTCGCAGGACCCGAGATCGCGCGCCTTGCGGCCGCGGGCGAGGGGCAGGCGTTGGCCGCCGTCGCCGCCTACGGCCAGCGGCTGGCGGTGGCACTCGCCGCGGTGGTCAACCTCCTCGATCCCGACGTGATCGTGCTCGGCGGCGGTCTGTCGACACTCCCCGGCCTCTGTCGCCTGGCGGCTGAGCGTTGGGCGGCCTTGATCGTAGCGCCAGAGCCCCGGACGAAGCTGGTCGTTGCCCGCTTCGGCGCCGAAAGCGGCCTGCGTGGCGCCGCCTGGCTGCCGGCTCAATCGTAGCCGAAATAGGCGGCCTCGACCGCCGCCTCGGTAAGGCTGTCGCTCTCGCCCGCGAGCGCGATCGCCCCCGAGCGCATGACGTAGAGCCGATCGGCGTGCTCGAGCGCGCGATGGGTGCTCTGCTCGACCACCAGGAGCGTGATCCCGCTCTCCCGCAGGCTGTGCAGGATGTCGTAGACGACCTGGATGATCAAGGGCGCGAGGCCGAGCGCCGGTTCGTCGAGGAGCATGAGCCGGGGCCGGGTCATCAGCGCCCGGGCGATCACCAGCTGCTGCTGCTCGCCGCCCGAGAGCTTGCCGCCGGGCGTCCCGAGGCGCTCGCCCAAGAATGGGAAATGGCCGAGGATGCCCTCGAAGTCGGCCTCGATCTGGTCCCGGTCGCGGCGCATCTGGCTGCCCAGGCGGAGGTTCTCCTCGACCGTCAGCTGGGTGAAGACGTGGCGGTTCTCGGGCACCAGCGAGACGCCCAGGCGCGCGATCGTCTCCGGCGCCAGGCCGGCGATCGAGGCGCCGTCCAGCCGGATCGCGCCCTCGGCCGGGGCACGCATGCCGGCGATCGTCCCGAGCGTCGTGGATTTGCCGGCGCCGTTGGGGCCGACGATGCAGACGATCTCGCCGGCCTCGACCCGGACCGAGGCGCCGCGAACCGCCGGCACCCGGCCGTAGCGCACGTGGACGTTGTCGACCTCGAGCAGCTCAGCCTCCGCTCGCCGCGCGGCGACGGACCCGGCCTCCGGTCCTGGTGCCGAGATAGGCCTCGATCACGGCCGCATCGCGCTGGATCGCCTCGGGCGTGCCTTCGGCGATGGTCCTGCCGATCGCGATCACGTGGATCCGATGACAGACCCCCATGACCACCCGCATGTTGTGCTCGATCAGCAGCACGCCGCAGCCGAACTCCTCGGGGATGCGCGCGATCAGCCGCATCAGCTCGTCGCACTCGGCATCCGAGAGCCCGGCCGCCGGCTCGTCCAGGAGCACGAAGCTGGGCGCCGTGGCGAGCGCGCGCCCGATGCCGACCAGCCGCTCGCCGCCGTAGGGCAGGGTATCGGCGAGCTCGAAGGCCTTGTCTTCCAAGCCCATCCAGCAGAGGATCCGGGCCGCCCGCTGCTCGGCCTCGTGCCGTCCGAGCCCGCTACCGACGGCGGCGGCTTCTATGTTCTCGATCACCGACAGTCCGCGGAACAGGCGCACCCCCTGGAAGGTCCGGGCGAGGCCGGCGCGGCCGCGGCGATGCGGCGGCCAGCCGGTAACGTCCTCGCCGGCCAGCAGCACGCGGCCGGCGCTCGGCCGCTGGAAGCCGGTCAGGACGTTGACGAAGGTGGTCTTGCCGGCGCCGTTCGGGCCGATCAGACCCAGCACCTCGCGGCGGCCGAGGCTCAGCGACACGCCCTCGATCGCGCTGAGCCCCCCGAACCGCACCGAGACGGCATCGGCCGCCAGGACCTCGGCGCCGCCCGGCCGCTGCAGCGCCGCCGAAGCCCCGCTCGCTGGCAGGTCCATTCTGGGGCCACCTCCATCGCCGTCGATTGCTTGTAGGTCGTCGCCCACCCCGCTGGCAAGGCGACACGGGCGCTCCGTCGCGAGCGGGTAAGCTACCCGAGCCGGCCAACTCACGCGTCCGCTACAGCCGCGCGGCCGCGCGTGTCAATGGCACGTAAAGATGTCCGGTTTTTGTAGTACATCAAATGTCCGCTGCTGCTGTTGGCCCGGTGGGGTTGTGGGCAACGCGGAGCGTCTGTCCATCAAGTCCACCGGGCGCGCCGCCGAGCGGGTTTAGGCGGCGGGCTTGATCGTCGCCTCGACCTCCGCGAGGCGACCGTCGGGCTGGTAGCGAGCCAGGCAGCGCGGGCCGTGGAAGACCGCGAGCCGGCCGTCCTCATAGGCGTGCACCCTCACCTTGACCTTGACGAAGTGGTGCCGGTGCCGGTGCGGTGGAATCTGCAGACAGCGGCCCTCGTAACGCACGCAGTTGTCGTTCCCGACCACGCGCTCGACCTGAACGCACAAAACCTCGGCCAGATCGCCCGCGTAGGCCACGAAGGCGCTGCCGGGCTCGATCGCGGCGACCGCGAAGCGGGCGTTGTGCTCGGCCACGAAGTGCTTGGCGAGGAAGCGGTTGGCCGCCGCCGGCGTCGTGATCCCGGCCAGGCGCAGCTCCTGCGGCAGCCGGTTCTGCAGCGTGCCGAAGACCCGCTCCATGCGGCCGCGCGCCTCGGGCGAATAGGACGGGATAGGCTCGATGCCGAGCTGCTCGAGGGCGCGCCCGACCTGGGTCGGCTGCTCCCGTGCGATCTTGCCGCCGGCCTTGGGGGTCACGAAATAATGGCTGCCGCGGTCGGTATAGAGCGAGCAGAACAACCCGTGCCGGTACTGCTCCAGCAGCCACTCGATCCGATCGACCGCCACCCGCCGGCCCGACACCCGACCGCGCCGCCGATCGATCAGGCCTTCCGCCCCCTGCGCCTCGTAGCGATCGCGCAGCCGACGGAAATGCCGTTCGCTCATTCCCAGCACCTCCGCTGCCTCACTACAACTCAACGCCCCACTCCGCCACCGACCAATCGCCTCGACGATCCGAGCCACCCGAACCTCCGCCAGCACACGACCTCCCCGATTCTCCCGAACCGGACAGATCGTGAGCTACGAAACCCGGACATACCGCGTGCTACCGACAGCCGCGCGGCCGCGCGTTGCCGCCGGCGCCGGCTTGTGGCATCCTGAGCAGGCGCGGGGCCCTGGTCCTTTGGAAAGGCCGTCGCCCGGAAGCCCGTCCCGCGCCGCCTTGCCAATTCCGGGCTGCAAAGGGCAGAGAAGCGGCCATGTACATCGTCGGAGAGGAGGAGATCGAGGCGATCGCTGCGGTCATCCGGAGCGGTGCCTTGTTCCGTTATGGGGTCGGCGGCGAATGCGAGCGCTTCGAGCGCCGCTATGCCGACTATCTCGGCACGCGGCATGTGGCGCTGACCGCGAGCGGCAGCTTCGCGCTCACCGCCGCGGTGAGCGCGCTTGGGATCGGCCCGGGCGACGAGGTCCTGGTGCCGGCGCACACCTACATGGCAACCGCCATGGCGGTGCTCGCGGCGGGTGCGATCCCGGTGATCGTCGACGTCGACGAGAGCATCACGATCGACCCGGACGCTATCGAGGACGCGATCGGCCCGCGCACGCGGGCGGTGATCCCGGTCCACATGTGGGGGGCCGCCTGCGCCATGGACCGGATCATGGGGGTCGCGGCCAAGCACGATCTGCTCGTGCTCGAGGATACCTGCCAGGCGATCGGGGGCGCCTACGAGGGCAGGATGCTCGGCACGATCGGCCATGCCGGCGCGTTCAGCTTCAACTACTACAAGAACATGACCGCCGGCGAAGGTGGTGCGGTCTGCACCGCCGACGACCGGATCGCCGAGCGGGTCAAATGCGCGATCGACCCCTGCCATTTCTACTGGCAGGGCCGCAGCGACCAGCAAAAGCCGTTCGCCGGCAACGGCGCGCGCGCGTCGGAGCTGATGGGGGCGATGCTGAACGTCCAGCTCGACCGCCTGCCCGGCATGATCGCTGCGATGCGGGCGGAGAAGCGGCAGATCCTGGAGGGCACCGCGCAGCTCGGCAACCTCGGGCTCAGGCCCGCGCCGGTCAACAGCCCCGGGCACGACTGCGCCGCCCAGGTCATGTACAGCCTGCCCTCGAGCGCGAGTGCCGAACGGTTCGTCGAGGTCTTCCCGAGCGTGATCGCGGGCCGCACCGGCCGTCACAACTACACCGAGTGGGATCAGATCCTGATCGGCGAGGGTGCCGCCCACCCCGTGATGAACCCTTACAACATGCCCGAGAACCGGGACTGCCGGCGGCGCTATGCGAAGGACATGTGCCAGCGCTCGCTCGACATCCTGGACCGCACGGTCATGGTGCCGACCCACCCGCTGCACGGGCCCGGGCAGATCGCCGACACCATCCACAACATCGGGGCCGCGGCGCGCGTGGCGCTGGCCGGGATGGCGCCGGCCGAGGCCGATCTGCGCAACATCCAACCGGTCGACGCCCAGAAGTTCGACCTCAAGGTCACCGACATCGCGGCGCTCTGATCATCAACAGAAGAAGCAGGGAGGCAAAGACAATGCGCGCTTTGAGCAAGGTGCTGGCAGGTCCCGTCCTGGCATTGGGCCTGGTCGCGGCCGGGGCGCCCGCCCAGGCGACCAAGATCATCTTCGTCACCCACGGCCAGGCCTCGGACCCGTTCTGGTCGGTGGTCAAGAGGGGGGTCGACGACGCGGCGGCGAAGATGGGCGTCGACGTCCAGTACCAGGCGCCGCAGACCTTCGACATGGTGGCGATGAAGCAGCTGATCGAATCGGCGGTCGCCGCCAAGCCGGACGGCCTGGTCGTGTCGATCCCCGATGCCGAGGCGCTCGGGCCCGCGATCAAGGACGCGGTCGCGGCCGGCATCCCGGTGATCTCGATGGACAGCGGGCTCGAGGTCAGCCACAAGCTGGGCGCGCTTTTGCACCTCGGCATCGACGAATACCAGTCGGGCCTTGCCGCCGGCCAGCGCATGAAGGAGGCCGGCATGGCGCACGGCGCCTGCATCAACCCCGAGGTCGGCAACGTCGCGCTCGACCTGCGCTGCCAGGGGTTCAAGGACGGCCTCGGCGATTCCCAGGTGATCGCGGTCGCGATGGACCCGACCGAGATCCGGGCCGGCGTCACCGGCTATCTGCAGGCACATCCCGAGGTCGACGCCGCGATCACCGTCGGCGCGGTCGCCTTCGACCCGGCGCTGGCCGCGATCGAAGGGGCAGGCCTCGGCGGCAAGATCAAGATCGGCTCGTTCGATCTTTCGCCGACCCTCCTGCAGGCGATCGACGAGGGCCGCGCCGACTACGCGATCGACGCCCAGCAGTACCTGACCGGCTATCTGCCGGTGGTCTACCTGAGCCTCTATCACGACCTCGGCATGGTGCCGGTCAACAATGTCATGACCGGCCCCCTGTTCGTGACCCAGAAGACCGCCAAGCAGGTGATCGACCTCAGCTCGAAGGGCTACCGCTGACTTTTCCCAAGCGATGCGCCGAGGCAGATGCTTACTTGCCTCGGCGCATCGGTCGAAATGAATGAGGTGGCACGGGGAGTTCGGGGGAAAGACCCGTAGTCATAACCCGACCCTGGCTCCAGGGGCCCGGAACGCAATAATCTCCCGTTGGCGTACTGAGATTCGCGCTGTGATGGATCTACAACGCTTTTAAGGCAAATCCATCATCAATCTGCGCAACCTTGAATATAGCCTCCGACCCTCCCATTCTTACATAAGAGGCAGAGGACATACGGCCCATGCGCGCCGCCGATGGCGAAGAGGAGCGAATTAATGTCCTGCTGTCGGACGGACGGACGCTGCGGCGGCAGTGCCTCGCGAAATTCCTCGAACTCAGCGGGATCGGCGTCCGGATCATCGCGTTGGAGGACGGCGGCCAGAGCGAGGCTGACGCCCCCACGGAGGGGGCCGCGGATCTGGCGCTCATCGATACGGGCGACAAGGCTTGCAGCCATCCGGAGGTCAAGAAGATCTTCGACGACCTGCGCACCCTGGTGCCGGGCGTCCCCATCGTGGTGATTTCCGATCGTGAGGAGGTATCGGCGGTGGTCGATGCCATGCAACTCGGCGCGCGCGCCTATTTCCCCTCCAGCCTGGACCCGAAGATTCTGATCGAGACGCTGCGCTTCGTTCAGAACGGTGGCACGTTCGTACCGCTTAGCGCGCTGATGAGCCGGCACGGGCCGCACAGTCTGCCGCCGGCAACCCGGATAGAAACGCTCGGTATCACGGGGCGCGAGCTCCGTGTCCTCGAGTTGCTCCAAAGGGGTCAGTCCAACAAGGTCATTGCCCGGGAACTGGACATCGAGGAAGGGACCGTCAAAGTCCATGTCCATCGAATCCTGAAAAAACTCCACGCCAACAACCGGACCCAGGCAGCCCTGCTGGCACGCCAGATCGCCGAAGAAGTGGTCAAGCCGGATTTTCCGCGCTGACTTTCTAAAGCGTCTCCGTCGCGGGCATGCGCCTGACCGCGCCACGCCCGCGCGCCGACCTGGCGCCGAAGCTTTCCGTCTCCCGTCCGTCCCGCTCGCCCCGGCATCCGGGTCTGCCCGGTCAATGGCAAAATAGCCACGCGAGGACGTGTCGATCGCGGCAGGCCTGATCGCGACCCGCACTGCCACCGGCGCCGGGATACACGCTGTTGCCGCCGCCTGAGCCGCCGCCGGAACTGCCGCCCGCAACGTTCCTACCGTCGCTGCCGCCGCTGCTGCGGCCGCCGCCGCCGCCGCGGCTGCTGCTCGCGCTGATCCCACCGCCGCCGTTGCCATTGCCGCTGGTCGAATTGTTGTTGCCTTGGTTATTGCCTGCATTGTTATTGCCGTTATTGTTGCTGCTGTTGTTATTGCCGTTGCCGTTGCCGTTATTATTGTTGCCGTTATTATTGCCGGAATTAGAGTTACCGTTGTTGCTGCCGACGTTGCCATTGCCGTTGCCGTTGCCTCTGCCGTTCGCGACCTGGATCAGCAACGGCCGTGAGCGCTCGAATCCGGCCATCCCGTGATCGACGACAGGCGGCATGCCCGTCAGATGGGCAAGCAGGATAGTTGCCAGAACCGCGTTCATCGCTCGTCGTCCTTTGATGACTCTCCTGCGCACATGCGATGTTGGATCCTGATTGGAGGCGCCGCCTCAGGGGTTGCCGTTGCGGTTGCCGTTGAACGAACCAACGTTACGATTCCCGTTGTCATTGCCGCCGTTGGAGTTACCGTTGTATGCGCCGGTGTTGCTGTTGCCGTTGTTCATCCCACTGTTGTGATTGCCATTGAACGCGCCGACGTTGTTATTGCCGCTGGTCGAGCTGCTGTTGCCGTTACCGTTGAACGCGCCGATGTTTCCAGAGCCACTATTGTGGTAGCCTACGTTCCCATTGGCGTCTGGACGACCATTGCCGTTGGCGTTACCGTTGCGGCTGCCAATGTTGTTATTGCCGTTGGCGTTACCGTTGCGGCCGCCGACGTTGCCGTTGCCGTTGCCATTACCGTTGCCGAAGCCGATGTTCTGGTTGCCGTTGCGGTTCCCGTTACGGCTGCCGGTGTTGGCGTTGCCGTTGCCGTTGCCATTGCCACCGCCGAGATTGCCGTTGCCGTTGGCATTCCCGTTGTGGCTCCCGTGATTACCGTTGCCGTTGCCGTTGCCGTTGCCCGCGCCGACGTTGGCGTTGCCGTTGTTGTTGCCGTTGAACGAGCCGACGTTGCCGTTGCCGTTGCCGTTGCCGTTACCCGCCGCGAGCGCGGAACCGGCGAGTAGAAGGAGCATCGCCGAACCGACCAGAAGCTTCCTCATGGCACTCTCCCTGGAAATGTCCCGCAGCCTTCAGGCTCCGAGGTTGCACCGTCGCCTCCGACGGTCTCAAGCAAGCCCAGTTCGACGATCGCCAAACGAGCTTGCTACGCACCCGCCGCTGCCGAAGCGTCGATCCGGCAAGTTCCGGATGGGCACAATCTTCGAGGCCCGGAGGGAGGGCACCGACCCAATTCGGGCGGCACCCTCCCCCGAAGCCAGACGACGATAACTCTGACTCAGCGACGACTTGGCTCACCGGTCATTGCCGGATTAGGCCCGGCGACCCCGGCCCTTCTGGATGTCCGGATTAAGTCCGGGCACGACCCGCGCTGATTCCTCTGCCAGCCGGTGCGCTAGCAATAGCCGTTGCAATTGCCGTTGCCGTTGCCGTTGCGGCTGCCGTAGTTCGCGTTGCCGTTGCGGTTGCCGTTGCCGCTGCCGTAGTTGTCGTTGCCGTTGCGATTGCCGTTGTGGTTGCCGGAGTTGTCGTTGCCGTTGCCGTTGCCGTTGCCGTTGCCGGTATTGTAGTTGCCGTTGCCGTTGCCGTTGCCGTAGCTCTGGGCGAGGGCGGGGCCCGCGAGCATGGCGAGCATGGCCGCACAGGCTAGAAGCTTCTTCATGGGTTCTCCCCCCTTGGGAATGCCGGAAGCCGTCAGGGCTCCGAGGTGGTCCGGAGCGGACGCCCCGAACGGCGTGCATTGTCCAAGTCCTGGGCAGCCGAACAAGCAAGCATTCGGCGTATGCCGATATACGGCCGTAGAACGGTGAGCGATAGCGGTATATCCGATGTCGCACCCGCGCAACCAAAGAGATATGTATATCTAAGGATTAGTCAGTCTTGCACGGTGAACGGCTTGAAGACCAACCGCCTCTGTACACCGGAGCAGACGTGAATGACCGGCCGAGCAAGCAAATCGGTCTGCGAGTTAGTTAGGAAAGCAGGGTGATAACCTTCACTGGACAGCGATTCGTCACCAGCGCGTGACCGGATCGTTCCGGATCGGAAGCCCGGCGTCGGCGATCCGGAGGTCGTCCTCGAAGAACTTCAGCACCGAGCGGATCGGGTTGGGGGCGGCCTGGCCGAGGCCGCAGATCGAGGCGTCCGCCATGGCGCGGCAGAGCTCCTCGAGCAGCGCTTCGTCCCACACGTCGCGCTCCATCAGTTTCACCGCCTTCTCGCAGCCGACCCGACACGGCGTGCACTGGCCGCAGCTTTCGTCGGCGAAGAAGCGGAGCAGGTTGAGCGCGACGGCTTTGACGTCGTCGCGGTCGGAGAGCACCACGACCGCGTGCGAGCCGACGAAGCAGCCGTGTTTTTCCAGCTGGCCGAAGTCGAGCGGGATGTCGGCCATGCTCGCCGGCAGGATGCCGCCCGAGGCGCCGCCCGGCAGATAAGCCTCGAAGCGGTGGCCCGCGGCCATGCCGTCGCAGAACTCGGCGATCAGCTCGCCCGCGGTGATCCCGGCCGGGGCGAGCTTGACGCCGGGCTGCTTGACCCGACCGGAGACCGAGTAGCTGCGCAGGCCCTTCGAGCCGTGCCGGCCCTGGGCCGCGAACCATTCCGGGCCCTTCTCGACGATGTCCCGGATCCAGTAGAGCGTCTCGACATTGTTGATCAGGGTCGGGCGGCCGAACAGGCCGACCTCGGCGGCGTAGGGCGGCCGGTGGCGCGGCAGGCCGCGCTTGCCCTCGATGCTCTCGAGCATCGCCGATTCCTCGCCGCAGATGTAGGCGCCGGCGCCGCGGCGCAGCATGAGATAGCCCGGCCGTGCCAGTCCGGCCGCCTCGACCTTGGGGATCTCGCGCAGCAGGACCTCGCGGATGCCGGGGTATTCGTCGCGCAGGTAGATGTAAACGGCCTCGGCCTCGATCGACCAGGCGGCGATCAGCGCGCCCTCGAGGAAGCGGTGCGGGTCGCGCTCGAGATAGTAGCGGTCCTTGAAGGTGCCGGGCTCGCCCTCGTCGGCGTTGACCGCGAGATAGCGGGGCTTCGGCCCCCGCCTGACCAGCTCCCACTTGCGCCCGGTCGGAAAGCCGGCGCCGCCCAGGCCGCGCAGCCCGGAAGCGTTGAGGGTTGCGACCAGCTCGAGCACGGTCTGATCGGTCGCCGGGCCGGCGGCACCCTGTCCCAGGTAGCGCCGGAGGAGGCGGTAGCCGCCGCCCTCGAGGTAGCGCTCCAAGGGGCTGGCATCCGGGATGTCGGCGTGGGTGTGGCCGGCCTCGACCGCCAGCGTCACCTTGGCCGGGGTCGCGTGGTCGACGTAGTGGTGGCCGACCTCGGCGACCGGCGCCGTGTCGCAGCGGCCCATGCACGGCGCGCGCGCCACCCGCACCTTTTGCGGCTCGAGGCCGCCCTGCAGGCCGGCGATCAGATCGCGGGCGCCCATGAGCTCGCAGGTCAGGCTGTCGCAGACCCGGACCGTCAACGGCGGCGGCGCCGGTTCGCCCTCCCCGATCGCGTCGAAATGGGCATAGAAGGTCGCGACCTCGAAGACCTCGGTCTGGGCGAGGCGCATTTCCTCTGCGAGCGCCGCCAGATGGCCGGCCGCGAGATGGCCGAAGTGGTCCTGGATCAGGTGCAGATGCTCGATCAAGAGATCGCGCCGCCTTGGCCGGTCGGCCAGCAGCGCGCGCACCGCCTCGAGGGCTGCCGGCTCGACCTGGCGACCCTTGGGTCGCGCCGAGCCGCGCCCCTGGCCGCGGCCGGGGTGACGGTGCTTGCGGATCTCGCCTCTGGTCTCGGCCATCCCTCGATCTCATCGGCGCCCGGTCGCCGACCGGCGACCGGTGCCTGCCCTCCTCGCTCTGCCGCCGGCGCGCAGAGTCATCGGTCCCGACCATAGTTAAGGCCGGCGCCGCAGGCAACTTGGGCCCTCACCGGCACCGGATCGGCGCACGACCCCTACCACCGGCGCAGCGACCATGGTAGGTTCGCCTGCCCTGCCGTGGCGATGGCGACCGGATCGACAGCGCCGGCGGGCGGCCCTCGGTCCGGACCCGGTGACACGATCGGAGCCGCAGGTGAAGCGTAGGCTGGACGGAAATTCCGGATGCGGGCTCTGGGCATGGCTTGTGACCTGCCTGCTGGTCCTGCTTCTTGCTCCGCCCGCGAGTGCCGCCGCGACCGATCCGCTCGGCATCGAGGCCGCCGTCACCGAGGTGCGGGTCGCCCTGGAAGACATGGCGACTGCCCTCAACGGCGCGCCGCGTCAGGTGCAGACCACGATCAGCGCCGACCTGCATCTGACCGCCCAGGCGATCACCCGGGCGCTCGACCGGCTCGAAGGTGATCACGTGCCAATCGCCGACCCGACGCTGGTCTACGACCTGAACCTTTTGACCGACGTCGCCCATGCGGCGACCGACGAGCTGCACGCGATCGCCGCCGGGCCCGAAGCCGACCTCGATCCGGAGCGCGCCCGGCGCATCGAGCGGCTGACCGAGGCGGCGGCCGCCCGCTTGGCCGAGATCAACCTGGTGATCGACGGCTGGAACGAGCGCAGCCGCAATGCGGTCGTCGAACTGCAGGACGACGGCGGCGCCCTGGTGATCAGATCGACCGACCGGCTGGTCTACAACGGCATCCGCTACGTCAGCATCGCGTTGCTCCTGATCGGCCTGCTCGCGCTCGGCCTCCACCTGCTGCGCAGCGGCCGGGAGCGTGCCGAAGCCCGGCCGTGGCTCCGCAAGGACCCGCTGTTGTCCGGGCTGGGCGGTGCGGCGCTGGCCGTGTTCTTCGCCAGTTGCGCGACATTCAGCCTGCGCCCCGGCACCCTCGCGGCGCTTTCCGGCGAGGTCCGGGTGCAGGCGCCGGAACATCCCTGCGAGCGCCTGGCGGCCCAGCGCGACCGTCTGATCGCGGCGCAGCAGGCGGCCCATCCCGGTCTGATCGAGGCGACCGAGCAGCGCATGCGGCCGGCGGCCCAGGACTGTCTCGGCCTGCCCTCGGAGGCGGTGATCGCCGAGGCGATCGAGCGCCTGGCGGCCAGGACCGCGCTCACTCGCAGCGAGCCGGCGGCAGCCGAAGGGCCTGGGCCCGGGCCGGCCGCGGCCGTGGCGCGCGCCAGCGACCCCGGCGCCGCGGCGGCGCCCGAGGTCGCGGAGCTGCGGCCGGCGGAGAGGCAGGCGAGCGGCGAGCTGGCCGAGCTCCTGGCGAATCTCGGAGACATCGAGACGCCAGCTTCCGACCCGCCCGCGACTGCGCCGGCGGCGCCCGCGACTGCGCCGGCGGCGCCCGCGAGCGAACCGGCGCCTGCGGGCGCGCCGGTGGTCCCCGCGATCGCGCCGATCGAGCCCGCAGCCGGACCGGACCAGACTGTCGTTCTCGAGAAGCCCACCGAACCCGCCCCATCGAGGCGATCGCCCGAGCTCGAGCCCGCGATCTTCGTCACCACGACCGCGCTCAACTACCGGGACGGCCCGAGCGTCGACGCCCGCCGGCTCGGCATCCTCGTCCCGGGGGTCCGGCTGCGCGTGCTGGGCGAGGATGCGGGCTGGGCCGAGGTGCGCCTCGGCGACGGCCGGCAGGCCTATGTCGCAAGCGAGTTCCTCGAGCCGGCACCCTGATCCGGCCCGCGCCCGCGATCCCCTTGCGAGACGACGTGGCCGAGATCGTGATCAGCGAGTTCATGGAGCCGGCGGCGGTCGCCGACCTCGCTGCCGATTTCGGCCTGCGCTACGACCCCGGCCTGTTCGAGCGGCCGGATGAGCTCTGCAGGCAGCTGGCGCCGGCGCGCGCCCTGATCGTGCGCAATCGCACCCAGGTGCGCAACGCCGTGCTCGAGGCGGGCCGCCAGCTCGTTGCGATCGGCCGCCTCGGCGTCGGTCTCGACAACATCGACGTCGAGGCCTGCCGTGCGCGCGGCGTCCAGGTGCTGCCGGCGACCGGCGCCAACGACGTCTCGGTCGCCGAGTACGTCATCGCGACCGCCATGCTGCTCCTGCGCGGCGCCTATGACGCCGGCGCCAGGATGCTGGCGGGCGACTGGCCACGCGAACGCCTGATCGGCCGCGAGCTCGCGGGCAAGCGGCTGGGCCTGGTGGGCTTCGGCTCGATCGGCCGGGTGGTCGCCGCCAAGGCGCGCGCGTTGGACGTGCTGGTGAGCGCCTACGATCCGATGGTGCCCAAGGGCGACCGGGCCTGGCTCGGCGCGAGCTACGCCTCGAGCCTGGTGCAGCTGCTCGAGGGAGCGAGATCGTCAGCCTGCATGCGCCGCTGCTGCCCGCGACCCGCGGCCTGATCGACGCCCGGGCGCTCGCGGCGATGCCGCCGGGCGCGCTGCTGATCAACGCGGCGTTCGTGGCGGCGCTGCGCGCCGGCCGCCTCGGCGGCGCCGCTCTGGACGTGTTCGCGGACGAGCCGCTGACGGCCGCGGCGGCCGTGCGCTTTGCGGGCCTTGCGAACCTGATCCTGACGCCGCACATCGTGGGCCGTACCGAGGAATGCGATGCCCGGGTCTCGGCCGTGACCGCGGCCAACGTCCGCCGGGCGCTGGAAGCGCATCGATCCTAGAGACGGTAGAGGCGGACCGCGTTGTCGTAGAACAGGCGGCGCCGATCCGCCTCGGAGAAGTCCCGGACGATCGTCTTGAAGCCCTTGAAGATGGCATCGAAGGTGGCGCAGAGGCCATCGACCGGGAAGTTGCTCGCGAACATGGAGCGCTCGGTGCCGAAGATCGCGATCGCGGCGCGCACGAGCGGGCCGTTGGCTTCGATCGTCCAGGGTTTCCCGGGCTGGCCGAGGCCTGAGATCTTGACCGCGGCGTTGGGGCAGGCGGCGAATGTCGCCATAGCCCGCCGCCAGCTCGCCAGACCTTCGGGACTGCGGTCGGCGGGCAGGCCGGTGTGGTTGAGGATGATCTGGACGGTCGGAAAATCACGCGCGAGGGCACTCGCCTCCTCGAGATGCCACCAGGGCGTCTGCAGGTCGAACGACAGGCGGTATTCCTCCAGGAGGGCAAAGCCGCGCCGCCAGGCCGGATCGGCCATCGAGCCCGGCGCGTTTTTCTCCACTCGATCCGGGGACGGGGCGGCCCTGGGCTTGTGGCGGATCCCGCGCACGCGCGGGAACCCGGCATGGCCCGCGAGCACCGCGTCGACCGCCGGGTCGTCGAGCCGCGCCCCGGCCACGATGCCGTGCGGAAAGCCACTCTCGGCGATGACCCCCTCGAGCCAGCGGCTCTCGCCGACCGGGTCGCGCGGGTCCCATTCGGTCTCGACGTGGACGGTCTTGACCACGTCGTGACCTGCCGCGTCGCGGAAGTAGTCCGCGGGCAGATAGTTCCGGCGCAGAGCCCCGTAGTCGCCGTAGCGGAACGCGATCGGCGGCTCATCACGGAGCCAGGGCAGGTAGTTGCGCTCCAGGTCCCAGAAATGCAGATGGGCGTCGACGATCGGCAGACCGGTCATGGCTTTGCACCTGGACGGGGGCTGCGCCAAGTCCAGCATTGGCGCTGGATGTCTTACATGGGACCGGCATGCGCTACGCGATCGGGCTGCGCGAGGCCAATCACCACCCCGCCAAGCATATCAAGGCCGCCGAGGAAGGCCACGAGGTGATCATCACCCATCGCGGCCGCCCGGTCGCTCGGATCACGCACGAAATTCGGCAACGACCGAGCTCTGCGATGAACGCGGCCCGCGATCAGTGCACCGGATTTTGGGATGCGATGCTGCGGGCAGCCGCCCGTGAGGCCGGTTGCCGCTACCTGCTTGGCGAGCATTTGAAAACTGGCCGTACCCTCGGCGGCGTGACCTTCGTCGACCCGTTCGGGCCCGCGGGTCTGCCGGACGAAGTCGAGCGCCGGCTCGGTCCTCGTGAGGCTGGGTTCGCCCGCCCGAGGCTGTTAACTGCTTTCGATCAGCGCGAGTTCTCTTCAGCAGGCCTGGGCGCACCGGCGGTCTCGGAGTCCTCGACGAAGACGATGTCCTCGGGGCGCCAATGCAGCTCCACGACCCGCTCCGGACGGAGGTTCTCCTCGCCGAGCGTCGCAACCTCCTCGATCGTCAGCGCCGCCCGAACCTCGAGCCGCTCGCTCACGCGCACGTGCATATTGAAGACGGATCCGGTGAAGATGAGCCGCTCGACGCTGCCCCGCACCGCATCCCATTGGTCGTTCGAGCCTTTCGCGAGGCTCACCTTGATCCGGTGGCGAGGCAGCACGGCGGCGATCGACTGCACCTCGTTGAGGTATGGCGGCAGACTGCCTCGGAATTTGAGGTCGGGATGGGAGATCTCGACCGCGCCTCCGTGCCGGCTGTTCCTGCCGCGAACGATCGTCCCGGCGTCGATGAAACTGGCCACGTAGCAATCGCGAGGCGCCTTGTATAGCGCCTCGGGCGTGTCGACCTGGACGATCATCCCGTCCTTCATGACCGCGATCCGGTCGGCGATCGCGCAGGCTTCCTCCTGATCGTGGGTGACGTGGATCAGCGTGGTGCCGGTGGACTGCTTGATGCGCACCAGTTCGTCCTGCATCTGGCGTCTCACCTTGAGATCGAGCGCGCCGAGCGGCTCGTCGAGCAGCAGGACCGCCGGCCGCTTGACGAGCGCGCGCGCCAGCGCCACGCGCTGCTGCTGACCTCCCGAGAGTTCGGCGATCCGGCGCCTTTCCATCCCCGCAAGACCAACCAGATCCAGCGTCTCCTTCACCCGCCTTGCCCGCTCCGCCCTCGGCACCCTCGCCATCTTCAGGCCGTAGGCGACATTGCCCTCGACGCGCATGTGCGGGAACAGCGCGTAGCTCTGGAAGACCGTGTTGGTCGGTCGCTCGTAGGGCTGGCGGCGCGTGACGTCGACGCTCTCGATCTCGATCGATCCGCTCGTGGGATCGAGGAAACCGCCGATGATGCGCAGCGTCGTCGTCTTGCCGCAGCCACTCGGTCCAAGCAGGGCGAAGAGCTCGCCCCGATTGACCGAGAACGAAACACCGACCGCCGCGGAGCCGAGCGCGTAAAAGTCCTGGCCCGGATAACGGAGCCTGAGGTCGGTGCATCTCAAGGCGGGACCCGAGAACACCGCCGGCGGAAGGTCGGCGTGGGTGCTCAAGGTCATGGCTCCGCGGCGAACGACATCATCCGAGCACCCGCGCGCGCCCGCGCAGCCTCTCCCGCCCGATCGCGATCAGCGCCCCGATGGTCAAGAGCGCAAACGAGGCGCCGAGCATCAGCGCCGAGAGGGCGTTCAGATCGGGCGTCACCCGGATCCGCAGCGAACCGAAGATATAGAGCGGCAGCGTCTGCTGCGAGCCGGTCACGAGGAAGGTGAGGATGAACTCGTCCATCGAGATCGCAAAGGCGATCATCGCACCGGCGACGATACCCGGCAGGGCTTGCGGCAACGACACGGTCAGGAAAGCGCGCCACGGTCGCGCGCCTAAGTCCATCGCGGCGGTCTCCTGGTCGCGGTCGAGCCCCTCCAGCCGCACCAGCACGAGAAGGGTCACCACCGGCAACGTGAGAATGGTGTGACCGGCGATGATCGTCCATAGCCCGCGCTGAAGCCCGAGCGCGTTCAAGCCGACGATGATCGCGAGGCCGAGCACCAATGGCGGCAGGAACAGGGGGACGGCGATCATCCCGAGATTGAACGAGCGCAACCGCCCCTTGACGCGCGCGATCTGCACCGCCGCGAGGGTGCCGAGCACGGCGCTGATGAGGACCGCCGCGATGGCGACCTGAAGGCTGGTCCAGAACGAGTCGAGGAGCACGGGGTTGTTGAACACCTCTGTGAACCAGCGGGTGGTGAAGCCGACGAACGGCAGACCGGTCTCGTCGGAATCGTTGAACGCCAGCAGGACGAGCAGCCCCGGCGGCGTGTAGAGGAAGATGAGGTACAACACCGAGTAGCCGAACAGGAACGGCGCGCGCCGGCGCGTGAAGCCACCCGTGTACTCGCCGGCGGCCTCGACCCCGCCGACCACGAGGCGGAGCACGGTCACGAGCAACAGGATGGTGACCAGGAACAGCACCGCGAGGGTGGCACCGAAGCCCCACTGCAGCGAGAAGCCAAACTGGTTCGTGATCAGGTTCGCGTACAGGGTGCCGTTGGTGCCGCCGATCAGCTGCGGCGTCGCGTAGTCGCCCATCATGGCGATGAACGCGAAGACGAAGCCGGCAACGATGCCGGACCGGGCGGTCGGCAGCGTGATCGTGACCAACCGCCGCCACGGCCGCGCCCCGAGGTCGGCGGCGGCATCCAGCATGGCCGGGTTGATCCGCTCGATCGCGATGTATGTGGCAAGGAAGGAGAGCGGGAACAGCAGGTAGACGAAAGTGACCACGATCGCCGGCCTGCCGAAGCCGAACAAGTCGAGCGGCGCGTGCACGAGGCCGATGCCGGTCAGCGCCTGGTTGATCAGGCCCTCATCCCCGAACATGTTAAGCCAGGCAAGGACCCGGATCAGATAACTGGTCCAGAACGGAATAGTCGCGACCAGGATCCAGACCAGCCGGCGGGACGGCCGGACCTTGGCCGCCACGAAGTAGGCGAAGGGAAAGCTCAGCAAGACCGTCAACGCGGCTGCCAAGGCGACCAACCCGAACGAGCGAAGCAACATCGAGCGATACGCTTCCGCGGTGAAGAACCGGGTGTAGTTCGCTATCGTCCAGTGGTGGACGATCCGTCCGTCTTCGGTCGGCCAGAAGGAATACAGAATGAGGACGGCGAGCGGCAGGAAGAAGCCGACGGCCACCGCGAGCACCGCCGGCAGGGGGAGCAGCGGATTCTCGAGGCCGCGATGACGGGCACGCCCGAGCAGTGGGATCGCCGCCGATCGCATCGAGCGCCAGAGGTGACCCCGCCCTGCGGCGGTCGGCGACCTACCCTCGCCGGTCGGCAGCCGGAGCACCCAGAGCAGCGATGTGGCGTGTCCGCGGTTACGATGGCGCGGGCAGCTAATCTGCCAGCACCTCGTCGTACGCCGCCGCCCACTCCTTCGGATGCCGGGACGGCCCCTGGAAGACCATGTTGGTCGCGATCTCCGGTTCGGTGCCGCCGAGTGCATCGTAAACGGGGGCGTTCATCTTCGCGCCCGAGTGCATGATCCGCTCCGAGGTCGTCCGGCTCGCCATCCCGAAGACATTGTAGTCCCAGAGCCAGTCCTGCATCGCCGGGTCGCCCATGAGGAAGTCGATGAACTTGAGAGCGTTATCGCGGTTCTTGGCGCCTTTGACCAGCTGGGGACCGTCGACCCAACCGAGCGCGCCCTCCTTGGGAAGCTCGATGTCCGCCACGTGCTTGCCCGCCTTGTCGTTGATCCGGTAGGCGAGGCCGAGGCTCGTCGCCTGGCCCACGACGGCCTTTCCGGTCCGGATCGCGTCGGCGGTCACGAGGTCGGAGCTGTTGCTGATCTGGAACGGCTTCAGCTGCCTCAGGTAGTCGGCCGCCTGCTTGAGGGCGGGGCCGGTCATCGAGTAGATCTCGGATCGGGGCACGCCCAGGGCGAGGCCGGCCAGTGCGAGAAAGTCGTCGCCGGCGCCCTGCAAGATCACCTTGCCTTCCGGAGCGTCCCAAAGCGACTTCCACGAATAGGGAGGCGGGACCTCGAACTGGTCAATGTTCCAGACGATGCCAAAGGAAGCCCACATGCTCGGGTAGATCAGGGTCTGGTCCGGCGCCAGAACATAGGGAAAGTCGGTATTCGTCCTGAAGATCGGCCACAAATTCTTCGCCGCCGGGATCTGGTTGAGATCGAGCGGCTCGATCAGGCCGGCATCGTGGTAGAAGGGACAGAAGCCGGCGTTGGCAAATACGATATCGTACTGGTCACCGCCGCCGGCCTTCAGCTTAGTGAACATGTCCTGATCGGAGTCCGCAGGGACGCCGCGCAGCGTGATGCCGGTCGCCTCGTGGAAGCGCTTCTGGATCTCCGGATGGACGTAGTTCTCCCACGCCATCACGACCACCGTGCCGCTTCCGGTTTGGCTTGCGGCTCTGCTGGAAACGAGGAAATCGGAGAGTCCGCTGATCGCCAGAGCGACGCCGGCCGAGCGTCCAACGAACGCTCGCCGCGAGATTCCTGGCGTCGGCCCACAGCCGACACCCGGTCGCGCAGAACCAGCCGACGACAGGCGGCGCTGCCATTGAGGTCCAGATGATCCCTTTGCGTTCTCCGCCATCGCTAGTACGTCCCTCTTTCACTACTTTGTGGAACGTTCCAAATCGTTAGCTTATCTAAGGCCATGATCGATGTCAAGATCGCCAGGCTCACGTGTGTTCGCCGACACAGGACATGTCCGGTCCGTGTGATACGCGGGTGGATGGGGCCAAGCGAAAAGGATCAGCCGGACGGTTGTTCAATCTGCCGGCGGCTCGATCGCGCTGAACTTCGAGGGCTGATACTTCTCGCTCTGGTGCGCGAGTTCAAGGACAACCGCTATGTGGCGCTTCATCCGGACTTTGAAGGAGAACCTGCTTTGGCTCCCCCGCTTTGCCGCCGTCGAGGAGCTCCGCCCAGCCCTCCAAGCCTTCAAGAGACGCCTACAATCGAACCTGGATCGTCGAGCGCCACGGCTAGACGCGGCCGGCTTCGGCGAGCAGCGCGTTCCAGGCGGCGCAGTGGGCAGCGAGAATGTCGTCGTAGGTCGACCGGAGGGCGATGCGAGAGGAAGCGCTCGCGGAGACACAGCCAGACTCGTTCGATGGCATTCAGCTCGGGTGAATAGGGCGCCAAGCACTCCGGCGTCAGGTTGGCAGGGATCGCCAGATCTTGGCGAGGTGCCAGCCGGCGCGATCCATGGGGGACCACCGCATGAACGTCGGCCGCCGCGGCTTGGCTGAGCCCGTCGAGCATGTCCTCCATGGCGCCGGCGTTGACCGTCGGCAGGGACCAGGGCGACGCCCGCATCCCGCTCGGGACAGACCGCGCCGAACAGATTGGCGGCCTAGTTGCGGAGGTCGCGCACGCGGCGCGGGCGCAGGTCGCGCGGTACCAGCGGCGACAGAGCCGGACGGTCTGGCCAGCCGGAGCCTTATCCAGGAGCCAGATCTCCGGCCGCTCGGCCTCGACGAGCTCCATGCCCCCAAGACCCGCGGCGTGGTCGACGTGCTCGACACCGCCTCCGGCGCCAGGCGGCAGCCGCTGCTGTTTCGAGATCACCACCGCCGGCTGCGACCGCCACAGCATCTGCTTCGAGCATCGATCAAGGTCCTGGACGGCGTGCTACAGGACGACAGCTGGTTCGCCTACATCGCGGCGGCGCACCAGGCGACGACCGGACCGATCCCAAGGTCCTCCAGCTGGGCGGAGGGCCCGAATACTGCCGGGCCTGCCGCGACGACAGGCTGCCCTGCGCCCGAGGCGAGCCCGGCGCCGACGGACAACTCTGCCCCTACCGCGAGCACGCGTTGAGTGGCCGGCAGGAGCATGAGGCCCGGGCGGTGCTGCTCGCCTGCCGGGGACAGCTGCGGCTCGCGCCGAGCGGCCATGTGATCGGCATCGACAGACGCGGCCCTCAATCTCGCGAACGCCCGGGGCTATGGCCTCGCGGTGCTCTCGGAGCTGCTGCCCACGGCAGAGGCGGGCTTGGGCGCCCCGTGGTAAGTCTGCTTGAGACTTGATCGGTGGTGCCAATGCTTCTCATTTTCGCATCCAGGCCGACGCCATGCGTTAGCGCCGACGGCAGGCTTGGGCTGCCGATTCGTCCAGAGCGATGCGTGCGTTGCGGCAGGCATGGACGATGGTCGCGGGCCAGTCGGGGGTGAAAGCCGCTTCGCTCAACAGTCGAAGCGCTGCGGCCTGCTTGTGGGTGCCATTCAGCACGATGACCACCGCCGACGAGAACCGGGCGATCGTGCCGAGTCCGACCGATACACCGTGCGTCGGCACCGCGGCGAGCCCCTCGAACGCCGGGAAGGTGGCGAGATTGTCGAACCGGGTCGTCTCCGCCAGGCGAACGATCCGTGACTTGCTGTCAATCGCGCTTCCCGGGGGGTTGAAGCCGACGTGACCATCTGAAGCACCGCTCGCCAGCAGGAACAGATCGACCCCGCCAGCCGCCGCCAAACGCGCGTCGAACGCCCCCGGGTCGGCCGGGTCGGGCAACCAGATGTTGTGAAGGGGAATGCGCGCTGCGGGCGGAAGCCCGTCGTTCAGCCGCCCCCGGATCTCGCGCTCGGCGAAGCGCCGGCAGCTGTAGTGCACATGCGCCGGGCAATAGGTGAAACCATCGGCCACCGGGACGACGTACTCGTCCATCATGACGATCACGAGGTGGGCGAGGTCGGCCCTGGTCTCGCTCGCCATTCGGGCGAGGGCCATGTACGTGCTCAAGAGGCTGCGCCCGCCGGGACAGCCCAGCAGGAACCGCTGGCCGGCAGAGCGCGCTCGTTCGGTGCCGTCAAGGACCTCCCGCGCCAGCCGATGGCCCAGCTCGTCCGCATCCGGATGGATCGTCACGACCGCTGCCACAGCGACGACGCCTCGATCGGCCGCGCTTCGAGCAGCCTGCACGGCCGGGATCCATTGCTGATACGCGAGATACCCGGTGCCTGCCAAGCACCTGGTCGACTCCGGCCATGACGGAGACGATCCTGTCGACCGCGTGCTGAGGGACGCCAGGGCCCGCGTGTTGACGCCGCATCGGCCTGCTGTCTACTCTGAGCCTCGGTAAGTCTTAACAAACGATGGGAAGGGGAGGCTTCCGATGACTCATCCGAGAACTCATGCGCGTGCGGACGCTGTCGATATCGCGTCGCGATCTGATGAAGGGCGCGGCGGCGTTGGGCGTGAGCGTCGCTGCCGGCGCGACAAGTAGGAAGGCATCGGCCGCCACCGTCGTTTCGATGTTCGGCTGGCAGGATTATGACGCCGGCCTGCGCGTCGGTGATTTCTTGAAACGCGAGAACATCGAGGTCAGCTTCACGCCGATCGGCAACAATGATGAGATCATCAGCCGTCTGTCCGCCGGCGGTGCCGGACAGATCGACATCGTCACGCCCTATATGGGCTACATCCCGTTCATGGTGGCCGCCGATCTGCTCGAGCCGATCGACGAATCGCTGGTGCCCAATCTCGCCAATGTGCCGGACGTTTTTCGCAACGACTCCAATGTGATCGTGAACGGCACTCGCTATTCGGTGCCTTTCACCTGGGGCTCCGGGCCGATGGCCTACGATCCGGCTGTGATCCCGACGGCACCGGAATCGTGGATGGACATCTTCAAGCCTGAATACAAGGGCAAGGTCGGGATGATGGACGACCCGATCGGCAATCAGATGCTGGCGGCGATCCTCGCCACGGACGCCGAAGTGCCGACCCTGCTGACCCCGGACCAGCTCGATCAGGCCACCCAATTTCTGATCAAGCTGAAGAAGGATGCGGTCCGGCAAGTGGCCGTGAGCTGGGGTGAGCTGGCCAATGCGCTGGCGCGCAGTGAAGTCGTCATCACCTTCAGCGGCGGCGAGTTCCTCAAGAAATTTGCCGCCGATGCCGGCAAGAAGATCGAGTTCACCTATCCGAAGGAAGGCACCTTCGCCTGGCTCGACAGCTACTGCATCGCCAAGGGCGCCCCGAACATCGAGGCCGCGCACAAATGCGCCAATCAGGCCCTCGACGTCGACGGGCAGGTGGCTTTCGCCGAGAAGACGTTCCAGGCGATCGTCGTGAGGGAAGCGATCGACCAGCTGAAGCCTGCGACGAGGTCGCTCTATCCCTACGACAACCTCGCCGAGTTCGAGCAAAAGGCGAAGTTCTTCCCGATGCCGCCGCTCGAGCCGGACGGCAAGCACGCGAGCTATACCGACTGGCAAGAGGCCTACCAGAAGTTCAAGGCGGCCTGAGCCGGTCATGGGGGCGGGGCGAGAACCCGCCCCCCGACAGTCCACGATGTCTCTCCTCGCCGGCAGGATCGCCATCATCACGGGCGCGGCGTCGGGCATCGGCCGCGCCGGCGCCCATTCGTTTGCCGCAGCAGGCGCCACGGTCGTCGCTGCCGACATCGATGCGGAGGGCGGCGAGCGGGTCGCGCGGGAGATCGGCGGCAGCGCGCGGTTCCAGCCGGTCGATGTGCGTGATACGCTGCAGGTCCAGCGCATGGCCGCCGACACCGTCGCCCGATTCGGGCGGATCGACGTGTTGTTTCACAACGCGATGAACGTTCCGCTCGTGAACCGCAGCGACGGACGCGCCACGGAACTGGCCGAAGAGACGTGGCACGAGATCGTCGACCTCGTTCTCAACGGCACCTTTTATTGCTGTAAGTACGTCGGGCAGCAGATGCTTCGGCAGAAGTCCGGATCGATCATCCTGACCGCGACGACCGATGCGCTCATCGGCCAGGCCGGCATCGACGGCTACACCGCGGCCAAGGGCGGCGTCGTCGCCATGACGCGATCGCTTGCCGCCGGCGTCTCGCCAGAGGGCGTGCGGGTGAACGCAATCTGCCCCGGCTTCGTCGAGACACCGCATCAGGCGGCCTTCATGAGCGATCCGGCCGAGCGCAAGAAGATTGAGGAACTGCACCTCATGGGCATCCTGCAGCCCGAGGATGTCGCCGAATTCGCCACTTTCCTTGCCTCCGACAAAGCCAGGCGCGTGACCGGCGGCATCTTTCCCGTCGATGCCGGCTATACGGCCTTCAAGGGGCTGATGTCGCTCAAGGATACAATTGCCCGCTAACATGCGCGATCGCGGCGTCACCTATCTGTTGCTGGCGCCTGCCGGGGTCATCTTCGGCACGTTGTTTGTCCTGCCGCTGAGCTACTTCTTCGTCATCAGCTTCTGGCGGGTCCTGCTCTTCAGGCTCAAACCCGACTTCACGTTCGCCAACTATCTGCAGGCGTTCGACCTTCACCTGCGGACCCTGGTATTCACCCTGGCGCTCGCATTTTTCGTTGCGGTGCTGACCACAGCACTTGGCTTCGTCTACGCCTATCTGATCCGCTTCAAGGCGGATCGCTGGGGGCCGCCCCTGCTGTTCATCGCGCTGATCACGCTCTTTGGCGGTTATTTGATGAAGATCTATTCCTGGATGACGATCCTTGGCATCACCGGCGTGCTGAATACGGCGCTGCTCGCGCTCGGCATCATCGATCAGCCCTTGCCTTGGCTATTCTACAATGTCGGGGCGGTCGTCGTGACGCTGGTCAATTTCCTGCTGCCGCTTGCCATCCTGCCGATCTATGGCTCCATGCGCGGCATCAGCGACATCGAGATGGAGGCGGCGCGCGACCTCGGTGCCGGCGGCTGGCGCCGCTTTTCCGATATCGTCCTGCCGCGGTCCCACACGGGGATCGTCGGCGGATTCGCCCTTTGCTTCCTGCTCGCGGCCGGCGACTACCTGACTCCGCAGCTCGTCGGCGGCACGGTCAACATGATCGGCGTGCAGATCGCGCCGCAATTCGGCGGTCTCGGCAACTGGCCGATGGGGGCGGCCATGTCATTCGTCACGCTCGGATCGTCGCTTGCCGTCATCCTGCTTTCGATCTTTCTCCTGGTGCAGTGGCGGCCACGATGACCGGTTTGTCCAACGTCGTCTGGCGCGGCATCGGCACGTTGTTCGTGGTGTTCCTCTTGTCGCCGCTCGCTCTGGTCGTGCTGTTCGCCTTCACCAGTCGACCCCAGTCCGCCTTCCCGATCGAAGCACTGTCGCTGCGTTGGTGGCACGCCATGCTGGCCAATCCCAACTTTGGCCCGGCGTTCTGGAACAGCCTGATCATCAGCGGCACGGTCGGCATCATTTCCGCCGTCGTCGGCACCATGGCCGCGCTGGGTCTGGCGCGGCTCGATCCACGGCGCGCACAACTCGCCGCCGCATTGCTCTGCCTGCCCCTCATGTTGCCGCCGCTGGTATTCGGCGTGGCGCTGCTCAGCTTCTACTCGCGCACTCGAATTCCCATGGGCCCGCAAACGGTGATCATGAGTCATTTGCTGTTCGCTCTGCCCTTCGTGGTCCTCGTCGTCTATGCCCGGCTGCGCAATTTCGACGTTCGTGTCGTCGAGAGCGCGCGCGATCTCGGCGCCTCCCCGTTGCGGGCCTTCTTCACGATCACTTTGCCGATCATCCGCCCGACGGTGGTCGGCGCCGCACTCATCGCCATGGCGCTCTCCCTCGACGATTTCGTCATCACCTTCTTCACCATCGGCAAAGGCATGACCCTGCCGACGTTCGTCTTCTCCATGATCCGCACCGCGCTCACGCCTGCCGCCAACGCGGTCGGGACGCTGATCCTCGTCATGACCATCGGCACCACGCTCGTCGCCCTCTGGCTGACGCGGTATCGCGGATGATGAGCGGCCGCAGATGACCTCGGCTGCCACGGGCGTCCTCGGCATCGATGTCGGCGGCACGAAGATCGCCGCCGGAATCGTCGATCTCGCCCGCGATGCCATCAGTCTGAGCGAAACCATCCCGACCAGGGCGGCGAGCGGCGGCGCTGTCGTGCTGGCGGATACGGTGGACCTTGCCAAGCGGCTGATCGCGGCCGCCGAGCGCCGGATCGTCCGCATCGGTCTTGGCGTTCCGCAACTGGTGGACAAGGAGGGGCGCATCCGCAGTGCCTACAATTTCGACCGGACCGATCTGCCCGTGCGCGAACGCTTGTCCATGCTGGCGCCGACGACGATCGAGTCCGACGTTCGCGCGGCCGCGCGGGCGGAAGCCCGCTTCGGGGCCGGCAAGGGGCGGCGGACATTCGTCTACGTCAGCATCGGCACCGGAGTGAGCTATTGCCTGGTGATCGACGGTCGGCCGCATGCGGGCGCCAACGGTTTCGCCATTCATTTCGCTTCGAGCGCTCTTCACGTGCCCTGTGCGGCCTGCGGCCATGTCAACGCGCCGGTCGTCGAGGACATCGCGTCGGGTCCGGCGATCGCCGACGCCTTTGCCCGGCGGACAGAACGCAGCGCCGCAGGCACCGAGGTCCTGGCCGCCGCGAATGCCGGAGACGCCATCGCCATCGAGATCCTGAATTCGGCAGCGGACCAGCTCGGGTCCTTGATCGCCGTCGTCGTGAACATGCTCGATCCGGAGGCCGTCGTGCTGGGCGGCGGCCTCGGCCTTGCCGCCGGTCCCTATCGCGACCGGCTGATCGCGTCCACGCGAGCCCACGTCTGGGCCGATGCCTGCCGTAGCCTGCCGATCCTTGGAGCAGCGCTCGGAAAGAGCGCTGGCGTGATCGGTGCCGCCCTCGCCGGGTACCAGCTGTCGAGCGCGGGGACGCCGGGAGCATTTTGATGCAGGTCTAGCCTTCGATCACTCGCTGATCGGCCAATTTCCAGCCGATCTTCACCGGCGCGTTGATCGACAGCGACCGGCGCAAGGCGGAGTCTGGATTGTGCACGGTGATTCGCTGGCCGCCCGGCAATGCGACGATGTACTTCACGAACACGCCGAGATAGATCAGGTCGACGAGCAGGCCGTCGAGCACGACGTCGGCCGTCAGGTTGGTCGGCGAGATCCGTACTACCTCCGGCCGGACGACAATGGTGATCGGTCCTTCCGCGCCGGAGGAGGCAATCCGCGCGCCGGCGTCCAACGTTATCCATTCTCCCTGGCGATGCCCCTCGAACACGTTGGCCTCGCCGATGAAAGTTGAGACGAAGCGCGTCTTTGGCGCCGCATAGATGTCCTCCGGCCCGCCCTCCTGGATCATCTCGCCTTTGTCCATGACGGCGATGCGATTGGCCAGCGCCAACGCCTCGCCTTGATCATGAGTGACGAACACGAAGGTGCCGCCGATCTGCTGGTGGATTCGCCGCAGCTCCTCCTGCATGGCCTGGCGCAGCTTCAGGTCGAGCGCCGCCAGGGGCTCGTCCAGCAGCAGCACGCGCGGTTGCATGATCAGCGCGCGTGCCAGGGCGACGCGCTGCTGCTGACCGCCCGAGAGCTGCTCGATCGATCGGTCGACGAACTCCTCGAGCCTGACCAGCGCGATCGCCTCGTCAACTCGCCGCCGGACCTCCGCGCGCGGGCGGCGGGCGGTTCGAAGCCCGTAGGCGATGTTCTGGCGCACAGTCATATGCGGAAACAGGCCATAGCCTTGAAATACGGTGTTGGTCGGCCGCTTCTCCGGCCGCCAGCCGGTGACATCCTCACCTTCGATCTCGACGGTGCCCGTGGTCGGCGTGACGAAGCCGCCGATGATGCGCAGCAGCGTGGTCTTGCCGCACCCGGAGGGGCCGAGGATGGCCAGAAAGTCGCCCCGGTGGATCTCGAGGTCGAGCTGCTTCACCGCGAGGACCGTTCCGTAGCGCTTGGAGACTCCGCGCAGGCGGACAAGCGGGTGCGCGGCGGTCGCTGGCATCGCTGCCCTCTGGACCGGCTTCTCGTTCAGGTCGTTCATCGCCTCTCCTGATGCACGATGATCGGGGAGCGAGTATGGTTTGTCCAGCCGCCGGCGGTCAGGCAACGAGCACGCGGGGCGATCCATGCCAAAGATAGAATGCGTCTTCGAGGCGAAAGACTGGCTGGGCGAGGGTCCGTGCTGGCATCCTGGCGAGCATGCCCTCTACTGGACCGACGTGCCGTCCAAGACGGTGAAGCGCTGGCATCCCGGCACCGGCGAGCACGCCAGCTGGCGCATGCCCGAGATGGTCACCGCCATCGCCGTGCGACGAGCGGGTGGTCTCATCGTCGCCTCGCAGACTGGTATCGATTTCTTCGATCCCCATACGGGACGTGCGAGCCGGTTCGTCGCGCCCGAGGAAGACAAGCCGAAGAACCGCTCCAACGACGGCAGGTGCGACCGTCAGGGCCGCTTCTGGTATGGCACGATGGTGAACAATTTCGCCGACGACATGAGCGAGCTGCCGATCACCGCGAACACCGGCGGCCTCCATCGCATCGACCCAGACGGGTCGGTGCACACGTTCGAACGGACGCTCGGCATCGCCAACACCTTCGCCTGGAGCCCCGACGACAGCACGATGTATCTCGCCGACACTTTGGACGCGATCTACGCCTACGACTTCGATGCCGGGGCCGGCCAGGTCAGCAACCGCCGAACCTTCGCGAAGGCCGACACGGCGCAGTACGGCCATCCGGACGGCTCGACCATCGATGCCGAGGGGTTTTTGTGGAACGCCCGCTGGGACGGCGGTTGTCTCATCCGCTGGTCGCCCGACGGCAGGATCGACCGGGTGGTGAAGCTACCCTGCCGGCGTGTGACGAGCTGCATCTTCGGCGGGCCGGATCTCGATACCCTCTATGTGACCACCGTCCGTTACGGCCTGAGCGCGGCCGAGTTGGCAGAGCAGCCGCTGGCTGGCGGAATCTTCGCTCTCGATGCGGGAACGAGGGGTGTGCCGGACGGGCAGTTCGCGGGGTAGCCGGTCAGAACCGATCGATCGAGGCAGCGGGAGGTCCGAGCCGAAGGCCGCGTGCGCGACATGGAAAGGCGCATCAGCCACAGGCGACCGGCGCCACGTTCACAAAAGATATCAAGATGAAGGTC
>CAWCRU010000030.1:0-78514 GCA_963798075.1 uncultured Alphaproteobacteria bacterium | reverse complement strand
TCCGCGCAAGCTCATCGAGCGCGTCGGCGCTCTTGTCGATATGGCCGAGGCCCATGGCGGCGAGGACCTCGGGGGGCTTGGTGAACTGGATGTCGCGGTAGTCGACGACCTGGATGCGGTTGCCCCAGGGGTCGAGGACAGTCGAGGCCGCGGCCCGGCAGGATCTTGGCGACCATCGCTACGTGGCGGGTCGCGGGCCGGTCAGGCCTTCGAGCGTCTCGGCGAGGTCGGGGGTGCAGCCGAAGGCGCGGTTGGGCTCGGTGAGCGTGGCGCCGTCGAGGAAATCGCTGGCCGTGCCGCCCGCCTCGCGCACCAGCAACAGGCCGCCGATCACGTCCCAGGAATTGCACTAGAGGGTCGCGCAGCCGTCCAGGCGGCCATCCGCGACGTGGCACATCATGAGCGCGGTCGAGCCCATCCGACGGTGGTCGGCGCCGGCCCGCAGGATGCCTTCGACCAGGCCCAGATAGTCTTCGACCTTCATCTTGAAGGTGAAGGTGGAGCCCAGCACCGCCCGCTTCGGGTCGGCGCAGCCCGAGACCCGGACCCTGCGCTCGTTGCGGTAGGCGCCGGTCGCGCGCCGGGCCCAGAACAGATCGTCATGGACGGGGTCGTAGGTGACGCCGATCTCGGTTCGGCCGTCGACCAGGTAGGCGAGCGCCACCGACCAGTAGGGCACGCCGCGCAGGAAATTGGCGGTGCCGTCGATCGGATCGATCACCCAGAGCCCGCGCGCGGCCGGCTCGCCGCCGCTGCCGCCGCCGGGCTCGGCCTCGCCGGCCGCTCCGTCCAGCCCCTCGTCGAGCAGGTCGAGGTCGTCCGCCGCCAGGTCGTCGCCGCCGCCCTCCTCGCCGAGCATGCGATCTTCGGGAAACGCAACCCCGAGCCGGGTCCGGATCAGCTCCTCGACCTCGCGGTCGGCGTTGCTGACGAGGTCCTGCGCGCTGCTCTTGCGCTCGACGTCGAGCTCGGCGCGCTTGCTGAAATAGTCGTAGGCAAGCCGGCCCGCCTCGCGCGCGACGGCGCAGGCGGTCAGCAGGCGGAGCTCGAGATCGCGATCGGTCATGGCGACTTTCCAGGGTAGCGCGGTTGAGCCTCGTCACGATCGGCCCGGCGCCAGCCGTCCGGTCGAGGTCGCGCGGTGGGATGCCGCCCAACGCGCCATTAACCGAAGCTCAACCTTTGGCTTGTCAACTCTTTCTTCGGCTGGTCCATGCGACCGTAGGACTCCCTGCCGTCCCTTTTTGGCCCGCGGGCGGATTCCCAGGATCGCATGGACCAGGCCGCCATCTTGGTCGCCGATGGTTGCCGAAACGTTAACGCCGGGGACGCAAGCGGCAAAGCCGGGCTCAATTCGACGCTCAGACCCCTTCACTGGCCCCATCGTCGGGCCGAGCGCGCCAAGGCGGTTGCCGCCCGGTCCCGATCGCGAGCGCGCGAGGAAAGAACCAAGGTCAGGCTTGCAGGAGCTCGTAGAGCCTGGACCAGCGCCGGGGCTCCGGGCGGCCTGCGATCGCGAGCTCGAGGGCGCCGCTCTCGACCACCAGCACGACCAGGCGCTTGGCGCGCGTGATCGCGGTATAGACCAGGTTGCGGCGCAGCATGCGGCCGTGCTGGCGGGCGAGCGGCAGGACGACCACCGGATATTCCGAGCCCTGGGCCTTGTGCACGGTGATCGCATAGGCCGGCATCAGCCGGTCGAGCTCGCCGAAGCCGTAGGCGAGCGGGCGGCCGTCGATGGTGATCAGCAGCTGGCTCTGGGCTCGATCGATCGCCCTGACCCGGCCGAGGTCGCCGTTATAGACCTCGCGCTCGTAGTCGTTCTCGAGCTGCATGACCTTGTCGCCGATCGCGAAGGTCACGCCGCGGCGCTCGAGCCGGTCGGCGGCATCGGGGTTGAGCGCCGCCTGCAGGGTCTCGTTCAGATGGCGGGCGCCGAGCTCGCCGCGGTTGGTCGGGCAGAGCACCTGGATGTCCTCGACCCGGTCGACCCCGAAGCGGGCCGGAATCCGCTCCGCGACCAGCTCGAGCACGAGCCGGGCCCCCTCGACGGGGTCGCGCGCCTTGATCGCGTAGAAGTCGGAGAGTGCCTCCGCCTCGCGCGCGAGCTCGGGCAGGAGGCCGCGGTTGACCCGGTGCGCGTTGCGCACGATCCGGCTCTCGGCCGCCTGGCGGAAGATCTGCTCGAGCCGGACCACCGGCAGCCGGGCGGACGCGATCAGGTCGGCCAGCACCTGGCCGGGGCCGATCGAGGGCAGCTGGTCGACGTCGCCGACCAGGAGCAATGCTGCCGGATCGGGCAGGGCGGCGAGCAGCGCCTGCATCAGCGGCACATCGACCATCGACATCTCGTCGACCACCAGCAGATGGCAGGTGAGCGGCCGCTCAGGCCCGCGCCGGAAGCCGCGCCCGGGCTCGGCCTCGAGCAGGCGGTGGAGCGTCTTGGCATCGCGCCCGGTGCTCTCGCCGAGGCGGCGCGCGGCGCGCCCGGTCGGCGCCGCCAGCTGGACCTCGACCCCGGTGCCCTCGAGCCCGGCCAGGATCGCCTCGACGAGCGTGGTCTTGCCGGTGCCGGGGCCGCCGGTAATGACGGCGAGCTTGGTCGTGAGCGCCATGCGCAGCGCCGTGCGCTGGCCCTCGGCGAGGCGCAAGGCGAGCGTCCGCTCGACCGCCAGGACCCTCGCGTCGGCGTCGTCGATCCGCCAGGGCGGCTGGCCGCCCGCCAGACGCCGCAGACCGGCCGCGATCGCCCGCTCCGCCTGATGAACCCAGGGCAGGAACACGCAGGGCGTGCCCTCGACCGGATCCGGCACCAGAGCGCCGGCCGCGATCTCGCCGTCGAGCGCCGCCGCGAGCGCTGCCGCCTCGACCTCGAGCAAGCCTGCTGCCCGGTCGACCAGCTCGGTCTGCGGCAGGCCCGAATGGCCCTGGCCCAGCGCCTCCTCGAGCACATGGCCGAGCCCGGCGCGCAGGCGAAACGGCGAATCGCGCGGAATCCCGAGGCGCTCCGCGAGCTGGTCGGCGGACGCAAAGCCGATGCCGCGGATCTCCTGCGCGAGCCGGTAAGGGTTGGCCCTGACCAGCTGGACCGCGCGCGCGCCATAGGCCGCGAAGATCCGCGCCGCGCGCAGGGGGCTGAGCCCATGGGAGTGGAGAAAGAGCATGATGTCGCGGACCGCGCGCTGGTCGCGCCAGGCCGCGGCGATGCGCTCGGCGAGGCCGCGGCCGATGCCCGGGATCTCGCGCAGCCGCGCGGGCTCGCGCTCGATCACGTCGAACACCTGCGCGCCGAAGGCCCGGACCAGCTTGGCCGCCATCGCCCGGCCGATGCCCTTGATCATGCCGGAGCCGAGATAGGCCTCGATGCCCTCGAGCGTGCTCGGCGGCACCACGCTCAGGATTTGGGCGCGAAACTGCAGGCCGAAGCTCGCGCTGGTCTGCCACTGGCCCTCTGCGCGCACGACCTCGCCGGGCGCCACCGCCCCGCATTCGCCAACCACGGCCGCAGGCTCGCGCTGATCGGCGAGCTTGACCCGGAGCACGCAAAAGCCGGTCTCCGGATTGTGGAAGACCACCCGCTCGACCAGACCCGAGAGCGTCTCCGCGGCCGCCGCGGGCGCGGTCAGCGCGAACGGCGGCGGCGGCGGCCACGGACGGGTCGGGGCGGCTCTGCTGCATGGCGCGCCGAACCTGAACCCGCGGCCCCGGTTTGACAAGCGCAGGCTTCAGCCCGGGTCGGCGACCGGCCGCCGCTGCCGGCGCAGGAGCTCGGTGGCGCCGAACACCAGGCTGCCGATCCCGAACGGGATCAGGTAGTAGATCGCGCGAAAGGCGAGCAGCGCGCCGATCACGTTGGCCCCCGGCACCAGCGACAGGATCACCGCCTCGATCACCCCGAACCCGCCCGGCACATGCGAGATGATGGCCGCGACGTTGGCCGCGACGTAGCACATCGCGACCGGCAGGAAACCGATGTGCGCCGAGGCCTTGAGCATCTGATGGAGGACCGCCGAGACCAGCAGCGGGTCGAGGGTGCCGACCACGATCTGGCCGAGCGCCAGCCTGAGCGGCGGTACCGGCAGCTCGAAGCTGCTGATCCGGATCGGCCGATGCACGAAGGCGGCGAGCGCGACATAGACCCCGACCACCGCCAGCAGCACGAGCCCGAGGACGAGCATGACGTGCCTCTCGGCACCGAACAGCTCGGCGATCAGCGCGGGCCGGACCAGCAGCACGACCCCGCCCAGGGTTGCGAGCCCGAGGCCGACGGTCACGCCGCAGAACAGGATGATCCGGCCGACATCGCCCGCCGACAGGCCCCAGCCGGTATAGAGCCGGTAACGCACGGCGCCGCTGCTGAACGCTGAAAATCCCAGCGTGTGGCCGATCGAGAGCGCCGTGAACGAGGCGAGCGCGATCTTGCGGTAGGCAAGGTCGCTCCTGGTGTAGCGCACGGCGAGCGTATCGAAGCCCGTCTGGCAAAGGAAGCTCGCGGCCGCGAAGGCCGCCCCCAACGCCAGGTTGCGCCGCGAGATCATGCCCAGCGACTCGAGGATCGCGTGCAGGCTGTAGCGGTGCAGGGTGCGCCAGATCAGAACCGCCGCGACCGCGAACGCCGCCGCCCCGATCCAGGCATGCAGCCGCTTCATCCTGGCCGCGGGCTTAGCCATTCGTCATGCCGGCTCCTCGATGCCACGCAGCCGCCACCTTGTGGCCTGGCCGCCCGGTCGATGCTAGAACGTTTGCGGCCATCGAACGGCCAGGGCAAGACCATGCGCCAGCAGTTCCACGATCTGCTGCTCACGACCGACGGCCAGCGGCTCTACGATCTCACCGACCGCGTCCGCTCCTGGGTTGCGGACCAGGGCATCGCGCGCGGGCTCCTGACCCTCTACCTCCATCATACCTCGGCCTCGCTCCTGATCCAGGAGAACGCCGACCCGCGCGTCCTCGACGACATCAACGCTTTCTTGCGCAAGTTGGTGCCCGAGGATGTTCGCCTCTACAGCCACACCCAGGAGGGGCCGGACGACATGCCGGCGCACATCCGGGCGGCGCTGACCATGACCCACCTGTCGATCCCGGTCGCAGCCGGCCAGCCCGACCTCGGCCGCTGGCAGGGCATCTTCCTGTTCGAGCACCGCACCCGCGCCCACGAGCGCAGGATCACGCTGCACCTGATCGGCGAGTGAGGCGCCCGACTCTAGCCGTCTGCGGGCGCGAACACCTCCTGCGGCTCGCGGAAGCCGCGCAGCTCGAAACGGCCGAGCGAGCTCAGGGCTTGCGGGCACGCCGCCGCGAACGCGGCCGAGGCCACGAGGTCGCGACCGAGGTCGCGGGCGAGCGTCTCGAGGCGTGCGGTCAGATTGACCGCCGGTCCGATCGTGGTGAAGTCGAGGCGGGCAGCACTGCCGATGTTGCCATACAGCACCTCGCCCAGGTGCAGCGCCATGCCGTTTTGGAGCTCGGCTTCGCCCGCCGCCCGCCGCACCGCATTCGCCGCCGCGAGCGCCTCCCTGGCGGCTTCGACGGCGGCCAGCGCCGCGCTGCAGGCGGCCGCAGGGTTGGCCGCGACCGGAAAGATCGCCAGCAGCCCGTCGCCCGTGAACTTCAGGACCTCGCCGGCATGCGCCTCGATCGCCGGCACCAGGCCATCGAAATAGCCGTTCAACAAACCGATCACCCGCTCGCCGGGCAGCCGGTCGCTGAGGGTCGTGAAACCGCGCAGGTCCGAGACCAGGAGCACCGCGCGGATGCGCTCGATGTCGCCGCGCCGGATCCGGCCCTGGAGGATCCGCTGGCCGGCGCCGCGGGCCGCATAGGTGCTGAGCAGGGTCGCCACCACGCGCCGCAGCGCGTAGGCCTCGGTCACCCGCGCGAGCGGCCGGCGGACCTTCTGCAGGGCCTCGACATCGCGCTCCCCGAACCCGTCGGCGCGGTTGGTGGTCCAGGCGACCGCGTGCACCTGGCCGTCGCTGAACTCGAGCGGGTCGATCAGATAGTCGGTCGTCCCCGCCTCCGCCAGCTCCTTCAGAATGACGAAATCGCGGGGACAATCGGGGTCGACGAGCCGGCGCCGGATCGGCTGGCCGGTCCGCAGCACCACAGGCAGCGGGCTCTTCTGAAAGGTGTCGGTCGACAGAAAATCATAAGGGGCGTCGGTGATCTCGACCTCGGCCGCGGGCTTCCAGATGAAGCGCCGGCCCATGACGTTCGGGTGCAGGGTGCGCACGAACATCGCGGCCCGGTGCAACGGCAGGCCGGCCGCGACCAGGCGCGAGCAGAGCCCGGCCAGCACGTCCTGCGGCTCGCGGACGCTGCGCGCGCCGTCGACCAGCCAGTCGACCGCAGACTGAACCTCGGCTCGCAGATCCCGGCTCCCGACCTCGTTGATGGCCAAGGCAGGCTCGCGTTGGCCCCTCGACGCCGCCCGCGCATCGGGCTACCCATAAGGTAGCGGAGCGGGCCGCGAGCACCAGCGCCGGGCGCTCTGCCGGCGTGCGGACTGATGGGAGCAGCGCCCCGATGCCAGCAGAGCGACGGTGGATCGGCCCCGGCCTCGCGGCGGTTCTGCTCACCGGCTGCGCGACGAGCGGCGCGCCGCCGGACGACGTCGCGGCCAAGATCCGGGACTACTATGCCGCCCACGCGACCGAGGAGGACGGCGCCTGCCCGAGCCCGGAGATCGCCTCGATCACCAAGCGCAAGGTCGAACGGAGCGCTGCCGACCGCAGCGTGCTGCGGGTCCGCTACAGCTACTTCGATCCGAGCCGGGGCAGCACGCCTGCCTGGATGCCGAACGTGCTGCTGGCACCGCGCGCCTGCACCGGCTTCGATGAGCGCGACTTCACCCTCGAGCAGACCACGCTCGGCTACCGGGTGGTCGCCATGAGCGGGCCGCAGCGCGCGCCATGAGGGCCGGCCATGAGCACCGCGGCCCCGGGTTTGACAAAAGCCGTCCGAGCGACCACCTGATCGGACCAGCGCCAGTCATGCAGCCATCCCGATGAGCGACGACCTCTACGCCCTCCTCGGCGTCGGCCGCGAGGCCAGCCAGGACCAGATCAAGAAGCGCTACCGCAAGCTCGCCAAGGAGCTGCACCCGGATCTCAACCCGGACAAGGACGTGGCCGAGCGCTTCAAGGCGATCACCGCCGCCTACGACCTCCTCTCCGACCCCGAAAAGCGCGGCCGCTACGATCGCGGCGAGATCGACGCCAGCGGCCAGGAGCGGCCGCAGCAGCGCTCCTATCGCGAGTATGCCGAGGATCCGCAGGCGACCCGCTTCTATAGTCGCGAGGGCTTCGGCGACGCCGAGGGCCTGAACGATTTGTTCGAGAACCTGTTCGGCGGCCAAGGGCGCCGGAGCGGCGAATTCCGCATGCGCGCGCGCGGCGCCGATGTCTCCTACAGCCTGCCCGTCGACTTCATCGACGCGGCCAAAGGCGCCACCAAGCGGGTCACGGTCGGCGACGGGCGCACCCTCGATCTGACGATCCCGGCGGGCGTCCACGACCGCCAGACGCTGCGCCTCAAGGGCCAGGGCATGCCCGGCTTCGAGGGCGGTGCGCCCGGTGACGCCTACGTCGAGCTGCACATCCAGCCGCACGCCCTGTTCGAGCGCAAGGACAACAACGTCCACCTCGAGCTGCCCGTGAGCCTGGCCGAGGCGGTGCTCGGCGGCAAGGTCCAGGTGCCGACGATCGACGGCCCGGTCACCATGACCATTCCCAAAGGCTCGAACAGCGGCACGACGCTCCGGCTGCGCGCCAAGGGCATCCTCGATCCCAAGTCCGGCCAGCGCGGCGACCAGTACGTCAGGCTCAAGGTCGTGCTGCCCAAGGCCGCCGACCCGGAGCTCGAGGACTTCGTGCGCCGCTGGTCGGCCGAGCATCCCTACGATGCGCGCGCCGGCCTGGCAGGTGCGCGATGAAGACGCTGACCGAGATCTCCTTGATGCTCGGCCGGGTCGAGCGGGTCGAGCTGCACGCCTGGGTCGAGCGCGGCTGGGTCGCGCCCGCGAGCCGGCGCGGCGCCGAGCCGCTGTTCTCCGATCTCGACGTCGCCCGCATCTGTCTGATCTGCGATCTGGTCCACGACCTCGCGGTCGAGGAGGAAACGGTCCCGCTCGTGCTCTCCCTGCTCGACCAGGTCTACGACCTGCGCCGCCAGCTGCACGCCCTGACCTCGGCCATCCGCCAGCAGCCGGACGACGTCCGCCGGCGGATCCTCGCGCGCATCGCAGACCGTGCGCAGGGCGGCCCCAGCTAGCTGCCGGCCGTCCGCGGGCGCAGCACGTGGTGGTGGTTCGGGGCGTAGAGCCGGCTGTCCTCGAAGCTTTCCGCGTCGAGGGCGCGGCCGACCAGGATCAGGGCGGTCCGGGTGATGTCCCGTCCCTTGACCTTGGCGCGGATGGTCGCGAGCGTGCCGCGGAGGATCTGCTGGTCCGGCCAGGAGGCGCGATAGACCACGACCGCCGGGCAGTCGGCGCCGAGCACCGGCAGGAGCTCGCGGACAACGGGGGCGAGGTTGTTGATCGAGAGATGGATCGCAAGCGTCGCCCCGGTCGCCGCGAAGGCCGCGAGCCTTTCTCCCTCCGGCATCGGCGAGGCGCGGACCGCGGTCCGGGTCAGGACCACCGACTGGGCGACCCCGGGCAGGGTCAGCTCCTGGCCCAGCGCCGCCGCGGCGGCGGCAAACGCGGGCACCCCCGGGGTCACGTCGTAGTCGATCCCGAGCGCTCGCAGCCGGCGCGCCTGCTCGGCGATCGCGCCATAGAACGACGGGTCGCCCGAATGGACTCGCGCGACCTCCAGGCCATCTTGATGCGCGCGCAGGATCTCGGCCAGGATCGCGTCGAGATCGAGGGCCGCGGTGTCGATCACCCGCGGCGGCAGCGGCGCCTCGTCGCCGGCCTGGGCCACGACCTCGGCCGGCACCAGAGAGCCCGCGTAGAGCACGACCGGACAGCGCCGGATCAGGCGCAGGCCGCGGACCGTGATCAGATCCGGAGCCCCGGGCCCGGCGCCGATGAAATGCACCGTCATGACGGCACCGCGGGCAGCGTCCGATAGCCGCGCGGGGTGTAGACGAGCGGCCCGCCATGGCGCCGGCGCAGCCAGCGGGTCGCGCGCGCCCCGACGATGATCAGGCTCAGCATGTCGACGCCGCCCGGCTCGAACGCGCCGAGCTGGGCGACCTCGATGCCTTCGCCCGCCCGGCCGAGGTTGCGGGCGTGGATCAAGGGCGTCGCCGGGTCGCGCGCCTGGCCCAGGATCTCGAGGGCGTGCTTCAGCCCCTGGCGCCGGCGCCGCGAGGCCGGGTTGTAGAGCACGGTCACGAAGTCGCCCGCGGCCGCCGCCTGCAGCCGGCGCTCGATCGCCTCCCAGGGCGTCAGCAGATCGGACAGCGAGATCGCGCAGAAGTCGTGGCCGAGCGGCGCGCCGGCGCGCGCGGCCGCCGCCTGCAGCGCCGAGACCCCCGGGCTGACCGTCAACGCCACCCGCTGCCAGGCGGCGTCCTGCGATCCCTCGAGCAGCTCCAGGACCAGCGCCGCCATGCCATAGATCCCGGCATCGCCCGAGCCGATCAGCGCGACCCGGCGGCCGGCGGCGGCGAGATCGAGAGCCGCCCGGGCGCGCGCCACCTCCTCTCCGAGCGCGAAGCCATGCCGGAGCGGCCCGCCCGCCGCTTGCGGCCCGAGCAGGTCGAGATAGCCCCGGTAGCCGACCCAGTCCTCGGCATCGGCGAGCAGCGCCGCGGCTTCGGCCGTGCGCCAGGCAGCCGACCCCGGGCCGAGGCCGACCAGCGCGAGACGGCCCTGCGGGCGGCCGATGCGGGTCCCATCGAGCGGTGCTGGCGCGCGGCCGATCGCGAGCGTCGCCCGCGCCGACCTGGTTTTCTCGACCAAAAGCTCGCCCGCGGGCCCGACCGCCGCGAGCGCCGCCCCTTCCGCGACCCCGTGGCAGCCGGTCGTCGCGAATACCCGGGCGGACGGGTTGGCAAGGCGCGCGGCCTCGGCCTCGAGCGCCGCCGCCGGCAGGAACCGCGCCGGCACCCCCAGCTGGGTTGCGAGCCCATGGATCGCGGGCTCGTCCGCCTTGAGCTCGATCGAGACCACGCAGGCGACCGCTGCCCGCGCGAGGTGGTGCCGGGCGAGCGTCGTCGCCACCAGATCGCCCAGCTCCTCGGGCGCGACCCCCCGCTCGCAACCGACACCGAGCGCCAGGACCCTGGGATGCAGCACCAGGCACTGCGCCGAGCCGTCGACGTCCCGCTCGGTGACCAGGACCTGGCAGGTCCCGGTCGCTCCGAAGCGGGCGCCGCCCGCGCCCAGCCAGTCGGCCGTGCCGGCCTCGAGTTGGAGCGCCACGTCCTCGCCGGCCAGCAGCGCGCTCATGACCGGCTTGGCGGCGGCCGGGTTGCGGACCGTCCAGCCGGGCGGCGGCTGGTCGAGCGCCAGATCGAAGCGCACGTCGCCGGCCGTGGTGATCGCGGCCTGGCCGCCCGCCGCCGCGGCGACCGCCCGCGCGAGGTCATTGGCGCCCCGATGACCGCCGAGCAGGGGCACGGCGAAGCTGCCGTCGTCGGCGAGCGCCACGACCGGCGGCCCGCTCCGCTTGTCGCCGAGCAGGGGCGCCAGCACCCGGATCAGGATGCCGGCGGCGCAGATCCCGATGATCGGCCGCGCGTCCCGGTAGAGGTCGCGCAGCAGGGTCGCAAGATCGCCATAGGCGAGCCCGTCGTCGCCGAGATCCGCGCGCGGCCCATGCAAGGTGCAGCCCGGCAGCGCCGCCTGGATCCGGCGGGCGGTGGCGAGGCCGCTGCGGCCGAGCAGGACGATCGCCGGCCCCGCGCTCACTCGCTTGCCGCCCGCGGCAGCAGGACGAGAGCGAAATAGGGCGCCTCGTCGTCGATGAAATCGGTCAGGCGCATCACCCGTTGCCGCTCGCTGCTCGCCCGCTCGACATAGATGGCGCGCTCGAGCAGGCCGAGTTCGGCCAGGACCTGGCGGACTTTGTCGACGTGGCGGCCGAGCTTCAGGATCGCTGCCGCCTCGCTTTGCGCGAGCCGGGCTCGGAGCACCTCCAAAGGCGCGGTCGCCGGCAGCACGACGAAGCTCTCGGCGCGGGCGACCAGAGGCTGGCGGGCGGCGGCGGCGGCGGCGGTGAACGAGGTCACGCCCGGCACGACCTCGACCGCATAGCTGGCAAGACGCGCGAGCAGGCGGCTGAACGAGCCGTAGAACAGGGGGTCGCCCTCGCACAGGACGGCCACGTCGCGGCCTTGCTCGAGCTCGGCGCCGATGCGCGAGGCGCCTTCGTTATAGGCCGCCTGCGCGAGCTCGGGCAGCGGCTGCATCGGCAGCGCCAGATTGATCTCATGCTGGCCGCCGGGCAGGTGCACCGCCGCGATCTGACGGGCGAGGCTCGGGCGACCGTTGGCCGACACATAGGCGACCACCGGCGCGGCGCGCAGGTAGCGGACCGCCTTCAACGTCATGAGCTCCGGATCCCCGGGCCCGACACCGATGCCGAGCAGCCGGCCCGTGATCACGGCTTGTGGGCGGCGAGCTGGGTCACCGGCATCGCCGGCCGCCAGCCGTGGTAGCTGCCGACCCGGTCGACCCTGGCGACCGCGATCCGGACCAGCTCGCCGCCGCGGCTCGCCTGCCAGTCGAGGAGCGCGCGCTCGCCCTCGAGGGTGACTACGTTGGCGACCAGGCGGCCGCCGGGCCGGAGCGCCTGCCAGCAGAGATCGAGGAGGCCGGCCGCGCTGACGCCGCCGCCGACGAAGACCGCATCGGGCGCCGTAAGCTCGGCCAGGCAGGCGGGCGCCTCGGCGTTGCGCACCTCGAGCTCGGGCGTGCCGAGCGCCAGCGCGTTCTGCCCGATCAGAGCGCAGCGTTCGGCATCGCGCTCGATCGCGACCGCCCGGCCGCGGCGGACGGCGCGCAGCCACTCGATCGCGACCGCGCCGCTGCCGGCGCCGACGTCCCACAGCGCCTGGCCGGCGAGCGGCATGAGCCGGGCCAGCGTCGCGGCCCGCACCTCGCGTTTGGTCAGCATGCCGTCGGAGGCGAAAGCATCGTCCGGCAGCCCGGGCACGCTCGCCCGGATGACCGCCCCCGGCGCCGCCGCGCAGGCGATCGCGACCGTGTTCAACGCCTTGAACGTCGCCGGCCGCCAGGCCGCGGCGGTCGCCTCGGTCGCGCGCTCGCCGGCGCCGCCCAGGTGCTCGAACACCGTGATCCGGCTCGCGCCGAAGCCGCGCGCGGCCAGCAGCGCCGCGATCTGGTCCGGGGTCCGGCCGTCGTGGCTCAAGACGATCAGGCGGGCGCCCGGCGCGAGGTGGCGCTGCAGGACGCTCTGCGGCCGCGCGTGGAGGCTCAGCGCCTCGATCTCGACCCGCGACCAGCCGAGGCGCGCGCAGACCAGGCTGATCGCCGATGGCGCCGGCAGGATGCGCAGCTCCGCGATCGGGAACCGGCGCGCCAGCAGCTCGCCGACCCCGAAGCACATCGGATCGCCGCTCGCCAGGACCACGACCGGGCGGCCGCGCCAGGCTGCGAGGTCCTCGAGCGTCGCCTCGAGCGGCGTGCGCCAGGCGACCCTTTGCCCGGGATGGCCCGGCACCATCGCCAGATGGCGCGCGCTACCGACCACGATCTCGCCCGCCTCGACCAGGGCGCGCGCGGATGCGCTCAACGAGGCGAGACCGTCGTCGCCGATCCCGACCACGCTGAGCCAGGGCTCGCAACCGTCGCCCGCCGGCTTCATGAGGCCTCGGCGCTCAAGGCGTTGACCGCCGCCGCCGCGAGGCCGCTGCCGCCGCGGCGACCGCGCAGCGTGATATAGGAAAGTTCCGGTCGATGGGCGATCAGCGCGTCCTTGGCCTCGGCGGCTCCGACGAAGCCGACCGCAAAGCCCAGCACCAGAGCAGGCGTCGGCGCGCCGGCAGCGAGCAGGTCGAGCAGGCGGAACAGCGCCGTCGGGGCGTTGCCGATCGCAACCACCGCGCCCGCCAGCCGATCCCCCCAGAGATCGACCGCGGCGGCCGAACGGGTGGTCGACCGGGCGGCCGCGAGGGCGTCTGTACGGGCATCCTGGAGGGTGCAGAGGACAGGGTTGGCGGCCGGCAGGCGGCGGTGTTGGATACCGGCTGCGACCATGGTCGAATCCACCAGGATCGGCGCGCCGGCGGCGAGCGCCGCCCGGCCGGCGCCGACCGCATCCGCGGTCCAGGCGAGATCGTCCAGAATGTCCGCCATGCCGCAGGCGTGGATCAGGCGCAGCGCCACCGCCTGAAAGTCGGCCGCCAGCCGGTCGATCGGGGCCTCGAGACGGATCCGGGCGAACGACGCCCGGTAGATCGCATCCGGGTCCTCGAGACGAGCGCCCCGACCCTCGCTCATGGTGCCTACCCGTGATGGTCGTGGTGATGATGATCCGCGTCGGTTCCGATGCCCTCGACATGATGATGGTGCGCGACCTGCGGTGCGCCCACTGCCGCCTCATGGCCGATCAGCTGCTCGCGGTATTTGCAGAGCAGGCAGTTCATGTTGACGTCGCCGCTTTGAATGCCTTCGATCCGTTCGACCAACAATTCCAGGACCAGCGGATGGTCGCCCAGATAGCCGGCCTTGAGGAACTCGATCTCGGGGTGGCGCGCCGCGAGCGCATCGGTCTGCTGGTAGATCCGCCGCACCAGCACGCCCGTGAACAGAAAATATGGAAAAACCGCGATCCGGCGGAAGCCGAGCCGGCTCGCGCGCTCGAGGACCACGTCGACGCGCGGGTCGGTGACGCCGCTGTAGCCGACCTCGGCCCAGCCGAAGCCCATGCCCTCCCAGAGCATGCGCGCGACCTTGGCGACGTTGCCGTTGGCGTCCGGGTCCGAGGTGCCGCGCCCGATCACCGCGAGCAGCGTCTCCTTGGCGGGGAGCGGTGCGGCAGCGGCCAGCGCGGCCGCGATCCGGTCCCGGGCCGCGCGCAAAAGCTTAGGCTCGAGCCCGAGGTCGCGGCCGAACTCGATCTTGATGCCGTGCCGGGCGGCATAGGCGTTGAGCACTGCTGGCACGTCGTTCTTGACGTGGCCGGCCGCGAACAGCATCCCGGGCACCGCCAGCACCCGCTCGACGCCCCGCGCCCGCAGCCGGTCGAGGCCCTCACCCAGGATCGGGCGGGCGAACTCGAGGAAACCGCTCTCGATCGCATACTGCGGCAGGCGCGCCATGAGGCCTTCGACCAGGCGACGGAACTCCGCGACCGCGTTCGCGTCACGCGAGCCGTGGCCGCAGACCATGACTCCGATCGTACCCATGGGCGCTCTTCCCTCCCGACCCGCCCTGGATACCAATCCGCCTCGCCCGGAACAAGCGATGCTTGGTGAGCCTGGCCCCGGAGTGAGCGCATGCTGCTGGTGACGCCGCCCGTGCTGCTGGCCGGCCTGCTGCTGGCGCTCGCGCTCGATGCGGCAGCGGGCGATCCCGCCTGGCTGTATCGCCGGCTGCCGCATCCGGTCGTCCTGATCGGCCGCGCGATCGGCTGCCTCGAGGCGCGCTGGCTGGACCAGGCGGCCACCGCCGCCGCGCAGCGCCGGCGCGGCGTCGCGGCCTCGCTCCTGGTGATCGCCGCCAGCACCGCGCTCGGCGCTTTGCTGCAGACGCTCTGCCTGCGCTTGCCCTACGGCTGGCTGCCGCTTGCGCTCCTGATGAGCAGCCTTCTCGCCTGGCGCGGCCTCGACCAGCACGTCGCCCTCGTCGCCGCCGGCCTCGAGCAGAGCCTCGCCGCCGGCCGCCAAGCGGTCGCCCGCATCGTCGGTCGCGACCCCGACAGCCTGGATGCCCACGCCGTCGCCCGCGCTGCGATCGAATCCGCGGCCGAGAATTTTGCCGACGGCGTGGTGGCGCCGCTGCTCTTTGGCCTGCTCTTCGGCCTGCCGGGCATGCTCGCCTACAAGGCCGTCAACACCCTCGACAGCATGATCGGCCACCGCTCGCCGCGCTATCGCCACTTCGGCCATTTCGCGGCCCGCCTCGACGACCTTGCCAACTGGCTGCCGGCCCGCCTCGCGGCTTTTCTGATCCTTGCCGCCGCGGCTCTGACCCGCGCGCACCCGGCCGCCGGCTGGCGCGCGCTGCGCGCCGACGCAAGCCGCCACCGCTCACCGAACGCCGGCTGGCCCGAGGCCGCGATCGCCGGCTGCCTCGGGCTGCGCCTTGCCGGCCCCCGCCGCTATTGCGGGACGCTGGTCGACGACGCCTGGATAGGTGCTGGCCGCGCCGACGCCACGCCCGCCGACATCCGCAGCAGCCTCCGACTGGTCCGCCTCGCCACCCTGATCATGGCCGGCCTGCTGGCGCTCGCCCTCGCGGCGGCGCTTGCCTGAGCTCAGACGCCGCTTCGCGCCACCTCGAGCAGCCCCGCGACATCGACCGACGCTTCCAGATGCTCGGCCAACGCATCGAGCGCCGCCTCGATCTCCGCCTCATAAGCGACGCCGGAGCGTGCCCGCGCGCGCAAGCGTCCCAAAAAAGCCTGCCGAAAGCCGTCGGCCGCGAACAGGCCGTGGACATAGCAGCCCATGACCCGGCCGCTCGCCGACACCGCACCTTCCGGCCGCCCGCCGAGGTCCAGCATCGGCCGCGCGAGCCCCGGACCCACCGTCCGCCCGATGTGCATCTCATAGCCCCGGATTTTTTCTCCACTTCGCACCTCGACCCCCTCGACCAGGACCAGCCGCTTGTCCCCGCCGAGCGTGGTCTCCAGATCGAGCAGCCCGAGCCCCGCCGCTTCCCCTGGCCGGCCCTCGATCCCCTCGGGATCGGCGACCTTGCGCCCCAGCATCTGCAAGCCGCCGCAGATCCCGAGCACCGCCCCCCCGCGCCGGACATGCGCCGCCAGATCGAGGTCCCACCCTTCCGCCCGCAACGCCGCAAGGTCGGCAAGCGTCGCCTTGGCCCCCGCCAGGATCACGAGATCCGCATCCCCCGGCAGCGCTTTTCCGGGGGGCACGATCTCGAGCCGCACATCCGGCTCGGCCGCGAGCGGATCGAGGTCGTCGAAATTGGCAAGGCGCGGCAGCCGCGGCACCGCGATCCGGATCACGCCAGCGGCCCCGGGCGGGGCCCGCTCCTCGAGCCCGAGACCATCCTCGGCCGGCAGCCGCCTCGCCTGCTCGAACCACGGCACGACGCCATGGCTGCGCAAGCCCGTGCGCGCCAGGATCTCCCCGTGCGCCGCCTCGAACAACGACGGATCGCCCCGGAACTTGTTGACGATATACCCCCTCAGCAGCCCCCGCTCGGCGCCCTCCAGCAGCTCAAAGGTCCCGACCAGCGCCGCGATCACCCCGCCGCGCTCGATGTCCCCCACGAGCACGACCGGCACGCCAGCCGCCATCGCAAACCCCATGTTGGCAATGTCGCCCCGCCGCAGATTGACCTCGGCCGGACTGCCCGCCCCCTCGACCAGCACCAGCTCCGCCTCATCCGCGACTCTCGCATAACTTTCAAGCACATATGGCAAAAGCTTCGGCCGCAACTCGAGATATTCCCTGGCATCATAATTGCCAAGCACGCGCCCCTGCACGACCACCTGCGCGCCCACCTCGCTCTGCGGCTTCAGCAGCACCGGGTTCATATCAACCGAAGGCGCCACCCCGCACGCCCGCGCCTGCAAAGCCTGCGCCCGCCCGATCTCGCCGCCGCCCTCCGTCACGGCCGCATTGTTACTCATGTTCTGCGGCTTGAAGGGGCGCACGCGTAGCCCCCGCCGCGCATAAGCCCGGCACAGCCCAGCCACCAGCAGCGATTTCCCGACGTTCGAGCCGGTGCCTTGGAGCATCAGGGCCGATGCTCGAATCACGGCCTTGGGCCGATGCTGAATTCACGGCCTTGCAGGCGGTCAGTATTCGATGCCGAGTTGGGCTTTGACGCCGGCGCGGAAGGGGTGCTTGAGGAGGGCCATCTCGGTCACCAGGTCGGCGGCCTCCAGGAGCTCTTTCTTCGCGTTGCGGCCGGTGACCACGACGTGCAGGTCCGCCCGCTTGGCCAGCAGGCCGTCCACGACCTCGGCTGTCGGCAGATAGTCCTTGCGCAGCACGATGTTGAGCTCGTCCAGGATCACGAGGTGGAGGGCAGGGTCGGCCAGCATGCGCCGGGCTTCGGACCAGGCGCTCCGGGCGGCCGCGATGTCGCGCTCGCGGTCCTGGGTCTCCCAGGTGAAGCCCTCGCCCATCACCTTGACCTCGACCAGATCCGGGAACCGGGCCAGGAAAAACCGCTCGCCGGTCTCGCGCCTACCCTTGACGAACTGCACGACCCCCAGCCGCAGGCCGTGCCCCAGACAGCGCATGGCCAGGCCCCAGGCCGCCGTGCTCTTGCCCTTGCCGGTCCCGGTGTGGACGATCAAAAGCCCCTTTTCCCGGGTTTTCGAGGCGTAGATCCGGTCCTTTGCAGCCTTGATCCGGGCCATCTTCGCCCGGTGCGCCTCATTGATCTCGACCTCGCCGCTGGTCATCGCCCCTCCTCGCCGGTCCGGGCGCGGCTGTGCGCAACGGGCGCGCTGGCGCTCGCCGGCCGGAACCGGCAGGAGGCTAGCACGCAAGGCGCCGGCGGGCGAGGGTCAGGCGGCCTGCGGGCGGTCCTCCGCGGCGGTGCCGGCCGCGGGCTGCAGGCGCTCGCAGATCTGCGCGAGAAGGCTTTGCAGCTCGGCCGCATCGACCCGGTCGCGCGCGAGCACGAGCCCGACGATCGGGTCGCTCAGCAGATCCTCGAGCGACGGCTCGAGGCCGGCATCCTCGTAGGCGCCTGGCATGCTCCCCTCCAATCATAAGTTGTATGTTGGGAGGTCTCTTATCACGGCTATGTTGCAGGATCGTGGCGGTCCGGGGCAAGCCCATCCATCAATTTCCGGTTGAATGTCGCTGCGCCAGCGGTAGAATTGCCACAGTCGCGAGGAGCCAGGGCCGTGAGGGGTCGGGGCCGCGCGGAGCGCAGGGCCGCCAGCGCGTCGGCCGCGCTGTTGCGCGCCGGCCGCCACAGGCCGCGCTCGATCGCCTCCTGGAAGCGGTCGGCGATTTCGGCAAGCGCCGCCGGGTTGGCCTCGCCGATAAAATCCCGGACCCGGTCGTCGGCGAGATAGGCGTCGAAGAGCGCCTCGAAGTGGTGGTCCTCGACCACCCGCGCGGTGGCGGCGAAGGCGAACAGATAATCGACGGTCGCGGCGATCTCGAAGGCGCCCTTGTAGCCGTGGCGCATCACGCCTGCCAGCCACTTCGGGTTGACCGCGCGGGCGCGCACGATGCGGCCGATCTCTTCCTTGAGCGTCCGGATGCGCGGCGTCTCGGGGCGCGAATGGTCGTTGTGGTAGATCTCGGGCTGCTGCCCGCCAAGGTGGCGGACCGCAGCCGTGAGCCCGCCCTCGAACTGATAGTAGTCGTCGCTGTCGAGAATGTCGTGCTCGCGGTTGTCCTGGTTGTGCAGCACGAGCTCGACCGCCGCCAGGCGCTGCTCGAACAGGCGGTGCTCGGCCGCCCCCTCGACGCCCGCACCATAGGCGTAGCCGCCCCAGGCGACGTAGGCGCGTGCGAGATCGGCATCGCCCTCCCAGCCGCGCTCGTCGATCAGAGCCTGCAGGCCGGCCCCGTAAGCGCCGGGCTTGGAGCCGAACACGCGATAGCTCGCGCGCCGGCGCGCGACCTCGGCGGACACGCCCTGGGCCACCAGCGCCGCCTGATCGGTGCGCACGCGCGCGGCGATCGGGTTCAGCTCGTCCGGCTCGTCGAGCGCCGCGACCGCGCGCACCGCCTGGTCGAACAGCTCGATCTGGGCCGGAAAGGCATCCCGGAAAAAGCCGGAAACCCGCAAGGTCACATCGACCCGCGGCCGGTCGAGCAGATCGAGTGGCAGAATCTCGGTGCCGGTCACCCGGTGCGAGGCGCCATCCCAGACCGGCCGTGCGCCGATCAGGGCCAGGCCTTGTGCGAGGTCGTCGCCGCCGGTCCGCATGTTGGCCGTGCCCCAGGCGGAAAGCGCGACCGCGCGCGGCCACTCGCCCTGCTCCTGGACGTAACGCTCGATCAGCAGCGCCGCCGACTGCCAGCCGAGATGCCAGGCGGCCGGCGTCGGCACGGCGCGGCTGTCGATCGAGAAGAAGTTGCGCCCGGTCGGCAGCACGTCGCTGCGCCCGCGGGTCGGAGCACCCGATGGCCCCGGCTCGACGAAGCGCCCGTCCAGCGCCGTCAGCACGGCCTCGATCTCGGCACCGCCGCTCGCGAGGACGGCCGGGCGGATGCTCGCCAAGATCTGACCCAGGACCGCCCGCGTCGCCCGCCACTCGCAGGCCGGCGCCAGATCGCCGCCGACCAGGGCGCGGGCCAGCAGCTCCAGGCGCTCGACCGTGTCGCCCTGGCTGCGCCAGGGCTGATCGCTCAGACCCTGCAGGACCGGCGGCCTCGGCCCTCGCCAGGGGTCGGCCATGGCGCAATCGAGGGGATCGAAGCCGGCCAGCTCCAGGTCCGCCGCCAGCGCGCGCAGCAGCGAGGCATCGGCGTCCTTGCCCGCCGCCCGCGGCACCCGCACCAGCGCGACCAGCAGGTCGGTCAGCCGCTCGCCCTCCGGCGCCTGGCCGAGCTCGTGCAGGCCGTCCCGGATCTGCAGCTCCTTGAGCTCGCAAAGATGGTTGTCGAGCTTGGCGAGGGCCGTGTCCGAGGCTTCGCCCGCCTCGATGCCGACGTCCCGGTCGAGCCCGAGGCGCCGGCTCAGAGCCAGGATCTCGCCGCGCAGCCAGGCGGTCCGGCGCGGGTCGACCCCGGCCGCCTCATAGTACTCGTCGACCAGCCGCTCGAGCTCGGCAAGCGGCCCATAGGATTCGGCGCGCGTGAGCGGCGGCGTCAGATGGTCGACGATCACGGCAGCGCTCCGGCGCTTGGCCTGGCTGCCCTCGCCCGGATCGTTGACGATGAAGGGATAGATCGAGGGCAGGGGGCCGAGTGCTGCCTCCGGGAAGCAGTCGGCCGAGAGCGCCAGCGCCTTGCCCGGCAGCCATTCGAGATTGCCGTGCTTGCCGACCTGGATCACGGCATGCGCGCCGAAGCTCTGCCGCAGCCAGGCGTAGAAGGCGAGATAACCGTGCGGCGGCACGAGATCCGGGTCGTGATAGCTCGCGGCCGGATCGATGTGATAGCCGCGCGCGGGCTGAATGCCCACGACGACGTTGCCGAGCGGCAGCACCGCAAGCGCGAACGCCCCATCGACGACATGCGGATCGGCCGCCGGCTCTCCCCAGCGTGTCTCGACTTGTTCGCGAACGGTATCAGTCAGTTGGCCGAAGAACCTGAGGTAATCATCTATCGAATAACGGACCCGGATCTGACGCCCGTCGCGGCCCGCCAGCTCGTTGGTGACACCTTCGAGCAGCACCTCGACCAGCTGCCGGCCGTCGGTCGGCAGGCCGCCCACCCGATAGCCGGCGGCCGCCAGCGCGCGCAGCAGGCGGACCGTGCTCGCGGGCACATCGAGGCCGACGCCATTGGCGATCCGCCCGTCCCGGCTCGGGTAGTTGGCGAGCACGAGCGCCACCTTGCGCTCGGCCGCGGGCAGCCCGGCAAGGCGTGCCCAGGCGGCGGCGAGGTCAGCCGTGAAGCGGACCCGGCCCTGCGCCGGCGCGAAGCCCACGATGTCGGCCTCGGTGCGCGCATCGAAGCGGCTCCTGCTCTTGAAGGCGACCGCGCGGGCCAGCACCCGGCCGTCGATCTCGGGCAGAGCTACCTGCATCGCGAGATCGCGCGGCGAGAGGCCGCGGCTGCCCGCCCGCCAGGCGGCCTCGCTGCCGCCCGCCAGCACCAGCTGCAGGACCACGCGGCCGGGCTCATCGAGCGGCGTCGGCCGCCTCAGGCCCGGGCTCGAGACCGCAAAGCCGGTCGCGTTCAGGACCACGGCCGGCCGGCCTTCGGCGAGCAGGTCCTGGACCAGGGGCGCCGCGACCGGATCCTTGAGGCTCGCGGCAAAGATCGGCAGCGCGTTCAGGCCGGCGCCGGCGAGCGCCTCGATCAGGGAATCGATCGCCGCGAGATCGCCCGCCTGGACCAGGGCCCGGTAGAAGACCAGCGCCGCGACCGGGCGGTCCTGCCGCCATGCCCGCCGCAGATCGGCGAGGGTCGGCCGCGCCGCCCCCGGCCAATAGAGCCCGGCGCGCAGCAAGGGCGCCGGCTCCTGCCAGGGCCCGTCGGAGCCGAGCAGGCTCGAGGCGTAGGCCAGCATCTGCCTGGCGTTGTCGAGGCCGCCATGGACGCCATACTGCCAGAGGCGATGGCAGGCCTCGGGCCTCAAGGTGGACCAGCCGGCAAGCTCCGGGTCCGGCTGATCGTCGCCCGGAAGTGCTGCGAGCGGGATGGCCTTTGCCCGACAGACCGCCGCCACCTGCTCGAGGCCATAGGCCCAGTAGCTGCGGCCCCCGAGCAGGCGCAGGACCACGAGCCTCGCCCGCCCGATCACCTGCTCGACGTAGTGGTCGACCGAGAGCGGATGGCCGAGCTGGAGCAGATTGGCAAGCCGCAGGCTGGGCGCGCCCTCGGGCCCCAGCGCCTGCGCCGCGGCGAGGCAGGCAAGCTCGGTATCGGCCGCCGACAGGATCACGATGTCGCCCGGCGTCTGGCCGAGATCGATCGCTTCGCCCGCTTCCGGGACGCTCGCCGAGCGGGCGTTCAGAAGGTGCATCAGCCTCGGCCGGCGAGCGCCGCTTCGATCCTGCCCCGATCGAGGCCGCGCTCGCCGATCACGACCAGCCGGCTCGCGCGCGGCTCGCCCGCGCGCCAGGCGCGATCGAAATGGTGCTGGATGCGATCGCCCACGCCCTGGAGCACGAGGCGCATGGGCTTGCCGGCGACCGCGAGGAAGCCTTTCACGCGCAGGATCGCGTGCTCGGCAATCGTCGCCCGGAGCCTCGCGACGAAGCGATCGACGTCCTGGAGCGCCGGCAGCTCGAGACCGAAGCTCGCGAAGTCGTCGTGCTCGTGGTCTTCGCCGTCGTCATGATGCGAGGGCCTGGCGTCGAGATCGGCTTCGGCCGCCGCTTCGAGGCCGAGCAGGACGTCGATCGGCAAGGTCGCGTTGTGGCTCCTGACCAGGCGCACCCCCGCCCGCAGCTCCGCCCGGATCCGCGCATCGACGACCGGCCAGTCGGCATCGGCGAGCAGGTCCGCCTTGTTGACCACCACCAGATCGGCGGCCGCGAGCTGCTCCTCGAACAGTTCGGCCAGCGGGCTCTCGTGGTCGAGGGCGGGATCGGCCAGGCGCTGGGCCGCGAGCGCGTCCGGGTCATCCGCGAACAGGCCGTCCCGCACCGCGGCCGCATCGACCACCGCGACCACCCCGTCGACCGTGACCCGGGTCCGGATCTCCGGCCAGTTAAACGCCTTGATCAAAGGCTTGGGCAGCGCCAGGCCCGAGGTTTCGATCACGATCTGCTCGGGCGGCTTTGCGCGCTCGATCAGCCGGCGCATGGTCGGCACGAAGTCGTCGGCGACCGTGCAGCAGATGCAGCCGTTGGCGAGCTCGACGATGTCGTCCTCGGCGCACGCCGCATCGCCGCACCCCAGCATCAGCTCGCGGTCGATCCCGATCTCGCCGAACTCGTTGACGATCAGCGCGAGCCGCCGGCCGTGGCTCTGGCGCAAAAGGTTCTGGATCAGGCTTGTCTTGCCCGCGCCGAGGAAGCCCGTGAACACGGTCGTCGGGATTTTTCCGGAGAGCGGCATCGGTCTCACTTCAAACGCTGGGGGAGGCCCGCCGTCATCAAGACCACGCTATCGGCCAGCTCCGCAATCCTCTGATGCAAGAGGCCCGCATGATCGATGAACGCCCGCGCCATGGCGTCGGCCGGCACGACGCCCTGCCCGACCTCGTTCGAGACCAGCACGAGCGTACCCCGCAGACCGGCCAACGCTCCCATGAGGCGCTCGATCTCGGCAGCGACCGGCCGTTCCCTGACCATCAGGTTGGTCAGCCACAAAGTGAGACAGTCGACCAGGACGGCGCGGCCCGGGGCGCAGGCGCCGGTCAGCGTTGCGGCCAGAGCGAGCGGCTCCTCGATCGTCCGCCACTCATCGCCGCGCCTTGCGCGATGGCAGGCGATCCGCGCCGCCATCTCGGCATCGAGCGCCTCGGCAGTCGCGACATAGACCGGCTCGAGCCCGCTCGCCAGCACCAGCCGCTCGCCGTGCCAGCTCTTGCCCGAACGCACGCCGCCCAGGACCAGGGTCAGGCGGGGCAGGGCGCTGCGATCGGCGGCGGCCGCGGGCATGGCGAGCTCGGTCCTCCAAGGCGCCATCGAGTTCTGGCGAAGCTTTGGCGTCCGGGCAAGCCTGTCGGGCGGCTCGCAGCCAAGTGACTTGGTCGACGCGCGGGCTTGTGCTTGGCTCGGCCAAGCGTCGTCTCAAGCGAAGGAGCTTATCCCTTGGCGATCCGCCTGTTCGTGCTCGTTCTCCTGACGTTGGCCTGCTGGCCGCCATGCATGCCCCGCGCGGCCGAGGAGCTGCCCGCCGAGACGGTCGAGGGGCTGGTCCGCGAGCTGTTCACGCCAGCACCGCTCGCCCGCCGGCAGGCGCTGCTGGTGCTCCAGGACCGGGGCCGGACCGACGTGGTGCCGGGGCTGATCCAGGCCATGCGCTTCACCCACGACGGCGCCGACATCGACAAAACGCTCGCCGCGCTGACCCACGAGCCCGCGGGCAAGACCTGGCCGCAGTGGGTCCTCTGGCAGCAGGCGCATCCCGAAATCACGCCGTTCGCTGGCTTCGATGCCTTCAAGGCCGACGTGATGGCGGTGATCGACCCGAATTTTCGCGACTTCCTGAAGCCCGGGGTCGCGCATGCGATCCGGCTCGAAGAGATCCTCTGGGGCGGCGTGCCCAAGGACGGCATCCCGGCGCTCACCAATCCCAAGCTGACCGCCCCCGGCGAGGCGAGCTGGCTGACCCCGGACGAGCTCGTGTTCGGGGTCGAGATCGGAGGCGACGCCCGCGCCTACCCGCTGCGCATCCTCGACTGGCACGAGATGCTGAACGACGTGGTCGGCGGCGTACCGGTGACGCTCGCCTACTGCACGCTCTGCGGCTCGGGCATCCTCTACGACGCCCGCGTGCCGGGCCGCGCCGAGCCCTTCGTGTTCGGCTCCTCGGGCTTCCTCTACCGCTCCAACAAGCTCATGTACGACCAGGCCACCAAGAGCCTCTGGAACCAGTTCACCGGCCGGCCGGTCGTGGGCCCGCTGACCGCTTCGGGCATCGAGCTCAAGGCCTTGCCGGTGACGATCACGAGCTGGCGCGAGTGGCAGGCCGCCCATCCGGAAACCAGGGTCCTCTCGCTCGCGACCGGCTATGCGCGCGACTACCAGCCCGGCCAGCCGTACGGCGCCTATTTCGCGAGCGAGGAGCTGATGTTTCCGGACCTCGTGCCGGACCACCGCCTGGCGCCCAAGGCCTATGTGTTCGCGCTCCGGGTTGACGGCCATCAGCGCGCCTGGCCGCTCGAGACCTTCAAGGACGCGAAAGTGATCAACGATCGGGTCGGCGACCTCGAGGTGGTCCTGATCGGGGACGCCGCGACCCGGACCGTGCGCGCCTACCGGTCCGACGGCCGGACCTTCGCGGCCGGCGCCGATGCCATGACCTTGCGCGCGGACGGCCAGGACTGGCGGGTCGAGGAGGACGCCCTGCTCGCCCCGGACGGCCGGCGGCTCGAGCGGCTGCCCGGCCACATCGCCTACTGGTTCGCCTGGCAGACCTTCATCGACGGCGCGCCGCTCGCCGAGGCGGGCAAGCCGAAGACGCTCTCACCCTGATGCTCCGGCACCATGATGCTCCGGCACCCTGATCGCACCGGCACCCTGATGCTCCGGCACCCTGAGGCTCCGGCACCCTGAGGCTCCGGTTGCGCCTCGAAGCGGGCAGGGCCTGCTCAGCAACCGGGCAGCGGGCAAGAAAAGGCCCCGCCGCGGTGGCGGGGCCCAAGGTCAGGAATCGCCCAAGAAGGGAAGCGAGGATGGGTCAGGCCCGGGCCGCCCAGGGGAGCGAGCTGCGGCCGGGATCGCCATCGACCCGGGATGACGCAATTCCCGTGCCAAGCGGGGGCCGCAGCGCGGGCTACGCCAGAGCGTGGATCGCCGCCGCCTTGACCTCCTCGCCGACATGCGGCGCGAAGGCCTCGAAATTGGTCTCGAAGCGCCCGGCCAGCTCGCGCGCCTTGTGGTCGTAGGCCTTGGCGTCCGACCAGGTCGTGCGCGGGTTCAGGATCTCGCTCGGTACGCCCGGGCAAGCTTCCGGCATCATCAGGCCGAGCTCGGGATGGCGGCGCATCGCGATGCCGTCGAGCCCGCCGTTGAGGGCGGCCCGCAGCATGGCGCGGGTGTGGGCGAGCTTGATCCGCTGGCCGATGCCGTAGGGGCCGCCGCTCCAGCCCGTGTTGACCAGGCAGCACTCGACCCGGTGCCGGCGGATGAAGTCGCGCAGCATCTTGGCGTAGACGGTCGGATGGCGGGGCATGAAGGGCGCGCCGAAGCAGGTCGAGAAGGTCGCCTGCGGCGCCTTGACGCCCTGCTCGGTGCCCGCGACCCGGGCGGTGTAGCCGGACAGGAAATGGTACATCGCCTGCTCGGCCGTGAGCTTGCTGATCGGCGGCAGGACGCCGAAGGCATCGGCTGTCAGCATGACGAGGTGGCGCGGATGGCCGGCCATGCCGGAGGGCTCGGCGTTGGCGATGAAGTCGAGCGGATAGGAGGAGCGGGTGTTCTCGGTCAGGCGGTCGTCATCGAAGTCGAGCGCCCCGGTCAAGGGGTCGGCGACCACGTTCTCGAGGATCGCGCCGAACCGGGTCGAGGCGGCATAGATCTCGGGCTCGTCCGCGGCCCGCAGCCGGATCACCTTGGCGTAGCAGCCGCCCTCGAAGTTGAAGATGCCGCCCGGTCCCCAGCCGTGCTCGTCGTCGCCGATCAAGGTCCGCTCCGGATCCGCCGACAGCGTCGTCTTGCCGGTGCCGGACAGGCCGAAGAACAGCGCCACGTCGCCGTGCGGGCCGATGTTGGCGGAGCAGTGCATCGGCAGGACGCCCTGCGCCGGCAGCAGATAGTTGAGCACGCCGAAGACCGACTTCTTGATCTCGCCGGCATAGTGGCTGCCGCAGATCAGGATCGTGCGGGCGGCGAAATCGACCGCCACCGCGACCTCGGAGCGGGTGCCGTCGGTCGCAGGGTCCGCCTTGAGGCTCGGCAGCTGCAGGACCGTGAAGTCGGGCGCGAAGTCCGCGCGCTCCTCGAGGCTCGGCCGGCGGAACATGTTGGTGGCGAACAGGCTGTGCCAGGCGGCCTCGGTGACCACCCGGATCTTGAGCCGGAACTCTGGATCGGCGCCCGCGAACAGGTCCTGGACGAACAGCTCGCGGCCCTCGACGTGGGCCCGGGCCTTGGCCCAGAGCCGGGCCAGCGCCTCGGCGTCGATCGGCTGGTTGATCGGGCCCCAGTCGATCGTGGCGCGCACGCCGGGCTCATCGAGGATGAACTTGTCCTTGGGGCAGCGGCCGGTATAGCGGCCGGTCGCGGCGCAAAAGGCGCCGTCCGCCACCAGCAGGCCTTCGCCGGCGCGGACCGCCAGCTGCAGCAGCGCCGGCGCCGGCAGGTTCCAGCGCAGGCGGCCAACCCCCTCGAGACCGAGAGGATCGAGCCCGTGGCGGCTGATGACGGTACCGATCTGCTTCACGACGTCTGCCTCCTCTTGGCGCCCTTCGCGCGATCGACGCAGGCTCGCCGGCTGGCCGGGCTCCGGCTCGCGCCCTCCGGGCGGCCCCGCGGCCCGAGCGCCGCCATCAGGACGCGGCCCCGAGGTGCTCGCGGGCCGCGCCAACCAGGCGCACGAACTCGGCGCGCGCGCCCTCGGCATCGGTCACCGGCTGGCCGAAGGTCAGGCGCGCGACCTCGTGCCCGCGCCTGAGATCGCAGCCTTCCGGGTCGATCCCGGTCAGCCGCCAGCCGTCGCCGGCGAGACCGAGCAGGCCCTGAGCGCAGGCATCGAGCGCATCCGGGTGCTCGTCGTTCATGTGCAAGACGATGTCGGCCTCGCGCGCGATCAGGACCGGCGCCGGATCGATCAGCAGCGCGCTCGCCTCCAGCCAGTGGATGCGGCCGAAGCCGGCGACCAGATGGGCGCGCTCGGGCGCCAGGCGATAGAAGTGGAAATCCTTGAAATCGGCGTACATGGCCGCGCCCGGATGGCGGGCCAGATAGCGCCGGCGGTGGCGCGCCTCGTCGCTTGGCGCCAGCCGTCCCTGCACGCTCACGCGCTCGCCCGCGAGCGGGCCCTCGCGCTCGCCGGTGCCCCCGCCGGTGGCATCGAACAGCAGCGACGCGCGCGCGTCGGCGGCGAGGTTGCGGGTGTGGTCGGCCAAGTCCGAAAGAAGCAGCAAAGGAGCCCCGTCATGGTCGGTGGCGACGTTGGCGAGCGATACGTAGGGCGCGCCGCCAGCCGCGGGCAGCAGCGTGCCGAGCGCGGCGCGCGCCACCGAACGCACCATGCGCCGGGCGGTCGCCGCGGGATCGGACGCGGCCTCAACGGTCATCGATCGCAATCGGCAGTGGGATCGCAATCGGCAGTCGCATCGACAGAGGTCAGCCTGGCACCCTCGCTGAGGTTCGCCATATGCAACCTATTATAGTATTTTCGGGTCATTTTGCAACTCTGATCGTCGGCGGCCCGGCCTTGCCAGACGTCCGGCCCGGCCGTAGGGTCGGCCAGTTCATGTTGCAGCGCAAAATCAGGACGGGAGAGCGGCATCGTGTCCGAGGTTGGTGCGGCGGCCATCGCCTATGACCCGGTCGACCTAAAAGTCGACGACGAGCCGCGCGACCTTGCCCCCGGCCTGGCGGGTGTCCGCTTCGCGCTGCCCTTCGCCCTCGATCATGTGAACGTCTGGCTGCTGGAAGAAGTTCCTGGCTGGACCATCATCGACACCGGAATCGCGGACGAGCGCAGCCAGGCCCGCTGGCGCGCTCTGCTGCAGGGACCCCTTGCCGGCCGGCCGGTCGCGCAGGTCCTGGCGACCCACTTCCACCCGGACCACCTCGGGCTCGCCGGCTGGCTGTGCGCCGAGACCGGCTGCGAGTTCCTGGCGAGCCACACGGAATGGCTGACCGGCCGGCTGCTGGCGCTCGACACGAGCGAGGGCTTCGTCGAAGCCGGGCGCGCGTTCGACCGGCGGGCGGGCCTGGGCGAGGAGCTGGTGGCGGCACGCGCGGCGCGCGGCAACCTCTATCGCCGCCGGGTGTCGGAGCCGCCGGCCCGGTTCCGCCGCTTGCGCCATGGCGACCGGCTGCGCCTCGCCGGCAGCGAGTGGCGGGTGATCATCGGCCGCGGGCACGCGCCCGAGATGGTCTGCCTGTTCAGCGCCGAGCGGAACCTCTTGATCGCCGCCGATCAGATCCTGCCCAAGATCTCGCCCGTGGTGGGCGTCTGGCCGGCGGAGCCCGAGGCCAACCCGCTGGCCGACTTCCTGGCCACGCTCGAGCATTTTCGCGAGCTGCCCGACGACTGCCTGGTGCTGCCCTCGCACGGCCGCCCGTTCCGCGGCCTGCACGTCCGGATCGACCAGCTGGTCGCCCACCACGCCGAGCGCCTGGAGGCGACGCTCGCGGCCTGCGCGCGGCCGGTGACCGTGACCGAGGTCATGCCGCTCCTGTTCACGCGCGAGCTCGACACCCACCAGCTGCAGTTCGCCCTCGGCGAAAGCCTGGCGCATCTCCACTATCTGGTCGCCGACGGCCGCATCCGCCGCTCCCTCGACGATGACGGCCGGCTGCGCTACGCGCGGCGGTGACAGATCAGAACGCTACGCCGCGCGCGGCCGTACCGCCCGCTCGATCGTCGGCCCCACTTCCTGCTGCGCGCGCCGCAGCTCGTAGTCGCTCTGCAGGTCCATCCAAAACTCGGCCGAGGTGCCCAAATAGCGTCCCAGACGCAGCGCCGTGTCGGCGCTGACCCCTCGCTCACCTCGCAGAATATGCGTCACCCGGTTTACCGGAATGCCGAGGGCGCTGGCGAATGCGCGGGCGGACAGCCCGAGTTCGGCCAACTCGTCACGCAGGATCTCGCCGGGATGGATCGGCCGCATCGCGCACTGGACAGGTTCGTCAGCGACCATCGCCGATTTCCTCAGTGATAGTCCACGATTCCAACGTCATAAGCATCGCCTTCGCGCCAGCGGAAGCAGATCTGCCATTGAGGCCGGAACGTCGCTCTGCCAGGCGCCGCCTATGCTCAGTCGACCAGGGTCAGGCTGATGCGCCGGTTCTGGCGGCCCTTGTTCTCGAGCTTGCCGAATGCGAGCGCGCCGATCTCGCCGGTCGAGCGGACGTGGGTGCCGCCGCAGGCCTGGAGGTCGACGCCCGCGATCTCGACCAGGCGGACGCGGCCGCCCATGGTCGGCGGCCGGACCGACATCGTGCGCACGAGCTCCGGACGCGCCTCGAGCTCTTCGGCATCGATCCAGGAGTGGCGGATCGGGCGGTCCTCGGCGATCCAGCGTGCGATCTTCTCCGCGACCTCGTCCTGGTCGACGGCCTTGCCCTGGAGGTCGAAGTCGAGCCGGCTTTTGGCTTCGCCCACCTGACCGCCGGAGACCGGGCAGGCAACCGCCGCGCACAGCAGATGCATGGCGCTGTGCATGCGCATCAGGCGATGCCGGCGCGGCCAGTCGACCTCGGCCGAGAGCCTGGCGCCGGGGCCGGGCGCCGGGCTGCCCGCGGCCAGCCGATGGGCGATGCCGTGGCCGCCCTTCAACGTCTCCTCGACCACGAGCGCGCCGCCGTCGCCAAGGACCAGGCGCCCGCGGTCGCCGGGCTGGCCGCCGCCGGTCGGATAGAGCACGGTCCGGTCGAGGTAGAGATCGAGGCCGTCGAGGGCGACCACGAGGGCATCGCAGCGGGCGAGGTAAGCATCCTCCCGGAACAGCTCTTCGGTCATCGCGTGAGGCCTTTGAGCAGATGGCCGGAGCGGCGCGCCTTGGTCGCGAGATAGGCGTGATTGTGGCGGGTCGGCGCGATCGCGTGCGGCACCCGTTCGACCACCTCGATGCCTTCCCGCCCCAGGGCCTCGACCTTGGCGGGGTTGTTGGTCAGCAGGCGGACCCTTTGAATGCCGAGGTGGCCGAGCATGACCGCGGCCGCGCGATAGCTGCGCTCGTCGGGCTCGAAACCCAGCTGCTGGTTGGCATCCACCGTGTCGAGCCCCTTGTCCTGGAGCTGATAGGCGCGCAGCTTGTTGATCAGGCCGATGCCGCGGCCCTCGTGGGCGAGATAGATCAGGACGCCGTCGCCGGCCGCCCCCATCAGGTCGAGCGCCTGGCGGAGCTGGGGGCCGCAGTCGCAGCGCAGCGAGCCCAGAAGATCGCCCGTGAAGCATTCCGAGTGCAACCGGCAGAGCGCCGGCTGATGGGCCGCGGGCTGGCCGATCACGATCGCGAACTGCTCGGTGCTGCCGTCGGCCGGCCGGAACCCGATCACGCGGGCGTCCTCGGCCGCTTCGAGCGGGACCCTCGCCTCGATGACCGGCCGCAGCGTGGTCGCGGCGAGCAGGGGATAGTCGGTGATCGCGTCGACCCCGACCCGGAGCAGCCGGCGGCGCGTTGCGAACCGCTCGAGCGCCGCCGCCGCCGGGGTCGCGGTCAGCGCCGCGGGCAGCAGCTGGGCGAGCTTGGCAAGCGTCACCGCCGCCGCGGCGTAGCTGCCCTGCGCGACGCGCTGCAAAGCGTTGCCGCCCGGCAGCCCGGCCGGCTGCCGGTAGGTTGGATCGGCGAGCGAGCGGATGGTCTCGGCAGCTGTCGTGCCCGCGAGCGCCAGGGTGACGACCCCCGCTCCCTGACCGGCGAGCTGCAAGGCGCGCGCGCGGCGCCCGGTCAACGCCAGGCTGGCGTGCCCGTCGGCGAGCTGCCTGAGGACGGCAAGGCTCGCCTCGGTCACCGTCTCGGCCGCCTGGGTCAGCGCCACGCCGCCCTCGCCCTCGAGCACGACCAGGCCGCCACGCCGCAGATCCCCGGCCGCGCGGTCGACCACGGCCATGCGGGCCGCCGCGCTTTCCAGTTCGGTCAGGTTCACGCGTCCTCCTCGAGACGACGGTTGGCCGAGTATGGCGCAGCGCGCCCGGCGATCAAGCGTGCTCGGACCGCATTGCAGATGTGGTCCCGGCGTGGCGCGCCAGCCAGTGCCCGCGCGCGAGCCCCAAGATGTCGAGCGCGAAGGAGAGCACCAGCATCGCAAGCGCGATCGCCGCCGCCACGCCGGCCAGCGCCGGCGTCGCCGGCGGCAGCAGGCAGATAAGCAAGGTGATGCCCTGCTGGGCGCAGATCGCCTTGCGCCGCCGGCTCGGCGGCAGCGGCGCGCGCAGCCAGGCCACGACCCGCCCCGCCAGCACGAAGCCGTAGCGCAGCAGGCCGATCGCCAGGACCCAGGCGCCGACCTGCTGCGCCTGCCAGACCAGCACCGCCAGGATCAGGAGCATCAGGGCGTCGACCTCGACGTCGAAGCGGGCGCCGAAGGCCGACACCAGGCGCAGCCGCCGGGCGAGCCAGCCGTCGACCGCATCGAGGCCGAGGGCCGCGGCGATCAGCGCGGCGAGGCTCCAGCTCATGCTCGGCGCGTGGCCGCTCGCCAGCAGGGCGCCGCCGATCAGGCAGACGAGGCCGGAGCGCAGCAGCGTCACCTGATTGGCGAGACCGAAGCGGGCGCGGCCGGGCCCGAGGCTCGCCAGCGCCAGGACGATGCCGCCGAGCACGGCATAGGCGAGCCAGCCGGCCAGCACATGCGTCCCCCGCCAGTGGGCCTGGCCGGCGAGCAGGCCGCCGAGCGCTGCGGTCAGAGCCGCGACCAGGACGATGCTGAGCGCCGCATCGTCAACCGTCCGGCCGCCGCGCGACCGAACCAGAGCCGATGGCTGTGGCATGAGTTGATACGTCCTCCCAATGGGTTATCTAGATAGCGAGGCTGTGTCCCCGCCAGCGGCATGGTGCCGCGGCAGCAGCAACGGACCCCGTCGTGGACGAACCGGCCGCCTGGCGTTGGTTGCTGTCGCTGACACGAAGCCGAAGCGTCACGCCGCCGACCGGTTGTGGTCCCGATCAGACAATGACGCCCTCGGCGGCCGATCTATTTCGACCGGCGAGCGCACCCGACGAGCGGGCAGAACGTTTGCTGGCGCTCTATCTGCCGCTCTGCGAGAGCACCCCCGCGAGCTTCGTCGTCGCCCACCTGGGCCAAAGCCTGGATGGTCGGATCGCCGCGGCCAACGGCGCTTCGCGCTGGGTGACGGGCGAGGAGGACATCGTCCACAACCACCGCATGCGGGCGCTGTTCGATGCGGTCGTGGTCGGCGCCGGCACGGTCCGCCATGATGATCCGCAGCTGACCGTGCGCGCGGTGCCCGGCCCGCATCCGGTCCGCGTCGTGCTCGATACCAGGCGCCGGCTGGGGCCGGACCACCGCGTGTTCAAGGATGGCGAAGCCCCGAGCCTGCTGCTCTGCGCCGAGGGTCTGGCCGCGCCCGGCGCGCGCCTGGGGCAAGCCGAGGTGCTGGGCGTCAGGACCCGGGACGGCAGCCTTTGCCCGCGGGCGGTCCTGGAGCGCCTGGCGGGGCGCGGCCTGCGGCGCGTCTTCATCGAGGGCGGCGGCATCACCGTCTCGCGCTTCCTCGCGGCCGGCTGCCTGCACCGTCTGCAGATCACGATCGCGCCTTTGATCATCGGCTCCGGCCGGCCGAGCATCACCCTGCCCGAGGTCGAGCGCCTGAGCGCCGGGCTTCGCCCCGAGATCCGCCGCTTCGCGCTCGGCCAGGACCTGCTGTTCGAGTGCCGCCTCGATGCCTGAGGCGACCGCCTTCTGGGTCGCGGCCCCCGGGCGGGGCGAGCTCCGCCGCGAGACCCTGGCGCCGCAGGGGGCCGGCGACGTGCTGGTCGAGACCAGGTTCAGCGGCATCAGCCGCGGCACCGAGACGCTGGTCTTTCAGGGCCGCGTGCCGGCCGGCCAGCGTGACGCCATGCGGGCACCCTTCCAGGCGGGCGGCTTCGAGATGCCGCTCAAATACGGCTACAGCTCGGTCGGGATCGTCACGGGCGGTGCGCCGGAGCTCGTCGGCCGGCGCGTCTTTTGCCTGTATCCGCACCAGGATCGCTACGTGGTGCCGGCGGCGGCCGTCATGCCGCTGCCGGACGCCTTGCCCGACGCGCGCGCGGTGCTGGCCGCCAACATGGAGACCGCGATCAACGGGCTCTGGGATGCCGCCCCCCGGATCGGCGATCGGGCAGCGGTGATCGGCGCCGGCGTGGTCGGGGCGCTGGCGGCCGCGCTGCTCGCCCGCATTCCCGCAGCCGAGGTCCAGCTGATCGACATCGACCCCGGAAAAGCCGCGGTCGCGGCGGCGCTCGGCGTCGATTTCGCCGTTCCGGACGCGGCGCGGGGCAATCTCGACCTCGTGGTCCATGCGAGCGGCACCGCCGAGGGCCTGGCCAGCGCGCTCGAGCTCGCGGGCTTCGAGGCCAAGGTCGTCGAGCTCAGCTGGTACGGCGACCGGCCGGTCGCGTTGCCGCTCGGCCAGGCGTTCCACAGCCGGCGGCTGCGCCTGATCTCGAGCCAGGTGGGCGCGCTCGCGCGGGCGCAGCGCAGCCGCTGGGACCATCGCCGCCGCCTCGCGCTGGCGCTCGATCTGCTGGCCGACCCGTGCTTCGATGCGCTGCTCGCACCGGCGGTGCCGCTCGCCCGCCTGCCCGAGATCATGGCCCAGCTCGCGAGCCGTCCGAGCAGCATCATGTGCCAGCTCGTAAGCTACGCCTAACCATCAGGGAACAAATGATGTTTCGACTGACCGTCAGGGATCACATGATGATCGCGCACAGCTTCGAGGGCGAAGTGTTCGGCCCGGCGCAACGCCTCCATGGCGCGACCTTCGTGGTCGACCTCGAGCTCGAGCGCCCCGACCTCGATGCCGACGGCATCGTCGCCGACATCGGGCGCGTGAGCGACCTCCTGAAGGCGCTCCTGGCGCCGCTCAACTACCGCAATCTCGACGAGCTCGAGGCGTTCCGGGACCGCAACACGACGACCGAGGTGCTGGCGCAGGCGATCGCGGAGCAGGCCAAAGCCCGGATCCTCGAAGGCGCGCTCGGGGACGACGCCAAGGGCGCGCTCACCGGCATCAAGGTGACGCTGCGCGAGTCCCACATCGCCCGCGCGAGCTACGAGACCCGGCTCGCAGCCGGATGAAGCGCGCGCTCGCCCTCGTCGTCCCGGGCCCGCTCGACCAGCGGACCGGCGGCTACATCTACGATCGCCGGATCGTCGACGGGCTGCGGGCCCGCGACCGGCCGGTCACGGTCCATGAGCTGGCCGGCCGTTTTCCGCTGGTCGACGACCAGGCGACCAAAGCCGCGCGGGCAGCGCTCGCGGCCATGCCGGCCGGCAGCCTCGCGGTCATCGACGGTCTGGCCCTGCCGGCCTTCGCCGATGGGCCGCCGCCGGGCCCCTGGGTCGCCCTGGTCCATCATCCGCTGGCGCTCGAGACCGGCCTCGATGGCGCCGAGGCCGAGGCGCTCGCGGCGATCGAGCGGCGCCTGCTCCAGGCCGCCGCCCGGGTGATCGTGACGAGCCCAAAGACGCGCCTCGATCTCGCGGCCTACGGCATCGGCGCGGCCCGGGTCGGGGTCGTGCTGCCCGGCACCGAGCCCGCCCCGCTCGCGGGCGGCTCGCGCGGGCCCGAGACCATCCTGCTCTGCATCGCCTCGCTGACCCCGCGCAAGGGCCATCTCGTGCTGCTCGAGGCGCTCGCGGGCCTGCGCGATCTTTCCTGGCGGCTCGTCTGCGTCGGCAGCCCGGACCGGGACCGGGCCGCCGCCTGCAGGATTGCGGACGCGATCGCCCGTCTTCGCCTCGAAGATCGCGTGCAGATGATCGGCGAGCAGTCCGAAGCGGGCCTGCAGCCCTTCTACGACGCGGCCGATCTGTTCGTGCTGGCGTCGCATCACGAAGGCTATGGCATGGCGCTGGCCGAAGCGCTGGCCCGCGGCCTGCCGATCGTCTCGACCACCGCGGGCGCGATCCCGGACACGGTGCCCGCTGCCGCCGCCATCCTGGTGCCGCCCGGCGATCCGGCGGCGCTGGCGGCGGCCCTTCGCCGGGTGATCGGCGAGCCGGCCTTGCGGCGAACGCTCGCGGCCGGCGCGCGTGCCGCGCGGACGCGCCTGCCGACCTGGGCCGATGCCGCAGATGCCTTCGCGGCCGAGCTCGATCGGGTGCGGGGCGCCGCGCTTTGAGCGCCTTCCAGGCGGAGTGGCTGCGACTGCGCGAGCCCTGCGATCACGCGGCCCGCAGCGCGTCGCTGGCGGCCCGGTTCGCCCGCGCCCTCGGTCCGGCGCCGCGCCTCGTCGATCTCGGCTGCGGCACCGGCAGCAACCTTCGCTATCTGGCACCGCGACTGGCGCGCGCGCAGCAGTGGCTCTTGGTCGATCACGATCCGGCGCTGCTCGAGCAGGCCCGCAGCGCCATCGAGCCGCTGGCACTCGAGGCCCGCTGCCGGGCGCTGGACCTCGCGCGCGAGCTCCCGGACCTCGAAGGCTGCACCGGCATCACCGCGTCCGCCCTGCTCGATCTGACCTCGGCCGCCTGGCAGCAGCACCTCGTCCGCTGGTGCCGCGGCCGGCCGCTGCTGATCGCGCTCAGTTTCGATGGCCGCCTCGTCTGGCAACCGGCCGCCGATGACGACGAGACTGTCCGCCAACGCTTCCTTGCCCACCAGCGGACCGACAAGGGCTTCGGCCCCGCGCTCGGCCCTGACGCCGCCGCTCACCTCGCAGGCCTCCTCGAGGTGCAACGCCTGCATGTGTCCCTCCGGACCTCGGACTGGCGGCTCGGCCCCGCCGACACGCCGCTGCTGCGGGCGCTGCTCGGGGGCATCCTCGCTGCGATCGAGCGCCCGCCCGAGTCCTGGAGCGCGCTTCGGCAACAGCAGCTCGCGGCCGGCGAGCTGCGGCTCACCGTCGGCCACGTCGACCTTTTGGCATTGCCTGGCTGAGAGCGAGCCGCAAGATGGACCTGGTCACGCTCACCCCCGAAGGCCTCTTCTGCCCTTTGGGCGGCTTCCACATCGATCCCTGGCGGCCGGTCGCGCGCGCGCTGATCACCCACGCCCACAGCGACCATGCCCGCCCGGGCTCGGGCAGCTACCATGCGCCGGCAAGCGGCGTCGGCCTGCTGCGCCGGCGCCTCGGCGCGGCCCTGCCGGTCCAGGGCCATGCCTTCGGCCAGCGCCTCGAGCTCGGCCAGACGAGCGTCTCCTTCCATCCGGCCGGCCACGTCCTGGGCTCGGCCCAGATCCGGATCGAGGCCGCAGGCGAGGTCTGGGTCGTCTCCGGCGACTACAAGCGCGCCTTCGACCCCAGCTGCGAGGCGTTCGCGACCGTGGCTTGCGATGTCTTCATCACCGAGGCGACCTTCGCGTTGCCGATCTTCCGCTGGGACCCGGTCGACCGGGTGATGGCCGAGCTGTTGGCCTGGTGGGACGGCAACGCCGCCCGCGGCCGCACCTCGGTCCTCTTCTGCTACGCGCTCGGCAAGGCGCAGCGCGTGCTCGCCGAGATCGGCCGGCGCAGCGATCGGGAGGTCTTCGTGCACGGCGCGATCGAGGCCCTCCTGGACCCCTACCGCGCCGAGGGCGTGGCGCTCGCGCCCGCCCGGCCGGTCGCCGGCACCGCGAGAGGCCAGAGCTTCAAGGAGGCGCTCGTGCTGGCGCCGTCGTCCGCCTTCGGCTCGCCCTGGATGCGCCGCTTCGCCGACCCGAGCACAGCGTTCGCCTCGGGCTGGATGCGGATCCGCGGCCAGCGCCGCCGGCGCGGCTTCGATCGCGGCTTCGTGCTCTCCGACCACGCCGACTGGCCGGGGCTGCTCCAGACCATCCGCGAGACCGGCGCCGGGCGCGTCTTCGCGACCCACGGCTACAGCGACGCCCTCGCCCGCTATCTGCGCGCGACCGGACTGTGGGCGGAGCCGCTGCAGACAGGGTTCGAAGGCGAGGACGAACAGGCCGATACGGCCACCGCCTGAGCTGTTGCGCGAGCCGCCGATGCACCGTTTCAGCCAGCTCTACCAGGCGCTCGACGCCACCACCAGGACCAACGCCAAGGTCGAGGCGATGGCGGCCTATTTCCGCGCGGCACCGCCCGAGGATGCCGCCTGGGCGGTCTTTTTCCTCACCGGCCAGCGGCTCAAGCGGCTGATCTCGGGCCGCGACCCTGCGCGCCTGGGCGATCGGCGCCACGGGCCTGCCCGAGTGGCTCGTGGTCGAGGCCCAGGCCGCGGTCGGCGACAGCGCCGAGACCGTGGCGCTGCTGCTCGACCAGCGCCCGGCGGGCGAGCCGTCTGCACTGCCGCTGCATCGCTGGCTCGAGGAGCGCATCCTGCCGCTGCGCGGCCAGGCGGCCGAGCACCAGCAGGCGCTGGTCACGAGCTGGTGGCGCGAATTGCCGCGCGCCGAGCTGTTCCTGCTCAACAAGCTCCTGACCGGCGGTTTGCGGGTCGGCGTCTCGAGCCTGCTCGTGGTGCGCGCGCTGGCGGCGGTCTCGGGCCTGCCGCGGGCGACCCTCAGCCACCGCCTGATGGGCGCCTGGCGGCCGAGTGCGGCGAGCTTTCGGGCCCTGCTCGCGGCGCAGGTCGCGGGCGAGGATCGCTCCCGGCCCTATCCCTTCTTCCTCGCCTCGCCGCTCGAGCAGGCGCCCGCAGACCTCGGCTCGCCCGACCGGTGGCTCGTCGAGTGGAAGTGGGATGGCATCCGCGGCCAGCTGATCCGCCGCGGCGGCGAGATCTTCCTCTGGTCGCGCGGCGAGGAGCTGATCACCGGGCGCTTTCCCGAGCTGACCCAGGCGGCCGCGCGCCTGCCCGATGGCGTGGTCCTCGACGGCGAGGTGCTGGCCTGGGCGAAAGAGGGCGTGCTGCCGTTCGCCGTGCTGCAGCAGCGGACCTCCCGCGACCGGCTGACCGCCCGGATCCTGGAGCAGGCGCCGGTCGTCTTCACCGCCTTCGACCTCCTGGAGGCGGACGGCCTCGACCTGCGCGAGCGGCCGCTCGCCGAGCGCCGCCTGCGCCTCGAGGCGATGCTCGAGGACAAGAGCCACAGATTGCAGGCATCGAGCGTGGTCGATCGCGGCAGCTGGGCCGAGCTCGAGGCTCTGCGCGCCGGCTGCCGCGCGCGCGGGGTCGAAGGCCTGATGCTCAAGCGGCGCGATTCCGCCTACGGCACCGGCCGCCAGCGCGGCGCCTGGTGGAAATGGAAGATCGACCCGCTCACCGTCGATGCTGTCCTCGTCTACGCCCAGGCGGGCAGCGGCCGGCGCGCGAACCTCTTCACCGACTACACCTTCGCGGTCTGGCGGGGCGCCGAGCTGGTGCCGATCGCCAAGGCCTATTCGGGCCTGACCGATGCCGAGATCCTGGCGCTCGACCGCTGGGTCCGCCGGCACACGGTCGACCGCTTCGGCCCGGTCCGCCAGGTCGCGCCCGAGCAGGTATTCGAGCTCGCCTTCGAGGGCGCGAGCCGGTCCACGCGCCACAAATCCGGGGTGGCGCTGCGCTTTCCGCGCATCGTCCGCTGGCGGACCGACAAGCCTGCGGCCGCGGCCGACCGGCTCGAGCAGCTGCAGGCGCTGATTGCCGCCGAGCCGGAGTGAGGTTAACCGCGCGTTAAGCTTTGTCCGCTATTGGAGGTTGCAATGGTCGCCGGTGCATCGAGCCAAAGCCGATCGATCGCCACTGGCGCTGCACAACACGGCAGGAGCTCCATCATGGCGCGCGCGCATTCCCTGGCCGCCCGGGATCGGGAAAGCCTCGTCCATCCGTTCACCAACCTCGCCGAGCATGCCGAGGCGGGGCCGCTGGTGATCGACCGGGGCGAGGGCGTCTACGTGATCGACGCCGAGGGTCGCCGCTACCTCGAGGGCATGGCGGGCCTGTGGTGCGCGTCTCTCGGCTTCAGCGAGGCGCGGCTGGTGCGCGCGGCCGAGGCGCAGCTTTGCCGCCTGCCGAGCTACCACATGTTCGGCGGCAAGTCCTACGCGCCCGCGATCGAGCTGGCCGAGCGCCTGCTGGCGCTGGCGCCGGTGCCGATGTCGAAGGTGCTGTTCGTCAATTCCGGCTCCGAGGCCAACGACACCGCGATCAAGCTCGTCCGCTACTACCACCACGCGCGGGGCAAGCCCGAGAAGACCAAGATCATCTCCCGCCTGCGCGCCTATCACGGCGTCACGCTCGCCTGTGCCAGCCTGTGCGGTCTGCCGCAGGTGCACGAGGACTTCGGTCTGCCGCTTGCGGGCATCCTGCACGCCGATTGCCCGCACCACTACCGCTTCGGACAGCCCGGCGAGAGCGAGGCGGCGTTCGCCGCGCGCCTGGCCGAGAGCCTCGAGCGCCTGATCCTTCGCGAAGGCCCCGACACGATCGGCGCCTTCATCGCCGAGCCGCTGATGGGGGCGGGCGGGGTGATCCTGCCGCCGGCCGGCTATTTCGAGAAGGTCCAGGCGGTCCTGAAGAAGTACGACGTGCTGCTGATCGCCGACGAGGTGATCACGGGCTTCGGCCGCACGGGCGCGATGTTCGGCTGCCAGACCTACGCCATCCGGCCGGATCTCATCACGGTCGCCAAGGCGCTGTCGGCGGGCTACCAGCCGATCGGCGCGGTCCTGATCGGCGAGCCGATGCACGCGGTGCTGCTCGCGCAGAGCCGCAAGATCGGGACCTTCGGCCACGGCTTCACCTTCGGCGGCCACCCGGTCTGCACGGCGGTGGCCCTTCGCACCCTCCAGATCTACGAGGAGGACGACATCCTGGGCCAGGTTCAAGAGCGCACGCCGCAGTTCAAAGCGCGCATCGCGGATCTTGGCCGCCATCCGCTGGTCGGCGACGCGCGCTCGGTGGGCCTCGTCGGCGCGATCGAGCTGATGGCCGACGGCAGCGATCGGATCCCGTTCGCGCCGGCGCTCAGGGTCGGCGCGAGGGTGGTCGCGCGCGCGCTCGACCAGGGCCTGATCCTGCGGCCGCTGGTCGACACGATCTCGTTCTGTCCGCCGCTGACCATCCGGCCGGCCGAGGTCGACTTCATGTTCGACGTCGTCGGCCGGGCGCTCGATCAGGTCGCGGCCGAGCTCGCCGGGCAGGCCCGCGCGGCGGTCGCCTGAGCGCAAGAAGGAGCCTGCCTGCCTAGTAGACGTCCTGGCCGCCGTTGACCGGGATCTCGGCGCCCGTCACATAGGACGCCTCGGGGCTGCAGAGGTAGTAGATCACCGCCGCGACCTCGGCCGGTGAGCCGAGGCGCCGGAGGGGAATCCGTGACACCAGCTGGTCGGTTCCGGGCGACAGGATGGCGGTGTTGATCTCGCCGGGACAGACCGCATTGACCCGGATGCCGAGCGGCGCGAGGTCGGCGGCCAGCTCCCGGGTCAGCGCCCAGAGCGCGGCCTTGGAGATGCTGTACGCGCTGCCGGCGAAGGGATGTACCCGGTGACCGGCGATCGAGGTCAGATTGACGATCGCGCCGTCGCCGCCCTGCAGCCGCGTGGCGAGCGCGCGGGCGAAGAATATCGGCGAGAACAGGTTGATCGCGAACACTTCCTGCCAGAGCGCGAGATTGCCGTCGAGGCAGCCGAGCCGCTTGCCCGCCTCGCCCTTGGGCGAGAAGCCGGCGTTGTTGACCAGGGCCTGCAGCGGCCGCTCGCCGAGCAGCTCGAGCAGCTGGTCGATCGCGATCTCGAGGTCCTCGACCCTCGACAGGTCGGCGGTGATGTGCGCATGCCGGTCGCTGCGCGCGCACTCCGGCGGCACCGCCTCGCGCGAGCAGGTGACGACGCGCCAGCCCTCGTTGACGAAGTACATCGCCGTCGCGTGGCCGATGCCGCGGCTGGCGCCGGTGATGAACACGATCCGGTCGTCGCTCAGCCCTGTCGCCGTTCATGGCCCGTGTCCTTGCCCGGTTGTCGGCATGCAGATAAGCCGCGGCCGCCGCCCGGGCAAGGCCGCAGGCGGCCTGTCGCCGGATTGCGCCCGGGCGGGCGCAGCCGCGACCGCGCCGGGCGTCCGGACCGCCGCGCGGACCTTCGCTGCGGGGTGCCTTGAGCCGTGATCGCTCGCCTCAAGGACCTGGTGCGGCGGCGGCTGGTGCGCAACATCCTGGCGCTCTATGGCGTCCGCCTCGTCAACCAGCTGCTGCCGCTCGCGGTCGTTCCCTATCTCGCCCGCGTGCTCGATCCGACCGGCTGGGGGCTCGTGGCCTTCGCGCAGGCGTTCGCGATGTATGGCATCGTCACGGTCGAGTACGGCTTCGAGTTCTCCGGCACGCGCGCGGTCGCCCAGGGGCGCCGGCAGGCCGGCCGCCTGAACGAGCTGGTGGCCGGCGTGCTCGCCACCCAACTGCTGCTCGCCTGCGCCGTGACCTTTGCGGCGGTCGTGATCCGGCTGCTGGTGCCGGCCTTTCGCGACCAGCCGCTGCTGCTCTGGGCCGGCCTCGCCTTCGCCGTCCTCCAGGGCCTGGCCCCGATCTGGTATTTCACCGGCCAGGAGCGGATCGCGCTCATCGCCGGCATCGACACCGGCGCCAAGCTGCTCGGCACGGCCGCCGTCTTCCTGCTCGTGCACGGGCCCGCCGACGGCTGGCTGGTGCTGGCGGCGAGCGCCGGTGCGGCGCTGGTCTCGACCGCCGCCGGCTACGCGCTGGTGTTGCGCGCGACCCGGCCGGGCCGGCTGAGCCTCGGGCTGATCGCCGCCACCCTGCGGCTCGGTGCCAGCATGTTCCTGATGCGCATCTCGGTGATGATGCACACCGCCGGCAATGCCTTTCTGCTCGGCCTGCTGGTCGCCCCGCCGCAGGTCGCGTTCTTCGTCGCCGGCGAGAAGCTCTGCCGGCCGGCCGCCTGGCTGCTGCAGCCGATCAACGTCGCCCTGCTGCCGCGCCTGTCGCATCTGGTCGGCCACAGCCCGGACCAGGCGAAGGCGCTGGCCGGCCTCAGCATCCTGCTCATGGCCCTGGTCGGGCTCGGCTTCGGGGTCGCGATCGGGCTCGCAGCCCCCTGGCTGGTCGAGCTGTTCTTCGGGCCGCAGTACCAGGCCGCGGTCGCGGTGATGCGGGTCATGGCGCTGATCGTGCCGCTGATCGTCCTCAACGCCGCCCTGGTCAGCCAATGGCTGGTCCCGCATGGCCTCGACCGCCCGCTGAACGTCGTGATCCTGTCCGCGACCGCGCTCAATCTGGTGCTCGCCCTGAGCCTGGCGCCGCGCTTCGGGGCGCTCGGCATGGCCTGGGTGACCGTGGCCGTCGAGGGCTACATCCTGGTCGGCCTGTGGTGGACGCTGCACCGCCATGGCCTGAAGCCGATCATGCCCGGCCTGCTGCGGCGCGCCTCGGCCTGGATCGGCGCCGAACGGCGCTCGTCCTGAGCTAGCGGGAACGGCGTTTGAGCGTGCCGACGACGAAGGCGTCGAGCAGACGCGCCAGCGCCGCCGGGTCGCGGGCGTGCTGATGCGCCGCGAGGGCTTCGCCAAGCGTCGGCCGCAGCGCCAGCGCCCGCAAGGTCGCCGCCGCCAGCTCGTCGAGGCTGCCGAACACCGCGCCGACCGCCGCCGGCGCGCTCAGCTGCAGGCGCATCAGCGGGAAGTCCGGGCAGACCACGGCGGCGCCGCGCGAGAGCGCATCGGCGGCGACCCCGCTCGGCCGGTACAGATAGCGCTCGCGCTGGTAGTTCAGGACCACGACGTCGCAAAGATCGAGCGCCGCCAGATAGGCCGCCCGGCTGCCGGTGTCGATCACCTCGAAGCCCTGGCACTGCCAGGCCGCGCGCACCTCGGCCTCCGGGCAGCCGAGCACCAGCCGCATCGGGATGCGCCCCTGCCGGCGGAGCTGCAGCAGCGCCTGCAGCATCGCCTCCGAGCCCTTCTCCGCGCGCACCGCGCCGATCACCCCGACCACGGGGTCGCCCGCCGCCGGCGTCGGGGCCCGGGTGACGATCGCGCCCGCGAGCGGATGCGGCAGCACGAGGAAGCGCTCGGCATCCGGGACGATGCCGATCTCGGCGCAGCCGGCCGTGGTCTCGAAGCAGGCAAAGCGCGCGCCGCTCCGGTACAACAGGCGCAATACCCACCGCTCGACGCGGCGCCGATGCGCTTCCTGAAGATTGTGGTTGATCAGGAAGTAGACCCGCCGGCGCAGCGGCCAGATCAGCGGCCAGACCCCCATCAGCAGGAGCGTCAGGAACTCGCGCACCACGATCAGATCGTGGTCGCGCCGCCGCCAGAGCTGCCCCACCAGACGGGCGTGCGGCACGAGAAACAGCAGCCCCTTGACCAGCACGTCGAGCCGGCCCGGCAACCAGGGCCAGCCGAGCCAATGCATCGGCACCGGCAGGACCGCGGTCTTGGCATGGGTCTGGGATGCCGCCTCGATCAGCGGCTGCAGGGCGCGATGGGGATCGGCGGCCGCGGCGTTGCGCGGCGCGTCGACCGGGATGTCGGCCATCGGGGTGGCCGCCGCGGGGCGCAGCTCGCTCGCGTCCAGGCTCATGGCGCCAGCCCGGCTCCGAGATGCAGCGTCAGCCCGCCCAGCAGCATCGCCTCAAGGCGCCAGGCGCTCGATGCGCCACCCGTCGTCCGCGCGCCTGAGATAGCACAGCCGATCGTGCAGGCGGTCGCTCCGGCCCTGCCAGAATTCGACGCGCACCGGCACCAGGCGAAGGCCGCCCCAGAAGTCGGGCCGCGGCACGCGGCCGGCCGCGAACCGTTCGCCCAGGCTCACCACCGCCGCCTCGAGCGCCTCGCGGCTCGCCAGCACGCTGCTTTGCGCCGAGGCCCAGGCGCCGATCTGGGCACCCCGCGGCCGGCTCGCGAAATAGGCGTCGGCCTCGGCCTCGCCGGCCGCCTCGATCGCGCCCTCGAAGCGCACCTGGCGGGCGAGCGGACCCCACCAGAAGACCAGCGCCGCTCTGGGGTTGGCTTCGAGCTCCCGGCTCTTGCGGCTGGCGAGGTTGGTGAAGAAGGTCAGTCCGCGCCGGTCGACGCCCTTGAGCAGGACGACGCGCGCCGACGGCTGGCCGCCGCTGCCGACCGTGGCCAGCGTCATCGCGTTCGGCTCGTGGACCCCGGCCCGCCTCGCGTCCTCGAACCAGCGCTCGAACTGCGCGACCGGGTCGGCGAGCAGGTTGTCCTCGCTCAGGCGACCCGCGACGTAGTCCTGCCGCATGGCTGCCAACTCGGTGGTCATCGACTGCTCCTTCCGGGGCCGCATTCTAGCCGCCAGAGGCTACCTTTTGGCAAGCGACCCCGTTCCGGCAGGATCGTTGCAGCGACCGCGCCGGCCGACGTGCCGGTCGTGCCCGGCCGGTTCATCCCTCCGGCGCCTCCGGCGGCCATGCCGCGAGGGTGACATTAGGCGAAATTACAAGCCTTGGACAGGAGTCACGCATCGCACCCGCGCGCGGCGACCGACGCGATCCCGGCGCGGGCCGGGGCAAGCCCCTTGCGCGGTGGCGGTTCCTGAGCAAGGTTGGCGCCGGCACGATCGCAAGCGGGGGGATGGGACCATGCGGCCGAACCGGCTCAGGCAGATCTGGCGCGACGGCGGCGCCGCGGTCAACGGCTGGCTGCAGCTGCCGCACGGCTTCGCGGCCGAGGTCATGGCGGCGCAGGGCTGGGACAGCCTGACCGTCGACCTGCAGCACGGGCCGCTCGACTACGACGTCGCGCTGACCCTGCTCCAGGCCTTGTCCTACAGCGACGTGACGCCGCTCGCGCGGGTCCCCTGGAACGAGCCCGGGATCATCATGAAGATGCTCGATGCCGGCTGCTACGGCATCATCTGCCCGATGATCAACTCGGCCGAGGAGGCAGAGCGCTTCGTCGGCGCCTGCCGCTACCCGCCCAAGGGCTACCGCAGCTTCGGCCCGACCCGGGTCACCTTCTACGCCGGCGCCGACTATGGCCAACACGCCAACGACACGGTGATCGCGCTGGCCATGATCGAGACCCGGGCGGCGGTCGAGAACCTGGACGCGATCCTCGATACCCAAGGCCTGGATGGCGTCTACGTCGGTCCGGCCGATCTCAGCCAGAGCCTCGGCTACCAGGAGCGCGTCGATCTCAAGCATCCGGATCTGGTCGCGGTGCTCGACAGGATCCTGGAGGGCTGCCAGCGGCGCGGCCTGATCGCCGGCATCCACGTCGCCAGCACCGACTACGCCCGCCACATCATCGACAAGGGCTACCGGTTCGTGACCATCCTGTCCGACGGCCGCCTGCTGGCGAACGCCGCCAGGCAGGCGGTCGATGCGGTCAAAGGGGCGGGCGGGGCGAGCGGCCAGGGCGCCAGGCCGGCCGGACCCTACTGAGGCCGCGCGCGGCCCTCAGCCCGCGCGCCAGCCGTCGAGCGCATCGCGCCAGCGATACCAGGCGCCGACCGCGGGCAGGAACCAGGGCCTGCCCGTGTAGAGCGGCCGGCTCGGAACGTCCGGGCCATCGAACGCGCAGGGGCGCTCGCTGCGGCCGAGCAGCTTGAGCGCGATCCGATGGCCCAGCCAGGTCAGCATGGCGACGCCGCTGCCGTTGCAGCCCATCGCGAAATGGGCGCCTTCCACCGTCCCCATGTGCGGCCGGCGATCGAAGGTGAACGCGAGCGCGCCCTTCCAGCTATGGCTGATGCGGCAGCCGGCGAGCTCGGGCCAGACCGCGATCAGCCGCCGGTAGAGGCCCATGGCACTTTGCTGCTCGTCGACGTCGGCGAGGCTGACCCGGCCGCCGAACAGCACCCGACGGCGGTCCGGGGACAGACGGAAGTAGGACAGCAGGCGCCTTCCGTCGACGAACATCCGGCCGTTGGGGCTGAGGCTTCGGGTGAGCTCCAGCGGCAGTTCCTCGGTCGCGATGATGTAGCTCGAGACCGGGACGACCCGGCGCTGCAGCCAGGGCGTCAGCGCGCCGGTATAGCCGTTGGTCGCGACGATGAGCTCGGCGGCCCGCACCGGGCCACGGGCGGTCTCGAGCGCGAATCCACCCCCCATCCGCTCGAGCCGGTGAACGGCCGCCTGGCCGTGCAGCAGGGCGCCGGCGGCCCGCGCCGCGGCCGCGAGGCCGCGATGGAAGCGCGCCGGGTCCAAAGCGCCCGCGCGCTCGATCAGCACGCCGCCATGATAGCGGTCCGAGCCGATCTCCTCGCGCTGGCGGGCGCGGGGCAGGATGCGGACGCCGTCCGCCCGCGCCCCCAGCGCCTGCACCTGCCGCTCGAAGGCCCGCAGCTGCCCGGGATGCCAGGCGAGCACGAGGCGGCCCGAGCGCTCGTAGGCGGCATCGAGGCGCTCGCGCGCGATCAGGCTCTCGATAAACTCGAACGCGGCGCCGGCATCGTCGAGCATGGCCGCGGCCCGGGTCGGTCCGACCCGCCGCGCGAGGTCGTGCCACTCGAGCTTGACCGCGCCGCCGACCATGCCGCCGTTGCGCGTGCTGGCGCCGGCGCCGAGCGGGCCGGCGTCCAGCACCGCGACCCGGACGCCGGCCCGGGCCAGCTCGAGCGCGGCGCTCAGGCCGCAATAGCCGCCGCCGATCACCGCGACGTCGACCCGCTCGGGCAGCGCTCGGCCGTCGGCCGCCTCGGGCGGCGCGTCCCGCCACCAGAACGGCTCGGTGGTCAGATCGGGCGCGAAAGGGGGCTCAATCCTGCGCGCCATGCCCTCTCCGCAGGCGGCCTGCGGCCGATCGGGCGGGCGTGGCGATCCGCCGCACCGCCGGATCCGGCAGGCTGGCCAGCGCCCTCTCGCGCGCGCCGGCCAGGCCTGCCGCCGGCGGCGAGGCGTCCGGCCGGCCGTCCGCGACCTCGTAGAACAGCTTGCGCTTGAGCGCGTTCAAAAAGTCCGCCTGCCCTTCGACCGTCAGGACGAAGCCGTTGACGACGTTGCGGCTGTAGTAGCGATCGATGTCGGGGGTCTGCGGGTTCAGGATCGCGAGGCCATTGACCTCGATCGCCTGGCTGGTCGCCGCCGCCCGCGACAGCGCGAGCAGGGCGTGGTCGACGTTGTCGCGGCCGTCGCCCGAGACGTCGATCACCAGCCGGCCGCTCTTGCCGGCGAGCAGGGCGAGCGCCGCCGTGAGCGCGCCGCCGATCCCGGTCTGGCCGCGCGGGCCATCGGGCGCTTTGCGCCGGTAGGCGAGCGCTGCCGCTGCCGGATCGGACCAGTCGACGACGATCTCGGCGCGGGTGTCGAACTCGACGATCGCGACCCGGGCGGGACCCAGCGCATGGATCACGTCGGCATCGGAGAGCAGGCGGATGTAGGCGTTGCGCTGCAGGGCGAGCTCATGGTCGTCGATCGACTTGGAGCGGTCGACGACCAGCACCAGCCAGTCGACGGCGGCCGCGGGCGGGCTCAGGGCGAGCCCCGGCAGGAGGGCGGCGAGCCCGGCAAGGACCAGGCGCGGGCGCGGCCGGACCTGCCAGCCGCTCCCGAGCGCAACCCCGCGGTGATCCATCAGTCCTCCGCCGTCCGGGTCCCCGTCCTGCGGGCGTGGCCCGAGCGCGCGAGACCGGCAAAAGCCTGCCGTAAACCCGGCCTGATGTCACGCCCCGTCGGCGGTCCCGCCGACCGCGGTGGCGGCCCGGGCGCCGGCGCGAGATTGCGACGTTTCGCGGCAGGTGTGGAATTAAGCCTAAGATCGAGGCGTTGAAGGAGTAACGCCGGAGTTTGACCCGCGCGGCCGTTGCGTGCGGTCCCGCCGTCAACCAACCGCCGGCATAGTTCAGGAGCGCTCTTTCATGTTCGGTCGTCGTGATGTGATGGTCGGCGCCGGCGCGGTCGCCGCCTTCGGCGCGCTGCGGGCCACCGCAGCCCGGAGCCAGAGTCTCGATCTGGGTCCGGCCTGGTCGTTCGATTTCGCCTGGTTGCAGGCGGAGGCGAGGCAGCTCGCGGAGCGCGCCTACGAGGCGCCGCTGATCCGCTATACCGACGTTCTCGAGACCATCGACTACGACGCCTATCAGCAGATCCAGTTCAAGCCCGAGGAAGCGCTCTGGGCCAATGGCGGCGCGCCGTTCCCGGTCCAGTTCTTCCATCTCGGGCGCTACACCAAGGTGCCGGTCCGGATCTACGTGGTCGCCGACGGCAGCGCCCGCGAGATCCGCTACACGCCCGACGCCTTCACCTTCGGCAAGACCGGGCTCGACCAGAAGCTGCCGGCCGACCTCGGCTTCGCCGGCTTTAGGGTGATGGACGGCCCCGGCGCCAAGACCGACTGGCTGGCCTATCAGGGCGCGTCCTATTTCCGCACCTCGGGCGCCCTCAATCAATACGGCCTGTCCGCCCGCGGCCTCGCGATCGATACCGCCATGCCGTGGCCGGAGGAGTTCCCGCGCTTCACCCAGTTCTGGCTCGAGCAGACCCAGCCGGAGAGCTCGCACATCCTGATCTACGCGCTGATGGACAGCCCGAGCGTCACCGGCGCCTATCGCTTCGACTGGGTCAAGCACGAGGGCGTGGTGGTCGGCATCCGGGCCGAGCTCTACTGCCGCAAGGCGATCTCGCGCATGGGCGTGGCGCCGCTCACCAGCATGTTCTGGTTCAGCGAGACCAACCGCCATCAGGCGACCGACTGGCGCCCCGAGATCCACGACAGCGACGGCCTGGCGCTGTGGACCGGCGCCGGCGAGCGCCTCTGGCGGCCGCTCAACAACCCGCCGAACGTGCGCACGAGCTCTTTTCTCGACCACAACCCGAAGGGCTTCGGCCTGCTCCAGCGCGACCGCGCGTTCTCGAACTACGAGGACGACGGCGTGTTCTACGACCGCCGGCCGAGCGTCTGGATCGAGCCGCTCGGCGGCTGGGGGGCCGGTGCCGTACAGCTGGTCGAGATCCCGACCGACGACGAGATCCACGACAACATCGTCGTCTACTGGCTGCCCGAGACGCCGGTCGAGGAGGGCTCGCACTGGTCGTTCGCCTATCGGCTGCACTGGCTGGCCGACGAGCCCTATCCCCCGGACAACGTCGGGCTGGTGCGCCATACCCGGCTCGGGCGCGGCGGCATCCCGGGCCAGCCGCGGCCGCCGGGGGCGCGCAAGTTCGTGATCGACTTCGCCGGCGGCCCGCTCGCCGAGCTGCACAAGAGCGACAAGGTCATGCCGGTAATCTCCGCCTCGCGCGGCAAGATCGACAACGACTACGCGCTCCAGGTGGTCGGCACCACGAGCTGGCGGGCCTTCTTCGATCTCTACGCCGACGGCACCGACCCGGTCGAGCTGCGCTGCTTCCTCAAGCTCGGCAGCCGCACGCTGACCGAGACCTGGCTGTTTCAGTACATTCCGTTCGAGTATTGAGCGGATCGCGCGAGGCGGCGCAGGCGGGCGCTCAGACCATGAGATAGGCGGCCCGCACCGCCTCGTTCGCGGCCAGCTCCGCGAGCGTGCCCGCGTAGCGGATCCGGCCCTTCTCGAGGATTAGGGCGCGACCCGCGACCGCGCCGGCAAAGCGCAGGTTCTGCTCGGCCAGCAGGAGGGCCAGACCGTCCCGGCTGAGTTCCTGGACGACGGCTGCGATCTGCTCGACGATCACCGGCGCCAGGCCCTCGGAGGGCTCGTCCAGCAGGAGCGCCTGCGGGTTGCCCATCAGCGTGCGCGCGATCGTCAGCATCTGCTGCTCGCCGCCCGAGATGCGCCCGGCCGCGCGCGTGCGCAGCTCGGCGAGGTTGGGAAACAGCGCGAACAGACGCTCGGGCGTCCACGGTGCCAGCCGGCGCGGCGGCTGGCGGCCGACCTCGAGGTTCTCCATGACCGTGAGCTCGGGGAACACGCGCCGCTCCTCGGGCACGAAGCCCAGACCCAGGCGGGCGATCTGGTAGGGCTGCCGGCCGACCAGATCGCGGCCGGCGAAGGTGATCCGGCCGCGGGCCGGCGGCACGAGGCCCATGATGCTCTTGAGGGTGGTCGACTTGCCGGCGCCGTTGCGGCCGAGCAGGGCCACGACCTCGCCCTCGCCGACCGCGAAGCTGACCTCGTCCAGGATGTGGGCGCGGCCGTAGTAGCTGTGCAGAGCCTCGATCTCAAGCATGGCGCCCGGCGGTGGCGGTCTGCGGCGCGGGTCGGGCGAGGCTGCCGGCGCCGAGATAGACCGCCCGCACCTTGGGGTCGGCTCGGACCTTTGCGGGCGTGCCCTCGGCGACCAGCTCGCCCCGGCTCATCACCAGGATCCGGTCGGCGTGGCCGAACACCACGTCCATGTCGTGCTCGGTGAACAGCAGGGCCAGGTTCTGCGCCCGCACCAGCGAGCGGGCGAGCGCCATCAGCTCGAGACGCTCGGGCGCCGCCATGCCGGCGGTCGGCTCGTCCATCAGCAGCAGGACCGGCGCCTGGGCGAGCGCGATCGCGAGCTCGACCCGCTTGAGATCGCCATAGGCCAGCACCGCGCAGGCGCGCTCGGCCTGCGCCGCCATCTCGACCCGGGCGAGCAGGGCCAGCGCCTCCTCGCGATAGAGCCGTCCGGCGGGCGGCCACAGGCGGCGCGTGCGACCGTGGCGGGCGAGCAGCGCCTGCTGGACGTTCTCGGCCACGGTCAGCGAGCCGAAGGTCTGGGTGATCTGGAAGGTCCGGCCGACGCCCTGCGCCCAGACCCCGCGGGGCGAGAGGCCGACCAGCTCGCGGCCGTGCAGGCGGACGCTGCCGGCGTCCGGGCGCAGCTGGCCGCTGAGGCAGTTGAAGCAGGTGGTCTTGCCGGCGCCGTTCGGCCCGATCAGGGCCAGCATTTCGCCCGCCGCGAGCTCGAAGCTCACGCCCCGGACCGCCTGGACGCCGCCGAACGCCTTCGCGAGCCCCCGGACCTCGAGGACCGCCATCAGGCCGCCCCGGCCCCGCCGCGCCGGCGCCGGAGGGAGCCCGCGATGCCTTCGGGGAAGGCCAGCACGAGGGCGACGATGATCAGGCCCACGATCAGCGGCCAGTGGCGGGTCAGCGCCGCGAGCCAGATCGCCAGACCATGATAGAGCGCGGCCCCGATCACGGGCCCGGCCAGCGTCTGGACGCCGCCCAAAAGGACCATGACCAGGCCGTCGATCGATTGCGGGATCGCGAGCCAGCCCGGATCGATCGTGCCCTTGAGGAAGGCGAGCACGCCGCCCGCCAGCCCCGCGAAGCTGCCGGCGATCGCGAACGCCAGCCATTGGTGGGTGCGCACGTCGATGCCGATCGTCTCGGCGCGCAGCCGCGAATTGCGGCCCGCCCGGAGCGTGAGCCCGAAGGGCGCAAAGACGAACAGTCTCAACAAAATCAGAGCACTGAGGTTGATAATTAAAGCGAGATAGTAATAAACCAGGGTCGAGCTCGCCCAGGCCGAGGGCCAGATGCCGACGAGGCCGTTGTCGCCGCCGGTCAGGCCTTCCCACTGGAAGACGATCGCGTAGACGATCTGGGCGAAGGCGAGCGAGAGCATGGCGAGATAGACGCCGGCGAGGCGGACGCAGAACCAGCCGAACAGGAGCGCGCCGAGGCCGGCCACGACCGGGGCTGCCAGCAGCGCCGGCAGCATCGGCAGCGCCAGATGCTTGACCAGCAGGCCCGCAGCATAGGCGCCGAGGCCGAAATAGGCGGCGTGGCCGAACGAGGTCATGCCGCCGGGGCCGACCAGAAAGTGCAGGCTCTGGGCGAACAGGGCGAGGCAGAAGATCTCGATCAAGAGGAACTGCGCATAGCTGCCGATCACGAGCGGCGCCAGCAGCAGGGCCAGCACGATCCCGGCCAGCGCCAGCCGCAGGCGCCGGTCGGGGGGCCGCAGCGGCGGCGGGATGGCGCGGCCGCCGCCGCCTTGGGTCAGCTCCGGCCTGCCGAGCAGGCCGTAGGGCCGGACCACGAGGACCACCGCCATGATCAGGAAGGTCAGAACGAGCGTGATCTCGGGGAACGCCCAGATCCCGAATGCGGTCAGCTCGCCGATCAGGAGCGCTGCGAGATAGGCGCCGAGCACGCTGCCCATGCCGCCGACCACCACGACCACGAAGGCGTCGACGATGATCCGAAGGTCCATGTCGTGGCTGACCGCATCGCGCGGCAGCTGCAGCGCGCCGCCGAACGCGGCAAGGCCGGCGCCGAGCGCGAACACGGCGGTGAACAGTCTGGCCTGGTCGACGCCGAGCGCTCCCACCATCTCGCGGTCCTGGGTCGCGGCGCGCACGAGGATGCCAAAGCGGGTGCGGGCGAACAGCCAGGCGAGCGCGCCAAGGACCGCAGGCCCCAGGGCTATCAGCACGAGCTCGTATTGCGGAAAGCGCTGGCCGAGCGATCGCAATCGAGCCGGTAAGCCCGGGTGCGCGCGGCCCGATCAGGGCATCCGGCCCCCAGATCATGACCACGAGCTGGCCCACGATCAGCACGACGCCGAAGGTCAGGAGCAGCTGGAACAGCTCCGGCGCGCGGTAGATCCGGCGCAGCAGCAGGACCTCGACCAGGGCGCCGATCAGGGCCACGATGGCCGCCGCCAGCAGGAGCGAGAGCCAGAAGCCCAGCCCCGAGCTCGCGCCGCCCAGCCTCGCGGTCAGGCTGACCGCGATATAGGCGCCCAGCATGTAGAACGAGCCGTGGGCGAAGTTCAGGATCCGGGTCACCCCGAAGATGATCGAGAGCCCGGCCGCCACCAGGAACAGCGAGGATGCGCTGGCCAAACCGTTCAGGAACTGGATGATGAGGAAGCTCATGACGCTCGTTCGAGGGGCGCTCGTTCGGGGTGAGGGCGCCCGCCACAATGCATCTTGCACGCCAGGATGACGAGACGCATCAAGACCCGCCGCGAGCAGGCCGCAAGACGCCGCAACCCGATCGCGCGGACGCTGCGGGAGGCGGCCTTCCGAGCGCGCAAGGAGCAGAACCGCCGCCGCTATTCGCGCAAGCCGAAGCACAAAGCCGACAGTGAACCCGACCGGGAGTAGACGCCATGCCATGCCGCCCGCCGCTGCCCGACCGGCGCCGCCTTGCCTGCCTCGGGCTCGCGCTGATGCTCGGGGCCTGCGGCCATCTGCTGCCCTCGCACAACCAGACGGTCGCACCCGAAAAGCTGCGGGCCGGCGCCTACACCCTCGACCCCGAGCACGCCTCGCTGCTGTTCAAGCTCGACCACTTCGGCTTTTCCGAGCTGGTCGGCCGCTTCGACCGCTTCGAGGCCGCGCTCGACTTCGACCCGAAGCACCCTGAAACCGCCCACCTCACGGTCCTGATCGACCCCGCCAGCATCGACCTCAACCTGCCCAAGTTCGAGCAGGACCTGCGCGGCCCCGACTGGTTCGACGTGGCCCGCTTCCCGCAAGCCCGCTTCGAGAGCCGCTCCATCACCCTCACCGGCGAAAAGACCGGCCAGGTCACGGGCGACCTGACCCTGCACGGCACAAGCGCCCCCATCACCCTCGACGTCACCTTCAACGGCGGCGCCGACAGCCTGCTCACCGGCCGCTACACCCTGGGCTTCGCCGCCACCGGCAAGCTCCTCCGCTCGACCTTCGACCTCGGCGCCTACGCCCCCGCGGTCGGCGACGAGGTCACCCTCGAGATCCACGCCGAATTCCAGCGCACCGGCGCAGCCGGGGCGTGATCCATAAAGAGCCCTGACCCACAGTCCCGACCCCTTTTTCTCGTTCCTCCTTCCTGACGCCATAGGCGCCGCTTCCCGCCTAGCTATGGGGTTGAAATCGCCTGGTGACTCTCCCAGATCTCCGCAAGGCCGTAGGCGACCATGACCTCTTGGCTGATCTGTCGCATCATTGCAGCGGCTGGACCTGTTCTGACAGGCAAAGTACCGTCAAAGGTATCAAATTCTCCTGCCGGTGTCGTTACGGCTAGGCTAACCCCGAACGAGTGAGATTTCTGAAGAACATCTAGCGTTTCCGGTATTTCATCATCCAGATGTGCTCCGAGCTTGTCGCGCATCATTGCAACAAAGATTCGCCGAACTAATGTTTTCCGTTTGTCATAAGGGATCTGCTGCTCCAGACGCAAGGGTATCATATCGGGAGGCGTTCCAGGAGGTGCGGCGCTCGCTCGATGGATTATATCTCTATTCCACCATTCCCGAAAGGTCAGCAATACTGGTTCTACTCGGTCGCGCTGATATTTTGGCAGAAAATCTGCTACAGGTGGGTTGTCACCGAACCTAACAACAATCAACTTTGCTTCTACCACCAAATTTCCTTTGTCGTTTCTACCTCTGGGTGTCGGGAAGTTCTTAACCCCTCGAACGCGACGTGTATATGAATTGCTGTCTAGGATGCGTTTGACCTCAGTCGCCATGGAAAAAGAAACGTATGGGCGTCCTTCATCGTATATTCGACACAAGTCGCGCAAATTTTCCAACCCCGCTTCGATATGCTCTTGAATTTCCGGTTGCGTAAGTCGGATCGTTCGTTCTTTCTCGCTCATCGCAGTTCCACGCACAGCTTCGCGGGTCCCGAGAAACATCTCATCGAGCCGCCATCGATCGGATGAGCCGTTAACGATCTTAGTCTCTCTCAACATCGCGCTCAGGCAATGAGAAGGCAAGCGGGATGTCGGTCAAAAAATGGTGTAACCTTTTTGTAGACGCTTCGCGATGCCAGTGGGGTTCACTTTGACGGCCGCAGCGCCTTGACCTCCTCGTCGCTGGGCATGACGTCGGCGCCGTCGACGTAGTGCCAGTCGGTCATGGTGCCGTGGCCGTCCTTGAGCGCGATCCGGCCGACGAAGGCGCCCATGGTCGACTGGTGGTCGATCGCGCGCCAGGTGACTTTTCCGAACGGAGTTTCGACCTCGAGGCCCGCCATCGCCTGGATCATGGCGTCCGTGTCGGTCGAGCCTGCCTTGTCGAGCATCGCGGCGATCGAGTGGATCATCGCGTAGCCGACTACGGCGCCGAGTTTGGGCGGTTCGTGCCATTTGGCCTCGAAGGCGGTTCGGAAGGCGGTGTGGGCGGGGGTGTCGAGCTCGGTGACCGGGTAGCCCGTGACCAGCCAGCCTTCGGGCGCCTCGGCGCCGAGCGGGTCGAGGTATTCGGGCTCGCCCGTGAGCAGGCTCACGACCTCGCGGCCATCGAACAGGCCGCGCGTCGTGCCCTCGCGCACGAACTTGACGAGGTCGCCCGCGAAGGTCGCGTTGTAGATGGCCTGCCGGCTCGGCTCGCGGCCAGCGCCTGCACGGTCGGGCCGGCGTCGAGCTTGCCCAGCGCCGGCCATTGCTCGGCCACGAACTTCGCGTCCGGCTTTTCTGCGACCGAGCAGCTTCTTGAACTCGGCGACCGCGGACTGGCCGTATTCGTAGTTGGGGGCGATCGTCGCCCAGCGGGTCGCGGGCATGTCCGCCGCGGCTTTGGCCAGCATCGCGTTTTGCATGTAGGTCGAGGGCCGCAGGCGCCAGGTGTAGCGGTTGCCCTGCTCCCAGGTGAGCTTGGTCGAGAGCGGCTCGGCGGCGATGAAGAGGACTTTTTTCTGGTTCGCGAAGTCGGCGACCGCAAGGCCGACGTTGGAAAGAAACGTGCCGGCGAGCAAGGCCACGCCCTCGCCTGCGACCAGCTCGTTGGCGAGCGTCACCGCCTGCGAGGGATCGCCGCCGTCGTCGCGCGAGAGCACGTCGAGCGGCCGGCCGCCCAGCACGCCACCCGCGGCGTTGACCTCCTCCTCCGCCAGCTGCCAGCCCTTCTGGTAGGAGAGCGTGAACCCGGGAAACCGCGAATAGCTGTTGATCTCGCCGACCTTGACCGGCTCGGCCGCGAGCGCGGCGAGCGGCAGCAGCACGAGACCCGCGGCTGCCGCGCCCTGCAGGAAAGTCCGCCCGATCATCGCGATGCCCTCCGTGGTCTTTGCCCTGTCGCGGCAGCGGCCCCCGCCTCAGCGCAGGCCGTCCTCGCCCTTGATCTCGGACGCCTTGAGCCCGCCCGCGCGGGCGTGGATGCGGCCGCCCGTCGTCATCGCCAGCACCAGCACGATCTCGTCCGGGCGCGGCGCGTCGGCGACGCCCACCTCGATCGCATCGAAGTGGCTGCGCACGTAGGAGGCCTTGATGTGGGTGATCGGCACATCCAGGCGGGCGCCCGGGGTCCCGATCTTCTTGGTCGAGGGCACGATCGCCTTGGCATCGCCCAGCGCGTCGCGCATCGCGTAGCCGCCCGGCGCATGCCACAGCGCGCCGTGCTCGAGCTCGCCCGCGGTGCCGACGATCGCCCCCTTGCCGTAGCCCTGGATCGCCTCGGGATGGCCGCCCAGCGCATCGATCAGGCGCCTGGCGAGCTCGACCCCCAGCGGCTGCAGCGCCTCCATGAGCGGCATCAGGTCCTCGACGTAGCGGCCGGCATAGGGGTTGCGCGCGACCGCGAGGATCGCGGCGCGCACCAGGGGCTGCGCCGGCGGCGGGCCGCCCTCGTGATAGATCTCCTCGAAGTGCATCGCGATCTTGCGCAGTTGGATCAGATCGTTCATCCGGCCACCCTCAGCCCCCAAACCCTTAGCCCCCCAGACCCTCAATCTCCCGCCATCATCAAGCCGTGCTCGGTACCCAGCGGGCCGACGATGCGGACCCGGCCCTGGAGCACGAGGCCCGCGGCATGGATCAGCCCGGCCTTGCGGAACCCGTCGGCGCGCCGGACGCCAGCCGCGAGCGCCCGCTCGATCGCCGCCTGCGGCAGCGGGCCGACGGCGACCGTGACCGGAAGATCGCCGAGATCCGTATCCTCGCGCAAGAGCTTCGCGGGCGAACGCGCGATCGCCGTATGGTCGCAGTCGACCGCATTGGCGATCAGGGTCGCGGCGGCATCGGCCTCGGCCGCAGTCGCCGCCAGCACGCTCACGGCATCGGCGATCCCGAGCGAGAACGAGCGCCCCCGCCAGCCCGAGGTCGCGAGCCCGCGGACCGGCAGCGCGTGGTCGAGCAGGAGCCGGCCGGCCAGCGCCGGCGCGTCCGGATTGGCGACCAGTCCCGCCCGCAGCCGCTCGCCCGGCGCCAGGTGGAGCGCGATGTCGCCGCCGTCGTTGACGTAGGCGCGCGCGAGGCTGCGGCCCGCGACCATGGCGCCCAGCACCTCGTCGGCGACCGCGCCGGCGACCGCCGCCATCGGCGTCACGAAGTGCTGCCGGTACGGCCAGACGGCCGCCACCATGCGCCTTGCGACCGGCCCCGCAACCGCGAGCCCGGCGTCGGTGATCGGCTGGCGGAGCGGGCCGAGCTCGGCCACCAGCTCGGCCAGGATAGTTGCAAACCGCGCCACCGCCTGCCCGTACGCCAGTCGCCGCTCGTCCTCGTCAGCGAACGCTTCGGCGATGATGTCGATCGGCCCGTGCTGCAGGTGGAGGCGCTTGCCGTCGGCGAGCAGTGCCGCCTGCGCCTGGCCGCTCATGTCTCCTCGACGAGCGGCCGCCGCGGCCGCACCGGCCACGGATTCTGCTGGTTCCAGGGCTGGGTCGTGAGGTGCCGCTGCGCGAGCACGTCCTCGAGCGCCACGATGCTGGCGAGATGGCCGCCGAGCGCCGCATAGTCCGCGCGCGTCAAGGAAAACTCGATCGGCGCCACCAGCGCCGGCGTCGGCACGTAGCCGAACGAGCCCTCGGGCATGCGCCTCACATCGACCATGATCGTGATGCCGCCGCCCGGCCAGACGTAGACCGGGGCGCCGCCGCAGGTGACGCGCGTCAGCGCCTGCCTGACCGAGCGGGTCAGGCGGACCGGGTTCTCGGTGACGCCCGCGCGCAAGGAGCCACCGGCCCCGGCCATGAACAGGACCGTGGTCAGCGCCGGCTCGCAGTTCTCGGCGATCCGCTCGACCACCCGCGCGATCGCCGCCGGCATCGGCGCCGGCGCCGGCCGCAGCTGGTCGTCGAGCACGTACCAGGCGGCATCCTCGCCCGTGGTCGAGACCATCAGCAGCCGAAGTCCGGGCCAGGCGACCTTGGCCTCGATGCGCTCGATGATCTCGAGCGGATCCTTGACCCCGGTCCCGCCCCAGCCGAGCCCGGGCTCCGCGACCTGGAAATAGCGCCCGGGCGTCGACTTGCGGCCGCGCACCCGGATCCCGGCCGGCGGCATCTCGAGAAAGCGTCCGGCCTGGTGCTCGGAGAGCACGCCCGTGATGTGGTCGTCGACCACGATCACCTCGTCGGCGTGGCCGTGCCACTGCTGGGCGAAGATCCCGATCGTCGCCGAGCCGCAGCCGACCCGCATGCGCTGCTCCTGGACGCCGTTGACGACCGGCGGGGCGCCCGCCTGCAGGACGACCTTGGCGCCGTCCTCGACCTCGACCTCGACGGGCCTTTGCGAGCAGAGGTCGAGCATCGCCCGGCAGGTGACCGTGCCCTCGCGCTTGCTGCCGCCGGTCAGATGGCGGACGCCGCCCAGCGCCAGCATCTGCGAGCCGTATTCGGCGGTCGTGACGTGGCCGATCGGCTCGCCGTCGCAGCGCACCGCCGCCCGCTCGGGGCCGAGGAAGCGGTCGGTGTCGATCTTCACCTTCAGCCCGCAGTAGCTGAAGATCCCCTCCGACACCACGGTCACCATGTCGACGCCGTCGACCTTGGCGCCGACGATGAAGGGCGCGGGCTTATAGTCCGGATAGGTCGTGCCGGCGCCGATCCCGGTGACGAAATTTTCCGCCCCCCGGACCAAGGCGCCATCCCACTCGCCCGCCCCCTCGAAGAACGGCACCGTCGTCTCGGCGCGCCGGGTCACCACGAGCGGGTCGACCCGCACGAGCTTGCCGTCGAGATTGGCGTAGCGGTCGCAGGCGCCGGCCTTGCCCTCGCGGATCCGGCAGAGCACCGGGCAGGCATCGCAGCGGACGACCGAAGCGGCCTCAGCCATCGACGTATCCCTTTGCCAGGATCGCTGCCCGCAGGCGATGGGGGAGGGCCGGCACCTCGGTGATCCGGACCCCGGTCGCGTGGCGGATGGCGCCAAGGATCGCGGGCGCGGTCGGCACCAGACCCGGCTCGCCGACGCCTTTGGCGCCGAACGGGCCTTGGGGCTCCCGGTCCTCGATCAGGATCACCTCGACCCGCGGCATGTCGCCGATGGTCGGGATCAGATAGTCGTGCAGGTTCTCGGTCCGCCCGGGCAGGTACTCCTCCATCAGCGCCATGCCCAATCCCTGGGCGACGCCGCCCTGGATCTGGCCCTCGACCTGGGTCGGGTTGATGGCGCGGCCGACGTCGTGGGCGGCGATGATTTTCCGAACTCCGGTCGTGCCGAGCTCGAGGTCGACCTCGACGTGGGCGATCTGGGCGGCGAAAGCGTAGGTGGGATAGGGGCTGCCCTGACCGTCCTCGTCCAAGGGCGCGCTCGGCGGGTCGAAATGGCCTTCGCCGAGCAGGACGACGCCATCGCCGTCCGCCTCGAGCCGGCCGAGATCGAGCCGCTGCTCGCGCCCCGATTCATGAGACGATCGCCATGCCGTCCGCGAGCGCCAGGATCGCGTCCGGGCCGGCGTTGAGGCGCCGCAGGATCAGTGCGCGAAGGTCCTGCGCGGCGAGCTCGGCCGCCTTGCCGGAGACGAAGGTCTGGCGCGAGGCCGAGGTCTTGCCGGCATCGGCCGTGCGGTCGGTATCGCCGGTCACCAGATCGAACCGGTCGACCGGCAGACCGATCGCATCGGCCGCGATCTGGACCAGGATGGTGTTCGAGCCCTGGCCGATGTCGAGGGCACCACTGTAGAGGATCAGCCGGCCAGCCCGGGTCAGTCCGAGCCGGATGGTCGAGGGATGGGGCAAAGCGGTATTGCCGATCCCGTACCACATACAGCCGATCCCAATACCTTGCCGGGTCTTGCTCGAACTTGAGTTGAATTCCTCGACCCGGGCGAGGAGGTCCTGCCAGTGGGGTTCGAGCGCTTCCAGGCAGGCGACGAGGCCGACGCTCGCCTCGAGCCTTTGCCCGGTCGCCGTCCGATCGCCGGCCCGCAGCGCGTTGCGCAGCCGCAAGCGCAGCCGGTCGACGCCGAGCCTCAGCGCCAGATCGTCCATCAGGGCCTCGTGGGCGATCGCCGCCTGGGGCACGCCGAAGCCGCGAAAGGCACCGGACGGCGGCGCGTTGGTCAGGATCGCCCGGCCGCGCGCCCGGACATGCGGCACGCGGTAGGGGCCGCAGGCATGCACGGGCACGCGCCCGGCCACGGTCGGCCCCCAGGAGGCGTAGGCGCCGGTGTCGAAATCGGCATCGGCCGCAAAGCCCATGAGCCGGCCTTCGGCATCGCAGCCGAGGCGCGCCCTGATCCTGGCCGGATGGCGCTTGGTCGTGCTGGCCATGCTCTCGGGCCGCTCGTAGACCAGGGCTACCGGCCGCTCGACCAGACAGGCGGCGACCGCGAGCAGGGGCTGGACCGAGAGATCGAGCTTGCCGCCGAAGCCGCCGCCGCAGGCCGTGGGCACGATCCGCACGCGCTCGGGCGCGATAGCGAGCACGCGCGCGGTCTCGTCGCGGTCCATGTAGGGCGATTGGGTCGTGACGTGGATCTCGACCCGTTCGCCGGCCCGCAGCGCCCAGCCGGCCTCGGGCTCGATGTAGGCGTGCTCGACGAAGGCCGTGGTGAAGCAGCCCTCCGCCAGCGCTGCGGCCTGCGCGAGCGCCGCCTCGGCATCGCCCGCGCGCACCGCGCCCTCGATCAAAAGGTTGCCGGGCCTGTCCGCCTGGACCAGGGGTGCGCCCTCGGCGGTCGCCGCATCGAGACCGGTCACTGCCGAAAGAGCCCGCCAGCGGATCGGCACCTCATCGTCCCGGACCCTCTCGAGCGCCGCGCGCTCGCCCACGAGAGCCGCAACCGCCTCGCCCCGGAAGCGGACGCTACCCTCCGCGAGCACCGGTTGATCCTTGAGGTCCGGATAGATGCCGAAGCGGTTGACGGGGATGTCGGCCGCGGTCAGGACGCGGACCAGGCCCGGGTGGCGGGCGAGCAGCGGCGCCGGGTCGCCGAGCTCGAACGCGGCGCAGGCGTGCGGCGAGCGGATCACCTTGAGCCAGAGCGCATCCTTCGGAATGGCATCGGCGCCGTAGCGCTCGCGGCCGGTGAGCTTTGCCCGCCCGTCGACCTTGCCGAGCCGGGCGCCGACCGCGGCACCGGCCGCGGGCTCGGGTCCCGCGCCGCCGCCGGCAACGTCGAGCACGGCCTCGACGATCTTCTGATAGCCCGTGCAGCGGCAGAGCACGCCGCCCAGCGCATCCATGACCGTCGCCGCATCCGGGCGCGGATCGCGCGCCAGGAGATCGCTCGCCGCCATCAGCATGCCGGGCGTGCAGATCCCGCACTGGGCCGCACCATGGCGCTGAAAGGCAAGCTGCAGCGGGGCAAGGCGGCCATCGCGCGCGAGCCCCTCGACCGTGGTCAGGGACCGGCCCCGGGCTTGGCCGAGCGGCACGAGGCAGGCGCAGACCTGGGCGCCATCGAGCAGCACCGTGCACGCACCGCAGTCGCCGGCGTTGCAGCCGATCTTGGTGCCGGTCAGGCCAAGATCGTCGCGCAGCACCGCGCTCAGGCGCTTGATCGGCGCCGCGACGACCCGCACCGGCCGGCCGTTGACCACGAACCCGACGGCCCCGCGCGGGCTTCCGGCGGTGCCGGGTCCAGTCGGTGCCGTGGCGCTCACAGCCGCGCCCCCAGCTCGCAAAGGGTCCGGCGCACGAGCGTCAAGGCGACGTCGCTGCGGTAGCCGGCGCTCGCCCGGACGTCGTCGATCGGGGCCAGCCCGGCCAGATGCTCGGGCTGGACGAGCGTGCCGAGGCTCGGCCCGCAGAGCTGGCCGGCGAGCGCCCGTTCCGCCGCGGCAAGGCGTAGGGCGACCGGCGTGCAGGCGCCGACCGCGATGCGCGCCGCCGCCACCCGGCCGTCGGCTGCGACCTCGAGGGTGGCGCCCACCATCACGATCGAGATCACGAGGTAGCGCCTGGCGCCGAGCTTCAAGAAGTGGCCGCCGGCGCGGGCCGCCTGCGGCTTGGGGACCAGCACCGCGGTCAGCAGCTGCCCGGGCCGGCGCGCGGTCCGGCGGTTGCCCTGGAGGAACTCGGCCAGAGGCCGGCGCTCGATGCCCTCGAGCGAGGCGAGCTCGACCAGGGCGTCCATCGCGAGCAGCGGCGGCACGCCGTCGGCCGCGGGCGAGGCGTTGCAGAGATTGCCGCCGAGCGTGCCGGCGTTTTGGATCTGCTCGCCGCCGACCTCGCGCGCGGCGAGCTTGAGGCCCGCGAACCAGGGCGGCAGCTCGGCGCGCGCGAGCGCGCTCCAGGTGGTCAGCGCCCCGAGGCGCCAGTGGTCGTCATGGGCCTCGATGGCGCGCAGCGCGTCGAGCCCGGTGATGTCGAGGATCGCTTCGTCGCAGGGTTTGCCGACCCGCGCCGGATAGTAGTCGGTGCCGCCGGCGAGCACGGTCCGGGGTGCTGTGGCGAGCGCCTCGAGCGCGTCTGCAACCGAGTCCGGCCGCCGGTAGCTCTGCAATGTCGGGCCGCCCGAGCCTTGTGATCTGCCCGGCTATCAAGCGCCCGCCCAAGGATCGCGTCAAGGGCGGGTGCTTGGCGGGGCGGCCGCGGGGCCGGCGCGGGGCCGACGCCGGCTAGAACCAGAGGCGGTAGCCGATGCCGCGATCGTCGATCGACTGCGGCAGGAGCCGGCCGTAGGGTGCCGGGGCATTGAGGTAGTGCGCCAGCGACCGGTCGGGCGCCGGGGCAGGGCGCTCGTCGGCGAAGGTGCTGGGCGCGGTCCGCGCCTGGCCATCGGCCGCCCCGTAGTTGACCTCGTCGAGGCCGAGATCGAGCCTCGGCGGCGTGCTCTCGATGCCGGCCGCGGCCGACCCGGCGGGCGCAGCCGCCGGCAATCCCGCCTGCGCCGCGGTGCTGGCGATGACCAGGAGAGCGAACGCGAAGACCGGGCGGATGGCAATCATGATCGACCTCTGTCTGGCTGACGGCCGCCGGTCGGGCGGCGAGGTCGAAGCATCTCAGTTCTTGAAAAGTTTTCGTAGTTTACAGCTCGTTTACAAAGCATACTCGGGTGCACGAACAATCACCGAAAGATCTCCGATAAGGCTTTTGTGCTCGGGCGTCAGCGGTGGCCCTCTGCGCGCCGGCCGCGGACCAGGAGCGCCCACCACACGAGCCAACCGATGCCGGCGGCGGCGATCAGCCAGAGCCAGAGACCGGCGTTGCCCGACCACAGGCCGTCGCCCACCACCACCATCAGGCAGGTCAGCGGCAGGATGCCGATGCCGGTCGCCCAGGTGAAGGTCCACCACGAGATCGCGGTCAGGCCGGCGGCATAGTTGATCAGGTTGAACGAGATCACCGGCACCAGGCGGCTGAAGAGCAGGACGCCGCCGCCCTGGCGCTCCGCCCAGCGCTCGATCGCGGCCTGATGGCGCTCGCTGACGACGGCGCGCACGAACGGCCGCCCCAGCCAGCGCGCGAGCCCGAAGGCGAGATGGGCGCCGAGCATGGCGCCGGCCCAGGTGATCAAGGTCCCGAAGACGGGCCCAAAGAGCATGCCGTTGGCCATCGCGACCAGCTCCGCCGGGAAGGGCACGAAGCTGTGCAGGACCATGAGCAGGATCGAGGCCGCGACCCCCCACATGCCGAACGCCCGGATCTCCGCCTCGACGCCTGCGACCGACAGCTCGAAGCCGGGCAGCGGCATCGCCGCGGCGAGCGCATAGACCCAGACGACGATGGTCGCCAGCGCGAGCGCCAGCAGCACGGCGGCCGCCGGCCACAGGCGACGCGGGCGCTCGCTCACGGCCGCAGACGCGCGCAAAGGTCGTCGAGCAGGGGCAGCTGGCCGCGCAAAAGCTTGCCTCGCGCCGCTTCGAGCCCGAACCAGCCGGCGCGATCGATCTCGGGAAACGCGCGCCGCTCGCCCGAGCGCGGCGGCCATTCGATCGTGAAGCGGTTGCTGACGATCGCCGCGGGGTCGAGATCGGCCTCGATCGCGAAGGCGTGCACGAGCTTGCCGCCCGCCTGGCGGACCGGCGCAAGCGCGATCACCTCGCCGGTCAGCGCGAGCCCGGTCTCTTCCGCGAACTCGCGCCTGGCGGCCACGAGCGGCGCCTCGTCCGGCCCGATCTCGCCCTTGGCGATCGACCAGGCACCGGCGTCCTTCCGGGCCCAGAACGGCCCGCCCGGATGCACCAGGAACACCTCGAGCGCGCCGTCGCGCCGGCGATACGGCAGCAGACCGGCACTGATGCTCGCCATCGCTTCCCCGCGGCCGACCCCGGCCGGCCGAAACTGGGCTTCCCCGCGGCCGACCCCCGGCCGGCCGAAACTGGCAAGCCCGAGCCCCCTTCGCAAGAGGCCGCGCATCCGGCAGATTGCCGCCCGCCATGCGCACCGAGCTGTTCGATTTCGCCCTGCCGCCCGCGCTGATCGCGCAGCATCCGGTGGCGCCGCGCGATGCCGCCCGGCTCCTGGTGGCAGACGGCCGCGGGCTCGAGGACCGGCAGGTCCGCGACCTCCCCTTCCTGCTCGAGCCCGGGGATCTGCTCGTCCTCAACGACACCCGGGTGATCCCGGCGCGCCTGGAGGGCCGCCGGGGGACCGCTGCCGTCGAGGTCACCCTGCACCAGCCGGAGAGCCCCGCGGGCGCCGCCCGCTGGCGGGCATTCGCGCGCCCGGCAAAGCGCCTGCGGGCGGGGGATCGCGTCGAGTTCGAAGCCGGGCTCACCGCCGACGTCCTGGCCAAGGGCGAAGACGGCGAGGTGACGCTCGCCTTCGCCGGCGCCGCCCAGGCGCTGCTCGAGCGCCTCGAGACGGTCGGCCGGATGCCGCTGCCGCCCTACATCAAGCGGCCGAAGGCGGGCGACCCGCAGGACCGGCTCGACTATCAGACCCTGTTCGCGCGCCACCCCGGCGCGATCGCGGCGCCGACCGCAGCGCTCCACTTCACGCCCGGCCTGATGGCGGCGCTGGCCGCGCGCCGCATCGAGCATGCGTTTTTGACCCTGCACGTCGGCGCCGGCACCTTTCTGCCGGTCAAGGTCCCGGACACCGAGGAGCACCGGATGCACGCCGAGCGCTTCGAGCTCGGGGCCGAGACGGTCGCCGCGATCGAGGGCGCGCGCGCCGCCGGCAGGCGCGTGGTCGCGGTCGGCACGACGGTCATGCGCACCCTCGAGACGGTCGCCGCCCGGTCCTCGCGCCTGCAGCCCGCCGCCGGCGAGACCCGCCTCTTCATCACGCCCGGCTACCGCTTCCGGGTGGTCGACCGCCTGCTGACCAACTTCCACCTGCCGCGCTCGACGCTCTTCATGCTGGTCGCGGCCTTCGCCGGCCTCGAGCGGATCCGGAGCGCCTACGCGCATGCGATCGCGCAGCGCTACCGCTTCTACTCCTATGGCGATGCCTGCCTGCTCACCCGGGCGGCGCCGGCATGAGCGGGTTCCGCTTCGAGCTCCTCGCGAGCGACGGGGCGGCCCGCCGCGGCCGGCTGCAGACCGCGCATGGGCCGGTCGAGACGCCGGCCTTCATGCCGGTCGGCACGGCGGCCACGGTCAAGGCGATGACGCCAGGCATGCTGCGCGAGACCGGCGCCCAGATGGTCCTCGCCAACGCCTACCACCTGATGCTGCGGCCGGGCGCCGAGCGGATCGCGCGCCTGGGCGGCCTCCACCGCTTCATGGCCTGGCCGGGGCCGATCCTGACCGATTCCGGCGGCTTCCAGGTCATGTCGCTGGCGGCGCGCCGGACCATCGACGAGCAGGGCGTCGTCTTCGCCTCCCACCTCGACGGCAGCCGCCTCGAGCTCACGCCCGAGCGCGCGATCGAGGTCCAGGACCTGCTCGATGCGACCGTGACCATGGTCCTCGACGAATGCACCCCCTGGCCGATCGAGCGCCGCCGCCGCCGCCGCCTCGATGCGCCGCTCGATGCGCTGGGCCGGTCGCTGCCGGGGCGCCTTTCGCGAGCGCGCGGGCTACGGCCTGTTCGGCATCGTCCAGGGCAGCGTTTTTCCCGAACTCAGGCTCGAGTCCGCCCAAACCCTCGTGCAGACGGGCTTCGATGGCTACGCGATCGGCGGCCTTGCGGTCGGCGAGCCGCAGGCCAGGATGTTCGAAATCCTCGAGCTGACCCTGCCGGCGCTGCCGGAGGGCCGGCCGCGCTACCTGATGGGGGTCGGCAAGCCGCTCGATCTGATCGGCGCGGTCGCCCGCGGCGTCGATCTCTTCGACTGCGTGCTGCCGACGCGCGCCGGCCGCACCGCCCAGGCCTGGACCCGCTTGCGGCCCGCTCAACCTCAAGAACAGCCGCCACGCCGACGACCCGCGCCCGCTCGATCCGGCCTGTGCCTGTCCGGTCTGCGCCGAGCACCCGCGCGCCTATCTCCACCATCTGACCAAGGCCGGCGAGATCCTGGGCGCCATGCTCCTGACGTGGCACAATCTCTTCTATTACCAGGAGCTGATGGCGGACCTGCGCCGGGCGATCGAGCGCCGCGATCTGACGGCGCTCGCGGACCGGCTGGCCCGCGCCCAGGCGCAAGGCGACCTCGAGCCCTGGCCCGGGGCCACGCCGGCTTGACGCCGCTTGCGGATTGCCGATGATCGCGGCCAACCGGCCCGACCGCAGGCCGGGCCTCCCAGGGCGCGTAGCTCAATTGGCAGAGCAGTTGACTTTTAATCAACGGGTTCTGGGTTCGAGTCCCAGCGCGCCCACCAGTTTCAAGGCTTATGCAGGCATCTTGGGCAACGGATTGGGCAACGGCCCCGCCCAGAGGCCCTAGGACGGGCGACAGCCTCTCCGAAGGCAATCACCCGTCCCGGTCCCGCCTCGGCCGCTGGCGGTGCCACCGGTGCGGGCGCGGTGCGGCCGCGGAAGGCTTACTCGTACTTCCCCAGGCTTGCCCGCAACTCGGTGAGCGACTGCTCCAGGACGTCGAGACGCTGGCCGTTCTGCCAGGCGGTCCGCCAAGCATCGCTCGCGAGCAACAGCGCGGCGAGCACGAGCAGCCAGAACAAGAACGTCGGATGCCCGTCGCCGCCAACCCGGCCGGTCATGGCCGGCGCCTCCGGTCATGCCGCAGCTCGGCGACCGTGCCAACCAGCCGGGTGGCGATCTCCAGTGCGACCTCGGGCCCCAGCACAACCTGGACGCTCGGCAGGACCGCGAGCGCCAGCCGCACCAGGCCGCTGTCGTGGTCGGCGAGCACCCGAAGCGCGATGCTGGTCGCGACCGGCTCGGCGACCTCGAAGATGCCGGCGAGGGGACCGGGCTCACCCGGGTGCGTGGTCATGGCCGTGGCCCACGTAGCACCATGGTCGCCCGGGCGATGCCCAACGAAAGCCACCATGCCGCCTCGGGCGTCAGCGCCAGCCGCACGCTCGGCTCGGTCAGCAGCTCGATGTCGATGAGCCCGGTCGCGTGATTGGGCGCAACCCGCAGCACTATCGGCAACAGGATCTCGAGCTTGGCGGCTATCGGGTGGGCGGAATCAGGGGTAACGTCGTGGTCAGCCATCGTCGTGCTACCTCACGATGGTGGTCAGCTCGCCGTCGGTGCTCACTACACCGGCGGCGGGCGCCTACCCCAGGTAGGCAAGGAACACCCTGCGCTTAGAGCGGCGCCCGCGTCAAGCGAAGGGTTCCGACCAGCCCTTGATCAGCTCCGGCGCCGCTACCCTGGCACGAACGCCACGATCCCGGCGACCATCCCGGCGCAAACTCCGAGCACCGCCGCGCCGCGCGTCCCGGTCGCCAGATCCCACACGAACGCTATCGCTTGGGCGAGCAGGATGAGCTCGATCATTGTGCCCGCCGCGCGCCTGGCAGAAGCCGGCCGCGGTCATCCTCGAGGGGGGCCGCGATGTCATAGATCTCGCCGCCGAGCACGGCCGCCTTGGCCGCTTCGAGCTCGGCCGTGAGCAAGCGCGCCTGCTGCCGCAACTCCGCCCGCCGCTCGACGTTGCAAATCTGGCCCTCGGCCGCGATTTCAAGCCGCGCAATCCGAGCCTCAAGCTTCTCGACCTCGACCGGCCAGGTTGCCTGCCAGGCGCCCCGCGGCAGGTTCTTGCTCATCTGGCGCGCCCTAACGGCCGCCCGTGCCGATCGTGCCTGCCCGGCTTGCCCGCTACCTCGAGCAGCGCCGCACGCAATGTCGACGCCCGTTCCCAAGCGTGCCATGGCTGATTCCACGGCGGCGGCTGGGCCAGGGCATCGAACGGCGATGTCTCGTGCGGGCCGATGGCGAGAGCCCGGTTTACGCCGTGCCAATCGCCACATCGCCACATCGCGGCCACCTCGTACGTGATCGCGTCCGCCGTCGGCGACCTCGCGCGCCGGACCCTATTCGTCGGCACGGGCGGACTCCAGCCAGAGCTTCGCGCCCTCGCGGCTGTCGGCAGCAGGCAAGCCCGGGACGGCATCGTTCATGAACGCCCAGCCGAAAAAACCGGCCTCGTCAGGCCCGCCCGGCTTGGGCACCTCGCCCGCCAGCAGCAGCCGCGCCCAGCCCGGCATCTGAACATCAAGCCGCTGACGAAGACGGCGGGTCCGATTCGTCGGCATCACGCGAAACCTGCACCAAGCGGCCGACCGCGAGCCTTCAGCGGCTCAAGATCCAGATGGACACCCCCAAAAACCTGGGCGAGAGGGGCGTGATGTGATCTACTGCGGCGTGGGTCGCAGGGAGGATCGGATGGCGCCGCAGGTTGGGATGTTCGACGTCGAGGACCGGCTGGCGGGTCTGTCAAAGAAGGGTGACGATCTCGAACGGCTAGCGGCGGTGATCGACTTCGAGCTGTTCCGGCCCGAGCTCGAGCGCGCCGTGCCCCGCGCCGACCGGTCGAAGGGCGGGCGGCCGCCGTTCGACCACGTCCTGATGTTCAAGGTCCTGATCCTGCAGACCCAGAACAACCTGTCCGACGAGCGCACCGAGTTCTACTTGCGCGACCGGCTGACCTGGATGCGCTTCCTCGGCCTCGGGCTCAGCGATCCGGTGCCGGATGCGAACACCATCTGGACCTTCCGTGAGGCGCTGACCAAGGCTGGCGCGATCGAAGCCCTGTTCACCCGGTTCGACCAGCAGCTCCGCGCCCAAGGCTACCTCGCGATGTCCGGGCAACTGGTCGACGCGAGCATCGTCGCCGCGCCCAGGCAGCGCAACACCAGGGCCGAGAAGCAGGCGCTCAAGGAAGGCCGCGTGCCAGAGGCTTGGCAGGCCAAGCCGGCCAAGCTCAGCCAGAAGGATCGCGATGCGCGCTGGACCGTCAAGACGACCAAGGCGAAGCCCCGCGCCGGCGAAACACCGCTGGTTGATCTCGCGATTCCCGAGTTCGGCTACCAGAACCACATCAGCGCCGATCGCCGCCACCGGCTGATCCGCCGCTGGCTGGTCACCGACGCCGCCGCCCATGCCGGAGCCCGGCTGGCCGATCTGCTCGATCCCGGCAACACCGCGAGCGCGGTCTGGGCCGACACCGGCTACCGTTCGAAGAAGAACGAGGAGCTCCTGCGCCAGCGGATGCTGAAAAGCCACATCCACCGCAAGAAGCCGGCGGGCCGGCCGATGGCGGCGCGCACCGCCCGGGCCAATGCGAAGAAGTCGGCGGTCCGCGCCCCGATCGAGCACGTCTTCGCCGAGCAGAAGGCCAGGATGGGCCTCTTCGTCCGGACCATTGGCCTCGCCCGGGCCACGACCAAGATCGGCCTCGCCAACCTGGTCCACAACATGCGCCGCCTGCTCTGGCTGGAACGCCAGCCAGCCCTCGCCTGACGATCCAGCGGCCCACCCCAAGCGCCGGCCACCGCCCATCAAGCCAAGCGCAATCGACGACCTCCTCGCGCGCGCACCACCCTGCGACCCCGTCCTCGCCAAAAAATTCGGTAGATGGAGGTGTCCAGATTTAGATTTCGCAGGCACCGCACCAGCGACGACCGTTGGTCGCGCTCGACTTGACAAAGAGGGTGAACCCGCGGCACGCCCTTAATCACCAGCATCTCGCCTTGCTCGTCGATTTGCTTTCTCACACGCGCTATTCTGTCGGCCGCTTCAGAAGCTTGCCGTAATAGTTCCAAACCTGCCGGATCGTCAATCGAATACTCGTGCTGAATGCCGAGCCATAGTTGCCGCCCGTCCTCGCCCAAATGCCTCGGCGGTGCCGGCGGCTTCGGCCTCTGGTCGGAAGCGAGCCCCACCAGTTTCAACGGCGTTGTCTTGCGAGGCATCACGATCCCTTTTCGCGGTTCCAAAGCATTCTACGCCGAAGCGCCAGCCTTGTTTTCAAGAAAATACAGCCCCCGGAGCGGTCGACGCTCGAAGCGACCCAAACAAACGACCCACCCCCCGGCGGGTGTAGAACAGCTGGGGGGAGGCAGGCCGGCGTCGGGCGGGAGGATCCCGGCGCCGGCCCTTGCTCGCCTGCGGCTCGGGCGCTTCGAGGGCGGCGAGCATCTCAGTGCACGGTCCCTCGGCGGTACGATTGCCACTCGGCCAAGACGGCGCGGCCAAAGTGTAGGCTCGTCCGCAGCGCGGTCTCCTCGTCCCAGCCTTTGCGCATCATCTCGACCGTGATGGCGTCGATGGCTCGTTCCAGGATCGTGGCAGCCTGGTCGGCATCGAGCGTGGCCAATGCGCCGGCGATGCTGGCAACGGAGGCCGGGTCGACCCGTGGCGCGCTCACCAACTTCGGCCTGTGCGGCAAGCAATGCGAACCCGCGGGCGCGCGACCAGCGCGCGGTACTCCGCCGCGGGCATCCGCATCAAGTCCGGGTCGACCTTGAGCGGCGGCAGGCCGAGCTGAGCGAGAACTTCGTCATCGCGGGCGCGCAGTTCAGTTCTGAGCTTGCCGAGCGCGTGGCCCACCGCTTCGAGAAGGGTGGCCTCGTCCGTCGCTTTCATATCGCGGTTTACCAAGCGACGCCGGAAATGACTTGCGCAGCATCGGCGCGAAAAACCGTGAAGCCGAAGTATCGCGAGGCTCGCAGCGCCCTGGAGTTCGCCTGCCACAGAGACACGAGGTTCTGCGCCCCTGCGCTTGGACTGCTGCTCAACTGGATGGCGGCATGCTCGGCCGTGTCCAGCACTACTTGCGGAGTATTAGCAGCGATGCCGCTTGCATCGATGAGCATTGCGATATCTTCATCGGGACTGCCGAGCGCTGGCAGCTGGTCGGAGGCAATCAAGGTGACCGGGTCGAGAGTAGCGCCGGCGAGCGCGAGCTTCAGGCGCAGGCGTTGGGCGGCCAGCGGCGCCGCGATCAGGAACAGCCGACTGCCGCCGTGCAGTGACATGGCAGCCATGGCCGTGCGGATGTCGGTCTCGACATTGGCTAGCGTGGCGCCGGCAGATGCAACCGGTTGCGGGCCGATTGCGAGGACGGAGAGAAAGAGCCCATCCGTTTCGGCAACCACGGCGTTGCGAAGCTCGCGGGCGAGAAGGGCCGCGGCGCCTGAGGTCGTCGACTTGGCGATTTCGTCGGAAACGACGATGATGGCGTCTGCCTTCAACCGATCCAGCGTCTCGGCGCCCAAGAACAACTCGCTGATTGGCTTCGGTGAGCCTTCGGCGACTGCGTAGGCGCTGATGCCGATTGTCGTCACGCGGACGCCCGGCGTTTCGAGCGGAACTTTTACCATCGCTGGCAGCATTCCGTCGAAAACGCCAATCGAACGCAGGCTGTCGATAAATCCGGCGGCGACGATGTCTTGGTCGACCAGGCCGCCGAGCGTTGAGAGGGTGCCGGCTTCCTTGAGGACGTTGATCACCCTCGGGGAGATGTTCTTTGTCTGTTCAGCCATGCGGGCCGCGTCGTCCCGGCGGCCGTTGCTGCGCAGCAAAAGATGGGCCATGGTGACGAAATCGCCGGCGGCATTGTAGCGATCCCTGGCGGCCAATTCTTGAAGTGATTTCATCGTCGCGGCGCTCTCCGTAAAGGTTGCCCGCGCCGTCCGGGAGGGAAGACGACGCGGGCGAGGATCAACCTGAAGCGAGCCCAAGCTGCCACATGCGCGACTATCTTAGAAGTCACGCGTGACGTTATTTTCATCGGCCCACAGTTCGATGACTTTCTCCAGAGCGCGGGTGAGGCCTGCGCGGCTGGCGTCGTCTGGGTCAAGGAACGCGGCGGCGATCAGTACTTGAGCGAGCTCGTGCTCGCGGACTGCAACAGCGAGCAAGATTCGACCATCGCGCTCGCGCTCGCGGCGGCGGCGCTGCCGGATGGCGGAGCTACTGGCGCTCATCTTGCGTCGCGGCATCGGCAGCGCCATTTTGATTGGTGGTAGCTCATTCGACTTTCGAGGCCCGGCAAGCGCGCTCGGGCCTTTCTTTTTCCGCGGTCACAGGCAGTTCACTCGGTTCCGTCGCGCCTCGATATTGGCGCGCCGTTGCAGCTCCTTCTCCCAAGCTTCATCGTCAATGGGGCGCGCCGCATACTCGCGCTCTTTTGCCTCTAATGCCTCATCCCAGGCGGCTCGATAACGCCGCTGCAGCTCGGCCAAGACAGGCAATCTCTTGTCGACGCTGGCAAAGCCGAAGTCGTTGCCCAAGGGCAACCATCCTTTGCTCAACTGCTTGATGATGTCGAGGTTCAGCCTCGACCTGTCGTAGCGCAGGCATATCCTCCTCCCGATGCCACCGCCTTCTAAGGCTCGTTTGGCCTCTCGCGAGCCAGCTTCGCGCCAGAGGCGTCGCCATTCGGCGTCGGAGATTGCGGGGCCGAGCGTCTTCAGTTCGCGCCCCATTTCGGCCCAGAGTGATTTGGCCTCAGCGAGAACCGCTTGGACTTCTTCGGGCGAGCCGTAGGCTTCGGGCTTTTCGGAGACGTGGACCGCATCAGCAACTTCGTCGGCATAGAAGGTGCGACGCCCTACTGCCCATTCTTCGCGTGACGGCCACTCGATCGGTTCCGTCGGTCCTGTGTCGATCCTGAGCATCGGTCGTGGTCTCCGGTTTGGGCGCCCTCGGGCGCGGTTCAGAAGCCTGGGTCGTCGTCGGGTTGGAACTGGGCGGCGAGGGTCTGGATACCGATTCCGGCGCGAGCGCCGCCAACCGGTGCTCGTTGCGGTCGAGCCAGCGCCAAGCCGCGCCGTTGGTCGGGAACTCGACGAGCGTCTTGCCGCCGATCACGACGGCCCAGCGGTCGTTGCTCTGCACGACGGTCGGGCTGGGCCGGGTCATTTGTCGCTACCTTCGGTTGATGGGTTTTGTCCCGCGGGACAGTCCCAGTTTTTGGCCAGCAATGACCCTAGGCTTTCTGCGGGGTACAGACTGTCCCACTGTCCCAGGTATATAGGGGTGGGACAGCGGGACAGAGCATTGGCTGTCCCACTCATTGTCCCAGCTCCTTGGACAGCTTACTCTTGAGCAAATTCATGGCCTTAGCCTTGCCCTTGAGCCTGTGGACGTGCGATTTCGACAGCCCCATGTCCCCAGCTATGTCCCGCAGGGACATGTCGGTCTCGTTCAACTGGTCGGCGACTTGCTGGACGAGGCTTTCCTCCAGGGTCCGCCAGGTCCACGTATGAAAGCCGCGGTCATTGCTGGCCAGCCTCAGCTCCAGCGGGCTGGCATCGTCGCCGTGGAAGCCGCGATGCTTGGTGAAGTGCCATTCTGCCCGCAGGCCTTCGTCGGGCCGATAGTCGGCGGGTTGCTTGAGCTTGACGACGACGTCGAGCACATCCTCGCGCGCGCTGGTGCCGCGCTGGTCGCCGCCCTTGCCCGAATGGTGCTGCACGATCACGGACTTACCTCGGGTCCGGAGCCCGAGCATCCATCCCTGCATGATGAGCCAGGGCTGGCGTTCGTTCTCATCGCCGGACCGACAGAGGCATGCGAGGTTGTCGACCACGACCACATTGGCCCACTCGACCAGCGCCTCAAGCTCGTTTTGGCCCTCCTCGCTGGCGAGATTGGGCATCGTCCGCAGTTGCAGGTCGGGCGTGATGATCTTGAGGTTTTCGGCTGACTGGCCGCCGAGCAGCCGGGAGACACGCTCTTGCATGACCTCGGCGGGCATTTCGCCATCGATGTAGAGCACGCAGCGCGGCTCAGGCGCCTGCCAGCAGAGGAACTTGCCGCCGGTGGCGATCGCGATCGCGGCCCCGAGCCCGATGAAGGTCTTACCCTCGCCGCGGGGCCCGTAGATCATGGCGAGCGACTTGGTGCTGAGCCACGGGCCCAGGATGCTTTTTCGCGGCGGTAGCTCAAGACCGAGCAGCTCGGATGCCGTCACGGCCCGCAACGGCGGCAGACCGGGCTGGGCGCCATTGGCTTTGGCCGCTTTCTTCGCGAACTCGGCGCCGGTCATGGTCGCCTGGTCGACGTGCAATTTGGTCATGATGATGTGGTCGCCATCAGGTCGGCCGCGTCCTCGCCTTCGCCCGGCGGCAGGATCACGGCAAAGTCGCGGTCAGGATCGAAGCCGGCAGCCGCGTGGCGCTCGATCAGGGTGCGGGCGGCTTCGATGCCGGCGCGCTTTCCTGTCTTGGGATTGGGTCGGTCGTGATCGACCAGGATGGTCAGCCCCTCGATCCCTGGCAGGACCGGGAACCTCGACAGGTTGCCGGCCGAGATCGTCGCCCAGACCGGCGTCAAGCCGGCGGCAGCGGCGGCAAGGCAGGTTTCTATCCCCTCGCCGAGCACAAGCCCAGTCGTGACCTCGGCATCAGGCCAGAGCCGGCAGACCCCATCTGAGCGATGCCCCTTAAGCAGCAGCCGCGGCGGGTCGACTTCGGCCTTGCCGGTGCCGTCAGGCGTGATCCACGTCCGATGCAGGCTGATCGGCTCGGCGCTCTCGACGTCGCTCACCATGGCGACGATCGCCGGCCCGACGTGGCCCGTCCGGTGCCGAACATCGGGCCGCCATCGCAGGTGGGATTCTTCTGGGTCGCAGTCAGGCAGCATGCACCCGCGGCGAGCGAGGTAGCGTCCGGCGGCGCACGCATCGTCTATCGGCCGGCAGGACGTCCAGAAGGCTGCGGCCCATGGCTCGATGGTCGTAGATCGTCCGGCGCGCCCTGGCGCATCCTGACGAGCCTGCGGGCGCGCCCGGGAGACGCGTGCAGCAGTTGGCCGCCAGTTCGCGCCGGCGATCCCGCCCGTGGCCTCGCACCGGTGACAGAACCAGGTGGCGCCGGCGTCGGGCTCCACGCTAACGGCGAGAGCATCGTCCTTGGGACCGCGAGCGCACCACGGGCAAGGGGCGCGGTGCTCGCCGATCCGGTGCGGCTGTTTGAGCTTGATGCCGAGATCGGCGAGGTCTTGCGGCGGGCGCGGGGCGGGGGTACGATTGGCGACTTCGACTTTGCCAGTCAGAGCCGCGCCGCCCCCGACCGGGCGGCGTTGGCACGTCTGGACCATGGCTCAGGCCGCCCGATCGGGCTCTTGCGCGCGCTCGGCCGCGCGTGCCTCGATCCACGCCGTAAGCTCGGCCTCCATGTAGCCGGTCAAAGTGGCGCTGATCTGCACCGGCTTCGGCCAGCTCGGGTCAGTCCGGATCAGGCGGTGCTCGGTCGTCCGGCTGATGCCGCCAACGCGGCGGCGGCCCTCTCTGCGCGTGATGATTGTCGGTGCCATCAACTAGCCTCGCATCCTGGTCTTTGGCGTAACGCCAAAGTACTAAAACGAAGCTAGGCAGCGATTAGAAGAGCTGCAACCCCTATTTTCCCTGTACTTGTCCAGATGCTAAGCACCTGGACAGATTATTTCAAATAAACTTGCGAATGTGCTCCCAACGCTGCGGGTCAATGGCTCGCGCTATCGCGCTCTTGCCGGTCAACGTCGGGTCTTGCGCCTGTAGCGCGGCGCTTTGGCGGCGCCAGGCGGCGCGCTGCTTGGCGGTGGCGGTAGCGCGAGCCTTGCCGCCCCGGCTCCTCGGCGGGTCCAGGTCCGGCGCCTCGGCCTCAGCGATCAGCCCGCCGAGCCTGATGCCCCATACTGCGGCCCGGCGGGCGTCGCCGGCCTCGATGGCCGCCAACATCAGGTCGTTCGCGACGATGATCTGTTGCGCGTACCAGCTGCGCCCTTTGCTGCGCCAGTCGGCGGGCGGCCCCTCGGCCTCGAGGATCGCGGCGGCCTGGGTGAGCAGCCTGTCAAAGCCCTCGAACGGGTGCGTGGCCATTTCCGGGGTCAGCTCCCGGTGCGCAGCGTAACCACCTTGGCGGGTTCGGGTCGGAGCAGGCTTTCGAGGTGGCGGCCCCAGGCGGCGAGCGCCGCGGCCTTCTCGGGCTCGTAGGCATGCCTCTGGTATACAGCGACGATGCCAGCCCGCGACCCGGATAGGTGGCCGAGAACGGCCTCGGTGACTTCGAGGCGAACGCCGAGCCGCTGCAAGCCGGTCGCAACCGATCGTCGCACGTCGTGCAGCCGCCAGTCGCTCACTCCCGATAACTGGTCGAGCCGGCGCTTGGCCGTGCTGAAACCGGACACCGCGTTGGTGCTGCCCTGTCGGCTGGCCGGGAAGACCAGCCCCTCGCCGATCCGCGGCAGGCTCGCGATGATCTCCAGCGCCGGATCATTTAGGGGCGCAATATGCGCCTTGCCGGACTTGACCTGCGTGGCCGCCAGCGTCCAGACGCGGCGATCAAGGTCCAAGTCTCGCCATGCCATGTGCGCTACTTCGTCGCGCCGGGCGCCGGTCGCGATCAGCAGGCGCACCAGCGGGCCGAACGGCCACCCGAGCCCGTCGCAGGCGTGCCAGACGGCGACTAGCTCGGCATCGGTCAACACCCGGTCCCGGCTCGTCTCGCGTGCCGGCGCCTTGATGCCGGCCACGGGCGAGGCGTCCAAGATGCTGCGCTCGACCGCCCACGAGAACAGCTTGCGGAGATGTGCCAACAGCCGATTGGCCATGACCGGCGCCCGGTCGGCGGTCACGTCCAGGAGGTGGATCACATCGCGCCGGGTTACGGTGGCGATCGGCCGGGCAGCCCACGGCGCCAGCTCGCGGGCGAGAATGCGCTCGACATCGCGCCATCTGCGGTTCCGCGGCCGTTGGTAGCGCGCGATGAACTCGGCGACCACGGCGCCGACCGTGGCCGCCTTGGCGCGCTTGGTCTCGGCGACCACGCCGGCCGGGTCCGCCATCAGCGCGCGTGCCGCCGTCCTGGCAGCGGCCAGGGACACCTCCGGATAGGTGCCGATGCTCTGTCGCACCGGATTGATCGAGCCGGGCTTGCGGACCGCGGCGATCCAGACCTTGCGCCCTGTCGCCGAGACGCGCAGCCCGAACGCGGGCAGGACCGAATCCCACACGTCGAGCCGGCCGGTAGCGGGCGGCTTCATCCGGGCAACGCCGAGCTCCGAAAGCTTGATCCTGGACATCAGCGGGTTCCTTGGGCAACGGTTGGGCAACGCCACCCCCTCTATACGCGCCTGAACGCCGAGGAACAAGCTGGAACATGTAAGCGGCTTAAAGCCTACTTCTAGCGCCGTTTTGCGGCACCTGGCCGAACCGGCCGGAACACCCTCGCCAATAACTTTTAATCAACGGGTTCTGGGTTCGAGTCCCAGCGCGCCCACCAGTTCGATCCGAGCCCCCGCACCCCGCCCGCCTCAGGTCGCGTGCAGGGCGTCCAGCCGGGCGCGCAGCTTGGCCGCGCCTTGGCGAGAGCGCGCCGTCTCCATCGTGCCGAGCGTCGAGTCAGGTCGAAAGCGCAGGGCGTCAGTTGGCGGATCGCCGCGGTCGGGGTCGATGCAGGTTTAGGCGCCCTGCTCGCCTTCGGCGGGCCGTATCTTCTCCGGGCCGATCGCGACCGGCTTGTCCATCGTCTGGGTCTGAGCGCTGCAGCCGGCGAGCGCCAGCAGACCGCACAAGATCGCAGCGTTGCGCATCCGAACTCTCCCTGGCAGATTCCGGACCGCCCGAATCGATCACTGGTGGACCGGTTCGTCCCGACGGGTCGAGCTTGGCCGGAGCAGAGGAGGACCGCGATGGCAGAGGGTCTGATCACGCCTGAGCAGCTCAGGCGCATCGCCGAAGAGCAGGAAATGGCCAAGGCGCGCGAGGCGCTCGAGAAGAAGCGCAAGGTCGCCGACGATCGTCATCATCTCCACGAGGCGTTCATGTCGCGCGACCTCCACCCGGAGGTGTTCGAGCGCGTGTCCCGCGTGGTCAAGGCCGCCGCCGAGCGCGGCGAGCGCGAGGTCATGGCGGTGCGCTTCGCCAGCGAATACTGCACCGGCGGCGGCCGCGCGATCAACAATTACGAGCCCGCCTGGCCCGAGACGCTGACCGGCTACGCCCGGCACGCCTACGACTTCTGGCAGAAGGAGCTCGAGCCGCAAGGCTACAAGCTGCGCGCCCAGATCATGGATTTCCCGGGCGGCGTGCCGGGCGACGTCGGCATCTTCCTGCGCTGGTGACGGCAAGATCGGTAGTGGCGCGCCGTCCAGCCGCCGACGAGACGGGGCCGATCGCCCGATGAAGGGCCTGATCTCGCGCCGCGGCCTGACCCAGGAGCGGATCGTGCTCGTGCTCGCGATCCTGCTGTTCGTGGCCGCCTCGCTGACCTTGCGCGGCTTCCTCACCGCC
>CAWCRU010000029.1:0-273764 GCA_963798075.1 uncultured Alphaproteobacteria bacterium | reverse complement strand
GCTGAGCTCGCGCTCGACCCGCTGACGTTCGATCGCGTGCCGGATCGAGCGCCGCAGCAGGCCGGCGTCGCTCTGACCCTTGATCAGATAGTCCTGAGCGCCGTTGAGCACTGCCTCGAGGGCGATGCGCTCGTCGTCGAACCGGCTGAGCACCAGGACCGGCAGATCGGGCGCGACCCGCCGCAGCTCGGTGACCGCCGCGAGCCCCGGTGCGTCCGGCAGCGTCAGATCGAGGAGCACGATGTCGAAGGCGGTCGCGGCCAGATGGCTCAGCGCCGCCGCGAACGACGCTGCCTGGGTCGTGCGAAAGGCATCCAGCGGCGCGGCCTCGAGCCAGGCCGCGACCCTGCGCGCATGATCTTGCTCGGCATCGACCAGCAGCACCTCGTAGCGCGCGAGGGATCGCATCCCGACTCTCCTGCGGCCGGCGGTCATCCCGCAAGGCAGTGCCGCAGCCACGCGCCTACATCCTTATGGTTGAGGAATGGTAAAGCCGCCCGCCTGCCGCGGGGGCGCGCCGGCCGGGCGCGCCGGCCGGGCGCGCCGGTCGGGACAGCAAGGATCGCCGCCGTTCCGCGACCGGCTCGCTGACGCCGGCTCGAGCGACTTTACCCGATAATGTATCAAATCGGCTGTCGACATCGCTCAATGGTTTTGCAATAGATGTTGTTTCTTGCTAATTCAACTACCGGTCCTTTTCACGATCAAGCGGCGCCGTCGGAGCCCATGAGCGAGTGGTTGTCGGTGAGTGAACGAATGCCTGCGGCGGCGCCGAGCCCGGCGGGCAACGCTCCAGCGGCTGCGGAGGCGCCGCTGGCACTACCGGCGCGAGCGCCGGTCCGGATCTTGGTGGTCGAGGCGGACGAGGCGGATTTCCGGACCACGCGGGCCTGGCTCGGCGCGGCACCCCATCTCGAGTTCGGGATCGAGCGGGCGGACGGCCTCGAGACCGCTCTGGAGCGGCTGCGGGCGGGCAGGTTCGACGTCTGTCTGGCCGATAGCCTGCCTGACGGCGACGGCCTGGAGCTCGCGCGGGCGGCGCAGAAGGGCCGCTTTCGGACCCCGATCATCATGCTCTCGGGCGCCGGCAGCCTCGAGCTCGACCTGCAGGCGATGGCCCTCGGGGTCGCCGACTTCCTCGACAAGAAGCGCCTCGATCCGATCCGTCTCGAGCGCAGCATTCGCTACGCTCTGTCGCGCCAGAGCCAGGCCGAGCGGCTCAGCCATCTGGCGCAATACGACGAACTGACCGGCCTCGCCAACCGCTCGCTGTTCCAGGATCGTCTGGAGCGCGCCCTCGCCTGGGCCCGGCGCCACGAACGCCTGGTCGCGGTTATGATCCTCGATTTGAACCGCTTCAAAGCGATCAATGATCGACTGGGACACCTGGCCGGCGATCGCCTGCTGGCGGTCATGGCCAAGCGTCTCGCGGGCCGTTTGCGCGAGACCGACACGGTGGCGCGCCTCGGCGGCGACGAGTTCGCCATTCTGATCGAGAATCTGGCCAAGCCCGAGCACGCCGCCCTGGTCGCCCGTAAGCTTCTCGATGCGATCGCGCCGCCGGCGACCGTCGATGATCAGGAGGTCATGGTCACCGCCAGCCTCGGGGTCGCGCTCTATCCGCGCGATGGCCCCACCGGGCCGGAGCTCGTGCACCAGGCCGACCGTGCGATGTATCGGGCCAAAGCCGAGGGCGGCCATCTCTGCCGCTTCAGCAACGATCAGCTCGAGCGCCGGGTCCACCGCGGCGCGCTGCTCGAGACCGATCTTCGGCGTGGGCTCGAGCAGGGCGAGTTCGAGCTGCACTACCAGCCCCAGGTGACCCTCACCCCGGGCGCGCTCGGCATCTCCGCCCTGATCCGCTGGAGCCATCCGCAACTCGGCCTGATCGGCCCCGAGCGCTTCCTGTTGCTGGCCGAGGATACCGGCCTGCTCGAGGCGCTGACCAGCTGGCTGTTCGAGGCCAGCTGCAGCCAGGCGCGTCGCTGGCACGACCAGGGCCTCGACCGGGTCCACCTGGCCTTGCCGCTGTTGTCGCGCCAGCAGCTCGCCTGGAGCGGTCTGACCGAGCGGCTCGGCATCTACCTGCACGCCGCCGGCCTGGCCCCGGGCAGCCTCGAGATCGAGCTCAGCGAGGAGCTTTTGCTCAACGCTGCGGATGCCGGCGGCAGCGCGCTCGCGGCGCTGAAGGCGCTGGGCGTGCGCCTGGCGCTGGATGGCTACGGTCGCGGCCCGACCTCGCTGCGCGGCCTGCAGCTCGGCGTGCTCGACACGCTCAAGCTGGCGCGCGAGCTTCACCAGGACGTGCCGGCCGACGCCCAGCGGGCGGCCGTGGTCGGGGCGATCATCGCGCTCGCCCGCGAGCTCGGCCTGCGGGTGGTCGCCGAAGGCGTCGATCGCCAGGAGCAGCTCGCCTGCCTGCGCCGGCGCGGTTGCGATGCGGTCCAGGCGTTCATGAGCTGCCCGCCGCTGCCCGCCGAGGCCTGCACCAGCTGGTTGCGCCAGGCGTCGGCGCGCCGCGCCGGCCGTCGTGAGCCGACGCCCGCCTGGGCCGGCCCGGTGCCGAGGGCGCCCGAGCGGGTCGCGGCCGCGACCGCGGCGGCACTGCCCGGCAGCCGCTATGCGTTCGCCCGCGCCGCGGGCGAGTCCCGCCAGGCCGGCGAATCGGCGAGCGGATCGCGGACCGCCGCCAGCACCTGATTGCGACCCCGGCGCTTGGCCTGATAAAGCGCCGCATCGGCGCGCCAGATCAGCTCGCTCAGCGCCTCGTGCGGATCGAATTGGACGCAGCCGATCGACAGCGTGATGTTGCCGAGCTCCTGATGGCTCGCCTTCAGACGGATCCGATTGCCGGCCACGGTCCTGCGGACCTGCTCGGCCAGCTGGCGGGCGCCATCGAGCCCGGTCTGCGGCAGGATCACCGCGAACTCCTCGCCGCCATAGCGGGCGGCCAGATCGCGGCCCTTGACCGATTGCGTCAGCACCTGGGCCACCAGGCGCAGCACCTGATCCCCGATCGGGTGGCCGTGGGTGTCGTTGAACAGCTTGAAACGATCGATGTCGGCGAACAGCAGACTGAACGGTTCGCCGCTCGCCCGCGCCTCCTCCGCGGCGATGCCGAGCTCGTAGTCGAAGTACTTGCGGTTGGCGATCCCGGTCAGGCTGTCGGTGTTGGCCTCGTGCTGGGCGTTCGCGAGATCGGCCCGCAGCCCTTCGATCTGCTCTGAGGAATCCGCCATCTCGGCCTCGAGCCGCCGAGCATAGGCCTGCATGTCGCGGGTCGCCTCGACGATCTCGCCGACCAGGACCTGCAGTTCGGACGCGGGCTTGGCTTCGTCGAGCTCGCCGCTCAACGTCTCCAGGCGGTCGCCGTATGTGGTGGCCTCGTGGGACATGCCGTCGACCACGACGAGCAGATGGGTCATCGTGCTCTCGATTCGCTGGCAGGTCTGGTCGAGCAGGCGGACCTGGCGGCCGGTGCCGAAGAAACGCTCGTGCAGCTCGGACAGGCGGGCCTCGGTGAACGGCTCGCCCTCCTTCTCGATCAAGCGCAGCCGCTCGCTCAATTCAGGGTAGCAGCCGGAGCAATGGCTGTACCAGATCAGATAGTGGTTGGGACTCGGTGCGATCTGCCGCCGCGCCATCGCGGCGAGCGCCGCGTCTGCCAACCTCCTCGCCTGTTCGATCGGATCAATATGCATGGGATGGCCTTCGAGGTCTCGGATCCACCATTGGTGTAGGCGGCACAGGTTAATGATGTCCTAACGCGCCTTGGCGCCGCGCCGGCAGGCGCTCGATCAACCGCAGGAGCGCGGCGCCCACCGGCTGCGGCGCGAAGCAGCGAGCGCGCGCCCGGGCCAGCTCGGCATAGCGCCGGCGCAGGCCGGCGTCGGCCATGGCGGCGAGCGCTCGCGCGAGCGCCTCCGGGTCCTCGCGCGGTACCAGCATGCCGGCGCGACCGGCGTCGAGCACAAAGCGCGCCCCGCCCCCCAGAGCATCGGTGCTGATCACCGGCAGGCCCTCGCGCATCGCCTCCGCGAGCACCTGCCCGAAACCCTCCTCGTTGGACGCCAAAACGAAGGCGTCGGCGGCGGCGAGGTAGGGCCTGGGCGTGGTCACGTAACCGAGCAGCCGGACCCGGCCCTCGAGGCCCTGCGCCGCGATCCGCGCCCTGAGCGCGGCCTCGGCCGAGCCGCTGCCGGCGATCAGCAGGCGGGCGTCGAGCGGCTCCGCGACCGCGGCGAACGCATCCAGCAGCAGCGGCAGATTCTTGACCGGTTCGAGTCGGCCGACGGTGACGAACACCGGCCCGCCCGAGCGGTCTTTTGCGAGCCAGGGATGCGGGCAGGCGTCGGGCAGCGGCGGGACCGGCGGCAGCACGTTCGGGATGCACTCGACCCGTGCCGGATCGAGGCCAGCGACGCTGATCACCTCCTCGCGCACGGCGGGGCTGACCGCGAACGAGCCGTCGGCGAAGCGGTAGAGCAGGCGGACCAGCGGCAGGCTGTTCTTCCAGCTCTGGCCGCGGGCGAGACCGACCGGATGGTGATGGCTCAGGATCAGCCGGCCTCGCCAACCCGGCGCCGCGCGGCCGGCGACCACCGCGGCCAGGTTGGGAATGATCGGGCCGGTGATCAGGACATCCGGGCGGGCGCTGAGCAGATGCCGGCGAAGCGGCCAGACCGCGCGGGCCGAGCCGCCGCCCGCGAGCCGGATCGGCCGCGCCCCGGCCGGGAACGGATGCGCAGCCGCCGCCATGTCACCCTGCACGGTCAAAAGATCGATCGCGCTCACCCCGTTGGCCGCAAGCGCGTTGGCGAGGCCCGAGAAGACCGCCCCGAACGTGCCGCCGGACATGTCCTGGCTGAACAGCGCGACCTTCATCAGCGCGCGGCGGTCTCGCCGGGCAAGAGCCAGCCCAGATGCCGGCCGCCGTCGACGGTGATCATCTGGCCGGTCATCGCCGGCGCCTCGAGGATCAGGCGCAGCGTCCGGCAGATCTCGTCGACGCTCGGACAGCGCTCGAGCGGATTGGCGCGGCAGAAGGCGGCGAACCGCTCGGCGCTCATGCCGGGTTGCGGCAGAATCGGCCCCGGCGCGATCGCATTGACCCGCACCCGCGGCGCGAGCGCCCGGGCGAGATGTTGGGTGAGCGCCCAGAGCCCGGCCTTGGAGACCGTGTAGGAGGTGTAGTGCGGGGTCAGGTTGAGCACGCGCGGGTCGATCAGATTGACGACGTTGGCCTCGTCGCCGGCCGGCAGCCGGGCGAGCAGGGCCTGGGTCAGGACCAGAGGCGCTCTGAGATTGATCGCCATGTGCCGCGCCCAGCGACGCTCGTCGGCGGTCTCCGGCCGGTCGTAGTCGAAGATCGCGGCATTGTTGACCAGGAGGGTGAGCGGCCCGAGCGCGGCGGTGGCCGCCCCGACCAGCGCCGCCGCCGCCTGCTCGTCCTCGAGATCCGCAGCCAGCGCCACCGCCCGCCGGCCGAGGGCCTCGATCGCCGCCACGACCGCGGCCGCTTCGGCGGCTGAGCTCCGGTAGTGGACCGCGACGTCGAAGCCCTGCGCCGCCAGCTCGAGCGCCAGCGCCCGGCCGATCCGCTTGGCGGCGCCCGTGACCAGGGCTGCTCTCGCGGGCGCACTCATGCTACAAGCCCGCAACGGCGCTGCCGGCCGCCGCGCCGCGCCGCCGGGCAGGGCGCGGAAGCCCGTCGAAGACGGAGGTCGTTCGCTTGGTCGTCAGCCTGCCGCACGTTCTCTTCATCGTGGCCGGGCTCCTGGTCCTGATCGGGCTGCTGCAGCCGCTTGCCGCCCGGCTCAACCTCTCGCATACCGTGCTCCTGGCTGTGGTCGGCGTGATCATCGGCATCGGCGCGGGATTCCTCCTGCACACGCCGCTGACCAACGCCTTCGACGACATCGCGGCGCTGATCCTCGACTTCCCGATCACCTCGAGCGGCTTTCTGTTCGTGTTTCTGCCGGTCCTGCTGTTCGAGGCCGCGCTCACGATCGATGTCCGGCGCCTGGTGGAGGACGCCGCCCCGGTCTTCGTGCTCGCCGTGATCGCGGTGCTCGCGACCACCTTCGCGGTCGGGCTGGCGCTTTGGCCGCTGGCGCCGGTGCCGCTGGTCGCCTGCCTGCTGCTCGCGGCGATCATCGCGACCACGGATCCGGCCGCGGTGATCGCGATCTTTCGCGACCTCGGGGCGCCCGCGCGCCTGACCCGGCTGGTCGAGGGCGAGAGCCTGCTCAACGACGCGACCGCGATCGCGATCTTCACGGTCCTTCTCGATCTGCTGGTGACCGGCCGCCAGGCCGCGCTGGGCGAGGCGGCGCTGACCTTCCTCGAGGCCGCCCTGGGCGGCGCGCTGGTCGGCCTGATCGGCGGCCGCGCGCTGATGGCCGTGGTGCCGTGGCTGCGCGATTCGCGCCTCGCCGAGATGACCCTGACGCTGGCGCTCCCCTACCTCGTCTACACCGTTTGCGAGCGCCAGTTCGAGGTCTCGGGGGTGACCGGGGTGGTGGTGGCGGGCCTCGTGGTCAACGCCCAGGGCCGGCGGCGCCTGGCACCGGAGAACCGGGCCTTCCTCCACGACGTCTGGCAGCAGCTGTCGTTCTGGGCCGGCTCGCTGGTGTTCGTGCTGGCATCGATGCTGGTGCCGCGCCTGATGATCGGCATCGACCGCTACGACGTGTTGCTGATCGCGATTGTCGCTCTGGCCGCCCTCGGCGCGCGCGCGCTGGTGCTGTTCGGCCTGCTGCCGCTGTTGACCGCCGCCCGCCTCGGCCAGCGGATCGGCCACCGCTACAAGTTCGTGATCATGTGGGGTGCCATGCGCGGCGCCGTGACCCTGGCGCTGGCCCTCGGCGTCACCGAGAACCGTGCGATCGACCCCGAGATCCAGCGCTTCGTCGCGATCCTGGCGACCGGCTTCGTGCTGGTCACCCTCCTGGTCAACGGCACCACGCTGCGCCCGGTCATGCGCCTTTTGAAGCTCGACCGGCTGTCGCCGATCGACCAGGCTCTGCGCCAGCAGGTCCTGACGCTGGCACTCAGCGGCGTCCGCGACGGGATCGGGAGCACCGCCAGCGACTACCGGATCGGCCGGGTGCCGACCGCCGACGTGCTCGGCCCCTATCGGGAGCGGATCGCCGAGGCCACCGGCCACAATACCTTCGATGCCGAGATCGCCGATCGCGACCGGATCACCCTCGGCCTGTTCGCGGTGACCAACCAGGAGCGCGAGCTGATCCTGGGCTACTTCCGGCAACGCTCGGTCTCGCGCCAGATCCTCGAGCGCCTGCTGGCCGAAGCCGAGGTGATCATTGACGGCGCCCGCGCCGGCGGCCGGCTCGGCTATGTCCGCGCGGCGAGGCGGCAGCTGGCGTTCGGCTGGAGCTTCCGGCTCGCGCACTATCTGCACCGACACGCGCGGATCGAGCGGCCGCTGGTCGCGCGCCTCGCCGACCGCTTCGAGCTGCTCCTGGTCAGCCGGATGGTGCTCGAGGAGCTGGACCGCTTCGTCGCCAGCAAGATGACGCTGGTGCTCGGGCAGCGGGTCAGCGAGCTGCTCGGCGAGATCATCGGTCAGCGGCTGGCCGCGACGGTCACCGCGCTGGACGCGCTGCGCCTGCAGTATCCCGCCTATGCCGATGCTTTGGAGCGGCGGTTTCTCCGCCAGTCGGCCCTTCGGATGGAGGCGGCCCAGTATCGGACGCTCTACGTCGAGGGCCTGATCGGCCAGGAGCTGTACAATGATCTCCAGCGTGAGGTGCAGGCGCGCGAGGCCGCCGCGGCGCGCCGGCCGCGCCTCGACCTGGGCCTCGCGACCCGCGAGCTGGTCGGCGATTTCCCGCTGTTCGCCGGTCTCGATCCGGCCCAGCGGGACAAGATCAGCGCGCTCCTCAAGCCGCGCTTTGCCGTCCCGGGCGAGCGCCTGATCCGGCGCGGCGAACGCGGCACGGCCATGTATTTCATCTCCTCGGGGGCTGTCGAGGTCGGGGTCGGCAGCGAGAAGATCCAGCTCGGCCGCGGCGACTTCTTCGGCGAGATGGCGCTGCTCGGCGGCCGCGAGCGCCGGGCCGACGTGACCGCGCTCGGCTATTGCCAGCTCCTGGTCCTCGACGATGCCGATCTGCGCACCCTGCTGGCGACCGATGCCTCGATCCATCAGCGGATCAACCAGGTCGCCGCCGACCGCCTCGAGATGAACCGGGCCGGCGCGGGGGCGACGGTGCGGCCCTCGCAGGTCCGGTGGGATTGAGCCCGCAACGGCCCATGGCATGCAATCGTGGCTCGGCATCGGCAGAGACTGCCGCAAGCGCGCGCCCGAGGGAAGGACTGGAAAGGATCAGGCGCGGACCAGCGCCGGCTCCTGCCCGCTCCCGAGCCCGCAGGCCAGAAGTGTGGGCAGCATGTGCACGGGCGGCGGTGCGCTCGCGCTGATCGGCGGCCGTCTCGGGTAGAGCGGCAGCGCGATGGTGCGGGCGTGCAGATGCAGCGGCGGCGGGTCGAGGCGGTGCCGGAAGCCATAGACCCGATCGCCCAGGACGGGGCAGCCGAGGGCTGCGAGATGGACCCGCAGTTGATGGGTGCGCCCGGTCCGCGGCCGGAGCTCGAGCCAAGAGAGCTCGCCGGCGCGACCGAGCTCCCGGTAGTCGGTGACCGCGGGCTGGCCCGCGGGGTCGACCGTCATCCACCAGCTGCGCGGATCGTCGGCGCGGCGGCCGAGCGCCAGCTCGATCGTCCCTGCGGCCGCGGGCGGGGCACCCTCGACGACCGCCCAGTAGGTCTTGTCGACCCGGCCGGCGGCGAACAGGCGGCCCAGGCGCCGGAGCGCCTGGCGGTGGCGGCCGAGCACGAGGCAGCCCGAGGTCTCGCGGTCGAGTCGGTGGGCAAGTTCGGGCCGCCTCGGCAGGCCGAACCGGAGCGCGTCCAGGAACTGGTCGAGGCTGGGGCCGCCCTTCGGGCCGCGGTGGACCGGCAGCCCCGCGGGCTTGTCGAGGATCAACATCAGGCCGTCGCGGTAGAGCAGCCGCGCCGGGAGTTCTTCGGGGCCGATCATCAGAGATGGCGGTCCAAGGCGCTCGACATCGGCCGCGCGCAGCGGCAAGAACCCGACTGACGCCAGAGTGACAGAAAACCTTGCCGCCATCCGGCCATCCCGCTTCCTACTACGTCGCGAGCGCCAACGCGATGCCCGCCCATCCCCGGCTCCAGGGCAGCATCCGGGCCGATGCCCTGATCATCGGCGGCGGCTACACCGGCCTTTCCGCACTTCTGCATCTGGCCGAGCGCGGCTACGACGCGGTGCTGCTGGAGGCGGCGCGGGTCGGCGCCGGCGCCTCGGGCCGCAACGGCGGCCAGCTGAGCTCCGGTCAGCGGGTGGGTCAATTGATGCTCGAGCGCCTGGTCGGCGACCGGCGGGCCAGGGGGCTCTGGCAACTGGCCGAGGCCGCCAAGGCGCTGGTCAGGGAGCGGATCGCGCGCCATGCGATCGCCTGCGACCTTAAGCCCGGCATCCTCGATGCCGCCCACAAGCTTGCGCATGCCAGAGAGCTCGAACGGGAGGCAGAGCATCTGCAGAGCCGCTACGGCTACCCGCACGCCCGCTCCGTGCCCCGCGCCGAGATGGCGGCGATGCTGGGCACCTCCCGCTATTTCGGCGGCCTGCTCGACTCTGACGGCCGCCATCTGCATCCCTTGAACTACGCGCTCGGCCTCGCCCGCGCGGCGCTCGCGGCGGGCGGCCGGATCTTCGAGCAGAGCCGGGTGCTCCGGATCGACGAGGCGCCAGAGCCGCGGGCCGCCACCCGCGAAGGCGAGGTCCGGGCGCGCCATCTGGTGCTGGCGATGAACGGCCATCTGGGCAGCCTGGCGCCGCGCCTTGCCGGCCGGATCATGCCGATCAACAACTTCATGCTCGCGACCGCACCCCTCGGCGAGGCGCGTGCGCGCAGCCTGATCAGGGACGACGTCGCGGTCGCCGATACCAAGCACGTGATCGACTATTTCCGGCTCTCGGCCGACCGACGCCTCCTGTTCGGCGGCGGCGAGACCTACACCCGCCGCTTACCCCCCGACCTCAAAGGCCTCGTTCGCAGATCCATGCTCCGGGTGTTCCCGCAACTCGCGGAAACACCGATCGACTACGCCTGGGGCGGCACGCTCGCGATCACCCGCACCCGCCTGCCGCACTTCGCCCGCCTCGCGCCCGACGTGTTCGTAGCCCACGGCTATTCCGGCCAGGGAGTGGCGCTCGCGACGCTTGCGGGCCAGCTGATCGCCGAGGCGGTCGCGGGCACGGCCGAGCGCTTCGACGTCATGGCGAGCCTCCCGGTGCCGCGCTTCCCCGGCGGCACCCTGCTCCGCTTCCCGGCCCTGGTCCTCGGCATGCTCTACTACAGCCTTCGCGACCGGTTCTGAGCCGGCGTCATCCGCCGCCTTCAGCCTCGCCCAGCACCTCGGCCAACGTGAACGGCGGCTGCTCGGGAAAGCTGCCGGTCGCTAGTCGCGTCTCGTCGGCGGCCTGGGCGACCGCCCGTGGGTAGTTTTTCGCCATCGGATCCGGCAAGGTCCGGCGCAGGCTCGGGCTCTGGTCGAGGATGTCGGCAATCTGCTCGCGGCCGTTCCTGATTGAGCGCTCCCAGCTCGAGGTCGCCCGCTCGGGCTGGTATCGCTGCTTGAGCAGATGCGTCATGACGCGCTTGAGCTGCGCCCCCAACGCCCGCACATCGCGCTTGCTCAACCCCTCGAGCTCCTCGACGAGGTTTTCGACGTCGAGCGCGCCGAGGTCCCCCGCCCGGATCGCCGCCACCTGCGCCTCGACCCAGAGCGCGAAGTCCCGGTCGTACAGCGAACGCGGCTGGTCCGCGACCGCCGTCTCGTCCGCCAAGATTCGGCTTCGCATCGCCTCTCCTTCGAACCCTAGCGGCGCCAGAGGGCGTTCTGATCGCGCGCGCCGTAGACCACACGGACGACTTCGATCCCGCCCCGGATGAGCCGATAGTAGATCAGGTAACGGGCATAGCCAAACTGCCGCAGGCCTGGCCGAAGGTCGTCACGCGCAACGCCCAGGCGAGGATTCGCGGCCAGCAATCCGAAGCGCTGCTCGATCCGATCGACGAAGCGACCGGCGTTCCGGCTGCTGTCGCGGGCGATGTAGTCCCAGATCTCGTCGATGTCGGCTTGAGCCAGCGGCGAGACGATTATTCGGGGCATGCGCCCGCGCGCTGGCGCCGCTCCCGGGCGCGCCGCTTGGTGGCCGCAGCATCGAACGGGCACCCTTCGCCGCGGTCGAGCTGCTCGATCGCCGGATCAAGCAGCGCCAGCAAGGCCTCACGGTCGGCGAGGTATTGCTTGAGCGCCTCCGCCACGACTTCGGCTTCCGATGCGAAGCGTCCAGCCGCGACCTCCGTGCGGGCGAAAGCTTCGAATTCGGGTGGGATCGGCACCTTCATGATGGTGTTGTTCCCCATGCTCATTCCAATGGCAAGAGGCCAGCTTCGACGGGCAGCGCCACATCTATTTCCAACATTCCACCAGAACCGTAAATGCCTTGGCGTCGGCACCAACGGAGGCGGGACTGAGCTGGATCGGATAGGCAGGCTCAGCGAGCCGGCCGCGAGGCGCCACCCCGACCCCGCTGGCATCCAGGAAACTGCGCACGACGCTCGCCTTGATGGCGAAGTTGACGTTCTGCGGGATGTCGCCCGTGACGCTCGCCACCTCGAGCGCGTCGAGCTTGCTGACCACGACGCCGACCACGCGGCCTTCGAGATCGAGCAACGGGCCGCCGCTGTTGCCCGGCTGAACCGGCGCCGCCATCTGCAGAAAGCGCGTGTCGTTGCCGATCCCCGCCAAAGCGCTCACCGTCCCGGTGGTCACGCTGGCCTCGGTCGCGAGCAGCCCGGGCAAAGGAAAGCCGACGGCTACGACGGTGTCGCCCGAACGGATGCCGCTGTCGTTCCGAAGGACAGCTGGGGGCAAGCGCGCCGGCGAGCGCAGCAGAGCGAGGTCGTTACCGGAATCGTCGGCGACCACGACGCCCACAACCGCTTGCTGCCCGGCCGGCCGGACGCGTATCTCAGCGCAGTCCGCCACGACGTGGTGATTGGTGACGATCTGTCCGTCCTGGCTGATGGCAAGGCCGCTGCCAGTGCTATCGAGCCGGCGCTCTGGCGGAGCCGCCCGAGCCGTAACTCTCCGGCCGTTCGCTGCGGCTTCGTTCAATGCCGCGATCAGCTCATCGGAAATCTCGCCGTCCACCCGAAGGCCGGCATCAGCCTGAAAGGCCTGAATCGCGGCGCGGGTCCGCCGCCCCATCACGCCATCTACGGGACCGGGATCGTAACCGAGCGCCGCCAGCTTCGTTTGAACTCCTTCGAGAACGGCACTCTTGCCCAAGAACTCCTCGTCAGTCAGCAGGCGCGGTGGGGAGGCAGCCCCTTGCGCTGGGTGAGATTCGGGTCGCCAGTGGCGCGCCATTTCCTGCGCCTCGGCGCGCTGAGCAGGCGTCAGCCGCGCAGCAACCCCGTCGCGCATCTCGGCCGTACGCTCTCGCGATTCGCGATCAGTTTCACCAGCGGCGGCCAAGTTCAACCACATGTAGGCGCGCAAATTATCCTGAGGCACCCCGCGGCCCCGAGCGTACATCATGCCCAGGATAGCCTGCGCGTCGGCGTAACCCTGATTCGCGGCAAGTCGAATCCATCTCGACGCTTCGACTTCATCTTGGTGAACGCCTTCACCTAGTAGGTACAAATTGCCCAGAATAAACTGCGCATCGGCGAGTCCTTGAAGCGCTGCTAGACGAGACCACTTGGCTGCTTCCGAATAATTTGGCGAAGTTCCCTGGCCCTCGAGATACATCACGCTCAGCATGGCTTGGGCCCGGATGTCGCCAGCACGTGCCAAGGGTAGAAATTCACTAAAAGCGGCGGGATAGGCGCCTTGTTCGTAGGCGGTGTAGCCTTCGTCGAATCCGGCCCTCGCCGACTGGAGCGAGAGAAGGCAAAGGGCTGCGGCTAGCAAAAGCTGAGCAGTCCGCCACAGGGCCATAACGACCTCGTCCTCGCGGTTCGAGGGCAATCTATCCTAAGTTGAAACGAGGATTCAGCAATTTCAGCTCTAACTGACAGCAGCCTATTCCGCCGCCTGGGGCACGGCACCGGCTTTTTCCACCCGGGCGGCGCAGAATTTGTATTCCGGGATTTTGCCGAACGGGTCGAGCTGGGGGTTGGTCAGGATGTTGGCGGCCGCCTCGACGTAGCAGAAGGGGATGAAGACCATGCCCTCGGCGACCGCGCGGTCGGCGCGTGCCATCAGCTCGATCGCACCCCGCCTGGTGGTCACGCGGATCGACTCGCCCGGTGCCACGCCGAGCGTGCGGAGGTCGCGCGGGTGCAGGCTGGCGACGGCCTCCGGCTCGAGCGCGTCGAGAGTGCCCGCCCGCCTCGTCATGGCGCCGGTGTGCCAGTGCTCGAGCTGGCGGCCGGTGGTCAGCACCATCGGATAGTGGGCGTCCGGCAGCTCGGCCGGGGGCAGCACGTCGGCCGGCGTGAACTTGCCGCGGCCGTCGCCCGTGGGGAAGCGGTCGCCGAACACGATGTCCTGGCCCGGCTGATCGGGCCCATCGCAGGGGTAAGTGACAGAAGACTCGGCGGCGAGGCGGTCCCAGGTGATGTTGGCAAGCGACGGCATCGCCTGCATCATTTCGGCGTAGACGTCGGCCGGGCCGGTGTAGTTCCAGTCGAGCCCGATCCGGCGCGCGATCTGCTGCACGATCCACCAGTCCTGGCGCGCTTCGCCCGGGAGCGGCAGCGCCGGGCGGCCCATCTGGACCTGGCGGTTGGTGTTGGTGACCGTGCCCTCCTTCTCGGGCCAGGCGGAGGCCGGCAGTACGACGTCGGCGTACATCGCGGTCTCGGTCAGGAACAGGTCCTGGACCACCAGATGCTCGAGCATGGCCAGCGCTTCGCGGGCGTGCTGGACGTCCGGGTCGGACATGGCCGGGTTCTCGCCCATGATGTACATGCCCTTGATCTGGCCGGCATGGATCGCGTGCACGATCTCGACCACGGTCAGGCCCGGCTCGGGGTCGAGCTTTTTTCCCCACAGCTCCTCGAAGCGGGTGCGGATCGCGTCCTGGCCGACCCGGCCATAGTCGGGGAACATCATCGGGATCAGGCCGGCGTCCGAGGCGCCCTGGACGTTGTTCTGGCCGCGCAAGGGGTGCAGACCCGTGCCCGGCCGGCCGACCTGGCCGCACATCAGGACCAGCGAGATCAGGCAGCGGGCGTTGTCGGTGCCGTGCACGTGCTGTGAGATGCCCATGCCCCAGAACACGATCGCCCGCTGCGCGGTCGCGAAGGTGCGCGCGACCGTGCGCAAGGTATCGGCATCGATGCCGCAGACCGCGGCCATGGCGTCCGGCGAGAACTCGCGCAGGTGCTCCTTCAGCTGCTCGAAGCCCTCGGTGTGCGCCTGGATGTACTGGCGGTCGTAGAGGCCCTCCTCGACGATCGTGTGCATCAGCGCGTTGAGCATCGCGACGTCGCTGCCGGGCTTGAACTGCAGCATGTGGGTGGCGTGGCGCTTGAGCGCCTGGCCGCGCGGGTCCATGACGACCAGCGTCTTGCCGCGCTTGGCCGCCTGCTTGAAGAAGGTCGCGGCGACCGGATGGTTCTCGGTCGGATTGGCGCCGATCACGACGATCACGTCGGCATCGAGCGCCGCGGTGAACGGGGCCGTCACCGCGCCCGAGCCGATGTTCTCCAGGAGCGCTGCGACCGAGCTCGCGTGACAGAGCCGCGTGCAGTGGTCGACGTTGTTGGTGCCGAAGCCGGCTCGGACCAGCTTCTGGACGAGGTAGGCCTCCTCGTTCGAGCCCTTGGCCGAGCCGAAGCCCGCGAGCGCCCTGGGCCCCTCCCGGTCACGGATTGCGCGCAGGCCGCCGGCGGCGACGTCGAGCGCCTCCTCCCAGCTCGCCTCCCGGAAATGCGTCCAGGGGTTGGCGGGGTCGAGGTCGGGCAGGGCGCCCTTGGCCGCGCCCTCCTTGCGGATCATCGGCCGGGTCAGGCGGTGCGGGTGGGTCACGTAGTCGAAGCCGAAGCGGCCCTTGACGCACAGCCGGTTCGCATTCGCCGGGCCGTTGCGGCCGCTGACGTAGCGGATCCGGTCGTCCTTGACCTGGTAGGTGATCTGGCAGCCGACCCCGCAGTAGGGGCAGACGCTCTCGACCCTGCGATCGACCTCGGGGTGGCCCTTGCCCGCGGCATCGACGATCGCGGCCGGCATCAGGGCGCCCGTCGGGCATGCCTGGACGCACTCGCCGCAGGCAACGCAGGTGCTCTCGCCCATCGGATCATCCTGGTCGAACACGATCTTGGCGTGCGCATTTCGATACGCCATGCCGATCACGTCGTTGACCTGGACCTCGCGGCAGGCGCGCACACACAGATTGCAGTGGATGCAGGCGTCCAGATTGACCGCCATCGCCGGATGGCTCAAGTCGGCGACTTGAGGCCGACGCTCGGGAAAGCGGGAGCTTTCCACGCCCATCCGGTCGGCCCATTGCCAGAGCTGCGAGTCGGGATGATGCGCGACCTCGCGCTCGGGCTGGTCGGCGAGCAGCAGCTCCATGACCATGCGGCGCGCGGTCTTGGCCCGCTCCGAGGCCGTGACCACCTTCATGTCGTTGGTCGGCTTGCGGATGCACGACGCCGCCAACACCCGCTCACCCTCGATTTCGACCATGCAGGCGCGGCAGTTGCCGTCGGCCCGGTAGCCGGGTTCGGGCAGCCAGCATAGATGCGGGATCAGGGTGCCCGCGCGCCTGGCGACCTCCCAGATGGTTTCGCCAGGCGCGGCCGCGACCGGCCGGCCGTCGAGGGTGAACTTGATGGTATCGGTCATGACGACGGCATTCCCAAAATCGGCCTGCGAGGCTTCGGGCGGCGCAGCGGCGCTCGCGCTTGGCTTCCTTCTAACCTAGTCCGTCCGGCTTCGCCACCAAGCTGCCCGTCGGCGCGCGGCGCCGCTCCGCGGCAGGCGGGCGAGGCATTCGTGCGCCCTAAGGAACTCTTAACCCGATCGGGCGAAGGTCGTCGGCATCGACGGCCGCAAGGGACGAAGCGCCGGTGCGCGTCTATCTTTGCCTGACCCAGCAGCATGACCTACGGCTGGTGGCGCTAGCCGCATTGATCTGCCTGTTCGCCGCCTACACCGCGCTGTCGGTCATCCGGCGTGCCCGGGCCACGAGCGGCCGGGCGCGTTTGAGCTGGCTCGCGACGGCCGGCGCCGCCGCCGGCGGGGGGATCTGGGCGACCCACTTCGTCGCCATGCTGTCCTACCAGCCCGGGATGCCGATCGGCTACGATCTCGGCCTGACCGCGCTCTCGATCGTGGTCGCGATCGCAATCACCGCGCTCGGCTTCGCGGTAGCCATCGGTCAGCAGCGGCCGACCCGCTACTGGCTCGGCGGCGGCCTCGCCGGCATGGGCATCGGCGCCATGCACTACACCGGCATGGCGGCGATCAGGGTGCCGGCCCTGGTCGGCTACGATCCGTTCCTGGTGGTCCTGTCCCTGATCTTCGGGATCGGCCTCGGCGCCCTCGCCCTGCGCACCGCGCTGCCGCACGACTTTCTGCGCTGGCGCAGCCTCGGCGCCCTGCTGCTCGCCCTCGGCATCTGCGGCATGCATTTCACGGCGATGGGCGCGCTCGAGCTGACCCCGAGCCCGCTCGTGCCGCTGCCCGACGCGGCAATGATGTCGCCCGCCATGCTCGCCTTCGCGGTCGCCGGAGTGGCCGTGCTGCTGCTCGGGATCAGCCTTGCCGGCGCGATCGTCGACCAGCACCTGGCCGACCGGAGCGCCCAGGAGACGCTGCGGCTGCAGGAGCTGGTCAACGCCACCTTCGAAGGGATCGGGATCCACGCCGACGGCCGTCTGCTCGACGGCAACCACGCGCTCGCCGAACTCACCGGCTACCCGCTCGAGCAGATGATCGGCCGCGACGTGCTGAGCCTGGTCGCGATCGAGGATCGCGTCGAGGTCAAGGGCCGCATCGCCGCCGGGATGGAAGGCGCCTACGAGGCGCGGCTGCAGCGGCCCGACGGAAGCCAGGTCGACGTCGAGATCCTGGCGCGCTCGATCGACTACAAGGGGCGGCGCGCGCGGGTGGCGGCGATCCGGGACATTACCGCGCGCAAGGCCGCGGAGGCCCAGATCCGGTTCATGGCCAACCATGACGCCCTGACCGGGTTGCCCAACCGCGTGTTGTTTCGGGACCGCCTGGAGCAGGCGCTGGCGCGGGCGCGGCGCGACAGCGAGGAGGTCGCGATCCTGTGCCTGGACCTCGATCGCTTCAAGGAGGTCAACGACATGCGGGGCCATGCGGCCGGCGATGCGCTGCTCAAGCAGGCCGCGGCGCGCCTGACCGCCGTCGTGCGCGAGACCGACACGGTCGCAAGGCTCGGGGGCGACGAGTTCGCGATCGTCCAGACCGGGCTGCCGCAGCCCCGATACGCCGCCGGCTTCGCGGAGCGCCTGGTCGCGACGGTGGCGCAGCCGTTCGAGTTCGAGGGCGAGGGCATGGCGGTCGGCCTCAGCATCGGGATCGCCCTCTTCCCGACCGACGGCGGCGATGCCGACAGCCTGCTCAAGAACGCCGACACGGCGCTCTATCGCGCCAAGACCGACGGCCGCGGCGTCTATCGCATGTTCGAGCCCGAGATGGACGCCAAGCTGCAGGTCCGCCGCCTGCTCGAATACGACCTGCGCCAGGCGCTGGCGCAGCAGCAGCTCGAAGTCCACTATCAGCCGCAGGCCGAGATCAGCACCCGCAAGATCATGGGCTTCGAAGCTCTGGTCCGCTGGCGGCATCCGCGGCGCGGCATGGTCTCGCCGGACCAGTTCATCCCGCTCGCCGAAGAGACCGGGCTGATCGTGCCGCTCGGGGAGTGGGTCCTGCACACCGCCTGCGCCGCGGCGGCAACCTGGCCGGAGCACCTGCGCGTCGGCGTCAATCTGTCGCCGGTGCAGTTTACCCGCTGCGATCTGCCGGCGCTGATCGAGGAGGTGCTGCGAGCCCACCGACTGGCGCCGGGACGCCTCGAGCTCGAGATCACCGAGAGCGTCCTGATCAAGGACGTCGAGCAGGCCCTGACAACCTTGCGCGAGCTCAAGGCGCTGGGCGTGCGGATCGCGATGGACGACTTCGGCACCGGCTATTCGAGCCTGAGCTATCTGCAGCGCTTCCCGTTCGACAAGATCAAAATCGACCGCTCGTTCATCGAAGCGATGGAAGACACCGCCGAATTGGTGGCGATCGTGCGCGCCGTGACCGGGCTCGGCAAGGGCCTCAAGATCCCGGTGATCGCGGAGGGGGTGGAGACGGTCGAGCAGATGGACCTGCTGCGGCGCGAGCATTGCGACGAGATCCAGGGCTACCTGATCGGCGAGGCGGTCCCGCTGGCCGACGGTGCCGACATCCTCGCCGCCGTCGCCTCGGCTCAGGCGACCCTCGATGGCGCCCTGGCGCGGGCGCCCTCAGCCGACCTCGTGCTCGCGCAGGCGCGGGAGCAGCTCGGCAAAGTTGCAGGGCCGGTGGCGGATGTCGAGCTGGGAGCGCAGGATCTCGTCCCAGCCGTCCTTGCAAGCGCCGGGCGAGCCGGGTAGCGCGAACAGATAGGTGCCTTTGGCGACGCCCGCGGTCGCGCGCGATTGCAGCGCCGACGAGCCGATCTTTTGATAGCTGACCATTCGGAACAGCTCGCCGAAGCCCGGAATCAGCTTCTCGGCGACCCGTTCCAGCGCCTCCGGCGTGACATCGCGCCCGGTCACCCCCGTGCCGCCGGTGCTGATCACCACCTCGACCGCCGGATCGTCGATCCAGGCCCGCAGTCGGACCGCGATCTGGTCGGCATCGTCGACCACGAGAGCCCGCGCCGCCAGGCGGTGACCGGCTCCGGTCAGGCGCTCGACCAAAAGATCGCCCGAACGGTCGTCGGCCGGCGTGCGGCTGTCGGAGACCGTGAGGACGGCGATGTGGAGCGGCCGGAACTGCCGGGAAGCGTCAATTCCCGGCATAGGTCAGTTCCCGGCATGCATCAATTCGAGGCATGCAGCGGCAGGTCGGCGTCGAGCGCCCGGTAGCTCGGCCACTGATTGCGCGCGAGCGCGGCGAGCGAGGGTTGCGGCTGGCCGAGGCGGGCGCGGTAGGTCCACAAGTTGGCCAGCACCTTCTTGACGTAGACCCGGGGCTCGCGCATCGGGATCGACTCCAGGAACAGCAAGGGATCGTTCTCGATCCCGAGCCGGTCACGCCAGCGGGCGATCCGGCCCGGCCCGGCGTTGTAGGCCGCCGCCACGTAGATCAGATTGCCGCCGATCGGCGGCCTCTGCAAGAGGCGCTCGAGATAGGCTTGGCCAAACTGGATCGAGGTCGCGGGCTCGAACAGGTCGTCCGGCTGCGGCGGCTCGAACGCGCTGCGGGCGGCGATGTCGCGGGCCGTCCCGGGCATGACCTGCATCAGGCCCTGGGCGCCGGCCTGGCTCTCGGCCAACGGATCGAAGGCCGACTCGGCGCGCATGATCGAGTAGACCAGCGCCCGGTCGACGGTATAGCCGTTGACCGGCTGCCAGCTCGGCAGCGGATAGAGGGCGCCCGGGTGATAGTCCCCCTCGCTGCTCTCGAGGCTCTGGGCGAGGCGCATCTGTGCCGCCGGCAGGTCGAGCGATTCGGCGAGGCCGATCAGCCCGACCATCACCTCGCTCGAAGCGCGCGCCGCGAGCTTGCGGATCTCCTGCTCGGCGCGCTCGAACTCGCCGACCTGGCCGAGCGCGAGCGCGCGTTGCGCGCCCGCACAGCGCAGCAGGACCTGCGGCAGGCCGTCCTTGAGGCCGACCTGGTGCCAATCGTAGGCGATCGAGCGGCCGAGCACGGTGCGGGCGAGGAGCCCGTAGAAGTCGCGGCCGTCGGCAGCGAGCTCGAGATAGTGGCGCACGAGCTGCGGCCGAAACGCGACCAGATCGGCGCGCGCCGCCCAGAAGGCCGCCCGTGAGCGCTCGGCCGGCAAGGTCGTAGGCGCATCGGCCAGCACCGAGAAATGCCAGGCCGCGACCTCGATCTGGCCCAGGCGCCAGGCGCTGAGGCCGGCGATCCAATGCATCTCCGGGACGGCATCGCCCGAGCGGGTTGCCGCCCGGCCGGCCAGCGCCAGGGCGCGACCATAGTCGCCGGCGCTGAAATAGCCGCGCGCGACCGTCCAGCGGGCGAGGTCGGCCTCGACCGGGTCGATCAGGACCACGATCTCCGGACGCTGCAGCAGGGCCTCGGCCGCCTCCGGCCGGCCGGCGCCGACCTGCTCGTCGATCCGCTTGCGCCAGTCGCCGACAGCGGCCTCCTCGGCGGGCGAGCGGTCGAGCCCGGTGCGGTAGTCGGCCCGCGCCGGCTCCGAGCCCTCCTGGCCGCTGCCGGCGAGAAAGCCGCGCACCGGCCGCGCCGGCGGCGGCGCACCGGCCGGCCGCCGCCGCGACGCCAAGCTGTAGATCCGGTCGGCGCCCGGGTGATCGGCGTACTGCTCGAGCCAGGCCTGGAGCTCGGCGTAGGTCGAGCGGTAGCTCGGGAACATGTAGCGCTGCCAGAGCACGTGGCCGAGCAGAAACCGGTTGCCGAGCTGGGCGATCAGCCGGTCGACGGCATCGAAATCGCCGCTCGCCTGGAGGCGGAAGATCCGCCGGTACAGGCCGGCGTCCCGGGCATCGAGCGGGCTCGGCAGGACCTGGCCATGGGCGGTCGGCCGGCCGTCGGCGGGCCGCTTGGCCACATCGAGGTTTGGCGTGGCCGCCGTTGCGGGCAATCCGGTAGCCAGCCAGCTGGCGCAGAAGCTCGCCACCAGCAGCCGGCCGAGAAGCGTGATCTTGCAGCGTTCCCCAAGCATCAGGGAACGATATTGGGACTTTTGCTAAAATTGTAGTTAAGTGGTCTTTACCAATTCTTAGGCTTAACGGTCGTGGTTAAGATTCGTCCAGTAATCGTCGCATCGCGAGCAGGTCACGCCAAGCGAGACGTTTGTGCGCCGGCTGGCGCAGCAGATACGCCGGATGGAACATGACCATCGCCGGCACCGCGCTGCCGTCGGCCAGCCGATAGAGCAGGCGGCGGCCACGCAGCTTGGTCACGCCTTCCTTGACCCCGAGCAGGCCGCGCGCGGCGATGCCGCCCACGAACCCGATCAACTTGGGCCGGATCAGCTCGATCTGACGCTCCAGGAACGGCTGGCAGGCGGCGATCTCGGAGGGCGTCGGCGTGCGGTTGCCGGGCGGCCGCCAGTAGATCGAGTTGGTGATGTAGACGCTGCTGCGGTCGAGCCCGATCGTCGCCAGCATCCTGTCGAGCAGCTGGCCGCTCGGGCCGACGAAGGGCTTGCCCTGGCGATCCTCCTCGGCGCCCGGGGCCTCGCCGATCAGCATCAGCGCCGCCGCCGGGTTGCCGTCCGCGAGGCAGAGATTGAGCGCCGTCTCCTTGAGCGCGCAGCCGTCGAACGTCCGCAGCGCGGCCTCGAGCTCGGCGATGCTCGAGCAGGCGGCGGCCGTCTCGCGGGCGCTCGCCGCGACGCTGCCGGCCGACGGCGGCAGGCGCGGCGGCGCCGGTCGGACCCGCGCCGCCGGCGGTGCGGGCGTCGAGGCCGCGGGAGCCGGCGACGACATCTCGCGGGGGGACTGGTCGCGGGACTGGTCGCGGCGCTGGCCGGCGCCGGTCGGGGGCGCACCGGCCGCCAACCGGTCGACCGGCAGGTCGCCCAGCCACTCGCTCGCCCCCATCGCGCGGTACCAGTCGAGCCAGGCCAGCAGATCGGCGGCAGTGGTCATGGCATCGCTTCGGTGCCGATCGCGCGCTCAAAGGGTGACATTCGCCCGCAGGTGACGCACATCTTCTCAGGCGATCGCGCAAAGGTCAAAGCCGGCGCGCGTCGTGCGGTCAATCTCAGGAGCGAGCCGAGGCGACATGGAACGCGAGAGCATGCAGTTCGACGTGGTGATCGTCGGCGCCGGGCCGGCTGGCCTCGCGGCCGCCATCCGGCTCCGCCAGCTGAGCGTCGAGCGCGACCGCGAGGTCTCCGTCTGCGTGCTCGAGAAGGCGTCCGAGCTCGGCGCCCACACGCTCTCGGGCGCGGTGCTCGAGCCGCGCGCGCTCTCGGAGCTGATCCCCGACTGGCAGGCCAGAGGCGCACCGCTCGACACCCCCGCAACCGCCGACCGCTTCCAGTTCCTGACCCGGACCCGCGCGATCACCTTGCCGACCCCGCCCACCATGCACAACCGCGGCAACTTCATCGTCAGCCTGGGTAACGTCGTGAAGTGGCTGGGCGAGCAGGCCGAGCAGGCGGGCGCCGAGATCTATCCGGGGTTCGCCGCCGCCGAGGTCCTCTACCACGAGGACGGCAGCGTCAAAGGCGTCGCGACCGGCGCCATGGGCCTCGATCGCGACGGCGAGCCCAAGGCCAACTTCGAGCCCGGTATCGAGCTGCACGCCAAGTACACCCTGTTCGCCGAGGGCTGCCGCGGCTCGCTGACCAAGCAGCTGGAGGCGCGCTTCGGCTTGCGCGCGGCTTGTGACCCCCAGACCTACGCGATCGGCATCAAGGAGCTCTGGGAGGTCGAGCCCGCCCGGCATCGGCCGGGCCTGGTGGTGCACACGATCGGCTGGCCGCTCGACCGGCGGACCTACGGCGGCTCGTTCGTCTATCACCTGGCCGACCACCAGGTGGCCGCGGGCTTTGTGATCGGCCTCGACTACGCCAACCCGTATCTCGCGCCGTTCGAAGAGTTCCAGCGCTTCAAGACCCATCCCTCGATCCGTGGCACCTTCGAGGGCGGGCGGCGGATCTGCTACGGCGCGCGCGCCCTCAACGAGGGCGGCCTGCAGGCGATCCCGAAGCTCGTGTTCCCGGGCGGTGCCTTGATCGGCTGCAGTGCCGGCTTCCTCAACGTCCCCAAGATCAAGGGCAATCACACCGCGATGAAGTCCGGCATGCTGGCGGCCGAGGCGGCGTTCGAGGCGCTGGGCGCGGGCGGCGCCGCGCTGCTCGATGCCTACCCGGCCGCGCTCCGGGCGTCATGGGTGCAGGACGAATTGCACCGGGCGCGCAACGTCCGCCCGGGCTTTCGCCTGGGGCTGTTCGGCGGCCTCGTCCATGCCGCGCTCGACGCCTACGTGCTGCGCGGCAAGGCCCCCTGGACGCTGCATCATCATCCCGACCACAGCCAGCTCAAGCCCGCCCGCAACTTCGCCCCGATCGACTATCCGAAGCCCGACGGCAAGCTCACCTTCGACCGGCTGTCGTCGGTCTACATCTCGAACACCAACCACGGCGAGAACCAGCCCTGCCATCTCCGGCTCAAGGATCCCAAGCTCCCGATCGAGCTGAACCTCGCCGAGTACGATGCGCCCGAGCAGCGCTATTGCCCGGCCGGGGTCTACGAGATCGTGCGCGACAGCGAGGGCGGCGCGCCGCGGCTGCAGATCAACTACCAGAACTGCGTCCACTGCAAGACCTGCGACATCAAGGACCCCGCCCAGAACATCGACTGGGTGGTGCCCCAGGGCGGCGACGGCCCGAACTACGTCGGCATGTGAGCGGGGCCGGGCCCGGGGCGTGGCGCCCGGAGGGTCCTCGGGCCCGGGCTGGCCGACGGTCGCACTGCTGTGCCTGGGCGTCTGGCTGCACGCCGCCGACTCGCTGCTCGCCGCGACGGTCATGCCGAGTGCGGTGGCCGAGATCGGCGGCCTCGCCTTCATCTATTGGACCGTGGCCCTCTACCAGCTGGGCTCGATCGTGGCCGGCGCGGTCACCGGTATCCTGGCGCTGAGGTTCGGCCTCGGGGTCGCGATGGCCTTGGCGGCCCTGATCTATGCCGCTGGCTGCACGCTCAGCGCGCTCGCTCCCGACATCGCCGTCATGCTGCTCGGCCGGCTCCTGCAGGGCTGCGGCGGGGGCTGGATGGTCACGCTCGCGCATGTCGGCATCACCCGGCTGTTTGCCCCCGAGCGCTGGCCGCAGCTGCTGGCCGTGATCTCGGGCGTGTGGGGCGTCTCGGCGCTGACCGGGCCGCTGATCGGCGGCGCGTTCGCGACCGCGGGCTGGTGGCGCGGCGGTTTCTGGGCCTTCGCGCTGCAGGGCCTGGCGCTGGCCGCGGTCATGCCGCTCCTGCTCGGCCGCGCGCGCGCCCGGGCCGAGGCGGCGGAGCCGGTGCCGGGCGGCCGCATCCTCGCGCTCAGCGCAGGCGTGCTGGCGGTGCTCGCAGCCGGCGTCCAGGCGACGATGCTTGCCGCCCTGCCGCTGGTCGCGGCCGGGCTCGCTCTGCTGGCGGCCGCGCTGCTCCTGGAGCGCCGCGGCAACCAGCTGTTCCCGCCGCGTCCGCTCGACCTGCGCGAGCCCTGGGGGGCGGGCTACGTCATGGCCCTGTCGCTGTCCGTCGCGACCATCTCGTTCACGGTCTACGGGCCGCTGCTGATGGAGACCCTGTTCGGCGCCACGCCCCTGATCGCGGGCTTCATGATCGCGGCGGAATCGGTATCCTGGACGGTCGCTGCGATCGTCTTCGCCGGCGCCGGGGCGCGCCTCGAGCCGGCGCTGATCCGCGGCGGCGCGTTGATCGTCACGGCCGGCATCGCCGGCATGGCCTGGACCATGCCGCGGGGGCCCGTGGTCGCGCTGCTGCCGTCCGCGGTCCTGCTTGGCGCCGGCTTCGGCATGTGCTGGGCGTTCGTGATGCGGCGCGTGGTCGAGAGCGTGCCGCGCGGCGAGCGCGAGCGCGCCGCCTCCTCCCTGCCGACCATGCAGATGCTGGGCTATGCGCTCGGCGCAGCCGCGAGCGGCATCGTCGCCAATCTCTCGGGCCTCGCTACCGCGGCAGGCGGCGGCGTCGAGGTCGCCGCCTTCTGGGTGTTCGCCGCATTCCTGCCGTTGGCAGCACTCGGGGTGGTGGCCGCCTGGCGCCTGGCACGCACCTCCGGTTGAGCGGCCTCAGACGTTGCGAAACGCGATCGGTTTGCCGTCGCGGTCCATGATCAGCTTGCCGCCCTCATCCTGCGCCGCTATGTAACGGCCATGGCCAACCGCCGTGCCGACGTACAACACCGGCTTGACCTTCTTGCCGTCGAAGGTCTTGCCCTCGTCGGCGGCACCGCGGGCGCTGGGGTCGTTCTTGCTCTTGGTACGCAGCATCGCTCCACTCCTGAAACCGCCGATGGCCCCGGCGGGGTCGCGCGGCTGCGTGTTCCATGCCGGCCGGCGCACCGTCCGTCAAGGCCGGTGAGCCTTCGCCCGGCTCGCCGCGGGGTGGGCGGCCGCAGGAAGCGTTCATGACCGATCTGCTGTCTTCGACCCGTCGCCTGCTCAGCCACGCCCGCCTCGGCGGGGCCCTGCTCGCGCTCGCCGTGGTCGCCTGCGGGGCGCAGAGCTCGCCCACCCATACCGGCCTTGCCGGTCTTTCCGATACTGCCGTCGCGGGCGTACCGGACACCAACTTCAACACCGCGCCCGGCGATTATCTGGCCGGCAACTTCGCGGTCGACAGCGGCCACCTGGCCGAAGCGGCGGACTACTTCGGGCGCGCGCTGGCCGCCGATCCGGACAATCTCGATCTGCTGCGCCAGCTCTTCCTGCTGAGCCTGGCGAGCGGCCGCTACGATGCCGCGCTCGAGCAGGCCAAGCAGCTCGTGAAGCGCGACCCCGAGGCCGACGAGGCGCGCCTGCTCCAGGCCATAGAGCAGGCTCGGGCCGGCAAGTTCACGGCCGCGCGGGCGCCATTGAAGGGGCTGGGGGCCGAGGGCATCGCCGGCCTCACGGCACCCTTCCTCGACGCCTGGGCGGTGTTCGGCCAGGGCGGCCCGAGTGCCACCGACGACGCCCTCGCACGGCTTGCGCAAGCCGAGTCGCTCGGCCCCTTGAACGGCTACCACAAGGCCATGATGCTCGATCTTGGCGGCCGCACCGATGCCGCCGCGGCCGCCCTCGGCGAGGCGATGCCCGAGAACGGCCCGGCCCCGGTCCGGATCGTCCAGGCCTATGTCAGCATCCTGAGCCGTCACGGCGAGCGCGCCAAGGCGATCGAGGCGGTCCGCGAGCAGATGGCCGACGGACGCGAGCTGCCGGTCCTGGCCGACCTGCTGGCGACGCTCGAGGCCGGCGGCTCGCCGGTGCCGCCCTTCATCGATGCCACAGGCGGCATGGCGGACGCCCTGCTCGGGATCGCCGAGGCCCTGCACCAGGAACGCGGCAACTCGCGCGCCATCGTCTACGCACGTTTGGCGATGTATCTGCGCCCCGATCTGGCCGAGTCCGCGCTCCTGATCGCCGACATCCTGGCCGAGCAGGACAACCTCGAGGGCGCGATCGCCGCCTATCAGGCGGTCGCGGACAACTCGCCGCTCGGCTATACCGCCAAGCTCAGGATGGCGCGCACCCTGCACACGCTGGATCGCAAGGACGAGTGCTATCAGCTGCTCGAGCAGCTCGCGGACGCCCAGCCCGAGCGCATCGAGGCGCTGGTTGAGCTTGCCGATCTGGCGCGCGCCGACGAGGACTATGCTCGCGCCGAGACTGCCTACAGCCGGGCGATCGCGCGCATCAAGACGCCCGAGCCCGAGAACTGGTCCTTGTTCTACGCCCGCGGCATCACCTACGAGCGGACCAAGCGCTGGCCGCAGGCTGAAGCGGATTTCCTGCACGCCCTCGAGCTCGAGCCCGAGCAGCCCTACGTGCTCAACTATCTCGGCTACAGCTGGGTCGACCAGGGCATGAACCTCGACCGGGCCAAGGGCATGCTCAACCGGGCCGTCGAGCTCCGACCCAACGACGGCTACATCGTCGACAGCCTGGGTTGGGTGTATTTCCGGCTCGGCGAGTTCAACAACGCGGTCGAGAAACTGGAGCGCGCCGTCGAGCTCGAGCCCGGCGACCCGACGATCAACGATCATCTGGGCGATGCCTACTGGCGGGTCGGCCGCGAGCGCGAGGCGCGTTTTCAATGGCACCGGGCACTGAGCCTCGACCCGGACCAGGATGCGGTCGCCGAAATCGAGCAGAAGCTGCGCTCCGGTCTGCCGGAGCGGGAGCACAACCGGTCGTAGCGGGGATCCGGGCCAACCCGCAACGAACGATGGAGCTGATCGAAGAGGCGGCGCCGGCCAAGATCAACCTCGACCTCTGCATCACCGGCCGGCGGCGCGACGGCTATCACGAGCTCGACAGCGTGGTCGTGTTCGGATCGCCGGCGGACGTCCTGCGCTTCGAGGCGGCCGATCGTCTGACCCTGGAGCTCGGCGGCCCGTTCGCCCGGTCGCTCGCCCATGCGCCCGACAATCTGGTCCTGCGGGCGGCGCGCCGGCTGGCCGGCCATGCCGGTCGGATGGCGACGGCGCGCATCCGGCTGGGAAAGAATCTGCCGGTGGCCGCGGGTCTGGGCGGCGGCTCGGGCGATGCGGCCGCCGCCCTGCGCGGGCTGAACCGGCTCTGGCGGCTCGACCTCGGGGACGGCGACCTGCTGCCGCTGGCGCGCGATCTCGGCGCCGACGTGCCGGTCTGCCTCGCCGGCCGCCCGGCCCGCATGCGCGGCATCGGCGAGCGGCTCGAGCGGCTCGAGGGCCTGCCGCCGCTCTGGCTGCTGCTGGTCAACCCCAACCGGCCGCTGGCGACGGCGGCGGTGTTCAAGGAGCTTGGCCCGCTGCCGCCAGCGATCCCGGAACAGGGCCCGCCGCCAACGGGCCGGACCGAACTGATCGCCTGGCTGCGGGCGCGCGCCAATCATCTGGAGGCGCCCGCGCGCCGCCTGGAGCCGGCGATCGGGGCGGCGCTCGCGGTGCTCGCGGCCCAGCCTGGCTGCGAGCTCGCGCGCATGTCCGGGAGCGGCGCCACCTGCTTTGGCCTGTTCGCGGACCCGGCCGCGCTCGAGGCCGCGGCGAAGGCAGTGCGGCGGGCGCGGCCGGACTGGTGGGTCGCCTGCAGCCCGGTGGCGCGCTCATGATCCTTTTGTGCACCGACTTCGGCCTCGAGGGCCCCTACATCGGGCAGGTCAAGGCGGTGCTCGCGCGCGGCGCGCCGGCGGTGCCGGTCATCGATCTGTTCGCCGATCTGCCGGCTTTCGCGCCCCGCCTTGCGGCCTATCTGCTCGCTGCCTACGCCCCCTGGTTCGAGCCGGACGACGTGGTCCTCGCGGTGGTCGATCCCGGTGTCGGCGGGGCGCGCGCGGCGCTCGTGGTCGAGGCCGACGGCAAGCGCTTCGTCGGGCCCGACAACGGCCTGTTCGAGCTCGTGCTGCGGCGCGCGCGGCAGGCTCGCTGCTTCGGGATCACCTGGCGGCCGGCGGCGCTCTCGGCGACTTTCCACGGCCGCGACCTGTTCGCGCCGGTCGCGGCGCGCCTCGCGCAGGGCGAGCCCCCGTCCGGGCTCGAGCTCGCGCCGATGCGCTACCCCGACTGGCCGGACGATCTGGCCGAAATCGTCTACGTCGACCACTTCGGCAATGCCATGACCGGCCTGCGCGCCGCAACCCTCGCTCCCGGCACCGAGCTCGAGGTCGGCGGCCAGCGTCTCCGCCACGGCCGCACGTTCGGCGATGTGCCGCCGGGCGAGCCGCTCTGGTACGCCAACGCCAACGGTCTCGCCGAGATCGCGATCAACGGCGGCAGCGCGGCCGCACGCCTCGGGCTCTCCCCCGGCAGCCCGCTCCGGGTCCGCCTGCCCGCCTGAGAGTTGCCTGGCCTTAACACTCGGCCTATCCTTCGAGCGCGCATTGGGGCGTCGCCAAGCGGTAAGGCACCGGACTTTGGATCCGGCATTCGCAGGTTCGAATCCTGCCGCCCCAGCCAGTCCGCCCGCGCCGCGAGCGGTCGAAGCGGAGGGCCGGCCTCGTCAGTCGGCCGCGCCGCCGAGCGCAACGCCGAACTCGCTCGCGGCGTCGATCAGGCTCAAGGCGGCGCTGCGCGCGAGCGAGCGCGGCAGGTAGAGATCGAAGCCAGGGCTCGCGTCGACCGCGTGAATCAGTGCTGCGACCTGCCCGAGCGGGGTCTGCACGGCGCGTCCGGGCGGGAAAGCCTGCGGATGCAGGTCGATCCGGCAGAGCTTTGCCAGCGTGCTCCGGCTGGCGGGTCCGCTCAGGCGGAGCAGGGTCCGGGCGTGGCTGAGATCGGTCAGCGCCGCGCGTCCGGCCAGGGCGTCCGCGAGTGCCGCGTCGAGCGCACGCCCGGCCGCAGGCGCCACCAGCCACCAGCGACGCGGCGCGACCTGAAACGCGACCACGCCGTCGTCGCCGCCGACATCGGGTGCCTCGGGCAGGGTCAGGCGCAGATGCTCGGCGACGATGGGGCCGAGCGCTGCCACATCGCCCGCGCGCCAGGCGGCGATCTGCCAGAGCACGCGCGCGGACCGCTCGCTCAAGCGCACCATCGGCGGCGCGGCGCGCGGTCCCTTCTGGTGCCGGGCCAGCAGATCCCCGAGCGCCGACGGCCGCGGCAGCGGGCTGCCGGGGTCAGCCATGGAGCCGGCGGCCTTCGGGGTCGACGAAGACCGGGTCGGTGACGATCACCTCGGTCGCCTGGCCGCGCAGCGGATAGGCGGCGTAGAGCGTCTCGCCCTTGCGCTCGGGACCGCCCGCAACCAGGGCGAGCGCGATCGGCTGCTCGAGCGTCGGGCTGAAGTCGGCCGAGGTGACGTGGCCCTGCATGGCGACCGGCGGCCGCGCGGCCGGCTCGGCGACGATCTGGGCGCCGCTCCGGATCGACGAACGGCCGTCCTTCGCGACGAGGCCCACCAGGCGCGGCCGCATCGGGTCGGCCTGGGCCGGCCGATCGAGGGCGGCGCGGCCGACGTAGTCCTTGTTGCGGCTGACCATGCGGCCGAGACCGAGATCCATGGGCGTCGTGCGGCCATCGAGCTCGGCGCCGGCGACATGGCCCTTCTCGATCCGGAGCGCGCCCATCGCCTCGGTGCCGTAGGCGACGATCTGCTGGCTGGCGCCGGCCTCGAACACCGCCTGCCAGACCCGCGTGCCGTAGTCCGCTGGCGTGTGGATCTCGTAGGCGAGCTCGCCCGAGAAGCTGATCCGGAACAGGCGCACCGGGCAGCCGGCGATCGTCGCCGCCATCACTCCCATGAACGGCAGCGCCGCGTCGCTGACGTCGGCGCCGCCCGCGGCGCGCCCGAGCAGGGCCCGGCTCTGCGGCCCGGCGAGCGCCATGCCGGCCCACTGATCGGTGATGCTCGTGACCTCGACCGCGAGCTCCGGCCAGACCGCCTGGCGGTGGAACTCCATGTGCGCCATGACCAGCGCGGCATTGGCGGTGGTCGTGGTGACGTAGTAGGTGGTCTCGCCCAGGCGCGAGACGGTGCCGTCGTCGAGCACCATGCCGTCCTCGCGCAGCATCAGGCCGTAGCGCGCCTTGCCGACCGCGAGCCGTCTGAGCGGGTTGCAGTAGAGGCGATCGAGGAACAGGGCGGCATCGGGGCCCTGGACGTCGATCTTGCCGAGCGGCGACACGTCGACCAGGCCGACGCTCTCGCGGACCGCACGCGCCTCGCGCAGGGTGGCCGCGAGCAGGTCCTCGCCCGGGCGCGGATAGTAGCGGGGCCGCCGCCAGAGCCCGGCGTCGATGAATTCCGCGCCGGCCGCAGTGTGCCAGTCGTGCATCGGCGTCAGACGCAGCGGGCGGAAATGGGCGCCGACCTCGGCACCGGCGAGCGCGCCCAGCGTCACCGGCACATAGGGCGGGCGAAAGGTGGTGGTGCCGACCGCCTCGAGCGGCTGGCCCTCGAGCCCGGCCATCAGGGCGAGGCCGACAAGGTTGCCGGTCTTGCCCTGATCGGTGCCCATGCCGAGCGTCGTGTAGCGCTTCAGGTGCTCGACCGAGCGGTAGCCTTCGCGATGGGCGAGCGCCACGTCCTCGACGGTGACGTCGTTCTGGAAGTCGACGAAGGACTTGCCGGCCTTGCCCGCTGCCGGCACCGCCCAAAGATCGAGGCCCGGGCGCAACGGCTCGGCCGCGCACTCGGGCGCCGGCGGCGGGACCCCATCGCCGTGGCCGGCCGCAGCAGCGGCGGCGGCGCCGGCCGCAAAGCCGGTCTCAAGGCAGGCGGCGAGCGCCAGATGGCCGGCGGCGGCGCCCGCGGAGCGTTCGCGCTGGCGCGGCTCGCCCGGTCGGAACGCCTGCAGCTCCGGGTCGTAGACGGGCCGCGCCCCGGTCTGGCTGTGCAGGTGAACAGCGGGCTGCCAGCCCCCCGAGATCGCCAGGAGGTCGCAGTCGATCCGCCGCGCCGCGCCGGTCACGCCGCCCGGCTCGAGGCGCATGACCTCGACCGCCGCGAGCCCGGCGCCCCCGAGCGCCCGGGTGACCACGTGGCCCGCGAGGGTGTCGACGCCGGCAGCGCGCAGCGATGGCGCCAGCGGATGGTCCGGAGCGTTGCGGGCATCGACCATGGCGGCCACCGGCACCCCGGCGGCGACCAGGTCGCGCGCGGTCTGCCAGGCGTCGTCGCCGGTAGTGAAAACCACGGCGCGCGCACCCGGTGCCACTGCGTATCGGTTGAGGTAGCTGCGGACGGCGCCCGCCAGCATGACCCCTGGCCGGTCGTTGTCGGCAAAGGCGAGCGGCCGCTCGATCGACCCGGTCGCCAGCACCACCTCGTTCGCCCGCACGGTCCAGAGCCGCTGGCGCGGGCGTTCCTCCGCGGCCGCGCCGGGGAGGACCTCCTCGAGCAACGCCACCAGATTGTGGTCGTAGTAGCCGAAAGCGGTGGTCCGCGGCAGGAGCGTCACCTCGGGCAGGCTCGAGAGCTCGGCCTCGGTGCGCACGGCCCAGGCGAGCGCCGGCGCGCCCTCGATCTCGAGCCGCTCGACCAGCAGGCGGCCGCCGAGACGCATCTGCTCGTCGACCAGGATCACGCGCGCGCCGGCGCGCCCGGCCGCGAGCGCTGCCGCCAGACCGGCCGGCCCGCCGCCGACCACGAGGACATCGCAATGGGCGTGGCGCTTGTCGTAGCGATCGGGGTTGGGCGCCAGCGGCGCCTCGCCCAGACCCGCGGCGCGGCGGATCAGGCGCTCGTAGACCTGGGTCCAAAAGACCGCCGGCCATTTGAAGGTCTTGTAGTAGAAGCCGGCCGGGAAGATCGGGCTGAGCAGGCCGTTCAGCGCGAGGAGATCGAAGGCGAGCGTGGGCCAGCAGTTCTGGCTGGCGGCGCACAGGCCCGCCCGCAGCGGCGCCATGGTCGCCCGGCAGTTGGGCTCCGCGTAGGCGCCTTCGCCGAGGCGGACCAGCGCGTTCGGCTCCTCGGAGCCGGCCGAGAGGATGCCGCGCGGACGATGGTATTTGAAGCTCCGGCCGACCAGCCGGATGCCGTTGGCGAGCAACGCCGAGGCCAGACTGTCGCCCGGATGGCCCTCGTGGCCGCGGCCGTCGAACCGAAAGCGCAGGCTCTGGCTGCGATCGATCAGGCCCCCTTCGGGCAGGCGGAACGGCTGGCTCATTCGCACGCCTGCCCGGGGCGGGTCTCCGCCAGCACGCTGTCCAGGACCTCGTGGGTCAGCGTATCGCGCGCGACCACCAGCCATTGCCGGCAGCCGAGGGCGTGCTGCCAATATTCGAGGTGGGGGCCGCGCGGATTGGCGCGCTCGTAGACATAGGCCTGCCAGGCCGGTCCCCAGGCGGGCTCGGCCTCGCCCGGCCGGCGGACCGTGGCATCGCCGCCATAGGCGAACTCGCTGTGCTCGCGCGCGCCGCAGAACGGACAGGGGATCAGCATCGCACCCGGGCCATGACCATGCGATGCTCAGTGCCAGCCGGGCGTCGGCCCGGCGCCCTTCTCGTCGAGCAGCGCCCCGGTCTCGAAGCGCTCGAGGGAGAACGCCTGGTTCAAGGGGTGCGGCGCGTCGTTGGCGATGGTGTGGGCGAACACCCAGCCCGAGGCAGGCGTCGCCTTGAAGCCGCCGTAGCACCAGCCGCCGTTCAGGTAGAGCCCCTCGCGCGGCATCCTCGCGATGATCGGACTGCCGTCCATGGTCATGTCCATGACCCCCGCCCAATGGCGCACCAGGCGCAGGCGCGAGAGGCAGGGCATCATCGCGATGCCCGCGCTCACGACCTCCTCGATCATCGGCAGGTTGCCGCGCTGGGCATAGGAATTGTAGCCGTCGAGATCGCCGCCGAACACGAGGCCGCCCTTGTCCGACTGGCTGACGTAGAAATGACCGGCGCCGAAGGTCACGACGATGTCGATCACGGGCTTGAGCGGCTCCGAGACGCAGGCCTGGAGGAGATGGCTCTCGATCGGCAGACGGAGACCGGCGAGTGCTGCGACCTGCCCCGAATGGCCCGCGACCGCGATCCCGACCCTGCCGGCCGCGATCTGCCCGCGGCTGGTGCTGACACCGGTGATCCGCTCGCCCGCGCGCTCGAAGCCCGCGACCTCGCAGTTCTGGATGATGTCGACGCCGAGCGCGTCGGCGGCGCGGGCAAAGCCCCAGGCGACCGCATCGTGGCGGGCGGTGCCGCCGCGCCCCTGCCAGAGCCCGCCCTCGATCGGGAAGCGGGCGCGCTCGCTGCCGTCGAGCAGGGGCACGAGCCGGAGCACCTGCTTGCGGTCGAGCAGCTCGGCGTCGATGCCGTTCAGGCGCATGGCGTTGCCGCGGCGCGCATAGGCATCCATCTGCGCCTTGGAGTGGGCGAGGTTGAGCACGCCGCGCTGGCTGAACATGACGTTGAAGCCGAGGTCCTGGCTCAGGCCCTCCCACAGCTTGAGCGAATGCTCGTAGAACAGCGCGTTGGCGGGCAGCAGATAGTTCGAGCGCACGATGGTCGTGTTGCGGCCGGTGTTGCCGCCGCCGATCCAGCCCTTCTCGAGCACCGCCACACTGGTGATGCCGTGGTTCTTCGCGAGATAGTAGGCAGTCGCGAGCCCATGGCCGCCGCCGCCGATGATGACCACGTCATAGGCGGACTTCGGCTGCGGGTCGCGCCAGGCCCGTGGCCATTTGCGGTGACCGGCGACGGCGTGGCGGATCAGGGCGCCGATCGAATAGCCGCGCATGCGCTCAGGCCACCCCATCGCCCGTCGAGCCCGCCGGGCAGCCTTGCGGGCGGGCGGTCATCGTTGGTTTGCCCCTCAGATCGGCGTCGCGGCGCATGGTTGTTCGATCCTGCGCAACCTCTATCGCACGCCCATGGCGCTGCGGGAAGGGCGTGCGCCGCCCCGCCACTCGATCAGCGCGCCCCGGTCTTTCGGCCCGCCGCTCAGGACCTGATCCAGGCCGTCGCCGCGGCCAGCTCGGCGTTGGCGAACAGCTTGACCGGGCAGGGAATCAACAGGCCGAACAGGCGGACCGCGTGGCGGCACCAGTCGACGTCGGTCACCACCGCGACCTTCTCGAAGTCGAACAGGTGGCTCATGCCGAGCCGCGCGTCGTCCCAGATCGCCGCGGCGGTGTAGCCGGTGAACTCCGGCCCCAGATGGTAGAGCACCCGGACCTTGCCATGGCGTTGGATCCGCGCCTCGATCGCCGGGATCAGTGTCCGCTCGTAGTCCTGGCCCGTGACCTCGCCGGTCGCGGACAGGCCGAGCACGTTGTCGGGCAGGTCCGGCATGACTTCGATCATCGCGTTCTCCCTCGAGCTCGCCGTCGTCACGGGCACTCCGTCGCAGGCTGCGATCGGAGTCAACGGGGTGCCGGCCCAAGCAGGTCGTGCAATTCAGCCTCGGCTCATGCATCATCGCAGACGCGTGCGCCCGCGGCCCGGACGGCGGTCGCCGCGGAGGGCTCTGACGTGCTCGGCCACTACCATCTGCTGATACTCATCGCCTGCTGAGGCGAGCCTCGGGGATCGAGCGCTGCCTGCCGGAACCACGCCCGACGCCGAGCCCGCCCTGCTCGACGCCCTGAGCCGGGGCGCCGCCTACGGCTTGCCGGATGCCGAGGTCGAGCGCATCACGACCCACGCGGCGGTGATCTTCCTGGTCGGCGAGCGCGCCTACAAGATGAAGCGCCCGGTCCGCTACAGCTTTCTCGATTTTTCCAGCCTGGCCAAGCGGCGGCGCGCCCTCGCGGCCGAGCTCGAGCTCAATCGCCGGACCGCGCCCATGCTCTATCGCCGGCTGGTCGGCGTGCACCGCACCCAAGATGGCGGCTACGCGCTCGAAGGCACGGGCCGACCGGTCGAATGGCTGCTCGAGATGCGCCGCTTCGACCAGTCGGCGCTCCTGGACCGGGTCGCGCGGCGCGGCGAGCTGACGCTCGCGACCATCGACGCGCTGGCCGCCGAGGTCGCCATGTTCCACGAACGGGCCGAGCGCCGTGGGGATCAGGGCGGCGAGGCCGGAATGCGCCAGGTGATCGAGGGCAATGCCGCGGATCTTGACGGCCTCGCCGGCCGGATCTTCGCGCGCGCCGAGGTCGACGAGCTGACCCGGCGCACCCTTGCGGAACTCGATCGGCAACGCGCCCGCCTCGAGGCGCGCCGCGATGCGGGCTTCGTCCGCCACTGCCACGGCGACCTCCACCTCGGCAACATCGTCCAGCTGGACGATCGCCCGATCTTGTTCGACTGCCTGGAATTCGACCCGGCGCTCGCCACGATCGACACCTTCTATGATCTCGCCTTCCTGCTCATGGACCTCTGCCATCGCGACCTGCGGCCGCTCGCCCAACGTCTGCTCAGCGGCTATCTCGATGCCAGCTGGGACGATGGCGGCGTCGCTCTTTTGCCGCTCTTCATGTCGGTTCGGGCCGCGATCCGCGCCAAGGTCCAAGGCTTTGCTGCGGACCTCGAGGAGAGCGCGCCAGGACGTGGCGGCGAGATCGAGGCAGCGCGGGCCTATCTCGAGCTGGCGCTCGCCTGCCTGGCGCCCGAACCGCCGCGGCTGGTCGCGATCGGCGGCGTCTCCGGGACCGGCAAGTCGACGCTGGCCCGCGCGCTGGCGCCGGCGCTCGGGCGGCCACCGGGCGCCGTGCTGCTGCGCAGCGACGTCATCCGCAAGAAGCTTTGCGGCGTTGCTCCGACCGAGCGGCTCGGTCCCAGGGCCTACAACGAGCGCGTGTCGCGCCGGGTTTACCGCTGTCTGATGGCGCGGGCGGCCGGGCTCATCGCTGGCGGCCAGGCTGTGATCGTCGATGCCGTGTTCCTCGATCGCGGGGATCGCGCCCGGGTCGAACAGGTCACGCGCGCGGCGGGCGCGGCGTTCGACGGGCTCTGGCTGAGCGCGCCGGCCGCGATCCTCGCGCGCCGGGTCGAGGCGCGCCGCGGCGATGCCTCCGATGCGACCGCGAGCGTCGTCAAAGCGCAGCTCGAGGTCGACCCCGGACCGCTCGCCTGGCACGTTCTGGACAGCTCCGAGCCCGCGGACGAGGTGGCGGCGGCCGCCAGGGACGCGCTCGTCTTGACCCGGTAGCGAGCCTCGTCCAACTAACGACGAGACGGGAGAAAACGATGTTCAAGGCGCTCGTGCTGACCAAGGCGGACGACCGGATCACCGCGGCGATCGGGCAGCTGGACGAGGCCCGCCTGCCCGAGGGCGACGTCACGGTTGCGGTCGAGCACTCGACCCTGAACTACAAGGACGGGCTGATCATCCTGAACAAGGCGCCGCTGGTGAAGAGCTTCCCGCATGTGCCCGGGGTCGATCTCGCCGGCCGCGTGGTCGAGAGCCGGCACCCGGACTGGCGGCCGGGCGATGCCGTGATCCTGACCGGCTGGGGGGTCGGCGAGCGCCGGTGGGGCGGCTACGCCCTGCGGGCGCGGCTCAAGGGCGATTGGCTCGTGCCGCTGCCCGCGGGCTGGACGACCCGGCACGCGATGGCGGTCGGCACCGCGGGCTTGACCTCGATGCTCGCCGTCATGGCACTCGAGAGCCACGGCCTCCAGCCGGGAGCGGGCGAGGTGCTGGTGACCGGCGGCGCCGGCGGCGTCGGCTCGGTGGCGATCGCACTGCTCGCCCGGCTCGGCCACCAGGTCACGGCCTCCACCGGCCGGGCCGCCAGCCACGACTATCTGCGCAGGCTTGGGGCCAGCACCATCATCGAGCGCGCCGAGCTTGCCGAGCCTTCGCCGCGGCCGCTCGAATCCGAGCGCTTTGCCGGCTGCATCGACGCGGTCGGCGGCACCACGCTCGCCCGCGTGCTTGGCCAGATGAAATATCGCTGCTCGGTCGCGGCCGTCGGTCTCGCCGGCGGCAGCGAGCTCAAGGCGACCGTGATCCCGTTCCTGTTGCGGGGCGTCAACCTGCTCGGGATCGATTCGGTCTACCAGCCGGCACCGCCGCGCCGGGCCGCCTGGCAGCGCCTGGCGCGTGACCTCGATCTGCGCCTGCTCGAGGACATGATCCAGCCGGCGACCCTCGAGGACCTGCCCCGCCTCGCCGGCGAGATCATCGAGGGCCGGGTCCGCGGCCGGGTGGTGGTCGACCTGTAGCCCGGCACCTCAGGCCACGAGGGTGCCGGCGTCCGCGAGTTCCTGGGCGCTCACGCTGGCCGCGAGACCGACCGGGTCGATCAGCACCGCGAGCACCGCGGGCGCCGCCGGACCGGCGCCGTCGGGATCGACTGCGAGCTGGATGTCGTCGGCACGGCCGCCGCCGTCGGCATCGACCGCCGACAGGACCACCTGGTCATCGAGCGCGGCCGGCCCGGTCCCGGCGAGCACCTCGCTGAGGTCGAGAGAATCGCCGGCGCGGGCGTTGAAATCGAGGATCCGGTCGACCCCGTCGCCGGCGCTTTGAAAGACGAAGACATCCGGCCCGCCGCCGCCGACCAGGACGTCCGGCCCCGGGCCGCCGACCAGACGATCGGCGCCGGTGCCCGCCCCCAGGATCTCCTGGTGCACAGACAGGTCGACCCCGGGATCGCCGGCCGCGGTCACCACGACCCCGATCGCGTTGCTGGCACCACTACTCGTAGAGAGGCCCTCGATGCTCGTGTGATAGGCAAGGCCGAGCGGCGTCGGCTGCAGATCGTCCGGTCCGAGCGTCTGGACCGGGCTGCCGTCGAGCAGGACATCGACCCGGGCGATCGCCGCCGCCGGCAGTGGGGCCGCCGCCAGGGCGGCACTCAGCTCCTCGGGCGTGGCGACCAGCTCGGCCCCGCCGGAGTTGTCGATCTGCCCGAGCTGCCCGGGGCTGACCTCGGCGCCGATGCCGAAGGCGGCGATCGTCGCATGCAGGCCGGCCGGATCGGTCAGCAGTGCCAGATCATGCTGGAAATCGCCGAAGCCCTGCCCGTCGGATACGAAATAGACGAGGTTGGTCGCCGCCGGCTGACCCTGCAGGAAGTCGAGGGTCGCGTCGAACGCCCGGGCGTAGTTCGTGCCGCCGTCGAGCTGGAGCGTGCCCAGGAGTTGACTCAGGTCGAAGGCGCCGTCGCCATCGAGATCGGCGCTCGCGGTGAGCGTCGCGGCGAGCGCGGCGTCGGTCCCGAACGGGATCACGCCGACCTCGACCGAGCCGCCGAGGCCGGACGCGTTCAGGCCGTGGACGAGGCCGTCCACGCCCGCGATCATGGCATCCAGACGGGTGTCGGCGAGGCCGTCGCCGTTGAGATCGCCCAACGCCGTCTGACCGATGAAATCCGCCGCCATGCTGCCCGATACGTCGAGCACGAGGGCGACATTGTAGGTCTCGCCGAAGTGACTGCCGAGCGTGATCAGGCCGGACAGATCGACCCGGCCATCGCCGGCGCTGGCCGGCGTGGTGAGCGTGAGCGCCAGCTCCTGGTCGTTCGCGGGCCAAGTCGCGAGCGCGCTCGCGGTCTGGCTGCCGAGCGCCACCGGATCGTCGCCGATCAGGGTGTCGGCGCCCGGGCCGCCGAACAGGCTGTCGTCGCCGCCCGCGCCGATCAGCTGGTCGTCGCCCGCCAGGCCGTCGATCCGGTCGGCGCCGGCGGTCCCGATCAGCTGGTCGTCGCCCTCGGTGCCGATGATCGTATTGAGCGGCGAGGGGGTCGGCACGACCGCAATCACGACGTCATTGAAATCGAAGTCATGGCCATCCTCGAAGCCGATCAGCAGGCCGCCGCTCGCCGGGTCGGCCTGCGAGACGACGTGGCCCCGGCCGTCGGGGTCGAGCGGATTGGCGAGCGGGTCGCCCGGGCTCGGATCGGCAGTGTGGAACAGCTCGCCCCGGATCCCCCGCACCGTGCCGTCGGCCGCTATGTGGCGGAGTGCGAGGTCGGCCGCCGGATCGAAGATGCTGGCCGGCGCGCCGCTCGCGCGCGAGACCAGCTCGAGCCGACCATCGTCCGCCAGCAGCGCGGCCTGGCCGCGCCCCGGTGCGGCGCCATTGGCGATCAGGAACAGGCCGAACTGGGTCCCCGGCGCCAGCTGCTCGGCACTGTAGAGCTCGCTCAGCTGGACCGCGTCGCCCGCGTGCAGCGGGCCGCCGCCCGGCCGCGCGAACGGAAAGCGCGGATCGGCCTCGGCCGCCTCGATCCGGGCGAACACGATCTCGGGGTCGTGGATCGTGCCGTCCGGCGCGATCAGATAGACGCCGAGCGCGTTCTGGAACGCCGCCACCTCGTCCTTGAAGACGATGGCCGCATCGCCCCCGGCGCCGATCACCAGGCGCCCGGCGTCGACGCCGTTGACCAGAGCCGGATCGAGGCCCTGGCGCTCGACCAAAGGCAGCGCCGGCGCCGTACTCTCTTCGAGCATGACCGAAGACCTCCGCTCGCGATCGCTGGCGAAGGGCGATAACGCAAAAAGCCGTCGATAAGGTTAAGCCCGGGGGTTTCCCCGGCCGTCCCGGCTGCGGCGCCCGGTCGCGCGCCGGCTCAGGCGCGAAAGGCGCCGACCCGGGCGGCGAGCTCGGCCGACAGCATGCGCACGTCGTTGCCCAAGGTGACGAAATCGAAGCCTTTCCTCGCCATCGCCCGGGCGTAGTCCGGCATCATGCAGTGCATGCCGGCCTTGATCCCGGCCGCCTTGGCGGCCGCGAGGATGCGCTCGATCGCCGCCATGACGTCGGGCGCGGTCGGGTCGAGCTGGATCGGATAGCCGAGCGATTGGGCGAGATCGGAGGGCCCGATGTAGAGGCCGGTGAGGCCCTGCGTGCGCGCGATCGCTTCGACGTTGTCGAGGGCTTCGCGGGTCTCGATCATCGCGAGCGTGATCACGACCTCGTTGGCGCCCTGGATGTAGGAGGGCCCGTGGATCATCATCGCCCGGGTCGGGCCGACGCTGCGCTGGCCGCGCGGCGCATAGTGGCAGGCGCGGATCAGCGCCTCGGCGTCGGCCGCCGTGTTGACCATCGGGCAGAGGATGCCCCAGGCGCCCGCGTCCAGGAGCTTCATGATGATGCCGGGCTCGAGCCAGGGCGGGCGCGCGATCACGGTCGCATCGCCGGCGGCGTTGATCGCCTGCATCATGGTCAGCGCGCACTGGTAGTCGATCAGCCCGTGCTGCAGGTCGACGGTGACCGAATCGTAGTCCTGGCGGGCGACCAACTCCGCGGTCACGCTGCTCGGGATCGACAGCCAGCCATTGACCGCGGCCTCGCCGCGCTGCCAGACCGCGCGCAATCGGGTGTCCACCTGCCGTCCTCCCGGTTCGGTTGCAATTCGAAGCCCGCCGGCGCTGGTCTAGCCCACGGCCGGCCGGACCTCAAGCCACAGCTGCCGACCCGATGCCGCAGCCCCGGTCGCCTTGACGGCCGAATCCGCAAGGCGCATCGTTCGACCCCGGCGAGCAGGAGCAGGATCCCGCGTGGCGGGCGATCTCGTCGAGCGGCTGCATGGCCGGTGCCCGGCTCCTCCGCCGGGTGCAAGGAACGCCGCCGATCGGTCGCGATAGCGGAGAAGGACTGCCGGTATGAGCACCATCGGCCGGGTCGACAGCCTCTGGCGCTATCCGGTCAAGAGCATGCGCGGCGAGGAGCTGGAGGAAGCGTTCATCGGCTTTGCCGGCGTGTACGGCGACCGCCTGTTCGCCTTCAAGAGCTCCACCCGGCCGGCGGGTTTTCCTTATCTGACCGGGCGCGAGCAGGAGGCGATGCTGCTGTATCGGCCACGGTTCCGTCATCCCGACCAGGCCGCCGGACCGTCCAATCTGGCGGCAGCCGAGGCCATCGGGCCCGGCATCACGCCTTTGCCCGGCGATCCGGCCGCCCTCGCGGTCGAGGTCGAGACGCCGGCGGGCGAGGTGCTGGCGGTCGATGACCCGGCGCTGATCCGCAGGCTCGGCGAGGGCAGCCCCGACGGCCGCGCGCTCACACTCCTGCGCTCCGAGCGGGCGCTGACCGATTGCCGCCCGGTCTCGCTGTTCTCGATCCAGACCGTGCGGCAGCTCGCGGAAGAGATCGGCATCGCGCTCGACAAGCGACGCTTTCGCGCCAACGTCTACCTCGATCTCGGCGCCGCGGCCGGGTTCGCCGAGGACGGCTTCGTCGGCCGCAGGCTCGGGCTCGGATCGAAGGCGGTGGTCTCGATCCTCGAACGTGATCCGCGCTGCAAGATGATCACGCTCGACCCCGATACCGCCAAGGCCAGCCCGGACGTCCTGCGCAAGGTCACCCGCGCCCACGAGGGCATGGCGGGCGTGTACGCCGCGGTCCTGGTCGAGGGGATGGTGCGGCGCGGCGATGCCATCGAGCTTTTGCGCTGACGCCGCCGGGCACACTCGGCGAAACCAACGGGAGGAGCGAGCGGGATGACGACGGCCGCAGGTCTGGGCATCAACCCCTTGAAGGCGCGCCTGGCGGCAGGCAAACCCGCGATCGGCCTGCTGGTCTCAATGCCGAGCGTGCACCTCACCCAGGTGTTGGCGGCGGCGGGCTTCGACTGGCTGTTCTTCGATATGGAGCACGGGCCGATCGGGATCGAATCCGCCCATGCCATGATCGCCGCGACCGCCGGCAGCCGCTGTGCGCCGATCGTGCGGGTGCCCTGGAACGTGCACTGGCTGGCGAAGCCCGTGCTCGATGCCGGCGCCATGGGGATCATCTTCCCGATGATCCGCAGCGCTGCCGATGCCGAGGCGGCGGTGCGGGCCGTGCGCTATCCGCCCGCGGGTGAGCGCGGCTTCGGGCCCTTCTATGCGTCCGCCCGCTTCGGCCTCACCATGCAGACCTACGCCGACCCGGCGGACCGCGAGATCCTCTGCATCCTTTTGATCGAGCACAAGGATGCGATCGACGACATCGATGCCATTTTGCAGGTGCCGGGGGTCGATGCCTGTCTGATCGCGCCGTTCGATCTGGCGATGAGCTATGGTTATCGCGACGGGCCGGCGCACGCCGAGGTCGAGGCCGCGATCATGCGCGCCGAGCAGGCGATCGCCGCGAGCCCGGTCCATCTCGGCGGTCTGGCGCTGACCGGCGAGGTCGCGAACGCCATGATCGGCCGCGGCCATCGGCTGATCCTGACCGGTTTCGACACGCTCCTTATGCAGCGCGCGGCGGGCGCCATTCTGGGCGCGATCGACCGGGGCGACTGAGCCGGAATGCGGTGGTGGCTCGGGCTCCTGGTCGCGCTGGCCGGCGGTGCGCGGCGGCGGCAAACCAGCCGCTCGAGCTGGAGGGCGCGCTCATCCAGGGCGGGCTGGTGCGCGGCCAGGTGCCGCCCGGCAGCGAGGTCCGCTTCGCCGGTCGCCGGCTGCAGCTCGATCCGGCGGGCCGCTTTTTGTTCGGCTTCGGCCGCGACGAGGAGAGCGGCCAGCCGCTGCGGGTACGCTATCCCGACGGTAGCCGGATCGAGCGGCGGCTCGAGATCGCCCGGCACGACTACCAGATCGAGCGCGTCGACGGCCTGCCGCCGCGCGAGGTCTCGCCGAGCGCCGCGGACCTGGTCAGGATCGGGGCCGACACCAGGCTGATCAAGGCGGCCGAAGCGCGCGATTGGGCCGCGCCCGGCATCGCGCCGGCGTTCGTCTGGCCGGTCGTCGGGCGGATCAGCGGGGTCTACGGTAGCCAGCGCATCCTGAACGGCGAGCCGCGCACGCCGCATCGCGGCGTCGACATCGCGGCCCCGGCCGGCTCCCCGGTCGGCGCCATGGCGGATGGCGTGGTCTCGCTCGCCGCGCCCGACATGTATTTCACCGGCAATACGGTGATGATCGACCACGGCTATGGCCTGCACAGCCTCTACGCCCATCTCAGCGAGCTCCGGGTCGCGGTCGGGCAAGCGGTCCGGCAGGGCGAGCCGGTCGGCCGGGTCGGGGCGACCGGCCGGGCCACCGGGCCCCACCTGCACTGGGGCGTCTACTGGTTCGACCAGGCGCTCGACCCGGCCCTGCTGGTCGGAGCGATGCCGCCGTCCTGAGCCTGGGGCTAGCCGGGTTCGCGCCGGCGCACGGGCGCGCTTGGTTAAGGGATCGTTATGATTCGCCGTCTATGCTCGCCCTCATCCAGCCTGAGCTGACCCCGAAGCAACCAAGGACGTTCGAGGCGACCATGCAGGCATCGTCGGAACGCGGCCAAATCGGACCCGAGCTGCTCGCTTACGTGAAGCGCCTGGAGCGCAACTATTTCGACTGGCGAGCCGTCCATCTGCAGCTCTCGGGGCTGAAGGCGCACAACCGCCGCGACTACCAGTTGCGGGTCGCGGCGAGCGAGTTCGATCGGTTGTTGCGTCAGTTCAACAGCGAGCTGTTCCAGCTGGGCAACGGCGACATCATCTATATCTGGCACAGCGGCTCGTTCGCGGAGGTCGATCCGGTCGTCCTGCGCCTGCGCTATCTGTTCAGCGACGACCCGCTCGCCAACCCGACGAGCCCCGGTCCGGCGGACGAGCCGGATCTCGGGGTCGAGGTCGCCGAGCGGCCGGCTGAGCCTGGCAAGTTCTGCAGCTGGTTCGAGCTCGAGCGCGAGTACGACGCGTTCTGCTTCCGCATCGAAGAGCTGCTGGAAGCGCTCGAGAAGGACGATGGTCAAAGCCGCGCGCGTACCGACGGGCCGCTCGATCCGGGCAAGCTCGCGGGTCTCGAAGCCAGCCTTGCGAGCATGGATTTGTCCAGCCTGACGCGCCGGCAATCGGTCTGCGCGGTCCTCCCCCAGCTCGGCCCGCAGCCGCTGTTCAGCGAGATCTACGTCGCGATCCGCGAGCTCGCTGCCGCGCTGGTGCCGGGCGTCGATCTGACCGCCGATCCCTGGCTGTTCCAGCGCCTCGCCGAGTCGCTCGACCGCCGTCTGCTGGCCTGCCTGGGCCAGCACGACATCGGCGTGCCGGACGGCGCGATCAGCGTCAACCTGCGCCTTGCGACCCTGTTGTCGCCCGAATTCCTGAAGTTCGATCACGACTTCCGGCGCCAGGTCACCGCGCCGGTGATCATCGAGCTGCAGCTGATCGACATCTTCGCCGAGCTCGGCGCCTATCTCTTCATCCGCGAGTTCGTGCGCGACCGCGGCTACCTGATCTGCATCGATGGCCTGCACTACCTTCATCTGCCGCTGATCGACCGCAAGCGCCTGGGCGCCGACCTGGTCAAGGTGATCTGGACCCCGGATCTGCTCGACGGGCTCAATGACGAGCGGCGGGTCGAGCTCAAGGCCTCGATCAAACGCGCCGGGCTCGACCGGGTGATTCTCTGCCGCTGCGACAGCACGGATGCGATCCGCTGGGGCCAGTCGTTCGGGATCCGGCTGTTCCAGGGCCACTATGTCGAACTCGCGGCTGCGCGCCGCGCGGCCGCCCGCGATCGCCGCCGCCCGCGAGGCGCTGCGCGCGGCGCCCGCGCGCAAATAGCCGGGCCGCCGCCGCCGGCGCCGCGGTCGGCGCCCGGTCTACGCCATGCAGGCGCGGCCGGCGGGCGCCCGCGGATCGGGCAGAAAGAGCAGCGCGGCAGCGCCGAACTCGACCTTGCCGGCCACGCCGGCGATCTCGCACGCCGCGCCCAGCAGGGCGCGGATGTCGTCCTGCAAGGCCGCCTCGAGCGGCCGTTCGGTGCGCACGGCCAGATCGAAGCGCCGGGTCTGGCAGAGCACGTCCAGCTGGCAGCGTCCGAGCTGGCTGAGCTCGACATCGAAGATCGCCCGCCGGGCGGCTTTGGGCCGATCCCGCCCGGGCTTCCTGCCACCCTCGCGATCCGGCGGCACCTCGCGCAGGTAGAGCCGGAGCGCGCTCGGATCCTCGGCCCCGAGCGGCATCACGAGCACGCGCCAACCGTCCGCCCGGGGCTCGCGCGCATGCTGGCCGAGCGCGCTCAAGGCGCTGCGCAGCGGGCTCGCCCCAGGCCCGCGATCGGGGCCGCCGGCGTCGGCGCCCGGCTGGAAGTCCGGCGAGCCGGCGGGCGGGCGCAGCGTCTCGATCCAGCGCAGCAGGCCGGCGGCGAGCGCATGGTCGGCCGCCGGCAGGCGCAGCCCGGCCAGCCCCGCCTCCCCGGCCGGGTTCGGCCGCTGCAGCAGGGCATCGAGCAGCTGCTGGAACGCATCGTCGCTGGTCCTGGGCGCCGCTTCGCCGGATCGGCTCGCGAAGCCGTCCGGGAGGATGAGCTGCAGCTTCGCGCCGTCCGGGACGTCGAGCGCGGTCTCGAGCCGGAAGGTCAGGCCGGCCGCGCGCAGCAGCAGGCCGCCGGTCGATTGGGAGCGAATGACCTCGGCGCTCAGCACGCCGCCTGCGGGCGCCGTCTGGCCCGGCCCGCCCGGTGCGGGACCGCCGGTGGCGACCAACCGGATCGGGATCGGCGGGCCCGCGGGGCGACCGTCGGGTCCGAGCAGGCGGGCCTCGATCCGGACACCGGGGAGAGGAACGGCAGCGAGCTGCGCCCCGGTCGCGCTCGTGGCTGGCGGCACCGCCTGCAGACGGATCGTGACCGGCGGCTCGAGCGCCCGCCCGGCGATCGCCAACAGGCGGCCGGCTCCGGTCGGGCGTCCGCCGGCGAGGTCGAGGCTGAGGGTCGCGCCCTCCAGTAACGGCGGGGCGCCCTGCAACAGAAAGCGTTGCGCGGCAGCCTCGATCAGCGGGCCCCGGCGAGTGATCGCCACCACCGTGGCACTGGTCGGCTGGCCGGCGGTGCGGGTCTGGCCCGGTCCGAGCGGGCCCTCCGCCAACAGCTGCGCGCCGAGCGGCGCGATCGCCAGGGCTGGCGGCACGGGACCGGTCACCGGCCCCCGAGCTCGCGCTCGGGGCGCTCGAGCAGATGGGCGGCGAGCGCCTCGAGGTCGCAGGCCGCGGGGCTGTTCGGATGCCGCGCCGGGAACGCGGTCTGATGGCGGATCGCGTCCGGGACCCCGGGGTCCCGTCGCAGGACGCCCGCGAGCGGCGGCCGCAGCTGCAAGAAATGCTCGCAGACTTTGAGCAGACCCTCGTAGGTCGCGCGCCCCGCCGCGTGGCTCTCGGCCAGGTTGATCACGAGCTCGAGCGCCGCCCGGTCGCCGTCGCGTTGGCCGACCTTGATCAGCGCGTAGGCGTCGGTCAGCGCGGTCGGTTCGTCGGTGCTGATCACGAGGCGGAGATCGGCGGCGCGCAGCAGGCGGCGGACGACCGCATCGATCCCCGCCGGCAGGTCGAGCAAAGTCACGTCGTAGCGGTGGGCGAGGCTGGCGAGATCGGCGAGCAGCCGCTCCAGCCGGGCGGGCTCGACCTGGCCGAGCCGACCCGAGCCCGAGCGGCCGGGCAGCACGTCGATGCCGCAGGCCTCGACCCGGCGGACCGCCTGAGCGAGCGTGCAGCGGCCGCCCAGCACGCTCGCGAGGTCGAGGCCCGGGCCGAGGCCGAGCTGGACGTCGACGTTGGCGAGGCCGAAGTCGCCGTCGAACAGCAGCACGCGCTGGCCGCGGCGGGCGAGCGTCTGGGCGAGGCTGATCGCGAGCCAGGTCTTGCCGACCCCGCCCTTGCCGGACGCGATCGCGAGGCTGCGGCTCATTGCGGCCGGCCCCCCGCGGCAGCCCGCGCCAGGGGCAACGAGCCGGCATGCTGCGCGTCGGCAAGCTCCTGATGGCGGAGCAGCAGGCGCGCGAGACCACCGGCGCTGAGCGGGCTCAGTCCCTGGCCAATGGTCGGGCCGATCCCGGCCTCGGCGAAAGCCAGCCCGGCGTCCGCGGCCGCAAGCAGACCGCCCAGACGGCGGGCGGCGTCGAGCTTGGTGGCGACGATGCGACGCGCGCCGAGGGCCAGCCAGGTCTGGCCGATCTCGGCGCAGTCGGCGACCCCGAGGCCGGCGGGCAGGACCAGGACGAGCTCGGCCCGGCTCGCCGCCACGAGGCTCGAGAGGATGCCGAGGTCGGCGGGCCGGAACGGGTTCAGGCCCGGACTGTCGATCAGCAGGGTGGCGCCCTTCGCGACGACCGCGAGGCGGCGCAGGTCCGCCGGCTCCGGGGCCGGTTCGGGACGCAGCTTGAGGGGTGCGAGCAGGGCCGTGAGCTGCTCGAGCCCCCCCGCCCGGGTGCTGTCGGCGGTGAGCACGCTGACCGGCCGGCCGTCGAGCACGGCGGCGGCCGCCAGCTTGGCGACCGCGGCGGTCTTGCCGGCGCCGGGCGGTCCGGTCAGGAGCAAGGCACAGGCGGGGGTGGCCGCCAGAGGCTCAAAGCGGAACGTCTCGCTCAGGGCCTGGGCGAGCGCGACCGCGGGCTGACTGGCGCTCGCCCGGCTCGCCGCGTCGACCAGCCGCTGACGCAGCTGCTCGGGCAGCTCGTGATGCACCGCGACCGCGAGCAGACGCCTGCTGCATGGCGATGCCGCGGGCGGCGCCAGCAGCTCGGCGAGGTCGAGGTCATGGCCCTCGATCGCGCCGGTGATCCGGACCTCGCCGGCCGCGAGCTCCCGGGTCGCGACGATGATCGCGTCCTCGCCGAGCTCGGCGCGCAGCCTCGCCATGGCCTGGCGAGCGTCGGGCGCGACGAAGGTCTTAAGGCGCATGGCGAGGCTGCCGGCTCATATCTGGCCGAGCGTCCGGATCCGCGCCTTGGGGTGGATCTCGTTCTGCGACAGGACGACCGTCGCCGGCCGAAAGCGCTCGATGATCGAGCGGACGTAGGGGCGGACCACCGGGCTCGTGACGAGGACCGGCAGCTCGCCGCGCATCGCGTACTGCTCGAACGCTTCGCGCAGGCGGGCGATGAACGTCTGCAGCCGGGAGGGCGCCATCGCCAGCTGCCGGTTGTCGCCCTGACCGACCAGGGCCTCGGCGAACGCCTGCTCCCAGTCGGCCGAGAGCGTCAGGATCGGGATGTAGCCGGCCTCGGCGGTGTTGGCGTTGCTGATCTGGCGGGCAAGGCGGGCGCGCACGTGCTCGGTGATCACGATCGTGTTCTGGCTGGCGCTCGCCGCCTCGCCGATCGCCTCAACGATCAGCGCGAGATCGCGGATCGAGATCCGCTCGGCGAGCAGCGCCTGGAGCACCCGCTGGATGCCGCCCGTGCTGATCCGGGCCGGGACCAGATCGTCGATCAGCTTCTGATAGTCCTTGGCCAGCTCGTCGAGCAGCTTCTGGGTCAAGGTGTAGCTCAGGAGCTCGGCCAGGTTGTCCTTGATGATCTCGGTCAGATGGGTCGTCAGCACGGTCGCCGGATCGACCACGGTCAAGCCGCGAAAGCTCGCCTCCTCGCGCAGGCTCTCGGCGACCCACATGGCCGGCAGGCCGAAGGTGGGCTCTGTGGTGTCCTCGCCCGCGAGCGTGATCTTGTCGCCCTTGGAGTTCATGACCAGGAGCTGGTTGGGACGCAGCTCGCCGCGTCCGGTCTCGATCTCCTTGAGCTTGACCAGGTAGGTGTTGGCCGGCAGCTGGATGTTGTCCTGGATGCGCACGGGCGGCATCACGAAGCCGAGCTCGCCCGCGAGCTGACGCCGGAGCGCCTTGATCTGATCGGTCAGCCGCGGCCCGCCCGCCTCGCCGATCAGGGGCAAGAGGCCGTAGCCGAGCTCGAGCCGGAGCGGGTCCATCGCGAGCGCCGCGCTGACCGGCTCCTCGGCCGGTGCTGCGACCGCGGCCGCCTGCTCCTCGGCGGCGCTCGCCTGCTCCTGGGCGCGCCGGCCGAGGTGCCAGGCGAGCCCGCCGCTCGCCCCCGATAGCAAGAGGAACGGCAGCAGCGGCAGGCCCGGCAGGACCGCCAGCAGGGCGAGCAGGCCGCTGGTCGTGGCGAGCGCGCGGGGATGCGCGCTGAGCTGACCGAAGAGGGCGCGGTCGGTGCGGTCGTTGACGCCCGCCTTGGCGACCAGAAGACCGGCCGCGGTCGACACCACGAGGGCCGGGATCTGCGACACGAGGCCGTCGCCGACCGTGAGCAGAGTATAGCTGTGGGCCGCCTCGGCGAAGCTCACCCCCATCTGGCCGACCCCGATGATCAGGCCGCCGATCAGGTTGATGAAGGTGATCAGCAGGCCCGCGATAGCATCGCCGCGGACGAACTTGGCGGCGCCGTCCATGGCGCCGTAGAAGCTGCTCTCCTCTTCCAGCTGCCGGCGCCGGCGCCTCGCCTCCTGCTCGTCGATCAGGCCGGCCGAGAGGTCGGCATCGATCGCCATCTGCTTGCCCGGCATGGCGTCGAGCGAGAAGCGCGCCGAGACCTCGGCAATCCGGCCCGAGCCCTTGGTGATGACCACGAAGTTCACGATCACCAGGATCGCGAACACGATCAGGCCGATCACGAAGTTGCCCTGCATGATGAAGCCGCCGAACGCCTCGATCACGCGCCCGGCGGCAGCGGTGCCCTCGTGGCCGTTGGCGAGGATCAGCCGGGTCGAGGCGAGGTTGAGGGCAAGCCGGAGCATGGTCGCGATCAGGAGCACCGCCGGGAACGAGCTGAACTCGAGCGGCTTGGTGATGAACAGCGAGGTCAAAAGGACCAGGACCGAGAAGGTGATCGAGAGCGCCAGCAGCAGGTCGAGCAGGAGGCGCGGCACCGGCAGGATCAGGACGACCAGGATGCCGATCATGCCGAGCGCGAGCGCGAGGTCGCCCTGCCGCAGCGTCTGGCCGAGGCGGCCGAGCAGATCGGCCGGTGTGAGGCTCAGGTCCTGCGCCATCGGTGGGGCTCGGCCGCGCCTCAGACGCGCTCGCCAGGCGCGTCGCCGAAGCCGCCGGCGGGCGGCGGGATCTGCATGCCCTCGCCGCCATACTGGCGCAGCTTGTTGCGCAGCGTCCGGATCGAGATGCCGAGGATGGTCGCGGCGTGGGTGCGGTTGCCGAGCGTGTGCTGCAGGGTCTCGAGGATCAGGTTGCGCTCGACCTCGGCTACGGTCCGCCCGACCAGCGCGAGCGCGCCCGCGGGCTCCCGGACCCGGCCGGCGGCGCCGCCCTGGAGCAGGATGGCCTCGGGCCCGATCGCGTCGCCCGTCATGAGCAGCACCGCCCGGTGGACGCAGTTCTCGAGTTCGCGCACGTTGCCCTTCCAGGGATGCTGGCGCAGCCGCGCGAGCGCCAGCTCGCTGAGCGGCCGCGCGGGCACGCCGTTGGCGCGAGCATATTTGAGCGCGAAATGCTCGCCGAGCGGGCGCAGGTCGTCCGGACGCTCGCGCAACGGCGGCAGATGCAGATTGACCACGTTCAGCCGGAACAGCAGGTCTTCGCGGAACCGGCCGCTCGCGACCTCGGCGTCGAGCTCGCGGTTGCTGGTCGCGATCACGCGGATGTCGACCTTGATCGGCCGGCCGCCGCCCACCCGGTCGATCTCGCGCTCCTGGATCGCGCGCAGCAGCTTGGCCTGCAGGCGCGGGTCCATCTCGCTGACCTCGTCCAGCAGGAGCGTGCCGCCGCCCGCCTCCTCGAACTTGCCGATCCGGCGCGAGGCGGCGCCGGTGAAGGCGCCCTTCTCGTGGCCGAACAGCTCGGATTCCAGCAGATTCTCGGGGATCGCGGCGCAGTTCACCGAGACGAAGGCGCCCGCCGCCCGGCGCGAGTGGCCATGGACGTAGCGGGCGAGCATCTCCTTGCCGGTGCCGCTCTCGCCGGTGATCAGGACGCTGGCCTCCGACGGCGCGATCTGGCGCGCGAGGCCGAGCAGCTCGTGCATCGCCTTGTCCTCGAACACCAGCTCGCGGCGATCGTCGCCGACCGCCGCCAGGATCGCCGCGATCAGCTCGGGGTCGGGCGGCAGCGGCAGGAACTCCCGGGCGCCGGCCCGGACCGCGGCGACCGCGGCGCGCGCGTCGGTGCGGACCCCGTAGGCGACCACGGGCACGAAGATCCGCTCCGCGCTCAGGGTGCGGATCAGGCCGCCGATGTCGGCCGCGACGTCGATCAGGATCAGGTCGGCGCCGCGGCCGGCGCGCAGTTCGTCGAGCCCGGCCGCTGGCGACAGCACGTGCCGGAGGGTGGCGCCCCGCTCCATGGCCATGGCGATGGCGGTCGCGATCTCGTCGTTGTGGCCACCGACGATCAGCACCCGCATGACGGCTGTTCCCAGGGTTGCCAGCGGCCGCTTCGAACCGGGCTGGTGGGTTGCTCGAGCATCACGTGTCGTTCTTGATGATCTCGGTCATGGTCACGCCGAGGCGGTCGTCGAGGATCACGACCTCGCCGCGCGCGACCAGGCGGTTGTTGACCAGGATGTCGATCGGCTCGCCGACCTTGCGGTCGAGCTCGACGACGGCGCCGCGGCCGAGCCGCAGCAGCTGGCTGACCGGCATGATGGCCTTGCCGAGCACCGCCGACAGCTGCACCGGGATGTCGTAGACCGCACCGAGATCCTCGCCCCTGCCGCGGGGTGCCGGTTCGCCGGCCGTGGTCGCGGGCGGCGCCGCGTCGTCCTGGTCGGTCGCCGGCGCGTCGCTGTCGGTCAACTCGTCCAGATCGAGCTTGTTGGTCTCGTTGTCCATCACTTCGATCCATCGGTGCGCGCGTCGTCGAGGTCGGCCGACGGCGGTGCCGGCTCGACGGTGGCCGGCGTTTCCTGTGAGGGGGCCTGCGAAGCGGTCTCTTCGCCCGCGGCCGGCAGCCAGGCGTCGACCAGGGCCGTGACCTCGGCCTCCAGCCGGGCAAGATCGCGCTCGGCGGCGCCGTCCTGCCAGATCAGGCGCGCGTCGCCCGGGCCGAGCCTGGGATCCGGGATCAGCCGCAGCTCGCCGTGATAGTTGGCCTCCTCGGCAGCGCGCGCGAGCGCCGCCCGGCCGGCCTCCGCCAGGCCGGGGTGGAGGCGCAGCTCGAGCCAGGGCGTGCCTTCGAGCCGGGCCACGACCTCGCGGAGCATAGCCTCGATGTCGGCCAGCGGTTGCCGCGCCAGCGCCTTGGGGACCAGGACGCGCGCGAGCGCGAGCGCGAGATCGCGGCTGGCGCCGGCGCGGCCTGCAAGGATGTGGTCGAGAGCGTCCTGGCTGGCCGCCAGGCGCTCGCTGATCGTAGCCAGCGCCTGGGCCTGCCGGTGCTCCAGGCTGGCGAGCATCGCGGCCCGGACCTCGGCTTCGGCGGCGGCGCGCGCCTCCCGCCGCGCCGCCTCGACCGCGCCTTCGAGCTCGTCCTCGCTGAAGGTCGGGGCCGGCGGCGGCGCCGGCGCGGGCGGGGTCGCCGGCGGCGGTGCGGGCGCGGCCAGAGCCTCGAACGGTGGATAGTCGAACCGGATCGCGGGTTTGCCCCGGGCCGGGCGCGGCCGGCGGCTGGCGCGGGCGACGATCGGGCCGGCGCCGTCGTCGAGCCGCAGACCGAAGGGGAACCGGGTCGACATGCCTCAGGCCACCATCTCATCGTCCTTGCCGTCGGCGATGAAGATCTCGCCGGCGGCCGCCAGATCCTTGGCGGCATGGACGAGCATGAGCTGGGCTTCCTCGACGTCGCGCAGGCGCACCGGTCCCATGCTCTCCATGTCGTCGCGCATGATCTTGGCGGCGCGCTCCGACATGTTGGCGAAGAACAGCTCGCGCAGTTTCTCGCTGGCGCCCTTGAGGGCGAGGCCCACCTTGCTGGTGTCGACGTTGCGCAGCAGCGTCTGGACGCTGGCGCCCGCGAGCTTGGCAAGATCCTCGAAGGTGAACATCAGCGCCCGGATCCGGTCGGCGGCTTCCTTGTTGCGCTCCTCGAGCAGCTGCAGGAACCGCGTCTCGGTCGAGCGGTCGAGCGAGTTGAAGATCTCGGCCATGACTTCGTGGTTGTCCCGGCGGTGGGTGCGTCCGAGATTGGACATGAACTCGGCCCGCAAGGTCTCCTCGACGTCGTTAAGAATGTCCTTTTGGATCGCCTCCATGCGCAACATGCGCAGGACGGTCTCGATCGCGGCGTCCTGGGGCAGGCTGGCGAGCACCCGGGCGGCGTGCTCGGAGCGGATCTTGGACAGCACGACGGCGATGGTCTGCGGGTACTCGTTCTTGAGATAGGTCGCGAGCACGCTCTCCTCGACGTTGCCGAGCTTGTCCCAGACGGTTCGTCCGGCGGGGCCGCGGACGTCCTCCATGATCGCGCTCACCTTGCTCGGGTCGAGCACCTGAGCGAGCAGGCGTTCGGCGGTGTCGTAGCTGCCGATCAGGCCGCCGGCGCCGCCCAGGCGCTCGATGAAGTCGCGCAGCAGCGCGTCGACCGCCTGGTCCGGCACCACCCCGAGGCGCGACATCGCCTGGGTGACCTCCTTGATCTCCTCCATCTCGAGCTTGGCGAACAGCTTGCGCGCGTGCTCCTCGCCGCTGGCGAGCAGGAACATCGCGGCCTTCTCGGTACCACTCAGCGTATCCGGCATGGCAGGGGGCGGGGGCATGCGGGCGTCCTAGGATTCGTGCAGCCAGGCGCGGATGATCGCGACCGCCTTGTCCGGGGCGTCGTCGATCACCTCGCGGGCTCGCTTGATCAGCTCGCGCCGCAACCGCGCCTCGGGATCCATCGGGATCTCGATCTCGGCGCCGGCTTCGCCGTCCGGAGCGGCGGGCGGGGTCGCGCCCGGCGCCGCGAGCGCGCGGGCCGGCTCGCCGCGAGCGAGGGCAACGCCCGCGCCAGCGGCGGCCAGGACAGGCGCCGGCGCCGGCAACAGCCGCCGCAGCGTCGGGCGGACCACGAGCAGGATCAGCATCAGCGCCACCACGGCCAGCGCCCCGAGCTCGGCCAGGCGCATCAGGTCGGAGCGCGTGAGCTCCGGCCAGGCGGACGCCTCCGCCTCGGCCGGCGGCGGCGCGCTGAACGGCATGTTCTTGACCTCGACCACGTCGCCGCGGCTGGCATCGAAGCCGATCGCCGAGCGCACCAGGCTCTCGATCTGGGCCAGCTCGGCGCTGTCGCGCGGCGCGTAGACCAGCTCGCCGGCCGGGTTCGGCATCATCTTGCCGTCGACCAGGACCGCCACCGAGAGCCGCCGCACCCGGCCGCCGACCTGGGTCTGATTGCGCACCTTGTGCGAGATCTCGTAGTTGACCGTCTCCTCGGTGCGCTTGTTGTCCTCATTGCTGGCGCGGCCGCTGGGCGGGGTATTGGCGGCGGCGTTGGGCAGATTGTTGCCGACCGAGACCGAATTGTTGTTGTCCTGCTCCGAGTTTTTCTTGTTCTCTTCGACCGTCTGAGTGCTGCGCACCACCTGACCGTCCGGATCGTAGGTCTCCTCGGTCGTCGTGACCTGGTCGAAGTCGAGCTCGGCGTTGACCTGGGCCTGAACCCGCCCGGGCCCGAGCGAGCGCTCGAGGAGCTGCTCGACGGCCTGCTCCAGGCGCGCCTCGTAGGCCTCGCGGAAATCCTCGGCCTGGGACGGCAGGGCGCTCTCCGGAGCGCCGTCGTCGCCGCGCGCGAGCAGCGTGCCCTGATCGTCGATCACGGCAATCCGCTCGGGTACGAGACCGGGCACGGCGGCCGCGACCAGATGCTGGACCGCCAGCACCTGCCGGCGGCTGAGCCGGCGACCGCCCTGCATGCGGAGCGTGATCGAGGCGGTCGATTCGATCTGGTCGCGGCGGAACAGCTCATGGCGGGGCAGGACCAGGTGCACCCGCGCCGAACGGACGTCGGCGAGCGAGCCGATGGTGCGCGCGAGCTCGCCTTCGAGCGCCCGGCGCAGGTTGACGTTGTCGAGGAAGTTGGTGGTCCCGAGCGCGCTCGACTGATCGAAGATCTCGTCGCCGACGGTCCCGCCGCGCGGCAGGTTCTCCTCGGCCAGGGTCATGCGCAGGCGCAGCGCCTGGTCGGCCGGCACCAGGAGGGCGCTGCCGTCGCCCTGCAGACGGAACGGCACGCCCATGGCCTCGAGCCGGCTGACGATCTGGGCGCTGTCGTCCAGCTCCAGGCCGCCGTACAGCAAGGTGTAGGGCGGCTCGATCGCGCGCAGGATCAGATAGGCGAAGACGGCGAGCAGGGTCACGCCGGTCGCGCTCAGGACCAGGAGACGGGCCAGCCCGAGGCGACGCAGCGCGCTCAGCACCCGCGCGCCAGGCGTGGGCGGGTCCTGATCGGCGGTCGCGTGTGCCGGAAGCGGGCTGAGCGGTTGATCCATTGGCTCGTCAGCGTCGGGTTGGGATGCCCTACGGCTCGAGCCGGATACCTAGACGCGCGGCATTGAAGAAGTGTTTAAGCCAGGCAACTCCTGCCTAGTGGACCCCTGGCGGCCACGGCGCGCCTGCTCGCGCGCGCCCGCGGCGCCGTGGTCGCCTCAACGAAAGTCCTGAATCCGCGTGACCCGCAGGCCTCCAAGCCCGTGCTTGTCGATCGCCGCTTCCCAGCCCAGGAACTCCTCGGTCGACAGGCTGTAGCGGCGACAGGCATCTTCGAGGGACAGCAGCCCGGCGCGGACCGCGGCCACCACCTCGGCCTTGCGGCGGGCAACCCAGCGCTGGGTATTGGGTGGCGGCAGGTCGTTCAGGGTCAAGGTCTTACCGTGCGGACCGACGACGCTCTTCGGCCTCTGAGCGGTCCTTTGACTGTTGACATCCGACATCAGCGTTTCTCCAACTGCCTCGGCGCGGGCATTGTTCGCAGTATCGGAACCGGCTTTTAATAAACCACTAAGCAAGATAGTAAAAACTTCGTGGACCCGAAGTGAATCCATGAACAATTTGGTTATACTTGCCGCTCGGGTATTACCTGCTGATGTGGACGAGCTCGTCGAGCATTTGATCGGTCGTTGTGATCACACGCGCATTGGCTGAATAGGCGCGCTGGGTGACGATCATTTTGGTGAACTCATCGGCCAGATCGACATTCGCCCCTTCGAGGGCCGAGGGTACGATCGTCCCGGCGCCGCCCTCGCCGGCGTTGCGCAGATTGAACTCGCCCGAGCTCGAGGTCTGGCCGTAGACATTGCCGGTGCGGGGGTCGAGCGCCAAGGGATTGGCGAAGGTCGCGAGCGGCAGGCGGTAGATCCTCTGGGTGGCGCCATTGGTGAAGTTGGCGACCACGAAGCCTTCGTCGTCGACGGTGACGCCGCTCAACTCGCCGACCGCGGAGCCGTTCTGGTTCACGAAGGCGATGTTGTAGTCGCTGGCGAACTGGCTGAGGCCGTCGGCGCTGCCGACGGTGCCGAGATCGAAGGCGATCGAGCTGTCGTCGGGACCGCTGGTGTCGAGCCAGTTGATGCCGATGGGCGCGCCGGCCGTCGCGGTCGGATAGTCGGGTGTGATGGTCGAGGTCGCGAGCGTGCCATCGCCGTTGAAGGTGAGGGTGCCGGTCGCGAGCAGGCCATCCGGATGGTCGGCCGTCTCGACTTCGGGCGGGTCGGCGTAGATCTCGACGTTCCAGGTGTTGGCGGCCGGATCCCTGAGGAAGGCGATCTGGACATTGTGGGCGCCGCCCAGCGGGTCGAACACCTGGAGCGCGCGGACGAGGTGCGGCGCCACGCCGCTGACGCCGCCGGTCGCGTCATAGGTCGCCATGTCGCCCGCGGCGTAGGTGCCGGTGAACGCGGCCTGGGTGGCGTCGAGATTGGCACCGAGCTGGACGTCGGTGGTCGCGGCGGCGAGGCCGTTGATCACGCGCACGTTGACCGTGCTCAGCTGGTTGATGTTGACGATCTGCTGATTGGCGTCGAGCGCCCAGCCCTGCAAATAGAAACCGGCATTGTTGCGCAGGTTGCCGAGGAAGTCCTGCTGAAAGCTGCCGGCGCGGGTGTAGAGCTGCTCGCCGCTGGCATCGGGCCGCGAGTTGACGACGAAGAAGCCGTTGCCGTCGACCGCCACGTCGGTTGGCGACGTGGTCGCCTGGATCAGGCCCTGGTGGTCGATCCGATAGACGGTATTGGCCTTGGCGCCACCGGAGCTGTAGGACCCGCTCGAGGCCGAGCGCGTGACCAGGGTCGAGAACTGGGCCTGGGCCGCTTTGTAGGAGACCGTGTTGACGTTGGCGACATTGTCCGAGATCATGGCCATCGCTTGGCTCTGCGCGTTCAGGCCGGTGACCGCAGAGAACAGGGATCCGAACAGGCTCATGGGCGTTTCCTCTGCTCGCGGCGTTGGCGCCGCGTCGCTGTTGGGTTATTGGAGGCTCTTGGGTCTGCGGCCGACCGGGTTCCGGTCGATCAGGCGCTGGTCTGCGGGCGGCGGATCGACGTCACCGAGTTCGAGCGGCAGCAACACGCCGTCGACCGACAGGAAGATCTTGGCGTCCATCATCTCGACGCCATCGACCACGCCGCGCACGCTGGTCGCGACCGTGACCGGCGCGCCGGCGGCATCCTTGGCGGCGATCTCGACCCGATAGAGCCCCGGCGCCAGGAGCTGGCCGTTCTGGTCGCGACCGTCCCAGGCGATGCTGTGAGCGCCGGCGTCGCCGGCGCCCGGGCGGGTCGCGACCAGACGGCCCGCCTGGTCGTAGATGCTGATCGCCACGTCCTTGGCGGACTGGTCCAGCTGATAGTTGATCTGGGGCGCGCCGGCGCCGCCGAGGCGGACGGTCTGGCCCGCTGCCTCGACCTCGGCGCCCAGATAGTCCAGGCTGTGTCCGATCTGGTCGGTGCGGACCGCCGACAGAAGCTGCCCGAGCACGTCGTTGGTCTTGATCGCCTGCTCGACCGCGCTGAACTGGACGAGCTGCTGGGTGAACTGGTTGGCGTCCATCGGCGACAGCGGATCCTGGTGCTGGAGTTGGGTGGTCAGCAGCTGCAGGAAGCTGTCGAAGTCGTCCGCGAGGCCGAGCTGGCTCTTGCCGACGCTGCCCGCCGTCGCGGCGGTGCCGGCAGCGCTCGGGGCGGCGGCGCCGGCGGCGGTCGAGGCGGTGGTCTGCATGAATGGCACTCCTCGGTTGGCGGGCGATCAGATATGGATGTCGAGAACGCGGTGCACGCCCAGCCAGCGCGCCGGCCGGATCGCGTCCAGAGGCGGCGCCGGATCGGCCGGGCCGGCAGCCGGGTCGCGGCGCAGTGGCATGGCGGGCGCCCCCCCGCGGCCCTGTTGCCGCTGCTCCTGACGCAGCGAGAACGTGAGCCCGTTGTCGTTGAGGCGCAGGCCGGCGTCCTGCAGCGCACGCTCGAGCGCGCGGCTGTCGCGTTGCAGCACGTCCAGCGTGTCGTGTCGGTCGGCGGCGATCAGCGCGCTGACCCGGTTGTCGCGGCTGAACTCGAGCCGCACCTCGACCCGGCCGAGGGCCGGGGGCTCGAGCTGCACGAGCAGACGCTCGACCCGGCTCGGCGCCGCGGCGGCGATCTGGACCGCGATCTGGACGGCGGGCTGGGCGGCCGGCGCCGGCGTGCTCGCTTGATGCGTCGCCGCGGCCGGCGGCGCCTGCCGCCTGCTCGGGCCGGATCGGCGCCGCCGCCGTGAGGTCGGCGGACGCCTCGAGCGGCGGGTCGGTCGGAGCCGGAGCCTCCGGCCCCGGCGCGGCGGCCGGGCGCGTCGCGGCTGCTGCCGGCGCATGCGGACCCGGCTGGTCCGCGACCACGCCCGCCGGTCGGGCAAGGGGTCCAGGGCTCGAGCTCGCGACGCCGGGTGCTCCTTCCGGCGGCAGGCTTTCCGGCACATCGCCGGCCACCGGCTCCGGGTTGGGCGGCGACGTCGGCACGCGGCTGGCCGCCTGCCCGGGGGGCCGCGGGGCCGGGGGCGCCGGCGACTGCGCGCCCCGATCGGCCGCGGACGCTGCTTGGGCAAGCGTGCCGGCTGCGGTCGCTGCGCTCGGCGCCGCATTCGGGTTGCCGGCTGCCCCGACGGGTGGCGGCGCGGCCGGGGTTGGAGCGGCCGCCGGCAGCATTGCCTGCGGCGGGCTCGCGGGGCCTGGCTGGTCGGCCAATGGCGCCGGCTGCGGGGGCGGCGCGCTCCCGACCTGGAGGCCGGCCTCCGGCGCCGGCCCTTGGCTGGTGGCCGGAGCCGCTTCGACCGACACGCCGGCTGCCGCGAGCCGCTCCGCCGGCAGCGGGGAGGTGGCGACGGGCGCGGTTTCTCCGGCCATGGCGGCGGGGGCGGGAGGCTCAAAGCCTCGGGGAGCCGCCGGCGCGCCCCCCGGCATGACGGTTGGCGCCGGGGGCGCGGAGCCTTGGACCGCCGCCGCGACACCCGCGACGGGCGGACTGGCCCCGCTCCCCTCGACGCCGGCATCGGCGGGCGCGTCGGTCGACGGGGCGGGCGCGCTTGCGACGGCGGCCGGTGGCGGCGGCAGCAGGCCTGCGAGCAGAATCGCGAAGCCGCTCGCCGCCTGGCTCGCGTCGTCACTCGCGGCGGCGGGCTGGGGCCGGGCCGGGGCTGGGGCGGATGGCGGCTGAACTGGCGAGGAGAGCATGGCGAGCAGCTCTGGAGCAAGCCGCATGCCAAGCGCGAAAGTGGGCTCCAGCCTGGGATTTTCGTGACCTGGCGGGCTCGGTCAGGGCCACGGTCCCGGCAAATTCTGCCGCGCGCCCATCGGCACTGCCGGGTCGAAGCGGGCGCAGGATCGCGAGCGGAAGTGGCGAGCGGCCGTCAATCTGAGGCCTGGAAAGCTCCTGGCCTTCCTCAACGCCATCCTAAGAGACCGAACCCCATCGCAAAGGGCTTGACCAGCAACACGGTCGCTCAGTCGTCGCGATAGGCTTTCTCGCGGCGCTCATGCCGTTCCTGCGCCTCGATGCTGAGCGTCGCGATCGGCCGGGCTTCGAGGCGCCTGAGGCCGATCGGCTCCTGGGTCTCCTCGCAGTAGCCATAGCTGCCGTCTTCGATCCGGCGCAGCGCCTCGTCGATCTTCGCCAAAAGCTTGCGCTCGCGATCGCGCGCCCGCAGCTGAAAATTGCGCTCGGTCTCGTGGGATGCCCAGTCGCTCATGTCGGCGACCCGGTTGTCCTCTTCCTTCAGCTGGCGCAGGGTCTCGTTCGAGCCGCGCAAGATCTCTTCGCGCCAGTTGAAGAGCCTGCGGCGGAAATACTCCCGCTGGGTTTGGTTCATGTAGGGTTCGTCCTCGGACGGACGATAGCTATTCGAGATGACGTCCGACATGCAGCCTCCGACCACCAGCGCTCACAGCGGACACAAGGGTTCGGCTCGACATGGTCCTGCGGCCACCTCCTCCAGGGGACCCGCTCCGAAAGCGGACCTCCCCTAGCTCAGCCGCGCCGTCCGCGCAAGATGATCGTGCATAGGGCGAATGTATGAAAATCTGGTAGCGGGCTTCGGCTCAGAGGACGACCACCTGACCCGCACGGGCCAGCAGGGTGGCGAGGCCGGCGCGCTGGATCGGCAGATCCGGGCGCAGGGCGGTCGCGGCGAGACCGAGCGCGCGCAGGCCCATCTCGCAGACGATGATCTCGACCCCGAGGCCGGCGCAGGCCTGCAGGAGCTCCTCGAAGCCGGCGACGCCGCGCGCCCGATTGCGAGCATCGAGCGCGAAGCCGTCGGCCAGCTCCGCGCTCGCGAGGTCCGGCCCGAGCGGCAGCCCGGCCCAGCCGGGTCGCCCGTCCGGGGCCAGGGCGAGGAAGGCGCGGGTTGCCGCGAGCGTCGCGAACAGAGTAGCCGGGCGCCCGAGCGCGGCGGCGGCGCTCGCCATCGCGAGGCCGTAGTGGACGCGCTCGAAGCTGCCGCTCAAGAGGATCAGGCTCAAGCGCAGGGCGTCAGCCAAGGCCGGCTCCGTTGCCGCCGCCGTCGCCGCAGACCGCGCAATCGGCGCGGCGCGCGAACCGGACCTTGCGCAGCTCCGTGCTGAGCGCGTCGTAGAGGACCAGCGTCCCCGACAGGCTGGCGCCCGCCCCCAGGATCTCCTTGACCACCTCGACCGCCTGCAGGCAGCCGAGCACGCCCGCGGCCGGCCCGAGCACGCCGCCCTCGGCGCAGGTCGGGATCAGGCCCGCGGGCGGCTCCTTCGGGAACAGGCAGCGGTAGCAGGGATGGGGGGGCCCAAGGTGGGCCTTGAAGGTCGTGAGCTGGCCCTCGAGGCCCTGGACGGCGGCGCTCACCAGGGTCTTGCCGAGCCGCAGGCAGGCGGCGTGCACGGTCGCGCGGGTGGCAAAATTGTCGCTGCCGTCGGCGACCAGGTCGTAAGCCTCGATCACCGCGTCGGCGTTGTCGGGGCCGAGCCGGAGCGCATGGCCGATGAAGCCGATTTCCGGGTTGAGCGCCTGGACCGCCTGGGCCGCGCTCTCGGTCTTGGCGCTCCCGATCCGGACGGTCGGATGGGCGATCTGGCGCTGCAGATTGGCGAGCTCGACCCGGTCCGAATCGACCACGCCGAGGGTGCCGACGCCGGCCGCCGCGAGATACAGCAAGGCCGGCGAGCCCAGACCGCCGGCGCCGATCAGCAGGACCCTCGCTTCGAGCAGGCGCGCCTGGCCGACGCCGCCGATCTCCGGCAGCACGATGTGCCGGGCGTAGCGCAGCATCTGCTGCTCGGTGAAGATCGTCGCCATGCCGCTCGCCTCCAGCCGGGCCGCGCCGCCGCCCTCGGCCGGGGACGGTCCCTCGTTAATTCAGCCTTAAGGTTACCACGATATCGCGCTCTGACGATGCCCGAAGCGGCGCCAGGCGCCGGTTCCACGCCAGAACTGGAGGGCTCATGGAGGATTCGGATCTCGCGGTGGCGCTCAGCTACGATCCCGACCGGACCGCCGTCCCGCGGGTCGTCGCCAAGGGCCGCGGCGCAATCGCAGCCCAGATCGTAGCCCTCGCCCGCGAGCATGGGGTGGCGGTCCGGCGCGACCGGGATCTGGCCGCGCTGCTCGGCACGCTCGAGATCGACTGCCCGATCCCGATCGCCGCATTCGCTGCGGTCGCCGAGATCCTGGCCCATCTCTATCGTGCCAATCGCCAGTTGCAAGATGCCCGACGATGACCGAGGCCGAGACTTCCCCGCGGCTGGAGGCTCGCCTGGCGGCAGCGCGCGATCTGCTCGCGCGTGCCCGCCGCGCGCTGGCCGCGGGCGAGCCGGCGGCTCTCGACCGGCTGGCGCCGTTGCTCGAGGGCCTGCCAGGCGCGATCGGGCGCTTGCCCCGAGCCGACGACCGCCTCCGGGGGCACCTTCTGGCGTTGCTCGATGAAGCCGGCACCCTGAGCGAGGCGCTGCGCCGGGAGCAGGCGCGCCTGGCGCTCCAGTTGCGCGCGGCCGGCGCCTACCGGCGGGTCGGCGCCGCCTACCGGCGCGCGAGCAAGCTCTAGCGGCCGGCCATGGGCGCGATCGACTATCTTCGGTTCGTCGCGGCGCTGGGCGTCGTCCTCGGGCTGATCGGGCTCCTGGCGTGGTTCGCCGCCCGCTACCGCCTCGGCAGCGTCGCGGCCAGGGCCGATCGGCGCCTCGCGGTGGTCGAGGCGCTGCCGATCGACCCGCGGCGCCGGCTCGTCCTGATTCGCTGCGACGACCGCGAATACCTCCTTCTGCTCGGCCAGGACGGCAACCGGCTGCTCGCGACCGGCCGTGGCACGGGCACCGAACCGCCGGCCGCGCGGCCGGCCGGGGGCGCATGAACGGACGTCTCTGGCTGCTCGGCGCCGCGGTCTGGCTGGCGGCCGCGCCGGCCGCGGCCCAGAGCCTGAGCGTCGACCTCGGTCAGGGCGGCACGGTGACCGGCCAGCTGGTCCGCCTGGTGCTCCTGATCACGGTCCTGAGCCTCGCGCCCTCGATCCTGGTCATGGTGACCTCGTTCACGCGGATCGTGGTGGTGCTCGCCTTCCTGCGCTCGGCGCTCGGACTGCAGCAGACGCCGCCGAACGCGGTGCTGATCTCGCTGGCGCTGTTCCTTACCGCCTTCGTCATGGCGCCGACCCTGGAGCAGGCCTACCGCGACGGGCTGGCGCCGCTGCTCGCCGAAGAGATCGACGCGCCGCAGGCGTTCGAGCGGGCGAGCGCGCCGCTGCGCAGCTTCATGCTCGGCCAGGTGCGGCCGAAGGACCTCGAGCTGTTTCTCGACATCAGCCGGACGCCCGCGCTCGAGCGCCCCGAGGATACGCCGCTGCGCGCCCTGATCCCGGCCTTCATGATCAGCGAGCTCAGGCGCGCCTTCGAGATCGGCTTCCTGATCTTCGTGCCGTTCCTGGTCATCGACATGGTGGTCGCCTCGGTCCTGATGTCGATGGGCATGATGATGCTGCCGCCGGTCCTGATCTCCCTCCCCTTCAAGCTGATCTTCTTCGTGCTGGTCGACGGCTGGTACCTGGTGGTCGGCAGTCTGGTCCAGAGCTTCGCGAGCTGACCGGATCGCGGCCGCTCGGAGCGATCAATCGGCGGGCTCGCTCATGGGTCCGGGCGGCTTGTGTCCAGATAGGCCCGGACCCGATCGAGGTGCTCGCCCGCAGCGGCGAGTGCCGCCTCAGTCGGCGCCGGTGGACCGGGGGTCAGGGTCGCCATCAGAAAGGCGGGCTCGCCCGCCTGGCCGTGCATCGCCTCGCCAAAGCGTGCCCGCAGCCCTGCCAGCGCCTGCGCCTGCCCCTGCCGGGCGTGGGCGACGGCGAGCTTGATCACGAGGTCCTGGTCGGCCTCGGTCAGGGCCGCGCCCGGACCGGGGCGCGCCGGCAGCAGATCCTCGAGCGCGCCGATCAGACGCGGCCAGTCCCGGGCCTGCCAGAGGATCTCGGCCCGGAGCTGCCGCTCCACCCGATCGCCGCCGTCGGCCAACAGCGCCAGGGCTGCGTCGGGCTGGTCCTGCGCCGCCAGCGCGCGCGCGCGCAGCGCCCGCCGCTGCACGCCCAGCGCCGGCGGCAGATCGCCCTCGACCCGGCTGCGATCGAGCGCTGCCAACGCGGCCGCCGGATCCGGCGCGCGCAGCCAGAGCTTTGCGAGTTGGGCGCCGGTGTCGGCCTTGGCGGGCGCCGTTTGCTGATCCATCAGCGGGCCTAGCAGGTCGGCGGCCGGCTCGAGCAGCTCGAGGCCGGCGAGTTGGGTGGCCAGCCGCTGTCGCAGCCGGTCGCCAAGGGCGCCATCGGGGGCCAGGTCCGGGAATTCCCGGTAGAGCGCGTAGGCCCTGAGCGCCCCGACGCCCGTGCCGTCGGCCGGCAGCAGCGTCGCGACGAAGGTGTCACGCATGGCCTTGCCGATCCGCAGGCTGTCCGGCGCGTCGGGGAAATGGCTCAGCAATTCCTGCCAGCTGCGGAGCGCGCGCGCGGGCTCGTGGTTGCGCAGATAGAGCAGCGCGAGCCCGTCCAGCATCGCCGGCTCCTGCGGATAGGGTCGCCAGAGCGGCCGCGCCGCGACCAGCCGGGCGAGCGCCTGGGCGGGCGTCAGCCGGCCGGCATCGAGCAGCATCTGCACGCGCGCGAAGCCCGCCTCGATCCGGGTCTGGCCCTCCGGCCCCTGCTCGAGCACGCCCCAGATCCGATCGGCGTCGTCGATCGCGCCGCGCCGGGCGTGCGCCAGGCCATCGACGAACGCGGCCCGGGCGCGCTCGCGCGGCTCGAGCTCGAGCGCCTCGATCCGGTCGAGCAGCCGGGCGGCCTCGTCCTGGTTGCCGGCCTCGATCGCGATCCGCGCCGCCGGCAGCCCCAGCCTGAACTGGAGCGGGCGCGGATAGCCGTCCAGGGTCCGTCCGGAGCGGTCGAGCTCGCGGGCGGCACGCGGCCAGTCGGCGCCGGCGGCGGCCAGGACGGCCCGCCAGAGCGCCGCCTCCGGATCGCCGTCCAAGGCCGGCGCCGCGAGCCCGGCCGCCGCCTCGTCCAACCGGCTCATGAGCAGCTGCGCGGCGCCGGTCAGGCTCCGGCGGGCGAGCTCGAGCGGACCGCCGGCCGGCGCGTCATCCGGGTCGGCCGCGACCCCGAGCGCGCCCAGCGCCTCGGCCGCCAGCGCATGCGCCAGGAAGAAGCGGGCGAGGTCGAGCCGGGCGGCCGGCCGGTCTCCGGCTGCGGCGCTCAGCACCCGCTGCTGCCAGAACACCCGGCGCTCGGCCAGCGAGTCTCTGGTCGCCGGCGCGAAGCGGGCGAGGCCGAGCGGCGCAGAGACAGCGCTGGGCACGGGCGGCGCCGTCGCGGCCCGGTCCTTTGCAGGCGGCGCCGCTGCGGCCCGGCCCTTCGCGGCCGCCGCCGGTTGATCGATGGTCGGCAGCGGCGCCCGGGTGGTGGGCTCGGCGGGAGCGGCGGCGTCTGCAGGGGATTGTCCGCGCCCGCTCGCAGGCAGTTGGGCGGCCGCCGCCGCGCTCGCGCCGGCCGGAGACGGCTCGCCGCTCGCGCGGGCGGGCGATGTCGATGCCGGCGGCTCGGTCGCGTGAGCACGCGGCCCCGGCGGGGCGATCGTGCTCGCGGACAGACGCAGTCCGTCCTGTGCCACGAGCTCGAGCGCGCCGTCGACGGCCTCTGCGCGCAGGCCGTCGGTCGTCGCCCGCCAGACCAGGCCCTGGGCCGTGGCCAGGAACTCGAGATCCACCAGCCGCTGCGGCCGCGGCTGACCGAGCCCCGGCGTCAGCAGGGGCCAGAAATCGAGCCGGTCGCCCACTTCGGGGTCGGTCAGCTGGACTAGGCGCACGGCCTCGCCGGTGACAACCCGAACACGCGCGGGGGCGGAAAGCTGCTCGAGCTTCGCGCCCTGCGGCGGCATCGCCGTGACGCCGAGGACGACCCGCCAGCGGCCCTCGGCACGCTCGACCCGGGCGGCGAGAGGGCGCCGCAGGGGAAAGCGGAGCGCCGTGCCGCCCGCGGCATCGACCAGCTCGCCGGGGCCGAGCCAGCCCGGCGCCGGCGACGCCAGCGAGGGCAGCAGCGGCGGCACGGTCGGCGCCACGAGGGGCGCGAAGACGCTCCACAGATAGCCTGCCCGCAGCACAAATGCGGCGGCGGTCGGGCGGTTCCAGACGAAATCGAGTGCCATTCCGCCCTCGACGTCGGCGGCAGCGACCTCGAGCGCGAGGGGAGAGGTCGCCGCCTCGGGCGGCGCCGCCGGCTCCGGCAGCTCCGCAGCCGCCGCCCTGGCGTCGGCCAGCCGAGGCGGCTCCGGCAGCTCCGCATTCGCCGCCGCGGCGTCGGCCAGCCGCGGGCCCGGCGGCACGGGCTTGGGCGGCGGGGGCATCGGCAGCGCCGACGCCAGCGGCGTGGACGCTGGCGGGCGCGGCGCCGCAGCCGCAAGGCTCGCGGCCGCGGCCGCGGCCGGCGGCGCCCGCGAGGGCTCGTAGAGATCGATGACGGCCTGCCGGCCTTCGACCTTGGCGACCTGCGCGCTCACTCCGACCGCGAGGGTGAGCCGGAGCTCGCTCCAACCGTCGCCCTGGCTGGCATCGGCGGCAGCGAGCAGCGTGCGGCAGCACTCGCCGATCGTCGCAGCATCGATCCGGGCCGCACGCTCGAAGCGGATGCGCAATCGGCGACCATCCGCCTCGGCCGTGAAGTCGATCGGCCGGGCCCAGTCGAGAACGATCCGCACAAAGCCGTCATGCTCGCCGGTGCGGAGCGCGACCGGGCCGGTGGCGGCGGTGGCGGGCACCAGATCGAGGACCACGATGCGCTGGTCGTCGATGTCGAGCCTGGCGGCGACCTCGGGCGCCAGCCGAAGCACGACCTCGCGCCCGTCGGCGCCGCGTTCCAGCCCGACCAGATAGTCGCCGAGGGTGTCCACGACCGTGCCGAGGTCGGCGGCGAAAGCCCGGGCGAACCGGAGCCTCAGCCGCTCGCCCTGCCGCTGGCTGTCGAACGCGATCGGCGCCGGCCACTCGAACACCAACCGGCCGAAGCCATCGTGCGCGGCGGCGCGGATGACGACCGGCTCGGGCTCGGCCGCGGCCGTGCTCCCGAGGCTGCCGGCGAACGCCAGGACCGCGCCGGCCAGGGCCGCCAGGCATGTGGCGCGCATGCGGGCGCGCCGCGGTCAGCCGCCGATCACGCTCGCGATCCGCTGGCCAAGGGTCTGGGCATTGAACGGCTTGACGACGTAGCCGCTGACCCCTTGCGCGCGCGCCATCGCGATACGGTCGTCGCGGTTCTCGGCGGTGACCATGATGAACGGCAGATCCTGGAGGCCCGGCTGCGCGCGCACCTGCTGCAGGAGCTCGAGGCCACTCATCGGCTCCATGTTCCAGTCGGAGATCACCAAGCCATAGGCGCGCTCCTTCAGCTTGGCGAGGGCCGCCTGGCCATCGTGGGCGTCGTCGATCTGCTCGAAGCCGAGCTGCTGGAGAAGATTGCGAATGATCCTGATCATCGCCTGGTAGTCGTCGACGATCAGGATCGGGGTGGTTGGGTCCACGGCCATGGCAGGACGCGCTCCTCGAAAGGCAGATGCCGGTCGGCGGATACCGCGCTGGCACGCATATCGGGCCTCGCCGACGCCCGCCGCGAACGAGCGGGCAAAGGCAGGCAGCCGCCTGGTCCCGAGGCTAGGAGCCGATGGTTAAGCTTTGGTTAACCACCGTTCGACGGCGCGGCGGCGGCGGTCGCGGTCGCGGCGGCCGCCGTCCCGAGCAGCTTGGTCCGTTTCGCCAGCTCGATCGTGACCAGCCTGGCCTTGACCGGATCCATGCGGGCCAGCACATCGGCGGACTTGGCCTCGCGCATGCGCTCCACGACCCGGAGCAGGACCGGCATCTCGAGCCGGTCGAAGATCTCCGCCGCCGCCTTGGCTTTCATGGTTTCGTAAATCTTGACCAGGCTCCCGAGCTTGGCCTCCTCGGCAGCGTCGTGCTGCTCGATCGCGCCTGCGATCTGGCTCCGCAGCTCGCTCAGCCGCGCGATCTGACCCTCGAGCGCGGCCGCGGCGGTCTCGAGCAACGCCTGCCGCCGATCGAGCTCGCGGGCCCGCTGATCAAGCGCCGTCCGGCGCGCCGCGAGCTGTTGCAGAACCGCTATTTCGCTGGCGGTCAGCCGGCTCGGGTCGAAGTCTTGCGCGGGCGTCGCGGGGGGAGCCTCGGGCGCCGTCGACGCTGCTCCGGCGGGCTCCGGGGGCGGCTCTGGGGCCGGCGCCTCGGGACCGGCCGCGGGCATCGGCGCCGGCAGCGGGCTCTCGACCTCGACCTCCGAGATCGGTACGGAGCCCAGGGCGGCCAGGGTGTCGCCCCGCGCGGATGCGGACCCCGCCGGGGCGAAGCCGATCGTGTCCGCCGCCAACAGACCGAGCTTCGCCAGGGTCAGGATGCCGAGCACGGCCATCAGCGCCGCCGGCACCGACGGCCGCCAGCGGGAAGGCGGCGGCAACCGGGCCGCGGCGGGCCGGGGCCACGCCGGCATCAGCGCAGCGTCCTGAGGGTGCGCTCGAGATCGGCGGCCGGCGGCGCCCGGTTCGGCTCGCCGGCCGGCCGCGCCTGCTCGGGGCCGGGCGCCATGGTCGGAGCCCGCTGGGCGGCGGGCCGTGCCTTGCGGATCTGCTCCGCGAGCCGATCTGCCGCCTGCTCGCCGCGGCCGGCCAGGAATTGCAGGTCGTCGACCAGCCGCTGAGCGCTCTCCAGCCGGCCTGCCAGGCGCTCGCCCGTGGCCTCGGCCGTCTGCCTGAGACCGTCGAGAACCGCCTGGGCGCGCCCGGTCGCCCGGTCGAGAGCGGCGATCAGCCGGTCGATCTCGCCGTCGTCGTGGCGCAGCTCGCGCAGATGGCGCTGCAGCCGGAAGCCGCGCCCGAGCACGACCAAAAGGAGGATCACGATCAAGCCGTCGACCAGCAGGGAGAGCATCACTCGGACCCCTCGTCGCGATCGATCTTGTCCTCGATCCGGATGGCCACGTGGTCGGCGACCCGGCCGACCCGGCCCCGCAGCAGCGGGACATGGCCGCAGCGGAGAATGACCGGCGATTCGGGCTCGACGCCGAGCGGCAGCGTCGTCCCCACCCGCAGAGCCATCACCTCGCCGAGGGAAACCGTCTGCTCCTCCAGCAACGCCTCGAGCTCGACCGTGGTCACGAGCATCTGCCGCGCGAGATGCGCCTCCCAGATGGAATCGCGGCCGAACTTCTCGCCCATGAACATCTGCAGCAAAAGATCGCGCACCGGCTCGATGGTCGCATAGGGGAACAGGATCTCGAGCGGGCCGCCGCGATCATCGATCTCGACCCGCAGCCTGAACAGCACGGCGCCATTGGTCGGCCGCGCGATCGCGGCGAAGCGGGGATTGGTCTCCAGCCGCTCGTAGCGGAAGTCGATCGCGCTGAGCGGCGCGAAGGCGGTCGCCATATCGGCGAGCACCAGGCGGATCAGACGCTCGATCAGGGCGCGCTCGATGCTCGTGAACGGGCGGCCCTCGGGCCAGACCGGCGGGCCGCTGCGCCGGCCTCCCAGGAGCACGTCGACGATCGTGTAGATCAGCGGGTTGCTGACCGTCAGGACGCCGAAGTTGTCCCATTGGACCGCGCGGAAGACCGCGATCATCGCCGGCAGGGGCACGCTGTGCAGATAGTCGCCAAAACGCAGCGAGGTGATGCTCTCGAGCGTGAGCTCGACGTTCTCGGAGGTGAAGTTGCGCAGGTTCGTGGTCAGGATCCGGACCAGGCGGTCGAACACCACCTCGAGCATCGGCAGCCGCTCGTAGCTGACGGTATTGTTGTCGACCAGCGCCTGCAGCCCGGAGCGCCGGCGGCCCGCGCCCTGCGAGACGCCGAGCAGGCTGTCGATCTCGTCCTGCTCGAGCAGGCCGGTCTCGGCCGCCGCGCTTGCGTCGGCCGTGGCGGCGCTCTCCCGCCACTCGACCGCGTCGGGCGGTGGCGGGGCGTCCGGAAGGTCACCGGGATCGGCCATGACTGTCGGCTCTGCGGCTCTGTCCCCGGCTATTGGACGAGCAGTTCCCGGAGCAGCACGTCGCGCACCTGGCCGGGATGGACCGCGTCGTTGGCGCGCGCCAGCAGCGCTTCCTTGACCCGATAGACCCCATCGGGCCCGTCCAGCTCCTCCGGTCGGATCGCCCGCAGGTACAACTGAAAGCTGTCCAGGATGCGCGGCACGAACTGGCGCACGAGCTCGGCCTGATCCTCGCCCCGGACCTCGAGCGCGGCCGCGATCTTGAGGTAGCGGAGCCGGCGACCGCCGGCGTTGAGATTGACCAGCATGTCCGGCAGATCGACGAACACGACGTTGGCGGGGTCGTCCGCGGGCGGCGCCGCATCGGCGCTGTCGCCGGCGCCGTTCAGGCCCGGCACCATGCCCATGACGTAGGCGGCGCCGCCGCCGCCGAGGAGCAGCAGGAGCGGCAGGCCGATGATCAGGATCAGCTTCAGCTTGCTGCCGGACTTCTTGACTTCGATTTCGGTCTCGGTGTCTTCGCTCATGCCCGTATGCCGGCTTGCGTGGTTGAGCGACCCCTCGGATCGCGACAGCTTGGGGCCGCAACGGCGCCGGTCTCGAGCGGCCGGTTCCGATCGTCGCTTCGGGACCGCTCACTTGCCGGGCCGCCAAGCTAGGGACGGTGCGGTTAAGAACCGGTTGATCCGGTCGGCACAGACCCGCCGCCGGCAGATCTTGCCCGGCAAGGCCTGCCGTGGCGGCCGCGTTGACCCCTTGCCAAGCGCGCCGAATCCCGCCGCGCGCCCTGCCTGGCACGGAAACTGCATCGCCCCAGGCCGCAAAGTCAGGGCCAAGAGCCATGGAATTGACCGCCTACATCGCGCTTTCCCGTCAGATGGTGCTCGACCGTCAGATGGACGTGGTCGCCCACAACATCGCCAACGCCACGACCACCGGCTTCAAGGCCGCGACCCTGCTGCTGGAGCCCGTGCCGGTCGACGCCGGCGACCGCCAGCGCCTCGCGTTCGTCCAGGACGTCGGCATGGTCCGCGACTTCGGTCCCGGCCCGATCACGACCACAGACAACCCGCTCGACCTGGCGATCGCAGGCCCCGGCTATCTGGCGGTCCAGACCGCCGCGGGGGTGCGCTACGCCCGCAGCGGTCAGCTGCACGTGAGCGAACTCGGCGAGCTCGCGACCGCGGATGGCGACCCCGTGCTCGACGACGGCGGCGCGCCGCTCGCGATCCCGCTCGACGCCGGCCCGGTCACGATCGCCGCCGACGGTACGGTCTCGACCCCGGCCGCCGAGATCGGCCGCCTCGATCTCGTGGCCTTCGCCGACGAGCAGCGCCTCGTGCCGGTCGGCGGCAGCCTCTATCGCAGCGATCAGGCGCCGCTGCCAGCGACCGCGGCGCGCCTGGTCCAGGGCGCGCTCGAGGGATCGAACGTGCACCCGATCAACGAGATGATCGCGATGATGGCGACCCTGCGCGCGTACCAGGGCACCCAGCGCCTGATCGAGACCGACGACGACCTGCAGCGGCGGGCGATCGAGCACATGCTCGAGACCACCGGCTGAGCCGGGCCGAGCGTCAAGCAGGCCGCCGGCAACAAGGAGCCGCCATGAGATCGTTGAGCATCGCTGCCACGGGCATGATGGCCCAGCAGCTCCACGTCGAGGTCATCTCCAACAACATCGCCAACATGACGACCTCCGGCTACAAGCGCCGGCGGCCGGAGTTCCAGGATCTGCTCTATCAGAGCCAGCGGCGGATCGGCGCCGCCAGCTCGGATATCGGCACGGTCGTGCCGGCGGGCGTGCAGATCGGTCTCGGCGTCAAGCCGGCCGCGGTCTATCCGATCAACTCGCAGGGCAACATGACGGCGACCGAGAACCCGCTCGACCTCGCGATCCAGGGCCAGGGCTACTTCATCGTCGAGCGGCCGAGCGGCGAGCTCGCCTACACGCGCGACGGCAGCTTCCAGCTCGGCCCCGACGGCCTGCTGGTGACCGCCGACGGCTTCACCGTGAGCCCGGGCATCACAGTGCCCGCGGACTCGGTCCAGGTGACCGTCAACGCGAGCGGTCAGGTCCAGGCCAAGCTGCAATCCCAGATCGCGCCGGTCGACCTCGGCCAGCTCGAGCTGGCGACCTTCGCCAATGAGGCGGGCCTCGAAGCGGTCGGCAACAACCTTTTGGTCGAGACGCCGGCCTCGGGGCCGGCCACCGTCAACGCCCCCGGCGCGGCCGGCTACGGCGAGCTGCAGGAGGGCTTCCTCGAGAGCTCGAACGTCAACCCGGTGCAGGAGATGACGGCGCTGATTGCGGCGCAACGCGCCTATGACCTGAACTCCAAGGTGATCACGGCGAGCGACGAGATGATGGCCACCGTGACCCAGCTGCGCTGAGGCCGGCATGCCGCGCCCATGGCTCCTCGTTCTGCTGCTCGGCCTGGCCGGGCTGGCCTCCGCCGGGACCGGCGCCGGCGCCGCGACCCTGCCGGCCGGCGCGCCGCTCACCCAAAGCTTCGCGCTCGAGCTGCTGAGCGCGGCCCTGACCGCGGAGGGTGCGGGCGAAGCGCTCGATCTGCGCCTCGAGCAGCCGCGCCTGCCGCTCGCCAACCAGAGCGCGCAGGCGACCGAGATCGCCGTCGAGGCGCTGCGCTACGAGGCCGGCAGCGGGCGCTTCAGCGCGCTCCTGGTGGGCACGGTCGGCGACCAGATCCGCTTCCGTCTGCCGGCCGCGGGCCGCGCGCAGGAGCTGATCGAGCTGCCGGTGCTGGCCCGGCCGGTTGCCGCCGGCGAGGTGATCACCGCAGCCGACGTCGACTGGATCACGGCGGTCCCGGACCGGCGGCGCCCGAGCAGCATCACGGCCGCCGCGCAGATGATCGGCAGCGAGGCGCGCCGGCCGCTGCAGCCGGGCCGGGTGCTCAGCGAGCGCGACCTGCAGGCGCCCCGACTGGTGCTCCGCGGCCACACGGTGCAGCTCATCTACGCCCGGCCCGGACTGACGCTCAGCGCGCTTGGCCTCGCGCAGGCCGACGGCGCCCTGGGCGACCTGGTGCGGGTGGTCAACCTGGACAGCCGCAGTCAGATCGAGGGCGTGGTCGTCGGCCCGGACCGGATCGCGCTCGGCGGCACCGGCGAGCCGCCGGCCAGCGGCCGCTGACGGAGCCCGCAGCATGAGCTTGCACCGCCATTCCCTGGCCGGCCTCGCCCTCCTGGTCGCGCTCGGCGGCTGCGCCAACACCTTCGAGCGCCTCGCCAACGTCGGCAAGACGCCGGCCCTGACCCCGATCGAGAACCCGGTCGAGCAGCCGGCCTACCATCCCGTATCCCTGCCGATGCCGGCCCAGGAGCCCGAGGTCTATCCGCCCAACTCGCTCTGGCGCCAGGGGGCGCGCTCGTTCTTCAAGGATCAGCGCGCGCGCACCCTCGGCGACGTGCTGACCGTGCAGGTGACGATCGCCGACCAGGCGAAGCTCGAGAACGAGACCAAGCGCACGCGCTCGAACTCGGACAACCTCGCGGCCAGCCACTTCTTCGGCTACGAGAGCAAGCTGCCCAAGATCTTCCCCAACGCGGTCGACCCGACCAATCTGGTCGATCTGAACAGCGCCCTCGAGAACGGCGGCAAGGGTGACGTCACCCGCAACGAGGACATCAAGCTCAACATCGCGGCGGTGGTGGTCCAGGTCCTGCCGAACGGCAATCTCGTGATCCAGGGGCGCCAGGAGGTGCGGGTCAACTTCGAGGTGCGCGAGCTCTATGTCGCGGGCGTGGTCCGGCCTGAGGACATCACCCCGAACAACACGATCTCCCACGACCAGATCGCCGAGCTCAGGGTCGCCTACGGCGGCCGCGGCCAGCTCACCGACATGCAGCAGCCGCGGCCCGGTGCCCAGGTGCTCGACATCATCCTGCCGTATTGAGGGCCGGCCGCCGGGCGCGCCGCACCGGCGCCGGCGGCTTACGTTTAGGCGAACCGCAGGCGCGGCTCCAGCCCGCACGCGTCCAGGATCTGCGGGCGTTCGTGCCGCCGCCAGCGCTCCAGCCAGCCCGGAATGCTCTGGATCGGCATCGGGCTCGCGAACAGGTAGCCCTGGGCCTGATCGCAGCCGAGCTCGAGCACGGCCCGCAGCTGCTCGGGCGTCTCCACGCCTTCCGCGACGGTCGCCATGCCGAGGCTGGTGGCCAGGCGGACGATCGAATTGGCGACCGCGCGATCGGCGTTGCCGTGCGGCAGATTGGCGATGAACGATCGGTCGATCTTCAAGAGGTCGAGCGGCAGGTCTTTGAGCCGGGCGAGCGAGGAGTAGCCGATCCCGAAGTCGTCGATCGCGATCCGGACGCCGAGTTGGCGCAGCGTGGTCAGGATCTTGGCCACGCGAGCGTGCTCGATGAGGGCGCCCTCGGTGATCTCGAGGATCAGCTGCACCCCGAGTTCATGCAGGCGCGCGCAGGCGAGCCCCACGGTGTCGACGAGGCTGTCCTGATCGAGGATCCGGGTCGAGATGTTGACCGCGGTCGGCAGCGTCTCGATCCGCGCGGACTTGAGGGTCAGCACCTGGTCGACAGCCCGCTTGAGCGCCCATTCGGTGATCGGCTGGATGAGCCGGTTGCGCTCGGCGAACGGGACGAACTCCTCCGGCCGCAGCATGCCGCGCGTCGGGTGATTCCAGCGCAGCAGCGCCTCGAGGCCGCAGACCTCCAGATCGTGCAGCCGGATGATCGGCTGGTAGACGAGCTCGAGCTGGCCCTCGCGCAGCGCGACCCGGATCTCGCCCTCGAGCAGGCGGCGCTCGGTCGCGATCTTCTGCATCCGCGGATCGAACAGTCGCCAGGTACCCCGGCCCGCCCCTTTGGCGGCATAGAGCGCCATGTCGGCGCGCGCGAGCAGCTGGTCGCCGTCCCTTGCGTCCTCGGGAAAGGTGGCGATGCCGATGCTGGTGCCGATGTGGGCCTCGACCCCGCCGACATGGAACGGCCGGGACACCGCTTCGGTGAGCCGTTCGGCGAGCGCGATGCTGTCGGAGGCGGGTGCTGCATGGTCGGAGATCACGGCGAACTCGTCACCGCCGAGGCGGGCGAGGACGTCGCTCCGCCGGACCTGCCCGCGCAGGCGGCGACTGGCCTGGCGCAGCAACAGATCGCCCGCCTGGTGGCCGACGCTGTCGTTGATCTCCTTGAAGTGGTCGAGATCGAGCAGCAGGAGCGCGAAGCTGCCGCTGGTCCTCTGGGCGCGCTCGATCGTCCGGCGCAACTCGTCGGCGAACGCCGCCCGGTTGAGCAGCCGGGTCAGCGGATCGTGCAGCGCCGCCCGCTCCAAGGCCCGCTCGGCGCGCCGGCGGGCGCCGACGTCGCGCAAGACCAGAACATAGCGGACCCGCTCGTCGACGACGTAGCGTCCGATCCGCCCTTCGAAGACGATGGCGCGGCCGTCCTGGTGGCGGCCGATCAGGATGCCGGTCCAGACGGTGCGGCGCGTGGCTTTGGGGCCGAAGGTACGCCGGATCGATTCCAAGACCTTGTGTTCGGCACGCGGCACGAACAGGCTGCCCACCGGTCGGGCGATCAGCTCGTGCGTATGATAGCCGAACTGCTCGGCACTGGCGGCGTTCAGATTGAGGATACGCCATTTCGCGTCTACGATCACGATCGCGTCAGCGACCGTGTCGAGGATGCCCCGCAGCTCGGCGCGCGCGTCATACAGCATTCGCTGGCTCCCCTTCGAAAAGGGGAGAATCCCGTCCCGTTCTCAACCGAAGTTAGTTGATGTTTGATCGTTATCCAATCATAAGGTACTGCCGCTGTCGAGCGTCGTTTTGGGAGCGTGCCGGCCCGGCACGCTGCACGGCTCGCAGCTGAGGACGGATCATGGCTGACAACGACCGCGAGGGCCGATCGACGCAGGCCCAGCCGACGCGCAGCACGCGGGTCCAGCGCCCTTCCTGGTCGTCGGCATCGGCGCCTCGGCTGGCGGGCTCGAGGCTTACCAGACCTTCCTCAAGCATCTGCCGCCGGACAGCGGCATGGCCTTTATCCTCGTCCAGCATCTGCTGGCCAAGCGCCCGAGCATGCTGGTGGAGCTGCTCACCCGCCACACCGGAATGCCGGTGTCGGAGGCCGAGGACGGCGCCCCGATCGAGCGCGACCGCTTCTACGTCATCCCGCCCAATGCCTCGCTCACGGTCGAGGGTGGCCGGCTGCGCGTGCGCGTCCCGCTGGCGGCGCACGAGCGCCAGACGGTGATCGACCGGTTCTTCACCTCGCTCGCCGAGGACCAGGGCCCGAACGCGGTCTGCATCATCCTCTCGGGCGCCGGCCACGAGGGCACGGCAGGGGTCAAGGCCGTGAAGGAGCACGGCGGCCTGACCATGGCGCAGAACGTCGAGTCCGCGGCCCACCCGAGCATGCCCGGGAGTGCTGCGGCCGCCGGCTACGTCGACCTCGTCCTCGAGGTCGCCAAGATGCCGCAGGCCCTGATCAGCTACGCGGCCAACCTCCGCCGGATCAACGGGCTGGGGCAAGACGCGCCAATCGAGATCGGGGCTGCGACCCACCTCGGGCGCATCCACGAGCTCCTGCGCAAGCACAAGAAGCACAACTTCAGCGAGTACAAGGAGAATACGGTCCTGCGCCGCGTCCAGCGGCGCATGCAGATCCTGCAGCTCGCCGACGCCGCCACCTATGTCGAGCGGCTCGAGGCCGATCCGCACGAGATCGATCAGCTGTTCAACGATCTGCTGATCGGGGTCACGCGCTTCTTCCGCGACCCCGAGGCCTTCCTCGCGCTGACCCGCAAGGTGATCCCAGCACTCCTGGAGAGCAAGGGCCCGGCCGACCGGATCCGGGTGTGGGTGCCGGGCTGCGCCTCCGGCGAGGAGGCCTACTCGATCGGGCTCCTGCTCCTCGAGCAGCTGCACGGGCAGGCGCAGCCGCAGCAGGTGCAGATCTTCGCGACCGACATCGACGAGGCGGCGCTCGCGCTCGCGCGCGCCGGCGTCTACCCGGCGACCGCGCTCGCCGAGATGCCGCGCCGCCTGGTCGAGCGCTTCTTTGTCCAGGAGAAGGACCACTACCGCGTCTCCAAGCGATTGCGTGAGATCTGCATGTTCGCGGTCCAGAACGTGATCGCCGATCCGCCGTTCTCGCGCCTCGATCTGATCTCCTGTCGCAACCTTTTGATCTACCTGGCCCCGCAACTGCAGAACCGGGTCGTGCCGCTGTTCCACTATGCCTTGCGCGAGGACGGCTTCCTGTTCCTGGGCTCTGCCGAGAACGTCGGCCGCCACAGCCGCCTGTTCGGACCCGTGGATCGCAAGCAGCGCATTTACCGCTCGCGGCTCGCGCGCAGCGGACCCCGCGCGACCTTCCCGGCCGACGCTTCGCCCGCCGCGTCGGCGGGCAGGGGCCGCGGCGACTGCCGATGCCGGAGCCAACGCCCGGGCAATGGGCCCACGGTGTCGTGCTCCAGCGTTACGCGCCGCCCTATCTGGTGGTCGACGAGCAGTTCGACGTGATCGAGTTCTCGACCGGGCTGTCGCCGTTCCTCGACCCGGCGGGCGGCGCCGCGAGCCTCAACGTGTTCGGTCTGGTCCACGAGCAGCTGCGCATGGACCTGCGCACCGCCCTGAACAAGGCGAAAAGCAGCCGCGCCGCGGTCACCCAGGCGGCGGTCGACGTCGAGCACGATGGCCGCCACCACGTGGTCGATGTCGTGGTCGAGCCGCGGGTGACCGGCGATCGGGAGGTCGGCCAGCTGGTCGTCATCCTCAAGGAGCGTCCGGCCGCGGCGGATGCCGGCCGACCGCGCCAGGGGGCGTCCGAGCAGGCGGCGGTCAGCCGGCTCGAGCAGGAGCTCACGGCGACCCGGGAGCGGCTGGAGACCACGGTCGAGCAGCTCGAGACCTCGAACGAGGAGCTCGCGTCGTCGAACGAGGAGCTGCTGTCGATGAACGAGGAGCTGCAGTCGAGCAACGAGGAGCTCGAGGCCTCGCAGGAGGAGCTGCAGTCCCTCAACGAGGAGCTCGAGACGATCAACGCCCAGCTCGCCGAGAAGGTCGAGGAGCTCGATCACGCTCAGGACGATCTGGTCAACCTGCTCGACGCGACCCTGTTCCTCGATGCCGAGCTCCGGATCAAGCGCTTCACACCGGGCCTGGCCGACGTGATCGCGTTGCAGCCGGGCGACGAGGGCCGCTTCCTCGGCGACTTCGCGCTCAAGTTCGAGCACCCGGGTCTGCTGGGCGAGGTGGCCAAGGTGATCCGCGACGGCATCGGGCAGCGGGTCGAGATCACGCGGCGCGAGGACGGCCACGTGTTCCTGTTGCGCATCACGCCCTATCGCACCGCCCCGGAAACGATCGAAGGCGCGGTGCTGAGCTTTGTCGACATCTCGCAGATCAAGGTGGTCGAGCGTCAGCTGCGGACCTACCAGCGCCGCGCCGAGGTCGCGATCGCCGCGAGCGGCGCCGGGCTCTACGAGCACAGCGTGCCGCCCGGTGCCGACACCGACTACAACGATCGCTGGGCCCAGCTGCTCGGGTTGGCTCCGGCGGACCTGCCGGACCCGCGCGACTTTCTCGACTGGCTGTTCGAGCGCATCCACCCCGAGGATCGCGCCTCCATGGAGCGCGCCTACGATGCCTTCGACCGGGGCGGGACCGACCGCTACGACGTCCAGGTCCGGCTACGCCACCAGGACGGCCACTGGGTCTGGGTGCGCGGCGTCGCGCAGCTCATGGAGCGCGATCGGGGCGGCCGGGTGACCCGGATCGCCGGCTTGATGTTCGACGTGAGCAAGGAACGCGATGCCAGCGACGCGCTGGCGGAGACGGCGGAGCGCTTGCGCATGGCCCTCGATGCCGGCGGCATCGGCATCTGGGACTTCGACCTGGAGCGGGGGACGGCGGTCTGGGATGAGCACACCTACGCGCTCCTGGGCCTCGAGCGGGCCGAGACCCGGCCCGGCCTCGAGCGGTTCCTGGCCGCGGTCCATCCGCAGGACCGGGGCGAACTGCAGCGCATGATCGAGGCGGCGATCGCGAGCGGCGAGCGCTACAGCGCCGAGTTCCGGGTGATGCTGCCGGACGGCCACGTCCGGCGGCTGGGCCTGCGCGGCCGGGTGCAGCGGGATCCGGCCGGCCGCGCCGTGGGCATGACCGGGGTCAGCTTCGCAAGACCCGACCGGCCGGTCGCGACCGCCGGCGATGTGCCGGCGCGGACGACCGGCGAGACGCGCTCGCCGAGCCCGAGGGCGCCGGCTCGGCGGCCCCCGCTCAGCGGCGCGCCGTCAGCGGGTTGAGCCGGCCGAGGCCCGTGAGCGCGTCGTCGAGCTGGCTGCGAACCTTGCCGAACACCCTGACGTTGTCGAGCCGCCGCTCGAGGAACCCCCAGGTTTCGGCCAGCCCCTCGGAACGGTCGTCGAGCCAGAACAGGAAGGTCGTGGTCCAGACCGCGGCGAGCAGCGCGCGCTTGCTGTAGTAGCTGGCGTCGCGCGCCCGGTCGCCCGCGGTCTCCCAGATCAGATCGACCGTGCGCCAGAGACTGCCGGTCGCGGCGATCGCGTTGCCCGGCAGCCAGCGCGCCGCGGTCGCCCGGCGGAGCGCCTCGCGGTGCGGGGTCAGGACCTCGAGGCGGGTGCGCACGAGCCTCGCGATGCGCTCGTGGGTGCGCAGGTTCGCGAGCCCGGCGGTATCGATCCGGGCCAGCATCCGACGGTCCGCCCACTCCTCGAGGTGGACCAGAAGGTCGTCGCCGGACCGCGGGAACAGACGCCGGGCGAGGCCAGCGTCCATGCCGATGTCGGCCGCCCCGGCGCGCAGCGAGCGCCGGCTCCAGCCGTCGAACGGGACGTGCACCAGGACGGCCTCGAGGAGTTGGTCGCGCTGCTCCCGGCGGGTCGCCCGGGCGATCATCGGTCGACCGCCGCGGGACCCACCGCCTCGGCCTCGGCGGGCGCGGACTCGGGGCCTTCGGGCTCTGCGGCCGCGGCCGGCGCGAATGCGAAATGGCGAAGCTCGCTCTCGAAGGCGAGCTGGCGCAGATCGGGCATGCGCATCGGGAACAGGATGCCGTTCAGGTGGTCGACCTCATGCTGGACCACGCGGGCGTGCAGCCCGCGCGCCTCGCGCTCGATCGTCTGGCCGTCGGGCGCGAGGCCCCGGTAGCCGATCTGTGCGTGGCGCGGCACGATCCCCCGGATGCCCGGGATCGAGAGGCAGCCTTCGAGCCCGAACTCGAGGGCCTCGTCGAGCGGCTCGATCTCGGGGTTGATCAGGGCGATCGGGGCGCGGCCTTGCACGTCGTCGCGCGCCTCGGCGTCGAGGAACAGGATCAGCCGCAGCGACTGGTAGACCTGGGGTGCGGCGAGCCCGATGCCGTCGGCATCGCGCATGGTCTCCTGCATGTGGCCGATCAGGCGCCGGACCCGCAGGGCGGTCGGATCCTCGATCGCGGCCGCCCGGCGGAGCAGCACCGGGTGCCCCATCCGGGCAATCTTGAGTAGCGCCATCGTTGAGATGTAGGCTGGATCGGCGGCGCGGGGAAGATGCCACCAGCTAAGGGCTTCCCTAACGGCGGCCGGTCATGCTAGGAAGCGCGCGGGTCGCTCCCGAGGGGGATGCGGCCGTTTCGTGCTGACCGCAACTGTGGGAGACGATCGCCGGTGGAAGTTCAGGTTCGCGACAACAACGTCGATCAGGCGTTGCGCGCGCTCAAGAAGAAGATGCAGCGCGAAGGCCTGTATCGCGAGATGAGGATGCGCCGTCACTACGAGAAGCCCTCCGAAAAGAGGGCCCGCGAGAAAGCCGAGGCGATCCGCCGGTTCCGCAAGCTGCAGCGCAAGCGCCGCGAACGCGACGAGATCTAGCCGGCCGCTGCAGCCGGCACGACCGTCGGCCGGTTGTGAACCGGGAAATTCACCGAGTTGGCGATGAAGCAGTCGGCGTGCGCCTGGGCGTGCAGCGCCTTGGCCCGCTCGAGGTCGCCGGCGGCGATCGTCACCCGAGGCGCCAGGATCACCTCGACGAAACGCATCCTGCCGTCCTTGATCGTCATCGTGCCGCTCGCCTCGTCCTCGTAGGCCACGACCTCGATGCCGGCGCGGGCGCAGAGCGCGAGGTAGCTCAAGAGGTGGCAGGTGGCGAGCGCCACCACCAGCAGGTCCTCCGGGTTGTGGCGCGCCGGGTCCCCGCGAAAGGTGGGGTCGGCGGAGCCTTCGAGCGCCGGCTTGCCCGCGACCCGGGCCTGCCAGTCGCGGGCATAGTCCTGGTAGTTGCGGGTCGGGCCCGCGGCCGCGCCGGTCCAGGTGAGCCTGGCGGCGAAGTGATGCTCCTTGGCCATGCCGCGTTTCTCCTCGATGAACCGCCCTCTCAGTGCAGCTTGAGCTGCGGCCGGGCGCGCCGGTGCAAAAGGTTGGCGAGCGCTGCGAGCGTCACCCAGCGCACCCCATGCAGCGCCAGCTGGTGCTTTTTGTACAGCGACAGATAGGCCAGGCGGGCGATCCGGCCCTCGATCATGACGCTTCTGAGCAGCTTGCCCATCAGGCTGCCGAGGGTCGAGGAGGAGAGCGAGATCAGCGAGCCGTAGTCGCGGTAGACGAACGGCAGGGGCTCGCCGCCGTCGAGCTGGCGGGTGAGCGAGCGGGCGAGCAGCTGGGCCTGCTGAAAAGCCGCCTGGGCGCGCGGCGGCACCGGCCGCTCGGCGCCCGGCAGGCGACAGGCGCAGCAGTCGCCGAACGCGAAGATGCGCGCATCGCGGCTCGTCCTGAGGGTCGGGTCGACCACCAGCTGATTGCCCCGGTCGACCTCGAGGCCGTCGAGGTCGGCGAGCCAGGCCGGCCCCTTGACCCCTGCCGTCCAGACGATCAGGTCGGCCGGGATCAGCTCGCCCCCTCGGGTGTGGACGCCTGCGGCGGTGACCTCGGCGACCTGCTCGGCGGTCCGCACCTCCACGCCGAGCGTCTTCAGCTGCCGCTCGGTCGCGACCTGAAGGCGTTCCGGCAGCGCCGGCAGCACGGACGGCGCCGCCTCGATCAGCCGGACCTCGACGTCGCGGTCGGGATCGAAGCCGCGCAGGCCGTAGCTGACGAGCTCGCGGGCGGCGTGGCGCAGCTCGGCGGCGAGCTCGACGCCGGTGGCCCCGGCCCCGACGATCGCGAAGCGCAGCCGGCGCTCGGTTCCCGATGCCGCCTCGGCATGGCCGCGCAGGAAGCGGCCGAGGATCAGCCGATGGATGCGCTCGGCCTCGGCCGGGCTGTCCAGGAACCGGCAGTGCTCGCGGACCCCGGGCACCCCGAAGTCGTTGATGCTGCTGCCGACGGCCAGCACCAGCGTGTCGTAGCCGAGCCGCCGGCGCGGCCCGCCGCCGGCACCGCCCGGATCGTCGACGGGGTCGAGGGTGATTTCCCGACTGGCCCGCTCGAGGCCACTCATGCGGCCGGGCTCGAAGGTGAAATGATGGCGCCGGGCGTGGGCGAAGTAGTCGAGGCCGTCGCCGGCCTCGGCCAGCGTGCCGGCCGCGACCTCGTGCAGCAGCGGCTTCCAGATGTGGGTCAGCGCGCAGTCGACCAGCGTGACCCGCGCCCGCCCGCGCCGGCCGAGCCGGTCGCCGAGCCGGGTCGCGAGCACCAGGCCGCCGGCGCCGCCGCCCACGATCACGATGTGGTGGGCGAGGGCCGGCAGCTCGGCCGCAGCGGCGACAACCGGCCGCGGCGCCAGCTCCGGCGACTGCACGAGCGCGTCCGGCAAAGGCTCCCGGGCAAGCTTGCTCACATGCCGATCCATGGCTCCTCCTCGTAGCGGCCGCGAGCGGCTGGCCGGCCGCGCCGAAGTATAGCCGGCTGCGGCCGGCGCGTCAGCAGGCCAGTACATAAGCTCTGTGCTGCATCGCAGCAACGACATTGGAGCATGGCTCACCTGCCGATGCGCCGTAGCATCACCTCCTGGTCGATTTGCGCGACCGGGCCGATCTCGAGAATACTGGGAGATCTCGGTCGTTCACTGCAATGTCCGGCAAGATGGCATGCTTCGATGGCTATGCTGCATTGCAAAAACAACGGATCAAATCGAGGCGGGAGACGACATATGGGACGGTGAGCATTGATGGCGCCGGGCGACCGGTGCGCCATCGCTGCGATGGAGACTGTGCCATGTACGCAAACTCTGACCACGACAGCACAAGCGCGGTGCGGCCCCGGAGCCTGGCGGGCCCGGCCGAGCTCAATCGTCACATCGAGCGCGCCCGCACGCTGCGCTCCGAGGCGAGCGCGGCCATGCTGGCGGCCATGCTGCGTGCCCTGGTCGGCCCGCTGCGCGCCCCGCTCGCGGGGACGGCCCGCTGGTGGCAGCGGCGGGCGACCGAAGCCGCGCTGACGCGCTGCAGCGATCGCGTCCTGGCCGACGTCGGCATCGAGCGCGACGACATCCCGCTGGTCGCCAGGGGCATCGACCCGCAGCTGCACCCGCGCCGCGCCGGACGCCGGTGGCCGGCGATGCCGGCTCCCGTTGACGTGCCGGCCATGATCCGGGGGCTCACCGGCGGCGGGCGCTCCGGCCCAGGATCGCAGGCGGCCATTCGCAGACCGGCCTGACCTTCCGGCGGCCGGTGCGCCGAGGCGCGCCCGCCGTCAGAGCGTGAGCTCCCAGGTCTCGCCCACGAGGTCGTGGCCGAAGCTCCGGTGCGGTTTGGTCTCGATCAGCCGGTAGCCCGCGCTCTCGTAGATCCGCCGGGCCGCCTGCAGCACGCTGTTGGTCCAGAGCCTGATCGTCCGGTAGCCCGCGGTCCGGGCGAAGCGCTCGCATTCCCGCACGAGGCGGGCGCCGATGCCCTGGCCGCGCGCCCTGGGCTCGACCAGCAGCAGCCGAAGCCTGGCGATCGCATCGGTATCCCGCACCAGCAGGACGGAACCCAGAATGTCGCCGTCGCGCTCGGCGATCCAGCAGCGCTCGCACCTCGGGTCGTGCTGCTGGATGAACCGGGCCGCGATCTCGGCAACCAGCGCCTCGAACCGCTCGTCCCAGCCGTATTCCTGCGCGTAGAGCACGCCGTGACGGTGCACGATCCAGCCGAGGTCGCCCGGTTGATGGAGGCGCAGGAGATAGGGAACCCCGGGCTCGCGGTCGGGGTCGAGGAGCCGCTGGAGCGTGGCCATGGCGGCCAGCAGGCGCTTTTGTTCCCACTCCGAAAGCTGGTCCAGCATGGCCCCGACCTCGGCGCGCGCAGCCTGGTCGAGGGGCGCGAACGCCGCAGCGGCCGGCATCGGTCAGCCTGACGTGGCTCTGGCGGCCATCGGCCTTGGACGGCAGCCGCCGGATCAGCCCCTTGGCCTCGAAGCCGCGCAGGATCCGGCTGAGGTAGCCGGCGTCGAGCCCGAGCTCCCGGCCGAGCTCGCTCGCCGTCGGCCCGTCCCGGTTCGCGAGCTCGTAGAGCACGCGCGCCTCGGTCAGGGAAAACGGGCTTTGCAGCAGACCCTCGTGCAGGGCGCCGATGTGCTCGGTGTAGAACCGGTTGAAGCGCCGCACGGCGGCGGCGCGCTGAGCAAGGACGGTCTCCGCCATGGTCGGGCCCCCCGGCGCGCGCGGATCTGACCCTGCCGACGATCGGGCATTTGGTTGACTCTGTCAACTATTCTCAATCCATGACCTCCTGGCCGCCGTCGATCCCCAGCACCTGCGCCGTGACGTAGCCGTTGGTCATCAGGTAGAGGGCGCCCTTGGCACAGTCTTCGGCGTGGCCGATCCGCCCGACCGGCAGGCGGGCCGCCATCTGCGCGTAGCGCTCCTCCTTGTCGTGGGCGTGCAGGATGTCGTTGAGCGGCGTGTCGCACAAGCCCGGCGCGATCGCGTTGACGCGACAGCCGAGCTTGGCGAACTCGAGCGCCAGCGAGCGGGTCGCGGCATTGAGCGCGCCGTTGATGGCGCCGCCCATGATGTAGCCCTTGACCGGACGCCTAGCCGCGACGCCCGTGAAGAACACGACGCTGCCGCCGCGCCGGAGGTGGGGCCTCGCATCGTAGGCGGCCCAGAACGGCCCCCAGAACTTGCTCTCGAAGGCTTCGCGCGCGCTCTGATCGCTCAGATCGTCATAGAGGATCGGCTTCACCGTCGAGCCCGGCAGGACCAGATGGTCGAAGGGCGCAGAGTCGGCGAGGAATGCGGCGACCGCCGGCCGGTCCTCGACCCGGAGCGCCCGCCAGGACACCTCGCGGCCGCTGCGCTCGGACAGCTGGCGCGAGGCCAGGGCCAGCTTCTCGGGCGTGCGCGCGGCGATCGCAACCTCGGCGCCGGCGTCGAGCGCGAGCTCTGCGGTAGCCCTGCCCATGCCATAGGAGCCGCCGACGATCACGACCTTCTGGCCCTCGAGAGCCCGCATGGCTCCGCCTCCCCGTAGCTGCCCGGGCGGACCATAGCCGCGGCCGCCCGGCGCGACAACGGCGCGCCCCGCAGCGGCCGCCGGTCACCGCCTGTGGGCGGGCCGGCCGAGCAAAAGGATCAGCGGCATGGCCAGGATCGAGGTCAGCGTGCAGAGATAGAAGACGTCGACATAGCCGATCATCATCGCCTGGCGGGTGATCTCGAGGTTGAGTTCGGCGAGCGATGCCGGGTCGGCGATGCTGCCGCCGCCCGGCAGCGGGCTGTGACGGAGGATCTCGTTGTAGGCGGTGACGTGCTCGACCAGCACGCTCCGGTTGATCCCGGCGGTCCGCACAAGGATCGCGAGCGCCGTCGCGATGCCGATGCTCGAGCCGATCGAGCGGATCAGGTTCCACATCGAAGCGCCCTCGGTGCGGTGCGCCGGCGGCAGCGTCGCGAAGGTCAGGACGCCGAGCGGCCCGATGATCGAGCCGGCGCCCAGGCCCTGCATCAGCCCGGTCCAGAACACCGCCGAGGCCGCGACCTCGAGGTTCCACTTCGACATCCACCAGCTGGATGCCGCCAGCATCAAAAAGCCCGCGGCGATCTGCAGCCTGAGGTCGACCGCCTGGCCGATCCGGGCGAGGATCATCATCGCCATGAAGAGGCCGAGCCCGCGCGGGCTCAGCAAGAGGCCGATGGTCGCCATCGGGTAGTCCTGCAGGTCCTGCAGGAAGGGCGGCATCAGGACCATCGGGGCGAGCGTCAAAAGGCCGTAGAGGAACACGAGCAGCATGCCGAGCGCGTAGTTGCGATCACGCATCAGCCGGAGGTCGACCATCGGCGCGGGCGCGGTCAGGCTGTGCGCGATGAAGAAATAGAGGCCGGCGACCATCACGACCGCCTCGATCACGATCTCTCGCGAATCGAACCAGTCCAGGCGCTCGCCCCGATCGAGCATCATCTGCATGGCCCCGACGCCTGCTGCCAGCGCGAGGAAACCAAAGCCGTCGAACGGCCGCACGTTCGGCGCGGGCGGCGTTCTGGGCAGGAAGGTGAGGCCGCCCAGGAGCGCCAGCAGGCCGACCGGGAGGTTGATGAAGAACACCCAGCGCCAGGTCAGCGCATCGGTCAGATAGCCGCCCAGGGTCGGCCCGATCACGGGCCCAAGCACCACGCCCATGCCCCAGAACGCCATCGCCCGGCCGTGCTCCTCGGGGGGGTAGGCATCGAGCATGATCGCCTGCGAGAGCGGGATCAGGAAGGCGCCGCAGGCGCCCTGGGCGACCCGCAGCAGGACTTCGGCGGGAAGCGAGCCGGCGGTGCCGCAGAACAGCGAAAACAGCGTGAAGCCGCCGACCGCGATCAGGAACAGCCGCCTTCGGCCGAGGCGCGCGCCGAGCCAGCCGGTCGCCGGCAGCATCACGGCACTCGCCACGATGTAGGAGGTCAGCACCCACGAGATCTGGTCCTGGGTCGCCGAGAAGGTGCCCTGCATGTGCGGCAGGGCGACCGCCGCGATCGTCCAGTCGATCGAGTAGATCATGCTGGCCAGCACCAGGGTGGCGGTCACCCAGTTGCGCTGGACCCGCGCGGCCCGAGCGGCGCCCGGCGCAGCCGCCGTGCGCGCGTCCGGGGTCGGCTGCGTCGGGGCCTCCGGCCCGCCCGACCGGGCGTCCGCCCGCGCGGCCATCGGGGCCTCCTCGCTTGCATCCTAAGTCGGGCGATCAGACCATGGCGGCCGCGCTTCGGCAAGGCGAAGCCGCCAGGGGGAGCCGTCGGGCGTGGTCCCGGCTATGTCAGCGGCTGCAGTTCCTCGAACATGCCGGGGATCATCTCGTAGACCGTCGGATGGATGTGCATCGCCCGCTGGATCACGGTATAGGGTGCCTTGGCGTACATCAGATCGAGCAGTCCCTGCACGACCTCGTCGCCTTCGATGCCGAGCAGCGCCGCCCCCAGGATCTGCCTGCTCTTGGCGTCGACGATGATCTTGATGAAGCCCTTGGTCTCGCTCCGCTCGTAGGCGCGCCCCACGTCCTCCATCGGCAGCTTCGCGACCAGGGCCTGGATGCCCTTGCGCCGCACCTCGCGCTCGGTCATGCCGCAGCGGCCGAGCGGCGGGTCGATGAACAGGCCGTAGGTCGGGATGCGGTCCTCGACCCGGCGCGGATCGCCCTCGAACAGGTTGGCGGCCACGATCTCGAAGTCGTTGTACGAGGTATGGGTGAAGGCGCCGCGGCCGTTGCAGTCGCCCATCGCGAAGATGCCGGGAGCGCTGGTCCGGAGCGCGCCGTCGACCTTGATGTAGCCGTGTTCGTCGGTCGCCACCCCCGCCTGGTCGAGGCCGAGGTCGTCGGTGTTGGGCCGCCTGCCGGTCGCGATCAAAAGATGCGAGCCGACGACGGTCGTGGCCCGCCCACCCGCGGTGACCACGACCGCGATTCCGTCCGCTCGCGACTCGATGCGGGTGGCGTCGGCATCGGTCAGGATCCTGATGCCTTCGTCCTCCAGGATCTCGTGAATCGCGTCGCACACGTCCTCGTCCTCGCGCGGGATGACCCGATCGTTGCGGTGGATGATCGTCACCTCGCTGCCGAAGCGGCGGTACATCTGGCCGAACTCGAGGCCGATGTAGCTGCCGCCGAGGATCACCAGATGCTCGGGCAGGAAGTCGACCGCCATGATCGAGGAGTTGGTGTAGTAGGGCACCGTCTCGATGCCCTGGATCGGCGGCACATGGGCGCGGCCGCCGACGTTGATGAAGATCTGCTCGGCCTCGAGGCTCTGGCCGTCGACCTCGACCCGCCTGGGGCCGGTGAATCGGGCGTGGCCGACGTAGACGGTGATCCCCGGGTTCGCGCGCAACGACTCCTCGACGCCCTCGTTGGAGACCCGGACGATCGCATCCTTGCGCGCCTTGACCGCCCGCATGTCGACCCGCACCGGGCCTTCGATGACGACCCCGAAATCGGCGGCGCGGCGTGCGACGTGGGCCGCCCGCGCGCTCGCGATCAGGCTCTTGGTCGGGATGCAGCCGTTGTTGACGCAGGTGCCGCCGAAGCGCTTGCGCTCGACGATCGCGACCTTGCGGCCCTCCCGGGTCAGACGCCCGGCCAGCGCCGGCCCCGACTGTCCGGTGCCGATGATGATGGCGTCGTAGCGCGTGGTCATCGTCCCAGTGCCCCTTCCCCGTGCCGATGGGTCAAGCCCGATCCTGATGCCTCGTCCCCAGACAAGATGGCCGGCGCGCGGCCGGCCATGAAGGGAGGGAGGCACAGACACCATCGCCGAACCGCTCGCCATCGGGAAATGCCAATCCCGTATTGACTCGATGTCCGGCGGTCATCACGATTCTGCTGTCATTCGATGATAGCCGGTCAGACAACCCAGAGCGCCGCCTGAATCGTTGCAACGATCGGCCGGCGGCGAAGCCCCCCGGCTGAGAACCTAGGGAAGGACGAATGATGTATCGATTGGCTGACCTGGCGAAGTTCGGCCCCTCCGCGCGGCGCTGCCGGCGGCGGGCGGGCCTGCCGGCGGCGCTAGCCTTGGCGGTAGCCGGTCTGTCGCAAGGGTTGATCGTATCCCCTGCAGCGGCCAAGGATTCGATCAAGTTCGACATGGTCCGCTCGGCCGCGGCGGTCAACGCCAACTGCCTCGTGGGTGCCCGGGCCAGCGTGACCGTCCATTCGCTCGGACCGGTCGAGGAGATGACGGTGGTCACGAAGGGGTTGCCACCGAACACCGAGTTCGACCTGTTCGTGATCCAGCTCGCCAATGCGCCCTTTGGCCTGTCCTGGTATCAGGGCGACATCGAGACCGACGAGGACGGCCTCGGGATCGGCACGTTTATAGGGCGGTTCAGCATCGAAACCTTCATCGTCGCACCCGGAAGCGGCGGAGCCCCGGTCGTGCACGACGACGGCCCGTTCCCGGACGCCGAATTCTAACCCCGAGACCGCTCCGGTCCACACTTTCCATCTCGGTCTCTGGTTCAACTCGCCGGTGGACGCGGCCTCGGCCGGATGCCCGGACACCGAGACGCCGTTCAATGGCGACCACACGGCCGGAATCCAGGCGCTGAGCACCCGCCAGTCCGCTCCTGACAGGGGCCCGCTCCGGTTCGTCGGCGACTGAGAGATACAAAGCCGACCGGTCTCAGACTTTCCCGCCGTCGCCGCGGCTCGTCGGACTCCGCCGGCGGGCCGCGGCGACGGCAACCTTGCGCCGCCGCGCCGCTCACCTGCTCGCGACCTCGAAACCTTGGCATGGCCCGGCTGCACCTCGAATTGATGCCGCTCGGACGGCGAACTCGGGCAGCATGACCGGCGCGCGCGACGCGGGAGGAGAGCGCCTTTGGAGATGCATCAGATCCGCTATTTTCTCGCGGTCTGCGAGACCCTGAACTTCACGCGCGCGGCCGAGCGGTGCAACGTCACGCAGCCGGCACTGACCCGCGCCATCCAAAAGCTCGAGGACGAGTTCGGCGGCCTGTTGTTCCGCCGCGAGCGCCATCTCAGTCACCTGACCGACCTCGGCCGCCTGCTGCGCCCCCAGCTCGAGCAGGTCTGGAAGCAGACCGAGGCCGCCAAGACCACCGCCAAGAGCTTTCTCAAGCTCGACGACGCGGCGCTCAATGTCGGCCTGATGTGCACGATCGGGCCCTTGCGCGGCATCGGCTTCCTCAACGACTTCCAGCGCAGCCACCCGGGGATCGAGGTGACCCTTCTGGAGGGCGTTCCGACCAGGCTCGGCGAGCTCCTCCATGCCGGCAGCCTCGATGTAGCCGTGATGGCGCAGCCGGGGCCGTTCGACGAGCGGTTCGTTGTGCACAAGCTCTACCGGGAGCATTTCGTGATCGCCTTTCCGCCCGGCCACCGCTTCGAGGCCCAGAACGCGATCCGCTTCGCGGAGGTCGAGGGCGAGGCGTACCTGCGGCGGATCAACTGCGAATATTTCGATCACCTGGACGCGATCGCCGGCAGGCTCGGGATCAGCGTGCGCTTCGCCTACCGCAGCGAGCGCGAGGACTGGATCCAGACCATGGTCATGGCCGGCATGGGGATCTGCTTCGCGCCGGAGTACTCGGTGGTGCTGCCAGGCCTGCAGATGCGGCGGGTGATCGATCCCGAGGTCTGCCGCGAGGTCGGCCTGGTCACCGTCGCCTGCCGCCGCTACTCGCCCGCCGTGGCGGCGTTCGTGCGCGCGATCAAGGCCTATGCCTGGCCCGGGAGCGGCGAGGCCGTGGCCTGAGGCGGTCGGATCAGGCGGCGAGGCGCGCCTCGATCCATGCCGACCAGGCGAGCAGCCGGCCGTCGTCGTCGCGGGCGCCGACCGTCTGCACGCCGATCGGCAGCCCGTTCGGGCCGGTGCCGGCGGGCAGGTTGAGGCAGGGCACGAGCAGTCCGGTCCAGAGGCGGTTGAAGGTGGCCTCGCCGGTGCTGCAAAGACCGCGCGGCGCCTCGCCCGGGGCGCTCGGGCAGAGCAGCAGATCGGCTGCTTCGAACACATCGGCGAGCGACCGGCGGCAATCGGCGATCTGCGCCCTGGCCGCGAGATAGTCCCGCCTTGGGATGCGGCTGCCCGCCTCGAGCTCTCGAAGAGTGCTCGCGGCGAGCCGGCCGGCGTGGACGCTGCGCTCGTAGGCGAAGGTCCGGAACGCCTCGAAGCGCAGCGCGAGCGAGTGCAGCTCGTTGAAGTCGGCGAACGCGGCCGGCAGCTCGACCTCCAGGACCCGGACGCCGGCCAGGCCCAGACGCTCGGCGCCGGCCTCGAGGACGTGGCGCGTGGCTGCCTCGGCGCTGGGCCAGGCAGGCGTGCGGCAAAGGCCGACCCGTGCGGGCTTGACCGGCTCGACCCGATAGTCCGCCTCGTCGTCGCCCGCGAGCACGGCTGCGACGAGCGCGACGTCGGCGACGCTACGCGCGAGCAGGCCCAGCGTGTCGAAGCTGTCGGCGAGCGGCTTGACCCCGGTGCGGTTGATCGTGCCGAAGCTCGGCTTGTAGCCGACCACGCCGCAATAGGAGGCCGGGCGGATGATCGAGCCGCCGGTCTGGGTCCCGAACGCGACCGGCAGCATGCAGTCGGCGACAGCAGCCGCCGAGCCGCTCGACGAGCCTCCCGGCGTGTGCTCCGGCGCGTGCGGATTGGTGGTCGGGCCCGGCGCCCGAAAGGCGAACTCGGTGGTCACGGTCTTGCCGAGAATCACGGCTCCGGCCGCGCGCGCGAGCGCGACGCAGGCGGCGTCCTGGGCCGGCCGGTTGCCGGCGTAGACCCTGGAGCCGTAGGCGGTCGGCTGGTCGGCGGTGTCGATGATGTCCTTGACCCCGAGCGGCAGGCCGTGCAGCGGGCGCTTGACCCCTGCGGCATCCAGCCTTCGCGCCTGGTTCAGCGCCAGCTCCGGATCGACATGGGCGAAGGCGTGGACGACGGGCTCGCGCTCGGCGATGCGCTCGAGGCAGGCGCGCGTCAAGGTCTCCGCGCTGAGGCCGCCCGCTGTCAGCTCCTCGAGCGCCGCGCAGGCGGTAAGCTCATTGGGTCTGGTGGCCCTGTCCGGCCGGATAGCCATGGGCGATCCTGGCTATGATCCTCGGCGGCGATCGCGGTTGACGCGCCGCCTGCGATGACTGTTACTGGACCCTACAGGATCGCAGGGCGATCGCAATCAATACCGGGAGGCAGAGATGAGCGGCCGAGCAAGCCCGTGGCGGATCATCGGCATCGTGCTGGCGGCGGCGTTCGCGTGGCCGGGCCTGGCGCAGGCGGAGACCACGCTCAAGATCGTGCCTCAGGCCGATCTCAAGATCCTCGACACCGTGTTCACCACGGCCAACATCACCAGCAACCACGGCTATATGATCTACGACATGCTGTTCTCGCTGGACGCGAACCTCGTGCCCCAGCCGCAGATGGTCGACAGCTACGAGCGCAGCGACGACGGCCTGGTCTGGAAGTTCACCTTGCGCGACAATCTCCGCTTCCACGACGGCAGCCCGGTCGAAGGCAAGGACGTCGCCGCCTCGATCAAGCGCTGGGCGGCGCGCATGGTGGCCGGCCAGACCATGATGTCGTTCGCCGACGACGTCGTCGCGACCGGGCCCAAGACCTTCGAGATCCGTTTCCACGACCCGTTCGGGCCGGTGCTGAGCACGCTGGCCTCGCCCGAGAACCCGCTGTTCATCCATCGCGAGGAAGAGGCCAGGACCGATCCCCACGAGCAGATCACCGAGGCGATCGGCTCGGGGCCGTTCAAGTTCGTGCGCGAGGAATGGCAGCCCGGCAACAAGGTGGTCTACGTCAAGAACGAGGACTACGTGCCCCGCGACGAGCCGCCGAGCGGCTTCGCCGGCGGCAAGGTCGCCAAGGTCGACCGGGTCGAGTGGATCTACATCCCGGACCAGAACACAGCCGTGCAGGCGCTGGTCACCGGCGAGGTCGACATGATCGAGATCCCGCCGACCGACTTCCTGCCGATCCTCGAGGCGAGCCCCGACATCACGGTCAAGGTGATCGACCGGATCGGGACCCAGGCGATCCTGCGCCCGAACCACTTGATCCCGCCGTTCGACAAGCCGGAGGCGCGCCGGGCGCTGCTCTATCTGGCCGGCGACCAGAGCGCCTATCTCGCAGCGATGATCGGCAATCCCGACTACGAGGTGCCGTGCTGGGCGGTGTTCGTCTGCGGCACCCCGCTCGAGAGCAAGGCCGGCATCGGCGACTGGGTCACCAACGACCATGCGACCAACGTCGCCAAGGCCAAGGAGTTGTTCAAGGAGGCGGGCTACGACGGCCGCCCGGTGGTCCTGATGGACCCGACCGACGCCCACCTGGCCCACGCCCAGGTCCTGGTCACGGCGCAGAATCTGCGCGATGCGGGCGTCAACGTCGACGTCCAGGCGCTCGACTGGAGCACCATGGTCTCGCGTCGGCCGGTCAAGGACCCGCCCGAGAAGGGCACCGGCGGCTGGAACCTGTTCCACACCTGGAGCGGCGGTCTCGCGAGCAACAGCCCGCTGACCAACACGCCGGTGCCGACACCCTGCGATCAGAGCAACTGGTTCGGCTGGCCCTGCGACGAGGAGCTGGAAAAGATCCGGCTTGAATTTTTCACCGCCTCGACGCCGGAGGAGCAAAAGGCCGTCGTCGACCGCCTGCAGGAGCGCTTCTACCAGGTCGTGCCCTATCTGCCGGTCGGCCAGTTCCTGGCGCCGGTCGCCTATCGCAACAACCTCTCCGGCGTGCTCGACACCGCGCGCCTGGTGCTCTGGAACATCGAGAAAGACTGAGCGCCGCGTTCTCCTCTGCCCGGGCATCCTCGAACTCGATCCAAGGATGCCCGGGCATCCACCTGATCAGACCGCACGACCGGAACGCGCCCGGAGCTGGAACAGAAACCGGAACGGGGCTTTAATGAGGCTCGCCGCCGCCTGTCGCGGGATCGGCGAGTAGCGCCTGACAAGCGGAACGCCAGCGGTCGCAACACCTCATGTACGCCTATGTCGTCCAGCGGATTCTCGCGACCATCCCGGTCATGGCGGTGGTCGCGTTGTTCGTGTTCGGGCTCCTGCATCTCACGCCCGGCGATCCGGCGGCGGTGATCGCGGGCGAGCTTGCGACCGTCGACGACATCGCGAGGATCCGCGCCCAGCTCGGCCTCGATCAGCCGATCACCGTCCAGTTCCTGACCTGGCTCGGCCAGCTGCTGCACGGCGATCTCGGCACCTCGATCTTCTCGAAGCTGCCGGTCACGACCCTGATCGCCCAGCGGCTCGAGCCGACCGCGATGCTCTCGCTCGCGACCATCGTGTTCGCGATCCTGGTCGCCGTGCCGATGGGCGTGCTCGCCGCCTGGCGCGCCGGCAGCTGGGTCGACCGCCTGGTCATGGGCTTTGCCGTGCTCGGCTTCTCGATCCCGGTGTTCGTGCTGGGCTACCTCTTCATCTTCCTGTTCGCGGTCGAGCTGCGCTGGCTGCCGGTCCAGGGCTACAAGCCGATCGCCCAGGGCTTCTGGCCGTTCCTCCAGAGCATCACGCTCCCGAGCCTGACGCTCGGCGTGATCTACGTCGCCCTCATCGCGCGCATCACGCGCGCGAGCGTGCTGGAGGTGCTGAGCGAGGACTATATCCGCACGGCCGAGGCCAAGGGGCTCGGCACGCCCGCCGTGCTGCTCGGCCACGCGCTCAAGGCCGCGGCGGTGCCGATCGTCACGATCATCGGGGTCGGCGTCGCCCTCTTGATCGGCGGGGCTGTGATCACCGAGAGCGTGTTCGCGATCCCGGGCCTGGGCCGGCTCACGGTCGATGCCATCCTGCGCCGCGACTACCCGATCATTCAGGGCGTGATTTTGGTGTTCTCGGGCGCCTATGTCCTGGTCAACCTGGTGATCGACCTGATCTATCCGCTGCTCGACCCGCGCATCCGGTATTAGTTGGAGAACATCGATGGCCAGCACAGCTCTGAGGGCTCCGGCGACGCTGGATGCGTTCCTTGCCTGGGAGGACGAGCAGCCCGAGCGCTACGAGTTCCTGGACGGGCTCGTCCGGATGATGACCGGCGGCACCGAAGACCACGACCGCCTGAGCGTCAACCTGATCCGCCTCCTGGGCAACGCGCTGCGCGGCGGGCCCTGCCCGGTCCACGCCTCCAACCTCAAGGTCGTGAGCCGGGCCGGCAACGCCTCGATGTACCCGGAGCTGTTCGTGCGCTGCGGTCCCCGCGAGGGCAAGCGGACCCGGATCGAGGACGCGGTGGTGGCGGTCGAGGTGCTCTCGCCGAGCACCGCCAAGAACGATCTGACCCGCAAGCGGCGCGCCTACACCCTGCTTCCGACGATGAGGGTCGTCGTCTATGCATCCCAGAATGAACCCCGGCTCGACCTGGTGCGCCGGCGCGCGGACGGCGGCTTCGACGACGAGGTGGTCGAGGGGCTGGGGGGCGTGCTCGAGCTGCCCGAGATCGGGGTCCGCCTCGCCATGGTCGAGATCTACGAGGATACCGAAGTGGCGCGGGCGGCAGCCGGCGGGCGGTGAGGCTCTTCGAACGTGGCGATAGCGGCCACACCGCCGGCTGAGATCGAGGCGCTCGCCCGGACGCCGGCCGCCGACTTCCTGCGCCGGCATCCGACGGTCGTGGCCGGGATCGCGATCCTCTTGGCGATGACGCTGCTCGCCCTGCTGGCACCCTGGCTCGGCACGGTCGATCCTCTGAGCCTCGATCCGGTGCAGCGCCTGAAGCCGCCGAGCGAGCTCCACTGGTTCGGCACCGACAGCTTCGGGCGCGACATCTACAGCCGGACAATCTACGGCAGCCGGATCTCGCTGATCGTCGGGATCAGCGTCGCCGCGCTCGGCACGCTCCTCGGCCTCCCGATCGGCCTGGTCGCCGGCTACAGCCGGATCGTCGACGCCATCGTGATGCGGGTCATGGACGGCATGATGGCGGTGCCCTCGATCCTGCTCGCGATCGCGCTGATCGCGCTGACCAAGGCCTCGGTCGCCAACGTCATCCTGGCGATCACCATCCCCGAGGTGCCGCGCGTGGTCCGCCTGGTGCGCAGCGTCGTGCTCAGCATCCGCGAGCAGCCCTACATCGAGGCGGCGGTCGCGATCGGCACCAGCCTGCCGCGGATCTTTTCCCGCCATCTGCTGCCGAATACGCTGGCACCTCTGATCGTGCAGGCGACCTACATCTTCGCGTCCGCCGTGCTGATCGAGGCGGGCCTCAGCTTCGTCGGCGCCGGCACCCCGCCCGAGGTGCCGAGCTGGGGCAACATCATGGCCGAGGGCCGGGTGTTCTTCCTGATCGACCCCTACATGATCCTGTTCCCGGGCCTTTTTCTCGCGCTGACCGTGCTCGCGGTCAACCTTTTGGGCGACGGCCTGCGCGACCTGCTCGACCCGCGCATCGCGCGCCGCATGTGACATGAGCGCCCAGGCGTCCCCTGCGGGCCCGATCCTCGAGATCGAGGATCTTGGCACCTACTTCGACACCCGCGACGGCGTCGTCCGGGCGGTCGATGGCGTCTCTTTGCAACTGCAGCGCGGCGAGACCTTGGGCGTGGTCGGCGAATCCGGCTGCGGCAAGAGCGTGACGGCGCTCTCGATCCTGGGCCTGATCCCGCGCCCGCCCGGGCGCTTTGCGAGCGGCGTCATCCGCTTCGAGGGCCGTGATCTGCTGCAGCTGAGCGGAGCCGAGCTGCGCAAGATCCGCGGTAACGACATCTCGATGATCTTCCAGGAGCCGATGACCTCGCTCAACCCGGTGCTCTCGATCGGCCGCCAGATCGCCGAGACGCTGGCGCTCCACCAGGGGCTCGGCAAGCGCGCAGCACTCGAGCGGGCGATCGAGATGCTGGAGCTGGTGCGGATCCCCGAAGCGAGGCGCCGGATCGCCGACTACCCGCATCAGCTCTCCGGCGGCATGCGCCAGCGGGTCATGATCGCGATAGCACTCGCCTGCAACCCCAAGATCCTGATCGCCGACGAGCCCACGACCGCGCTCGACGTTACGATCCAGGCGCAGATCCTGCATCTGATGCTCGAGCTCAAGGAGCGCTTCGGCACGGCCATCATGCTGATCACCCACGACCTCGGCGTGATCGCCGAGACCGCCTCGCGCGTGGTCGTGATGTACGCCGGGCGCAAGGTCGAGGAAGCGCCGGTCCAGGCGCTGTTCAAAGCCCCCCGCCACCCCTACACGGAGGGCCTGCTCGCCTCGGTGCCGCGCCTCGATCGTGCCGCCAGGCCAGGACCAAGGCCACGGCTCGCGGAGATCCCGGGCATGGTGCCGGCGCTCAACGGCCTGCCCCGCGGCTGCACCTTCGCCGACCGCTGCCGGCTCGCGAGCGCACCCTGCCGCGAGGCCTATCCGCCGCTTGAGGAGAAGGCGCCCGGCCACCTCGCGGCCTGCTGGAATTCCGACCTTCTGCCGGGACCGGCCGGTGCCTGAGCGGCCCTCTCTTGCCCCGGCCGAGGCCGCTTTGCCCCTGCTCGTGGTGCGGGATCTGAAAAAGCATTTCCCGGTCCGCCGCGGGGTGTTCGCCCGCGTCCGCGCCCGGGTGCACGCCGTCGATGGCATCTCGTTCACGGTCGATCGCGGCGAGACCTTGGGCCTGGTCGGCGAGTCGGGTTGCGGCAAGTCGACCGCGGGCAAGGTGATCCTCGGGCTGCTGCCGCCGACCGCCGGCAGCGTCCGCCTCGGGGGCCAGGAGCTCCTGGGCCTCGGCCGGCGCGCGATGCATGCGCATCGGCGCCACCTCCAGGTGATCTTCCAGGACCCCTACGCCTCGCTGAACCCGCGCCAGCCGGCCGCGGCGATCGTCGGCGAGCCGCTCGCCAACTACGGCATCGCCGACGGTCGCGCGCGCGACCAACGGGTCGCCGCCCTGTTCGAGCGGGTCGGGCTGCGCCCCGAGCAGATGCGCAACTATCCGCACGAGTTCTCGGGCGGCCAGCGCCAGCGGCTCGGCATCGCGCGCGCGCTCGCGGTAGGCCCCCAGCTGATCGTCTGCGACGAGCCGGTCTCGGCGCTCGACGTCTCGGTCCAGGCCCAGGTCATCAACCTCTTGGTCGACCTCCAGGCCGAGCTCGGCCTCTCCTACCTCTTCATCGCCCACGACCTCGCCGTCGTCGAGCACATCAGCCACCGGATCGCGGTCATGTATCTGGGCCAGATCGTCGAGCTCGCCGACCGGGTGAGCCTCTTCCAAAAGCCGCTGCACCCCTATACCGAAGCGCTGCTGGCCGCGGTGCCGGTGCCCGATCCCCTGCTCAAGCGCGAGCGCCTGATCCTCAAAGGTGAAGTGCCGAGCCCGGTCAACCCGCCGTCCGGCTGCCGCTTCCACACCCGCTGCCCCTACGTGATGGACCGCTGCCGCATAGAGGCGCCGCGCTTTCGCGAGGTGGCACCCGGCCACCAGGTCGCCTGCCATCTGCGGGACTGAGGTGCCGCTCGCCGGGAACTCGCGCGCCCCCTCGCCGTTGGTCGGTCATGGCGGAGACTGCGCAGAAATACGGCCATGGCTGACCGGCGCCTCGAGGCCTATCGCAAGCGGCGCGATCCGCGCAGGACGCCCGAGCCCGAGGGGCGGCGCGGGCGCTCCGGCAAGCGGCCGCGCTTCGTCATCCAGGAACATCAGGCCAGCACGCACCACTTCGATTTCCGCCTCGAGGTCGACGGCGTGCTCAAGTCCTGGGCGGTGCCCAAGGGACCGTCTACCAATCCGCGCGAGAAGCGCCTCGCGATGGCCGTCGAGGACCACCCGCTCGACTACGCCGACTTCGAAGGCGTGATCCCCAAGGGCCAGTATGGCGCCGGCGCGGTCATCGTCTGGGACCGCGGCAGCTACGACAACCTGACCGAGGCGGACGGCCGGCCGAAGCCGATCGCACAGGCGCTGGCAGACGGCCACCTCCTGATCGAGCTGCACGGACAGAAGCTGAAAGGCGGCTATGCGCTCCAGCGGCTCGGGTCGGCCGACGATCCCAAGTGGCTCCTGGTCAAGGTCAAGGATGCGGCCGCCGACGCCCGCCGGCGGCCGACCTCGAGCGAGCCCCGATCGGTCGCGAGCGGCCGGACGGTGGCGCAGCTCGCCAAAGCCAAGGCCGGCGAGGGCGCCGATGGCTGAGCTCGTCGACCAGCTCGAGCCCGAGGAGCGGGGTCGGATCGTGGCGGCGCCCCAGCCCGACTGGTATCCGCCGATGCTGGCCAGGCTCACCGACCGGCGCTCGTTTGATCCGGACTGGCTGTTCGAGCGCAAGCTCGACGGCGAGCGGGTCCTGGCCTTCCGTCGCGGCGGCCGGATCCGGCTCCTCAGTCGCAACCGTGCGAGGCTCGATGGCAGCTATCCGGAGCTGGTCGAGGCGATCGCCGGCCAAGCCTGCCCCGACTTCGTGGTCGACGGCGAGGTCGTCGCCCTCGAGGGTCAGCGCACCAGCTTTGCCCGCCTGCAGCAGCGGATGCAGATCGACGATCCGGAGCGCGCGCGCTCGAGCGGCGTCAGCGTCCGCTACTATCTGTTCGACCTGATCCACCTCGCGGCCCATGATCTCCGGCAGCTGCCGTTCCGGCGGCGCAAGGCTTTGCTGCGCCAGGCGCTCGCGTTCGCGGACCCGCTGCGCTTCACGCCGCATCGCAACGCCGAAGGCGAAGCCCTGTTCCGCGAAGCCTGCGCCAAGGGCTGGGAGGGTCTGATCGCCAAGCGCGCGAGCGCTCCCTATCGGGGCGGTCGGACGAGCGACTGGCTGAAGCTCAAGTGTGGCCAGGGCCAGGAGCTGGTGATCGGCGGCTTCAGCGCAGCGCGCGGCAGCCGCCTTGGCTTTGGCGCGCTCCTGCTCGGCTACTACGAGGGCAGTGGCTTCCACTACGCGGGCAAGGTCGGCACCGGGTTCGATGATCGCACGCTGGTCGACCTGCGCCGGCGGCTCGACCCGCTGGCACGGCCCCGCTCGCCGTTCGCAGAGGACGTCGGCGAGGCGGCGGTCACCTTCGTGCAGCCCAAGCTCGTGGCCGAGATCGGCTTCACCGGGTGGACCGAGGACGGGCGCCTGCGCCATCCCCGCTTTCTCGGCCTGCGGCGCGACAAGCCGCCCGAGGAGGTCGGCCGCGAGCGGACGGAGCCCTGATGACGACCGCCAAGGCCAGCGACCGGCTGGATGTCGACGGCCACCGGATCGAGCTGTCGAACACGGCCAAGGTCCTGTTCCCGAAGCCTGGCCTCACCAAGGGCGATCTGATCGACTACTATCGCAAGATCGCGCCCGTCATGCTGCCCCACCTCGAGGGCCGGCCGCTCTCGTTCCAGCGCTACCCGGACGGCATCGAGGCGGAAGGCTTCATGCAGAAGAACGCATCCGCCTATTTCCCGGCCTGGATTCGGCGGGCGCATCTGGCCAAGGAGGGCGGGACGGTCGACTATGTCCTCGCGGCCGATGCCGCGACTTTGGTCTACCTCGCCAACCAGGCTGCGGTGACTTTGCACATCGGGCTCGCGCGCACCGGCCGGATCGATCATCCCGACCGGCTGGTGATCGACCTCGATCCCTCGGACGACGACTTCGCCAAGGTCAGGCGCGCTGCAGCCGCGGCCCGCGAGCTGCTCGAGGCCGTAGGTCTCGCACCCTTCGTCCAGACCACGGGCTCGCGCGGCCTGCACGTCTGGGTGCCGCTCGATCGCTCCGCAAACTTCGATGCCGTGCGCGCCTTCGCTGCGGATCTGGCCGAGCGCCTGGCCGCGCGCACGCCGGACGAGCTCACGACCGCCCAGCGCAAGGCCGCCCGCGGCATGCGCGTCTTCCTCGATGTCGGTCGCAACGCCTATGGCCAGACCGCGGTCGCGCCCTACAGCGTGCGCGCCCGACCCGAGGCGTCGGTCGCCACGCCCCTGGACTGGGCGGAGCTCGGCGATCCCGGCCTCGGCCCGAGGCGCTTCACGATCGCCAACCTGTTCCGCCGGCTCGGCCAGAAGCCCGATCCCTGGGCCGAGATCGGCCGGCAGGCGCGCCCGCTCGAACCGGCAGTCCAGCGGCTGGCGACCCTGCCGGACTGAGCCTCGCTTTCGCTTCGAAATCCGGGGCCCGGCTCACTGTGCGGGCGGAACCCTTCGCCGGCGCGCACCGTTTCCAAAGGGGTCCCCGTCACCTGCGTCGGGGGCGGTTTGGGGAGGGCCGGGCATGCTGGTCAGCTTCGAGGACATCCGCGGCTATGGCATCCGCGCCGCCGACGGCGACATCGGCACGCTCCGCGACGTCCTGTTCGAGGACGCGGGATCCGCCATCCGCTATCTGGTGGTCGAGACCGGGGGCTGGCTGTTCGGCCGCGAGGTGCTGCTGGCGCCGGCGGCCGTGGGGTCGCTCGAGCCCGAGGAGCGCGCGATCGCGACCGCCCTGACCAGGGCCCAGGTCGAGGGCAGTCCGACGCTCGAGGGCGAGCAGGCGATCTCGCGCGAGCACGAGGAGTTGCTGCACAGCCACTACGACTGGGCACCCTACTGGCAGGCCACGACGGCCGCCGGCCTGGCTCCGCAGTGGGGCCTGATGGGGCTGCCGCCGGCGCCGGCGCACGACGATACGGTCCTGCGCGAGCTCGCGGCAGCCGAGCAGGAACGAGGCAACCCCTCATTGCGCAGCGCCCGCGAGGTGGTCGGCTACTACGTGGCGGCCAGCGACGGCGACATCGGCCATGTCGCCGATCTGCTGATCGATGACGCCAGCTGGACGATCCGCCATCTGGTCGTCGACACCCGCAACTGGCTGCCGGGCAAGAAGGTGCTGATCAGTCCAGAGCGCCTGCGCTCGGTCGAGTGGGCCGACCGGCAGATCCTGCTCGATCTGTCCCGGCGCGAGATCGAGACCAGCCCCGAGTACGAGACCGCGAGCGCCGCCGCATCGATCTGATGAGCGCCGCCTTGCGCCTTTGGAGATCCCCCTTGGAGATCCCGCATGACCAGCGATGACTACGAGAAGGCCCTGGTCGATCCCGCCGCCGCGTTCGCCTCGCCCGAAGAGCTCCTGGCCCGCCCTGATCTGAGCCGGTCGCAGATGATGGACCTGCTGCGGCGCTGGCACCAGGACGCCGAGGAGCTTTCGGTCGCCGAGGAGGAGGGCATGGGTGGCGGCGAGCCGTCGCTGCTCGAGCGCGTCAGCGCGGCGCTGACGCGCCTCGAGGACGTGACGCCGCCCGAATCGGATCGCTGAGCGGCGCGCGTGCCTCAGGGCGCGATGTCGTGGGCGTGGACCTCGCCCCGGGTATGGCGCGCGAGCACGCGCCGCGCCTCCCCCTCCTGGTCCGGCGAGCGCAACGACACCCAGAGCAGGATGCCGCCGTGCTCGACCTGAGTCTGCAGATCGGCCGCGACGCCGTCGTTGTACTGCTTGGCCAGGAACGCCCCGAGCGCGCCCACGCCGCCGCCCGCCGCGAGGGCGGCGATCGCGATCCCGGCGGCGCCGCCCGTCAGCGCGGCGGCGACCCCGGCCGCCGACAGCGCCGCGAACGCCGCCGGCCCGCCGACCGCGACCCCGGCGACATTGCCGACGTCGGTGCGATCGAGCGGCTCGCTGCGCGGCGCATCGGGGTCGGCCCGGAGCTGCCCGGTGTCGCGAAGCGGGTGCTGCAGCTGGTCCTCGACGGTGCTCTGGCTCGCGAGCAGGCTGAGCTGCGAGCGATCGAAGCCGTTGCTCTGCAGATCCTCGATCGCGTTCTCGAGCGCCTCGCGGCTCGCGAACGCCGCCACCACCTCGCGGATCGCCTGCGTCATGTCGGGCTTGCCTTTCCTCGGGCCGGGATGGCTCGCGCGCATCCGGCCCCGCTGTTCCGGGCCACGTCCTGGGAACGTTGCTCGCCGCGGTGGAGTTCCCCACTGGAGACGGGGCCGCGGAGAATGCTTCGACCATGATCCACGACTGGTTGGCCGGGCTTGGCGCCGGCGGCTGGCTCGGGCCGGGCGCGATCGCGTTGCGTCTCGGCGCCGCGGTCCTCCTCAGCTGCCTGATCGGGCTCGACCGCGAGCTCAAGGACAAGCCGTTCGGCCTGCGCACCAACATGCTGATGGGTCTCGGGGCCGCGAGCTTCTGCGTGATCGTGACCGAGCTCCTGCACGACCCGGCGCCGGGTCCCAACGCGCGTCCGATCGATGTCGGCCGGGTGCTGGCAGGGATCGTCGGCGCCATCGGTTTCCTTGGCGCCGGCGCCATCATCCAGGACCGCCACCGGGTGCGCGGGGCGACCACCGGCGCCGGCATCTGGGTGGTCGGCGCGATCGGCATGGCCTGTGGCTTCGGTCTCTACCCGGAGGCGGTCGCGATCACGCTCCTGGCGCTGTTCGTGCTGACCGTCTTGGGCTACTTCGAGCATCATCGGCGCCCCCGCGATCGCTCCGACTAGGACGAGCGGTCCGCGCGACCGTCACGAAGGGGCGCCGCGCATGCGCAGATGCGGCCCTCAGCTCTCGCGGAAGGTGTGCGCGAGGATCTCGCGGACCGGCTGGAGCAGGTAGGCGAGCAGCGTGCGCTCGGTCGTGGCGATGAAGACCTCGGCCGGCATGCCGGGCGTGAGCTCGAGCCCGGGCGCCGCCCGTGCCAGATCGCCGCGGTCGACCCTGACCTTCGCTCGGTAGAAAGCCTGGCCGGTATGCTCGTCGGTCAGGGCGTCGGCCGAGACGCTCTCGACCAGGCCATCGATCCGCAACAGGCGCCGCTGTGGCAGGGACGGGAACATGACGTGGGCGGACTGGCCGGCCGCGACCTCGTCGATGTCGGTCGGGCGGACCTGCGCCTCGATGACGAGCTCGTCCTCGAGCGGGACGAGGTCGAGCACCGGCTCGCCGGGACCGATCACGCCGCCCGTGGTCTTGAAGCGCAGATTGAGAACGGTGCCCGCGACCGGGGCCGTGATCTCGGTCCGACGGAGCGTGTCGGCGGCTGCGGCCAGCTCTTCCTCCGCCTCGCCGCGCTGCATCTGGACGTCGGCCAGCTGCTCGTCGACCTGCTCGATGCGCTGCATGCGGATGTCGACGATCTCCAGGCGCGTCTCGCCGATCGCCTCTTTGGCCTGCGCGATCGCCGCCTCGAGCTCGCCCTCGTCGCCGAGCAGGGCCGCATCCTCGCGCCGCAGCGCCAAAAGACGCGCCTTGCGCTCGAGGCCCCGACGGTAGAGCTGATCGACGTCTCTGGTTTCTTCCTCGATCAGCTCGCGCTGGCGGCGGTTGCTGACCAGCTGGCGCCGCTGGCCGGCGATCTGGCGTTCGAGCTGGTCGATCCGCTGCGCCTGGATCGCGGCGCGATTGGCCGCGGCGGCGGCGCGGGTCCAAAAGAAGTTCTCCTGCGCCGCCCGGACGGCGGCGACCGCCGGCGCCCTGGCGTCGGCCAGGATCGGGTGGTCGAACCGGATCTTGGGGGCGTCGGCGCGCTCGGCGCGCAGGCGCGCCTCCTCCGCCGCCAGCGTCCGCAGCCGCTCCTCGAGGCGGCCCACCTCGGCGCGAGCACCGACGCCTTCGAGCACGACCAGCGCCTGGCTTTTGGCGACCACGTCGCCGTCGTGCACGAGAATCTCGCGAATGATCCCGCCCTCCAGGTGCTGGACGGTCTGGCGGCTGCCTTCGGGGCTGATCACGCCGGAGGCGATCGCGGCGCCGGCCAGAGGCGCCACCGCCGCCCAGCCGCCGCCGACGCGAAGATCACGAGCAGCACGAGCAGACCCGCGACGATCGGCGCGCGCAGATCGCGCAGCAGGCCGGTTTTCGAGCCCAGCATGGCTCAGCCCTCGCCGGCCAGGAGTGCAGCCCTGGCCTCGGCGCGGATCGGCACCGGCCGCGCCGGCGCTTGCAGCGGCCGCAGCGGCCGCAGGCGCTCGAGCACCTGGTCGCGTGGCCCGAACGCCTCGAGCGCGCCCTGCCGCAGCAGCAGCAGCTGGTCGACGGGCGCCAGGATGCGCGGCTGATGGGCGACGATCACGACCGTGGCACCCCAGCCCTTGGCCGTGAACAGGGCGCGCAGCAGCGCGGTCTCGCCATCCGCGTCGAGGCTGGCGTTAGGCTCGTCGAGCACGACCAGCCGCGGCCTGCCGTAGAGCGCCCGCGCGAGCCCGATCCGCTGCCGCTGGCCGCCGGAGAGATGGCCGCCGGCCTCGCCGATCTCGGTGTCGTAGCCCTGCGGCAAGGCCAGGATCATCTCGTGGACGCCGGCCGCCTCTGCCGCCGCGACCACCGCATCGGGATCCGGATCGGTGCCGAGGCGGGCGATGTTCTCGGCCACCGTGCCCGCGAACAGCTCGACGTCCTGGGGCAGGTAGCCGATGTGGCGGCCGACCAGGTCGGGGTTCCAGGCGAACAGGTCGGCGCCATCCAGGCGCGCGCTGCCGCGGCTCGGCTGCCAGGTGCCGACCAGGATCTTGCACAAGCTCGACTTGCCGGCCGCCGAGGGCCCGATGATGCCGAGACCCGTGCCCGGCTCGACCGCGAAGCTGATGCCGCGCAGGACCGGTTCCGCCTGCCCCGGCGGCGCATAGACCACCTGCTCGCAGCAGAGCCGACCGCGCGGCGCCGGCAGGCGCATGGCCGTGGGCTCGGGCGGCAGGCGCTGGAACAGGGCGCTCAGGCGGTCGCGGGCATCGCGCGCCGCGACCAGGCCCTTCCAGGCGCCGATCGACTGCTCGACCGGGGCCAGCGCGCGCCCGAGCAGGATCGAGGCCGCGATCATGCCGCCCGGCGTCAGGTCCCGGCGCAGGACCAGCCAGGCGCCGACGCCAAGGATCAGGACCTGGACGAGCATGCGCAAAAATTTGGAGAAGCCGAGAAGGATCGCATTGCGGTCGCCGGCCTTGAGCTGCAGGGCGAGCGCTTCCTCGTTCAGCGCCGACCAGCGCCGGATGAAGTCGGCGCGCATGCCCAGGGCGTGGACGACGTCGGCGTTGCGGATCGCCGCCTCGGCCCGCTGCATCGCGCGGATCGAGCACCTGGCGGCGTCGCGCAACGGCCCCCGCGAGGCCGCCTCGTTGGCGACCGCGACCGCGAGCAGAGCCAGCGCCGCCCCGAGTGCCACCAGCCCGAGCAGCGGGTGCATGAGCGCGATGAGGGCGAGGAACAATGGCGCCCAGGGCGCATCGAGCAGGGCGCTGACGCCCGGGCCGGCCAGAACGTTGCGGACGGTAGCGAGATCGCGCAGCGCCTGGCCGCCGGCGGGTTCGCCGCGCAGCGTCCGGCGCAGGCTCGCGCTGATCAGCTCGGGCGTCAATCGCCGGTCGAGCCAGCGACCCATCCGGCCGAGAACATGGCCGCGCAGGGCGTCGAGGACGCCCAGCCCGAAGAGCGCAGCCGCGGTGATCAAGGTGAGAAAGACGAGCGTCTCGACCCGGCCGCTCGCCAGCACGCGATCATAGATCTGCCACATGTACAAGGGCGAGGCCAGAATCAGCAGATTGATGCCGCAGCTGAACAGGACGAGGGTCGCAAGACCCGGTCTCAGCCCGCGCAGCGCCTGCTCGAGGGGGCTCACCGGGGTCTGCCGGCGACGCATCATGATACCAATCCATGTCCAGGAGTTCGGGCACGGCGGGCGCCGGAACGGAACCCCGCTCCGGCGCCGCCTGTCGCTCAGGCGATCTCGAGGTTGGCGCCGATCTGGTCCAACCCGGCAATCGTCGCCGAGCCGTCGTGGAGCGTCAGCACCAGATCGCCGTCGACCACATCGAACGGGTCGTCGTCCTGGTTCAGGAGGCCGTCGGCATTGGTGTCGATCTGGTCGACCTGGGTGACGGGCGTGCCGTCGGCCAGCTGGACGTGATCGAGCGCCAGGATGTCGTTACGGGCCCAGTCGCCGATCACGTCGTCGCCGAAGCCCGTGCCGGAGAACTGGAACCGGTCGGCGCCCGCGCCGCCTGCGAGCAGATCGTTGCCCTGCCCGCCGTCGACCCGGTCGCGGCCGGCCCCGCCCAGGAGCTCGTCGTCGCCCCAGCCGCCATAGATCAGATCGGCCCCGGCGCCGCCGTTGGCGTCCAGCTCGACCGGCTGGGTCACGCCCCGGGCGTCGATCACGTCGTCGTCGCCCAGGCCATTGACCTCGACCCGCTCGACGTTCGCGAGGTCCATCTGGATGTTGCCGACGTCGCGCAGCAGCTGGACGCCGCCGGCGCTGTCGGCGATCGTGAACGTCTCGGGCGCGTCGGCGCCGTTGAACCGCAGCGTGTCGGTGCCGCCCTGGCCGTCGACGACGTCGCTGCCGTCGCCCGGATTCCAGACGAAGGTGTCGTCGCCCGCGCCGAGGGTGGCGTGATCGTTGCCGGTCCCGCCATTCACGAGCAGATCGACGCTCGCTGTGTGCAGCGCCGAGGCGTCGATCACGTCGTCGCCGCCGAGCGCGTTGAGCTCGATCGTCTCGACCTGGTCGAGCTTCATCAGGATGTTGCCGACGTCGCGGAACAGCTCGACCCCGTCGTCATTGCCCGAGATCGTGAAGCTCTCGACCGCGTCGGCGCCGTTGAACTCGAGCGTGTCGGCGCCGCGACCGCCATGCACGGTGTCGCTGCCGTCGCCCGGGTTCCAGATGAAGCGGTCGTCGCCGTTGAGCAGGAACGCGGTATCGTCGCCGGGCCCCGGCTGCAGGACGTCGGCGCCGGGAGTGCCAATGGTAATTGCCATGATGATGTCTCCGCAGGTTGGTGGCGGGCGGCCGCGCGCCATCGTCGAGGCGGCCCGCCGTTGCCGTGGTGCTCAGGCTCGGATAAGGCGAGCGTGAGCGCGAAGGGCCGTGGCCGGCGCGGAACCGGCGGGCCCGAGGGATCAGAGGACGAAGTCGCCCCCGGTCAGTCCGAGCCCCACGCCGTCGAGCTGGATCTCGAACTCCGCGGCCGGATCGTCGTCGGTGTTGCCGAGGACGATCGTGCTGCCGGCGCTCTCGAAGAAGCCGATCTCGCCCTTGCCGACCGGACCGTCGCCGACGAAGGCGAAGTCCTGGTCGAGATCGGTCGTGACGTCGGCATCGATGTTCGTGACGTGGATCTGATCGCCGTCGGCACGGCTGAAGTCGACGATGCGGTCGCGATTGCCCTTGCCGACGCCGCTGTCGTAGACGATGTCCGTTACGCCCTGCTGGCCGAACAGGAAGCGGTCGCTGCCCGCTTCGCCACTGAGGACGTCGCGGCCAAGCTCGCCGAACAGGCGGTCGTCGCCGTCGCCGCCGAGCAGGCTGTCATTGCCGTCGCCGCCGAACAGCTTGTCGTCGCCGATGCCGCCGTCCAGCCGGTCGTTGCCGATGAAGCCGTTGTTGTCGCCGAACAGGACGTCGTTGCCGGCGCCGCCGAACATGCGGTCGTCGCCGCCGAGGCCGCTCATCTGGTCGCTGCCGGCCAGGCCGAACATCTCGTCGTCTTCGGGAACGCCATTCTGATCGCCCTGGAAGAAGTCGTCGCCAGGGGTTCCCTTGATCGTTGCCATGATCAGTTCTCCTCAAGTTGGCGGCGGCCGGCGGCGCGCCATGAGCGAACCGCCGCCGCCATCGCAATGGCGCTCGAGTTCGGCGTCGGGCGAGCAGGCTGCGGATGAGCAGGTATCCCTGCAGTCGCTCCGATCATGACCCTCGTTCGGGATAGTGGCCGGGCGTCCGAGTCATAGCATCGAGCAGATTTGTCGGCTCGCCGGCCGCAACCGTGATTGGGGACATCCTTCGCGACTCGCAAAAAATGAGCATGATCGATGAATTTTATTGTTTCACAATTCTTCATGTAGAATAGAAAATAGCAAAAATCCGCCGTGAAACCGCAGCGGCCCCGCCGCCACCGCCACCGGCGTTCCGGTACCTCAAGTCGTCGTAGCAATGTGCCGCCGCGGCTGCCCGCCGGAACTCAGCCAGGACCACAAGGAGAACGGCAAGTGCGGGCAAGTGGCGATTGCCACTATTACCGGCGGGGCGCAAGTTGGACGCCGGTACTGTACTTCGCAGCAAATTCTCCATGGCTTGAACTCGATGATCGAACCGAATCCCCAGGCCGGCGAAGCAATGACGACGGAGGTCGACCGTCACCCGGCGCGGCAGATCAGCTCGACCGGCGCGATCAGGCCCTGGTCGAGATTGCGCATGACGTTGGCGAGCTTCTGGGGCACGTCCTTCTTCATCAAAAGATGCGTCCCCAGCGGCGGCGGGCCGCCGGCTGCGGCGGCGCTCGCCCGGACCCGCTCGAAGACCTCGGATGCGAAGGCGCGCCGGTCCCGCTCCTTCTCGATCTGGAACCCGGCCGCCTCCAGCGCCCGGCGATACTCGGCCGGGCTGGCGACGAAGCTCGTTTTTGGGCCGGCCGCCCAGTGCACCGGGAAGCAGAGCTCGCCCGCGCCGGCGCGCATCACGTCGTAGACCGCGAACGCGCTCCCCGGCTTCAGGACCCGGCGGGCCTCGGCGAACAGCGCCGGCTTGTCCTCGATGTTCATGCCGACGTGCATCATGTAGGCGCCATCGAACGAGCCGGGCGCGAACGGCAGCGCCAGCGCGCTCGCCTGGCGGTACGAGACGCGTCCGCCGAGGCCGACGCGCCGCGCCAGAGCCTCGGCGGTCCGGACGTAGTCCGCCGTGAGGTCGATCCCCGTCACCCGGCAGCGGCAGGCATCGGCGACGTAGCGCGAGGCGCCGCCGATGCCGCAGCCGATGTCGAGGATATGGCTGCCGGGCGGGATCCCCATCTGCGCGGCGAGCTCGATCGTGGCCTCCCGGCCGCCGGTGTGGAACTCGTCGACCGGCGCGAGGCGGCCCGCCGTCAGCCGCTCGGGATCCTTGCCCGAGGCGACCAGCGCATCCAGGATCGCCCGCTCGAGCTCGCTTTGCGCGTAGTGTTGTGCGACCCGCTCTTCGATGTCTTCGGCAGCCATCGTGCCTCCTGCCTCGAAGCTGACGCGGGCCGGTCGCCGGTCAGGGTCGCGCCTCGAGGATGAGGTTGAAGGGCGTCTCGGCGGCACGGCGAAAGCGCGTGAAGCCGGCCGCCGTCACGACCGCGCGCAGCCGCGCTTCCCCCGCCTGGGCGCCGAGCGCGAGCCCGACCTCCTGACTGAGCGAATTGGGCGTGCAGATCATGGTCGAGGCGGCGTAGTACATCCGGCCGACCGGGTTGAGATTGTCTTCGAGCGCGTCCTTGGCGAACGGCTCGACCAGCATGAACGTGCCGTCGGGCTTCAGGGCCTCGCGGATATGGCTGGCCGCGCCCTTCGGGTCGCCCATGTCGTGCAGGCAATCGAAGCAGGTGACGAGGTCGTAGTCGCGCTGGGGAACTCCTTGGCGGTCGCCACCTCGAAAGCGCGTTGGCCGCGATGCCGGCGGCGGCCTCGCGGGCGCGCCGGATCGACGGTTCGTGGAAGTCGAAGCCCACGAAGGTGCTGTTGGGGAAGGCCTTGGCCATCAGGATCGTCGAGGCGCCGTGGCCACAGCCGACATCGGCGACCGTGGCACCGCGCTCGAGCTTCGCCTGCACCCCGTCGAGCGCAGGAATCCAGTCCTGGACCAGGAACGCGGCATAGCCGCTGCGGAAAAAGCGCTCGACCCCGCGGAACAGGCACTCGTGATGCTCGTGCCAGCCGACCCCCTTGCCGGTGCGGAAAGCCTCGGTGACCTTCGGCTCGTCCAGATAGGCCGAAGCGATCACCTCGAAGGCGCCGGCGACATAGACCGGGCTCGATTCGGCGGCGAGGGCCATGGTCTGCTCGGCGCTCATCGAGTAGCGCCCGGTCGCAGGGTCATAGTCGACGTAGCCCGAGGCTGCCTGAGCAGCCAGCCATTCGCGCACGTAGCGCTCGGTCGTGGCGGTCCGCCGGGCGAGCTCGTCCGGTGTCGTGGCCCCGCCCTCGGCCAGCGCGCGGTAGAGGCCGAGCTTGTCGCCGACCAGCACCAGCGCCCCGCTGAGCGCCGCGCTCATGTCGCCGACCATCTTGCCCATGAAGGCGTGCAGCTTGCCTTCGTCAATCGCCGTCGCTGGTGGTGTCGTCATCGTTGCCTCCTCTTGGCCGATTGCTCTCTTGGTCGCCGCGCCCGCCGGTAAGGCGAGCATCTCGGGTCCGGCGCCGAAAGGCGCACCGCGACCCGTCGATCTCGAGGCTAGCGCCGATGCGTGGAGGCGAGCGTGGGAGCCGGCGTGGAAACGCCCGTGGAACCCGAACGCGAAAAAAATCGGCCCACCTGTGAACGCCTTCACACCTCCTCTCAACCGCCCGCTGTCTTTGCTATCCCGTAACAACCAACAAGCAACACCAGACGAGGCGCGATCATTACTCACATTATGACTGTGTGGTTCCGGGGCGCTCGAAGAATTGATGGTCGATATTCGCCCGACGATCGCGGGCGAACCTTCACGTCCCGCGCCGGATGGGCGCCGTGACCTGTCGGTTACAGCGCGATGGAGCCTTATGATGGAGGCAACCGTGGCGGTCGGCGCAAGACCGCAGATGGGGTCCGGGCCAGCGGCCGGGACAGCCGGTCAACGGGGATGCGAGCGGCAGCCTTCGCGCGCGCCTCGAGGTGCGGCTGCTCGGCCCGCTCACGATCAGCCGGGACGGGGTGCCGCGGCCGCTCCCGGCGTCGCGCAAGGTGCGGGCGCTCGGCGCCTATCTGGCGCTGGCGCCCGGCGCCGTCGAGCGTAGCCGCCTGTCGAGCTTCTTTGGGACGTGCCGAACGACCCGCGGGGCGAGCTTCGCTGGTGCCTGAGCAAGCTCAGGGGCCTCGTCGACGACGCCGCCCTCGACTGGCCGACTGCGCCGATACGGTCTCGCTCGCCCTCCCGAGGCTCCTCGAGGCCTTGATCCTGCGTGCGACCCTGACGGGGATCGAGCGCTCGTCTGGAGCGGCTGCAGGCGCTGGGCCGGTTTCGCCGCTGACTTCCTGGCGGGGCTGGAGATGGGCCGCAGCCCCTATTTCAACGGCTGGCTGGTCGCCCGGCGGCGCCAGTTCCGAGCCTGCCACGCCGCGCTTCTCGAGCACCTCGTCCAAAGCCTTCCGGCCGATTGCGAAGAGATGCTGGAACATCTGGAGACGTGGCTCGAGCTCGCCCCGCTTGACGAGCGCGCGCATGCGATCCTCCTGGCGGCGCTGGCCCGGCGCGGTCAGATCGCCGAGGGCGAGGAGCATCTGGCGGCGACCGCGAGGCCTTTCGCGGCGAGCCTTGACCTCGCCCCGGTCGCAACGCCTGGCCCGGGCCCGCAACGGCCACCCCGAGGCTGCCGTCCGGCGCCGCGCCGTCTGCCTGTCCGCAGCCGCGGCCGGCGCTCGGGGCTGTCGAGGTCACGCCCGGCACTGCGCCGCGCTTCGATCGCTGTGAGGCCTTTCTCGACCGAACGCCGGCAGGCGCTCGCGGCGGCCTCGCCGACGGTCTCGCCCACGACGTCATCACCGCCTCGCAAGCTGCGCAGCCTCTCGTCATCGCGCGCGGGCAGCGTCTTCGCGCTCGGCGAGCGCAGCATCGGCCCGCAGCAAGCCGGCCGGATGCTGAAGTCGACTACGTCGCGAGCGGCTCGGTGCGACGCCTCGCAGTCCCATCACGGTCACGATCGAGCTCGCCGAGTCCCGCACCGCCCGGATCGTCTGGGCCGAAGCGTTCGACTGCAGGCTCGACGTCGCCTTGCTCGTCCTCGACGAGACGCGACCGGATCGTCGCCTGATCTCGAGCGAGATCGAGGTGCAGCGCTACCGCGCCTTCCTAGCGCCCAACTCGCTGGACGCCTGGGAGGCGTACCACCGCTGCCTCTGGCACATTATCGCTTCATCGGCATCGGACAACGACCGGGCCCGGCATTTCTTCGAGATGGCGGCCCGCCTCGACCCACTTCGCCCGCGCCTATGCCGGCCTGTCCTTCACCCACTTCCAGAACGCCTTCCAGCGCTGGGGGAGCGCGGCCGCGAGAGGACCGGCCTTCGAGACCGCCGGGCAGAGCCGATCGTCGTCGACCGGCGGCCGCGCATGGCCATGGGCCGGCGCTGTGGCTGGCGGCCGCCAGGAGCAGCGCCCGTCGAGCTGGTGCGGGCCGTGGACCTGAGCCCGAACTTCGCGCTCGGCCACTATGCCCTCGCCTTTGTCCACAGCCAGTCGGGCGACCCTCGAGCCGCGATCGGAGCGTCCGACCACTCGCGCAGCCTCAGCCCGTTCGACCCGCTCATGTTCGGCATGCTCGGCGTCCGCGCGCTGGCCCTCGTCCGCCTGAGCGAGTTCGAGGAAGCCGCCGAGTGGGCGATCAAGGCGGCCGCCCGTCCCAATGCTCACGTCCATATCCTGGGGATCGCCGCCATTTCCTGGCGCTCGCCGCCGGGCTCGATGAGGCGCGTGCCTTTGCCGCCCTGATCCACAAGACGCGGCCGCACTATCGGGTCGACGATTTCCTCGCCGCGTTCCGGTTTGCTCCCGACGCCGCAACTCTGTTCCGCGAAGGTGCGAGGCGCATCGGGATTGGTTGACGCGGCGAGAGCTTGGCGACAGCGCGGACCGACCCTTGCGTCTCGAACATGCGGCAGGCCCACAGGCGGCACCCTTTCGCGAGCGCCCGTAATAATCGTCGGTTGAACAAATCACGATTACATGCTAGACGCCCATAATCGATCCCTTGGACAACAGAGCTGATGGCCCCGACGTGATCACCGCCGGCCAGATCCGGGCGGCGCGGGCGCTGCTCGGCATGGATCAGCGGGCGCTCGCCGCCGCCGCCGCCCTGTCGCTGCCGACCATCCAGCGCATGGAGGCGAGCGAGGGCGTGATCCGCGGCCACGTCGATTTGCTGATGAAGCTGATCGGCGCCCTCGAGGCCGCCGGGCTCGAGCTGATCGGCGAGGGGGCCCGGAGCCATGGCGGCGGGCGCGGCGTGCGCCTGAAGGCATGACGAGCCGGCAACCGGTCCGGCGGGCGGGGCAGGGCCGGGCATGACGCCGGCACCGATCCCGGCCGCCGCATGCTCCGGCTCGCCGGCCGCGTCCTTCCTGGTGGTGCTCGTCCCGCGTCCGACGGCCGTGCGCGCACCGGCGAGGCTCCCCGTGGTACGCCTGCAGCCGGGCCCCGGTGGCAATCGGCGGGCATTTTCTGTTAACTGGAAATGCCCCGATCCAGGGGGGTAGCGAACCAAGGTTGGCAAGGATGCGCAAGTTCCCGGTCTTCACCCGCGCGACCCTCGGCATCCTGGTGCTGCTGCTTGGCGCCTGCGCGGGCGACCGGCCGCCCCTGCCGGTGCCGGCGCCGGCGCCGGTCGCGGCCCTGGCCGCCGACAGCGATGCCGGCGCCGTCGCGCCCGCGTCGGCCGGCCGGCGCGCCGGCCGCGATCGAGGCGAGCCCGGCCCCGGCCGAGGCGAGTGCCGCTCCGGCCGAGGTCGAAGATGCCGTCGACAGCAGGAGCGCCGGGCCCGATGCCAACCTCGAGACCGGGACGGCCGAGCCCCACGCCGCCGCCGCGCTCGCGCCGCCCCCGAAAGGGACCCGGATCGGCTATCTGCTGCTCGATCTGGTGAGCGGCCGCCCGCTCGCCGCGCTCAATCCCGACGTGGCCCTGATCCCGGCCTCGACCACCAAGCTCGCGACCGCGATCGTCGCCCTCGACGCGCTTGGCCCCGAATACCGCTACCGCACCGAGCTGCGCGCCCACGGGCGGGTCCGGGACGGCGTGCTCCAGGGCGATCTGATCCTGGTCGGCGGCGGCGATCCGGCCCTCGATGTGTCCGACCTGCTCGAGCTCGCCGTGCGCCTCGCGACCAGCGGCATCCATGCGGTCGACGGCCGCTTCCTGATCGACGACACGGCGCTGCCGCGATGGTCGGAGATCGCGCCCGACCAGCCGCTGGAGGCGGCCTACAATCCGGGCATCGGCGCGCTGTCGCTGGCGTTCAATCGCGTGCGCGTCGCCTGGCGCGGCGCCGGCCACGCGATCGAAGCCATCACCCTGCCGCCGCTCGACGAGGCCCGCTTCGAGGCGGCGGCGCCCGAGGATCTGCCGCCGGGCGGGGTCGAGCTCGCGAGCCAGAGCGGCGAGAAGGTCGTCTGGCGGGTCGCCGACCGCGGCTCGAGGCGGCAGGCGGCCGACCTGCCGGTCAAGGACCCCGGGCTGCATGCCGGGCACGTCTTCCGCCGCCTGGCACTGGCTCTGGACGTCGTGCTCGGCCCGCCGGAGCGGGCGCCGGCGCCGGCGCCGACGACCCTGATCGCCGTCCACGAGAGCGCGCCCTTGCGCGAGCTCGTGCACGACATGCTGCTCTACAGCAACAACATGATGGCCGAGACCATCGGCCTGTCGGCCGCGCAGCGGCTCAACAGCACCTACGGGCCCGGTTCTGCCGGAACGTCGCTGGTCGGCCATCTCGCCCGCCTGATGCCCGAGGTCGACTGGCGGGGCGCCGTCCTGCCCAATCATTCCGGCCTCGACGGCCGCGCCCGCCTGACCCCTCGCCAGCTGGCGGCGATCGTCCGCTACGGCTGGCGGACCGACGCCCTGGCGGCGCTGCTGCCGGCGAGCGGCTGGTCGGGGACCTTGAGCGGTCGCTTCGATGAGGATCCGGCTACGGCGCTGCGGGTCTGGGCGAAGACCGGCGCCGTCAACTACGGCGGCGCGCTCGCCGGCTATCTGTTGCCCGCCAGCGACCGGCCGGCGGTCTTCGTGACCATGGTCTCGGACTTGGGCGCGCGCGTCGCCTACGATGCGATCGAGCGGCCGGGCCGCGCGACCAACGCCCAGGCCTCGGCCTGGAACGGGCGCGCCCGCCGGCTGCTCGACGACCTCGTCGAAGGCTGGCTGGTGCCGCCGCCGACCAGCTGACCGGCCGTCACGCGCGCTCAGCCGCGCGCGGTGACGAAGACCGCCTCGTCGCTGCCCAACGGCACCGGCTGCGGCCGTTCGCAGATGGTCTCGATCCGGATCCTCTGGCCCTCGACCGAGGACCGCTCGAGCGCCTCCAGCACCTCGAGCACATGCAGGGCCAGATCGCCGTTCGCCCGGTGCGGCCGGTCCTCGGCGATCGCCTGCGCCATGTCGAGGACGCCCAGGATCCGGTAGTCGGCGACCATGGCGCCGGAGCGCATCCGGCGGTTGGCGATCCCGAACGGATGCGCCTCGGTCGCGAGGTCCTGCCAGTCGCCGCCCTGCTCCGAGAGGCGCGGCGTGCCGCCGAAGAAGTTCGGGTCCGGGTTCAGCAGCGTCCCCTCGCTGCCATAGAGCTCGATCGGCAGCCGGGTGTGCTTCCAGATGTCCCAGCTGACCGTGAGCGCGACGTTCGCCCCATTGGCAAAGGCGAGCGCGCCATTGACCGTGGTCGGCACCTCGACCTCGATCACTTTGCCCCGCCGGGGCTCGCTCGTGACGGTGCGCGTCGCGAACGCGCGCGAGGCCTGCGCCGTGACGCTCTCGACCGGCCCCAGAAGGTTGACCAGCTGGGTCACCGGATAGGGGCCGATGTCGAGGACCGGGCCGCCGCCGCGCTTGAAGAAGAAGGCGGGGTTGGGGTGCCAGGTCTCCATGCCGTGGGTCGCAAAGCAGGCGCTGCCCGCGACCACGCGGCCGATCCGGCCGCCGTCGACCGCGAGTCGCACCGCCTGGTGACCGGCACCAAGGAAGGTGTCGGGCGCGGCGCCGAGACGCACGCCCTTGGCGCGTGCGGCCGCGGTCAGCGCCCGGCCCTCGGCCAGGGTCGTGGCGATCGGCTTTTCCGAGTAGACGTGCTTGCCGGCCGCGACCGCACGCAGGCTGACCTCGGCATGGGCGAGCGGCACGGTGAGGTTGATCACGATTTCGATCAGGGGGTCGGCGAGCAGCTCCTCGATCGCCAGCGCCTCGATGCCATAGGCCGCGGCCTTGGCGGCCGCGACCGCCGGCAGGAGATCGGCGCAGGCCTTGACCGCGACGAGCTTCGAGCGGCCGGCACCCTTGAGATAGGCGTCGCTGATCACGCCGCAGCCGATGATGCCGAGCTTGACGGGTTGCATGGGCGTCCTTCGGGCAGGATTGGCGGTTCAGGCGCAATGCTCGAGCAGGAAGGCCCGGCTCACCCGCGCGAAGCGGACTGGGTCGCTGACGGCTTGTCGTGCTCGAGCACCATCCAGCGGGCGCCGCGCGCCAGCGCCTCCTGCCAGAGGGTCGGCCAGTCGAGGATGCCCTGGCCGACGTCCGCCCAACCATCTTCATTCGAGTTCTTGCCGGAGGGAGCGATATCCTTGACATGAACCGCAACCAGTCGATCCCGATAACGCTCGAGCCAGGCCGTCGGCTCGACCTCGCCGCGGGCCAGCCAGGCGATGTCGGCCTCCCAGTTGAGCTTCGAGCCGGCCGCCGCCTCGAACAGATGCTCGAGGGGCCGGCTGCCGTCCGGATAAGGCTTCAGCTCCCAGTGATGGTTGTGATAGCCGAGCCCGAGGTTCTTTGCGCCGAGCCGCTCGGCCATGTCCGCGAGCTCCGCTCCGACCGCGCGCCAGTGCTCGGCGGGCCGCTCGCGCTCGTCGACCGGCACCGCCGGCATGAACAGCTGCTCGATGCCGAGGATCTGCGCCTGGTCCGCGACCCACTCGAGCCGGGAGCGCAGATCGGCGAGCGGGACGTGGCCGGTCGGCGCCGCGAGACCGTGGGCATCGAGCCGGGCGCGGGTCGTGCGGGCATCGGCGATGTGCGCGGCGACCGTCTCGACCCGGCGGTAGCCGAGCCCGGAAACGGCCTGCAGCTGGCGGTCGAGGTCGCCGTAGTTGCGCAGCGAATAGAGCTGGATCGAGAGCTCGTCCGCAATGTTCATCCGGGTCTCCTTCAAAGCTCAGAGGCGGGCAAGGATCAGAGGCGGGCGCCGCCCTGGTCCGCGAACAGCGACAGCTGCTGCGGCAACAGGCCGAGCGGCAAAGGCGTGCCGAGCGCCACCGGCCGCTCGCCCGGCATGCGCACCCCGATCGAGAGGCGGCCGTCGCCGCACCAGACCAGGCTGTCGGCGCCCATCGGCTCGACCAGCTCGACCGCCAGACCCTCCAGCCGACAGCTGCTGTCGCCCTCGGGTGCCAGATGCTCGGGGCGGACGCCGAGCGTGACCGGCGCGCCCGCTTGCGGCCGGCGTTTGAACTCGTAGCCGGCGAGCGGCAGCCGCCGGTCGCCGGCGACGAAGGCAAAGCCGTCGCCCGCAGCCTCGAGCCTGCCCTCGATGAAGTTCATCCGCGGCGAGCCGACGAAGCCCGCGACGAACAGGTTGGCCGGCCGGTGGTAGATCTCGGCCGGGCTGCCGAGCTGCTGGATTTCGAGCTTTTGCATGACCGCGATCCGGTCGGCGAGCGTGAGCGCCTCGATCTGGTCGTGGGTCACGTAGATCATCGTCGTGGAGCCCAGGCGCTGGTGCAGACGCTTGATCTCGACCCGGAGCTCGTTGCGGAGCTGGGCGTCGAGGTTGGAGAGCGGCTCGTCGAACAGGAACACGGCCGCATCCCGGACCAGGGCGCGGCCGATCGCGACCCGCTGGCGCTGGCCGCCCGAGAGGTGCTCGGGCCGGCGCTCGAGCAAGGGCTCGATCTGCAGCATCGCCGCCGCCTGGCCGACCCGGCGCGAGATCTCGGCCTTGGGCGTCTTCGCCATCTGGAGCCCGAAGGACAGGTTCTGGCGCACGTTCATGCGCGGGTAGAGCGCATAGGACTGGAACACCATGGCGATGCCGCGGTCCTTGGGCTCCTCCCAGGTGACGTTGCGCTCGCCGATCCAGATCTCGCCGGTGTCGACCTCGAGCAGGCCCGCGATCGCGTTCAAAAGGGTCGACTTGCCGCAACCCGAGGGTCCGAGAAGGACGAGGAACTCGCCGGGCTCGACCTCGAGGTTGAGGCGGTCGAAGACGCGGATCGCGCCGAAGGCGATGCCGATCTCGCGCACCGAGACCCGCGCCACCCGCCTCAGCCCTTGATCGCGCCGGCGGCGATGCCGCGCACGAACCAGCGTCCCGACACGAAATAGACGAGGAGCGGCACGAGGCCGGTAAGCACGGTCGCCGCCATGTCGACATTGTAGGCGCGCTCGCCCTGGGTCGAGTTGACGATGTTGTTGAGCTGCACGGTCATCGGCAGGTTCTCGCGGCCGGCGAAGGTCAGGCCCAAGATGAAGTCGTTCCAGATGCCGGTCACCTGCAGGATCGTCGCCACGATCAGGATGGGCGTCGACATCGGCAGCATGACGCGCACGAAGATCGCGATGAAGCCGCCGCCGTCGATGCGGGCGGCGTTGAACAACTCCTGCGGCAGCGAGGTGTAGTAGTTGCGGAACAGGAGCGTCATGATCGGCAGGCCGAACACGATGTGGACGACCACGATCCCGGCCAGCGAATCGTAGATTCCGAGCACCGAGAACAGTCGGACCAGGGGATACAAAAAGACCTGGTAGGGGATGAAGGCGCCGATCAGGAGGATTGCGAACAGAAGATCGGCGCCGCGCACCCGCCAGAAGGCGAGCGCGTAGCCGTTCAGGGCGCCTGCCAGGATCGAGAGGATGACCGACGGGATCAGGATCCGGATCGAGTTCCAAAAGCCGACGCTGATGCCGTCGCAGCGCAGACCGGTGCAGGCTTGGGCCCAGGCGGTGACCCAGGGCTGGAGCGTGAACGCGCGCGGCCAGGCCAGGATGTTGCCGAGCCGGATCTCGTCCATGGTCTTGACCGATGTCAGCAGCATGATCCAGAGCGGCAAAAGGAAGAACAGGGCGGCGCCGATCAGAAAGGCATAGACGCCGATCCGGCCCCAGGTCAGGTGCCGCGGGCGGCGGCCTGCGGGCCGGGCAGCTCTCATGCCGCCCGCCGCCGGCCGGCTGGCCCGTACTGGGCGTAGAGCCAGGGGGCGAGGACCGCGATCACGGTCACCAGCATGACGGTGGCACAGGCGGTGGCGAGGCCGACGTTGCCGCGCTGGAACAGGTGGTCCATGACGAACTTGGCCGGCATCTCCGACGCGATACCCGGGCCGCCGCCGGTCATCGCGACCACGAGGTCGTAGACCTTGACCACCGCGATCGCGAGCAGCACGGTCGCGGTGATCAGCATCGGGCGCAACAGCGGCAGCACGATCGAGAGGTAGACCCGCCAGGTCGGGATGCCGTCGACCCGGGTCGCCTTCCAGATGTCCTGGTCGACGCCGCGCAGGCCGGCCAGCATGAGCGCCATGACCAGCCCCGAGGACTGCCAGATCGCGGCGATCACGAGCGTGTAGACGACCATCTCGCGGTTCACCAGCCAGTCGAAGTCGAAGCCCGCGAAGCCGGCGTCGCGCACCAGCTTCTGCAAGCCCAGGGTCGGGTTCAAGAACCACTGCCAGACCAGGCCGGTGACGATGAACGACATCGCGTGCGGATAGAGGAAGACCGTGCGGAACAGGCCCTCGGCGCGGACCTGCTGGTCGATGAAGACCGCGAGCAGAAAGCCCAGCACGAGGCAGCCTGTGAGGAACAGCACGCCGAACAGCAGCACGTTCTCGGCCGAGATCAAAAAACGGGTGTTGGCCAGGAGGCGCCGGTACTGGTCGAGGCCGACGAAATCGAGGGTCGGCAGGAGCTTGGAGCTGCTGAGCGAGAGGCGCACGGTCCAGAGCATGCAGCCGAGATAGACCACGACCACGACCAGCGCCGTCGGCAGCAGTGCCAGGCGAGCCGGCAGGCGCGCCGCCAGCGAGCGGCGGCGCCGTGACGGCAGCTGGATCGCGATCGCCATGGGCCGGTCTCAAAAGATGGCCCGGCGGGCGCCCGCCGCCCGCCGGGCGGCCGCTGTCAGCCGGCGGTCTCGACCGCGGAGGCGTAGTTGTCGACGAAGGTGTCGACCTTCATCTGCGGGTTGTGCCAGAACTGGGTGATCGCATCCTGCACGGCGCCCACCAGATCGGGCGTCGAGAGGAAGTTGTCGCTCGGGATCTGCTTCGCCGACTCCCGGAGTTCGGCCATGCCCTTCTGGGCGCAGGCGTCCATGTCCGAGACGTCGACGTCGAGGCGGACCGGCACCGAGCCCTTCTTCATGTTGAACTCGATCTGGGTCTCGGGCGCGAACATGACCTCGGCCAGCTTGTCCTGGGCGGCCTTTTGGGCCGGATCGTCGATCTTGGGAAACACGAAGACGTCGCCGCCCATGACGTAGCCGCCGCCGAGCACTGTGCAGCCGTATTCCTTGTCGGGGGTCAGGCCGGCGGCGATGAACTCGCCCTTGGCCCAGTCGCCCATCATCTGGACCGCGGCCTTGCCGGTGATCACGAGGTTGGTCGCATCGTTCCAGTTGCGCCCCGGGCTGCCCTCGTCGACGAGGCCGCGCAGCTCGCCAAAAGTCTCGGCGGCCTTGCGGAAGCCGTCGCTCTTGACCGCGTCCGGATCCTCGCCGGTCAAAACCTTGCGATAGACCTCCGGCCCGGCGTCCTCCAAAAGGATCGCGTTAAACAGGAGGCGCTCCTGCCAGGGCTGGCCGCCCTGGGCCAGCGGGATCACGCCCGCGTCCTTGAGCTTGGGTCCGACCGCGATCAGATCGGCGAAGGTCTTGGGCGGCTCGAGGCCGGCGTCCTTGAAGATCTTGGTGTTGTACCAGAGCCAGTTCTGGCCGTGGATGTTGACCGGCACGGCGTAGACCTTGCCGTCGCGGGTTATGGCGCCCAGGATCGCCTCGGGCAGCACCTTTTGCCAGTGCTCCTGGACGGCGAGGTCGTCGAGGTCGCGCAAGAGGCCATTGGCGACCAGCTCGTCGAACTGCTTGCCGGTGTTGAACTGCATCGCGGTCGGCGGGTTGCCGCCGACGATCCGGTTGATGCCGGCGGTGCGCGCGCTCTCGCCGCCGGCGATCGCGGTGTCGACCCAGGTGCCGCCGGCGGCGTCGAACTGGTCGGCGAACACCTTGACGGCCGCCGACTTGCCGCCCGAGGTCCACCAGTGGATGACCTCGGCCTTCATCTCCTGCGCGCCCGCCGGAGCGGCGCCGAGTGCGACCAGCGCGCTCGCGAGACAGATCTGGCGGATAGCTCGCATGACCGACCTCCCTGTTACTTGACCATTTAGGTAGACCTTTGCCGGCCGCTTGACGAGAGGCTTCTCACGGGCAGGCGGGCCAACCCCCGAGCGGTGATCGGACCATGCCGGCTGGGGGAACCAAGGTTCCCTCCCGAGGGTTAGCTGCTTGACGGGCGCGCTCATGGCGCCTGCTTCGAAGGGCGCGCAGGGAAATGGACCAGGAGCCGCCACGGCCGGCGCGGCGCGACGTGATCGCGATCGGCGCTTCCGCCGGCGGCCTGAAGCCGGTCAAAATGATCCTGGAGCTCCTGCACGCCGATTTGCCCGCGACCGTGCTGGTCGTGATCCATCGGCCCTTCGATCGCGTCAGTCGACTGCAGCACGTGCTGGCCGCGAAGAGCCGGCTGCCCGTGATCGAGGCGATCAACGGGCAGGAGCTGCTCGTCGGGGTCTGCTACCTCGGACAACCTGCGGGACACCTCGGGGTCGATGAGCTGGCGCACGCGCGCCTCACCACGGACCATGGCGGCAGCCGCCGTGGTCGCACGATCGACGATCTGTTCGCATCGGTTGCGCGCCACGCCGGACCGCGGGTGATCGGGGTGCTCTTGTCCGGGCTGTTGCGCGATGGCAGCGAGGGCCTGGCCGCGATCAGGCGGGCGGGCGGCGTCGCCATGGTGCAGAGCCCGGGCGATGCGCGGTTCCCGGACATGCCGGCGAACGCGATCGCCCATGGCGTCATCGACGTCATCGCCCCGATCGCGGAGCTGGTGGCCGCGATCGAGCACCATGCCCGCTGTCCGAACTGAGCCGGGGCGGGCGAGGGGCGAAGTGCGTCCCGGGCCTGACCTCCCGGGTGATCTGCCTTTTTTCCGGGCGAGCCTCAGGCGCTCGCGCGCAGGCGCGGCTCGGAGACCGCGGGCCGGATCTGGTAGACCGGCACGGGCTCGCGCTTGCCCTTGACCGCGATCGGCGCCAGCGGCTCGGCCGCGAACTCGGGGCAGCCCTCGATCGCCCGATAGGCGGTCTCGGTCACCAGCGTCTGCCCGGGGGCGGCATGCGAGCAGAGGCGGGCAGCGAGGTTCACATGGTCGCCGAGCACCGTGTAGTCCATGCGGTCCTTGCTGCCCATGGCGCCGACGATCACTTCGCCGGTATTGATGCCGATGCCGACGTCGAGGTCCCAGTCCGGATGCTGGCGGCCCAACTCATCCGTCTTGGCCTGGATCTCGAGCGCGCAGCCGACCGCATGCTGGACCATGTCCTGGCCCTGGAAGACCGCAACCAGCTGGTCGCCCACGAACTTGTCCACGTCGCCCTGGTGGCGGGCGACGAAGTCGGCCTGATGCTGGAAGTAGAGGTTGAGGACCTCGACCACGGTCTCGGGATCGTGGCGTTCGGCGAACGAGGTGTAGCCGCGGATGTCGCAGAACAGCATGGTCGCAAGGCGCTTTTCGCCGCCCAGCCGGACGCCCTGCTTGTCGGCGACCTTGATCGCGGCCATGGTGCCGCCGGAGACGAATTTGGCGAGGTGGAAGCGCTCATTGAGGCCCACCACCATCTCGTTCATGCGGCTCGCGAGATCGCCCACCTCGTCCCGCGAGCGCACGCCCTGGACCCTGGCCTCGAAGTTGCCGGCGGCGACTTCGGCTGCGACCCGCTCGATCTTGACGATCGGGCGGCTGATCCGGAGCGCCAGAAGGAGCGCGCCCAGGACCGCCACCGCGAGCCCGATCAGCGACCACAAGCCCAGGCTTTTCAGCATCTTCTCGACCGCGAGATAGGCGTCGCGCTGGCGCTTCTCGACCAGGACCGCCCAGTGGAACGGCCGCGGGAAGATGAACGCCCCGAGCATGACCTCGCCGTCCGGCCGCTTGTAGGGCTCGACGCTGATGATCGGGGTCCCCGCCTTGAGCAGTCGGGTCGCCTCGGCCACGATCTCGTAGCTGCTGAGATCGGCTTGCTGCGGGTCGAACACCTTGTGCCCGTCGGCGTCGACGACGGTCACGACGCCGGTGCGGTTGAAGGGATGGTTGTGGACGAACTGGCGCAGGCTCTCGAGGTCGATGCGCGCCGACAACGAGGCCCGGCCGCCGCCGAAGTCGGTCTGCAACGGCAACACCACGGTCGCCAGCCAGTCGTCGGTCTCGGCGATGTGGCGGACCTCGCGCGCGTCGCCGCCGTCGTTCTCGCGCATCGCCCCGATCAGGCTCGCCGGCACTCTCAACACCTCGAGCGGGTCGAGCGAGGCGGCTTTGAGGTGGGCCGCGAAATCGTCCTTGACGACGACCAGCGGCAAGGCTGCACCCTCGACCGTGAGCTGCAGGGCCACGATGTCCGGAATGTCGGCGATGCCAAGGGTCAGGAGCGAGATCTTCTCCTGGACGCCGAGCCGCTGATCGTCGACCGCGTTGCGGATCAGGACCAAGGGTGCGAGCCAGGTGCGCTCGTACAGATCGTTGATCTCGGCGCCAAGCTGCTGGGCGGTGTTGACGAGCTGCTCGTTGGCCGAGCTCTTGAGCTCGTCCTGGGCGATCCGGATCATCGTGCGGCCGGCGACCAGCAGCGGCACGATCGCGATCGCGATCGCGAACAGCAAGAGCTTGGTGCGAAGGTTGAGCCGCATGGGTTGCCGCCCGAGGGCTCTTAGAGCCTACTTTTGCGCCTGCTGCGCCGCGTCCGGCTCGCGGCTCTGGGCGTCGACCTTGACCTCGGCGAACGACTGGCCGCAGGCGAGTCCGGTGCCGTCGGCGACCCCGAGGCGCACCTGGTATTCGCCCGGTTTGCCGTAGGCGTGCAGCACCTTCTCGCCGTTCCGGGTGACGCCGTCGCCTAAGTCCCAGGTGAAGCTCAGCGGCTGACCGTCGGCATCGCTCGAGGCCGAGGCGTCGAACAGGAGCTGGTCGTAGGCGCCGCCGACGAAGCCCTTCCGATCGGGGCCGGCGACCGCGACCGGCGGCGCGTCGACGTGGACCTCGGCGAGATCGCTGGCACTGGCGCAGCTCGAGCCGGAATCGTCGGTGACCGTGAGGCGGGCCTGATAGGCGCCGGGCTGCGCGTAGCTGTGCTCCACCTTGGCGCCCTCGGCCGTGTCGCCGTCGCCGAAGTCCCAGCTGTAGCGCACGAGCTTGCCGTCCCAGTCGACGGACGTCGTGCCGTCGAAGGTCACCGCCTCGCCTGGGCAGACCAGCCGGTCGGGGCCCGCCATCGGTCGCGGTGGCCGGTTGATGTGCAGATCGAGGATCGTCTGCTGCTGGCTGTTGTTGAGACCCTGGCCGTCATCGGCGAGCAGCGCCACCGGATAGCGGCCGGGGGCGGTGTAGCTGTGGCTCGCCTCGGCGCCCTCGGCGCTGGCGCCGTCGCCGAAGCGCCAGAGGTAGCGTGCGATCTCACCGTCGGCGTCCTTCGAGGGACGGCCGTCGAAGGCCACCGTTTCGCCCGGGCAGGCAGCGCTCGGCCCGGCGATCACGGGCTCGGGCGGCGCGTTGACCGTGACCATGACGGTAGCGCTCGTCTGGTTGTTCTCGAGCTTGGTGTCGTCGGTCACGGTCAGCGTCACCGGGAACCGGCCGCTCGCGAGGTAGCGATGGCGGGCGTTGACGCCCGAGCCCGAGGTGCCGTCGCCGAAATCCCATTGCCAGGCCGTGATCTCACCGTCGGGATCCTTCGAGCCCGAGCCGTCGAACAACACCTCCTGATTGACCCCGACCAGGCGGTCCTTGCCGGCGTCGGCGACCGGCGGCGCATTGGCGACCACATAGTGCTGGACCGCGCTCAGGTTGCATTCGCTGGCGGTCGCATCGGTCTCGATCGCGAGGTGGACGACATAGGCGCCGGGCCCCTGATAGACGTGCTCGACCGTCGGGCCTTCGGCCGTGGCGCCGTCGCCGAAGTTCCAGCGCCAGGTGTGGATCTGCCCGGTCGCCCCCGACGACTGGCTGGCATCGAAGCGCCCGGCCGCGCCGACCGCGATCGCGCTCGGGCCGTCGATCCTGGCGACCGGCCCCTCGACCACCTTGACATGCATCTCGCCGGTGTTGGTGTTGTCGCATTGCCCGGACTGATCGCCCTCGATGGTCAGATGGACGCGGTAGTTGCCCGGCTGCGCGTAGACGTGCACCGGCTTGTCGCCGCCGCCGCTGACGCCGTCGCCGAAGTCCCAGGTGAAGCGGTTGACCACGCCGTCGAAATCATGGGAGGCCGAGCCGTCGAACTTGACCTCGGCGCCGGTGCAGACCTCCTGGTCGGGACCGGGCACGGCGATCGGCGATTCGTCGACCTTGACGACCATGCGGTCGGTCGCGCGGTCGTTCGGGAAGCCGGACTCGTCCTGGACGCTGAGCGTGACCGGGTAGACCGCGCCCTTGTCGTAGGTCCGGGTCGGGTTGACGATGTCGGCGGCGCCGCCGTCGCCGAAGTCCCAGTGATAGCGGAGCAGCCCGCCGTCCGGGTCGGAGGACGCGCTGCCGTCGAACACCACGGTATCGCCCGCGCAGACCTCCTTGTTGGCGCCCGCGACTGCGACCGGCGGCCGGTTGATGGTGACCGTGATCACCGCACTCGCGCCCGCGTTCGAGAGACCCGTGCCGTCGTCGACCGCGAGCGTGACCGGATAGCTGCCGCCGTCGGCATAGGTGTGGCTGACCACGGCGCCGGCGACGGCCGGCGTGCCGTCGCCGAAGTCCCAGCGATAGGTCAGCGCGTCGCCGTCGGCGTCGGCGGAGCCCGAGGCGTCGAAGGTGATCGTGGTCTGCCAGGTGGTGATGTCGGGGCCGGCCGCGGCGACCGGCTGGTGGTTGATCCGGATCTCGAGCTCGTCGCGGTCGACCGCGTTGATGGCGCCGCTGTCGTCGGTCACGGTCAGCTGGGCGTTGTAGACGCCGGGGGCGGTGTAGGCCCGGACCACCTGGGGGCCGAAGCTCGGCTCGGCCTGATCGCTGAAATCCCAGCGGTAGGTCAGCGTGCCGCCGTCGGGGTCGAACGAGCTGCCGGCATCGAAGGTGACCGCATCGCCCGGCGCCGCGCGCATGTCCGGGCCGGCCCGCGCGACCGGGGCCGCGTTGATCACGACCTTGGCCTCGTCGTAGTCGACCGCCTGGTCCTGGTCGGTGTTGTCCTTGACGCTGAGGCGCACGTTATAGATGCCCGGGCGGTCGAACTTGTGGCTGACCTGCGCTCCCTTGGCGTCGGCGCCGTCCTTGAAGGCCCACACGTACTGGGCGACGTCGCCGTCGGGGTCGAGCGAGCCGGCGGCGACGAACTTCAGCTCCTGGCCCGGCGCGCCGACCAGATCCGGTCCGGCGTCCGCGATCGGCGCGGCGTTGACCACCACCTCCATGCCGTCGCTGGCGGTGCTCCGCAGGGTCCCGGAATCGTCGGTGACGGTGAGCCGCACGCGATAGCTGCCGGCGCTCTTGTAGACGTGCACCGGGTTCGCCCCGCTGCCGCTGCCGCCATCGCCGAAGTCCCAGGCGTAGGCGGCGATGTCGCCGTCCGGATCGCGGGAGCCGGAACCGTCGAAGTGGACCTCGCTCGAGCTCACCGTCTGGTCGGGGCCGGCCTCGGCGACCGGCGGCTCGTTGACCACGACGGTCAGGCTGTCGCTGGCCGTGCTGGTGTCGGTCGCGGAATCGTCGCGCACCTGCAGGCCGACCCGGTAGACGCCCGAGTGGTGGTAGGCGTACTGCACGAGCTGGCCGTCGCCGCGGGCGCCGTCGCCGAAATCCCAGGCGTAGGCGATCAGGCTGCCGTCCGGATCGTGCGAGGCGCCGGCATCGAAGCTGATCACCTCGCCGACCGCGACGTGGCGATCGGGTCCCGCCGCCGCGACCGGCGGCGCGTTGACCACGACCTGGACGGATCCGAGCTGCGGCTGTTGGCGACGCCTGCATCGTCCTCGACGGTCAGCGTCGCGGTGTAGGTGCCGGGCGCCGCGTAGCCATGATCGAGGGCCGGCGTGGCGGCGCTCGTGCCGTCGCCGAGGTCCCATTGGTAGCCCGTGATCTTGCCGTCGACGTCGTAGCTGCGCTGGCCGTCGAGGCTGACGGTCTGGCCGACCGAGACCCGCTGGTCCTCGCCCGCGACCGCGACCGGACGGGCGTTGACCAGCACGATCTGCTGGCCGGTCGAGAAGTTGCAGGGCGGGCTGCTGTCGTCCTCGGCCCGCAAGGTCACGACGTAGCGGCCGGGTTTGGCAAAGGTGTGGCTCGCCCGCTCGCCCTCGCCGCCGCTGCCGTCGTAGAAGTCCCAGAGATAGCGCGCGATCGGCCGCTCGCCGGCCTTGGAGCCGCTGCCGTCGAAGGCCACCGGCTCGCCCGGCGCCACGACCAGGTCCTGGCCGGTCACCGCGGTCGGCGGCCGCTTCAGGAACACCTCCAGCGGCCGCACGGCGCCGTCGCCGACCTGACCCGAGGCATCCAAGAGGCGCAGCGTCGCGTGGTAGGTGCCGGGCCCCGGATACTGGTGGACCAGCGCCCGCCCGTCGCCGGTGGCGCCATCGCCGAACTGCCATTGGTAGCTCAGCTGGTCGCCGTCCGGGTCGCTCGAGCGCGAGGCGTCGAAGGCGACCGAGACGCAGTTCGCGAGCAGCTCGACATCGGCTTCCGGCAGCGGCCGCTGATTGGGCTTCCAGAGCCGCGGCGCCAGCTGGATCGGCAGCGCCTGGCCCGCCTGGTCGAAGACCTCGAAGGTGATGTCGTTCGGCAGCTCCTCGCCGCCGCCGAACACCAGGGCCGCGGTCTGGCCGCGCTCGTCGGGCTGGACCTCGACCTCGCTCTCGCGCCACTCGTTCTGGCCGGACGCGGCGAGCGGCACCGAGCGGTAGGCGGTCACGAACGCGATCTCGGCGTTGGCGGCGTCGAAATTGCGCACCTTCAGCCGCTCGGCGTCCGCCGGCACGGCAAAGCGCAGCTCGGTCACATGCTGCTTGTCGGGCACGCGCACGGTGGGCGCCAGATCGACGATCTCGAGCCCGTCCGGGGCCAGGTTGCGGCGATCGCGCAGGCTGAGGGTCACGCTGTAGAGATTGGCGTCGTCGCCGGCCGCGCCTTCGACCTGCAGGCGGAAGACCCGCCGGCCGCCGACCGCCTCGCCCTGCTCGGGCAGCGCCGTGAACAGGGTCTGCCAGCGGTCGTCGAGCGCGGCGCTGGCGCCGATCATGCGCTCGTCGAGCACCGTGCCGGCGGCGAGCTGCTCCGCGCCGGGCTCCGGCCCGCCGCTCACCGCGCCGCTGTAGGCGCCCTCGCCGCCGAACAGCCGGTAGCGGGTCTGGGTGTCGTCGGCGGTGCCGTAGATCAGGTCGTGCTCGCCGCCCGTGTCGGGATCGAACACGCGGAAATAGAGGCGCTCCTTGACGCTGTCCGGCACGCTCAGGAAGATGACATCGCGGTAGTCGGGATCGCCTTCGGCGGTCGAGGCCTTGGGGCCATAGGCCACCGACAGCGGCGTCTCCTGCGCGTGGGCGGGCGCGCTCCAGCCGAGGACCGCAAGCGCGATCCAGCCTGGCACGACGTAGACGGCACGCGGCAAAGCCCGCATGGACGATCTCCTGGCCGCTTGTCCCCGCGGCTTGGTTACCTGAACGTATACCGTTTCCGGTTGCCGGCGTAGTCTTCGAGCTCGACGTCTTTGAGAGCCATCGCGCCCTGCGCATCCTTGGGTAGGACGATGGTCGCACGATAGCTCTGACTGGTCTTGTTGAAGCGCAGGAAGTCGGACAGCAGCCGGTCGCCGACCTGGAGGGTGAACGGCGCCGCCTGCTTCATGCCCGAGGGGTCGCTCGCGACCACGTTCACGGTCACCGACTCGCCGCCGCGCGCGCGGTCCGCCGAAAGCGACGTCTTGACGAGCTCCGGCGGCTCCTGGTCGAGGACGATCTCGAGCTTCTCGACGCCGACGTTGCCGACCAGGTCGCTCGCCACCAGCTCGATCCGGTTGACACCCTGGCTAAGGGTCACGGTGCGATCGAACGAGTCGTCGATCAGCTGGGCCGGCTGGCCGTCGATCCGCAGCGCGACGCCGTCCACGACCTTGCCCCGCAGCGGCAGCCATTCGACCGCCGTGACCGTCGGCGGCGGCGTCTCGAACTCGATCCGGGGCGGGGTCTGGTCGACCGTGATCTCGAAGTCGTCCCGGCTCGCGAAGCCCGACGGGGCCACCACCTGGATCTCGAAGCTCTCGTCCTGCGCCCGCATCGGCACGTTGATCCCGAATCGGCCCTTGCCGTCGGCATAGGCGGACGCGCGGGCACCACCGTCGGCCGCGTGGATCTGGATCTGGGCGTTGGCGCTGGTCTGGCCCCGGATCGACATCACGTCGCGCGCGGTCACGAAATGGCGGACGCCGAGCTTGGGCAGGTTGTCGTCGAAGATCACGGCCGCGCGCTCGTCCGGCATGAAGACGAAGGCGCGCGAGCGCTCGGTCGTGTTGCCGGCGGCATCGGTCGCCTTGACGGTCAGCTGGTTGGAGCCGGGCTTGGGCCGATACTCGGTCTCGAAGCTGCCCTCGGGGCCGACCTTAAGCGGCTGGCCGTCGAGCTCGAGCCTGGCGCCCGGCTCGCTCTCGCCGCGCACCTTCAGCGGGCTCTGGCGCAGGATCGCGCCCTCGGCGGGCTCGCCGATCGAGATGTAGGGCGGCGTCGTGTCGGTCTGGACATGAAAGCGCCAGACCTCGCTGCGCGCGCCCGGCAAGCCGAACTTGTCAAGCGCGGCCACCCGCCAGTAGTAGGCGCCGACGTTCAAAGGCTCGCTCTGATAGTCGGGCGCGGCCAGCCCCCAGCGGCTCAAGGTCATGCGCGCGAAGCCCGGGTCGTCGGCCACCTCGAGCCAGTAGCCGGCGGCGTTGGCCACGCCCGACCAGCTGAGCTTGACCCTGGCATCGAACGCCACCTGGTCGTCCCCGGGCCCGGCCAGCGCCGGCGCCGGCAGCACGTCGATCTCCTCGGTCGGCGGCGCCCCGCTGCGCACCAGGGTCGCCTGGTTGCGGCCAAGGGTCACGCTCTCGCCCTCCGCCGAGACCTCGAGCTTGCGGTCGTCGTAGTTCGCGAACTTGGAGCCGCTGGTGTCGTGGCGGACCCAGAAATTGGTCGATTCGATCTGGGTCTGGACCTGCGGCACCTGCAGCTCGAAGTTCTTGCGCTGGCTCTTGCCGGCGAGGAGCGCGTAGAAGTCGCCCTCGACCAGGCTGACCTTGGCCTCCTCCTCACGGCTCAAAGGATCGCTGCGCATGCGCTGGATCACCGCCTGCGAGTTGGCGTTGAGCCGCAGCCGGCTGTCGTCGCGGAAGGTGATCTGCGCGGTCGAGCGCGACAGGGTGCGGACCTTCTCGTCCTCGATCAGGACCGCGTTCAGCGCCCGGTCCGCCCACACCAGGTCCTGCGGCCGCTGACCCTCGACCCAGCCCTGGCGGTCGCTGAGCAGCGCGTCGGCGGCGGCATCGCGCTGGCTCAGGGCCGCGCTCAAAGCGGCATCGGCCGCGAGCTTGGCCTCGCCCGCGAGCTTGGCGGCCGCCTCCCACTCGCCCGCCTTGCGCTTGGCGAGCGCAGCGTCGTGCAGCTTGAGCGCCTGGCCGATCTGCTCGGCGGCGAACAGCCGGGCGCCCTGCTCGGTTGCCTGCTGGATCTGGTTCAAGGCGGCGGCCAGCGCCTGGTTGGCGGCGGTGATCGCGCCGACCGGGATCTTGAGCTCGGTCCCGGGGTGAACGTCGGACAGCTCGAGACCGTTGGCGCGCAGGATCTCCCCCCAGAGATCGGGGTCGCCCAGATGCTCGGCGGCCAGATCGCGCAGGCTCTGCCCTTCCTTGACCCGAACCGTCAATAATTCGCTGTTCGCGGCAATGGCGGCCACCGCGTGCAGGCCGACGAGCACCGCCAGGAGCAGCCCGACACTGGGGCTCCACCGACTGCGGCGACGCAGAGCGCTCTCGTTGATTTGGTCAGCCATGCGCCTCGGGAGATCTCTTTTAGCTCCGCTCCGCCCTTTACCAGATCGGCCGCCGCGGGGCTAAGTAAATTCTACGTTAGGAGCGGCCGCGGGTATGCCAGCTCACGTCTTCGGGCCGGCCCGGCCGGCCGGCGCCCGTCAGAACCAATACAACCATGCCAAAAAGATCAGGATCAGAAGGATCGCGTCCCAGAAGATCAGCTCGCCGATCCGAAACCAGCCGCGCCGGCGGTTGAGCCGATGCAGCCCGAGCGAGCCCAGCGCCGCCAGGGCGAGCGGGACCAGGTGGACGAGCGGGCTCACGGCAGGCGGCGGCCGCTTTGGGCATCGAAGAAATGCCGCTCGGCCGGGGGCAGCTCCAGGTGGACCGGCGTGCCGGGGACGCGCTCGCCGACATCGCGCATGACCCGCGCGACCATCGCGACCCCGCCCGTCTTGACGAACAGCAGCGTGTCCGGCTCGACCGGCTCGATCACGTCGAGCGCGAAGGTGACGCTCTCCGGGGTCGGCTCGGGGCGCAGCACCAGGGCCTCGGGGCGGATGCCGAGCACGACAGGGCCCTCGGGCCGCCCGCCCACGGGCAGCACGAGACCGCCCGCGCGAAACGCGCCCGCCTCGATCACGCCATCGACGGTGTTCATCGCCGGCCGGCCGATGAACTCGGCGACGAAGCGGGTCGCGGGCTCGCGGTAGATGCGCCGCGGCGTGTCGAGCTGCACGAGCCGCCCCTCGTTCAAGACCGCGATCCGGGTCCCGAGCGTGATCGCCTCCTCCTGGTCGTGGGTGACGAAGACGAACGTCCGGCCGAGCTCGCCGTGCAGGCGCTTGAGCTCGGTCCGGGTCTGCAGGCGCAAAAGGGCATCGAGGTTGGAGAGCGGCTCGTCCATCAGGCAGATCAGCGGCTGCCAGACCAGCGCGCGGGCGACCGCGACCCGTTGCGCCTGGCCGCCCGAGAGCTGGGCCGGGCGCCGCAAAAGCTGGCTCTCGATCTGGAGCATCGCGGCCATCGCGCGCACCGTGCGGTCGATCTCCACGCGTGAGAATTTCCGGATGCGCAAGGGGTAGGCGATGTTCTCGTAGACCGTCTTGTGGCCGTAGAGCGCGTAGTTCTGGAACACCATGCTCATGCCGCGGGCCCGCGGCGGCAGCGCGGTGATGTCGCGGCCGTCGACCCAGAGACTGCCCGCACTCGGCACTTCCAGGCCGGCGAGCAGGCGGCAGGCGGTGGTCTTGCCGCTGCCGGACGGCCCGAGGAGGACGAGGAACTCGCCGGTCTCGAAGGCGAGATCGAGCCCTTCGAGCGCCACCGTGCCGTCGGCGAACACCTTGCGGACCGCGCGGAACTCGACCCCCATTCCCGGCTCAGGCCTTGATCGCGCCGAAGGTGAGGCCGCGCACGAGGTGCTTTTGGACCAGGAACGTGAAGACCACGATCGGCAGGGTCGCGACCACGGCGACGGCCGCGACCTGGCCCCAGAGCGTGCCGTGCGGGGTCACTAGGCCGGGGATCCCGACGGTGAGCGTCCGCCCCTCGAAAGCGACCAGAACGAAGGCATACAAAAACTCGTTCCAGCTCAGGATGAAGCAGAGGATGGCGGTCGCCGCGAGCCCGGGCGCGGCCAGCGGGACCAGCAGCCGGACGAAGGTGCCGGCCCGCGTGAGGCCGTCCATCATGCCGGCCTCGTCGATCTCTTTCGGGATCTCGGCGAAGAAGCCGCGCATCACCCAGACCACGAGCGACAGGTTGAAGGTCGAGTGGGCGAGGATCACGGCCAGCGGGGTGTCCGTGATGCCGAGCATCGTGAACAAAAGGAACATCGGCACCACCACCGAGATCGGCGGCGCCATGCGCGTGGTCAGGAAGAAGAAGAAGAGATCCTCCTTGCCGGGAAAGTCCTGGCGGGCGAACAGATAGGCAGCCGGCACGCCGACCAGCAGCGAGAGTGCCGTGCTCGAGACCGCGACCAGGACGCTGTTGCCGGCCAGGGGCAGGTAGCCTTTGCCCAGGAAGACCGCGGGATAGTGCTCGAAGGTCGGCTTGAAGATCCAGACCGGCACCGAGGCCAGCGCATCGAGGCGGCTCTTGAACGAGGTCAGGAAGATCCAGAGGTAGGGTGTCAGCGCCACGACCAGCACGGTCAGGATCAGGGCCCAGGCGAGGCCGCGCCAGGCGCGGCTCATCGGACCGCCGGCCGTGGTGCCCGGCCTTCGGTCCAGGTGATCGCCTTGTAGAACACCGAGCACATGATCAGGACCACCAGATAGACCATGAACGCGCAGGCCGCACCGTAGCCCAGGTCCCAGTCCTTGAAGTTGATCCGGTAGGTGTAGATCGAGAGCAGCTCGGTCTCGATGCCGGGGCCGCCGCCGGTCAGGATGAAGACCTTGTCGAACTCCTTGAAGGCGTCGATCGCGCGCAGCAGGATCACGAGCGCGATGATCGGCCGCAGCATCGGCAGGGTCACGTCGCGAAAGATCTGCCAGGGCCGGGCACCGTCCATGACCGCGGCCTCGAAGGGCTCGCGCGGCAGGCTGAGCAGGCCGGCGAGCAGCACGAGCGTCACGAACGGGGTCCATTGCCAGACGTCGATCAGCATGATGGTCGGCAGCACGAGGCCGGGATCGGACAGCAATGCCGTGCGCAGCCCGATGATGCCGGTGGCGCGCAGATAGTGGGTCAGCATGCCGAAGTCGCCCTGCAGCAAAAGCTTCCAGATCAGGCCGATCGCGACTGGCGCCAGCATCATCGGGATCAAGAAGAGCGTCAGAACGATCCCCTGGCGGCGCAGCTGGTGGCGGAACAGGAGGGCGAGAGCGAAGCCCGCCAGGAACTCGAGCACGACCACCGCGAGGACGAACCAGAGCGTCAGAAGAAAGCTGTGCCAGAAGATCGGGTCGTGCATCAGCCGGCGGAAGTTGTCGAAGCCGACGAAGGCGCCGGTGCGGTTGGGGAGCGCGAAGCTGAGGTCGGTGAGGCTGGTCCAGACCATGTAGCCGAACGGCCCGACCAGGATCAGGAGCAAAAGGATCAGGGCCGGCGCCAGGAACAGGGGTCCGACCGCATCGTCGAGCAGGCGCTCGCGGATGCCGCCTGCGTGGCCGCCCCCCGACCCTGCGGCCGGCACACCGCCAGGGCGAGCCGTCCTGGTCATGGCCGGGCCGGCAGCTCGTCCCACGACACCGGCATCGCGCCCTGCCGTGGCCTCTGCCGCCCCATCGCCATGGTCGGCGTTTCCCCTCGCTGTTCTGTCGATCAGCGAATCCCACAGCCGACCCGACCTCGTCAACGGGCTGTTGCGCTTTGGTCCGGCGGGCGGGCGGCGACCAGGGCAGGGCTGCGCCCGCAGCGGGCGACGATGGACGCGCGATCGCCCCTTGCCGAGCGCTCGGGAGATGCTTATTATAAGCATGCTTACTATAAGCATGTGGGTGCCATGGACGATCCCTTCCAAGCGGTCGGCGTGCTGCTGGTCGACGTTGCCCGGCTGCTGCGCCGCAACTTCAACCGGCGTGCCCAGACGCTCGGTCTGACCCAGCCGCAGTGGCAGGCGCTCGCGCGCGTGTCGCAAAATCAGGGCATGAACCAGACCTGCCTTGCCGACCTGCTCGAGGTCCAGCCGATCTCGCTGACCCGCCTGCTCGACCGCCTCGAGGCGGCGGGCTGGGTCGAACGCCGGCCCGATCCCGCCGACCGGCGGGTGCAGCGCCTCTACCTCACGGTCAAGGCCGAGCCGCTGCTCGACGACATGCGCGCCCTCGCGGCCGAGACCCGCGAGGAGGCGATGCAGGGGCTTTCCGAGCGCGAGCGCCGGCAGCTGCTCCAGGCGCTGCAGTCGATCAAGGGCAATCTGGTGCGGGGAGAGGTCGCGCGTGCTTAAGCGTCTGTGGTCGCGGCGTCCGACCCCGCCGGTCCCGGTCGGGGCCAGCGGCATCGCGCTCGCCGAGCCCCGCCCGGCCTCGCCGGAGCGCAAGCGGCGCTGGCTGCGCCGCGTGCTGCTGCTGCTCGGACCGGCGCTGGTCCTGGTCGTGGCCGGCTATTTCTACGTCACCGGCGGCCGCTACGTCGATACCGACGACGCCTACGTCAGGGCCGACATGGTGGCGGTGACCGCGGAGGTCTCGGGCCCGATCGTCCAGGTCGACGTGCGCGAGAACGAGCACGTCGAGCCCGGCCAGGCGCTGTTCGGGCTCGATGAGCAGCCGTTCAAGATCGCGCTCGCCCAGGCCGCGGCGCGCCTCAACAAGGCCGACAACGACGTGCGCGCGCTCAAGGCGAGCTACCGCCAGAAGGAGCAGGAGCTCGAGCTCGCGAACAAGAACGTCGGCTACGCCGAGCAGGAGTTCGAGCGCCAGGCCAAGCTCGTGAAGCGCGACTTCGCCTCGCAGGCCAAGTACGACGAGGCGCAGCACAATCTGGACGTGGCGCACCAGCAGGTCGCGGTGACCGAGCAGGAGCTGCGCGGTCTGCTCGCCGATCTGGCCGGCGATCCGGACATCCCGGTCGACCAGCACCCGACCTATCTCGAGGCCAAGGCGGCGCGCGACCAGGCCGCCCTCGATCTGCGCCACGCCGTGGTGCGCGCGCCGTTCGCGGGCGTCGCCAGCCAAAAGCCGAACCTCGGCGACTACGTCACCGCCGGCAGGCCCGTGATGAGCATCGTCGCCGACCAGCAGGTCTGGGTCGAGGCCAACTTCAAGGAGACCGATCTCACCCACGTCCGGCCCGGCCAGAGTGCCACCGTCCAGATCGACACCTACCCCGACCGCGAATGGCCGGCCACGGTCGAGAGCATCAGCCAGGCGACCGGCGCCCAGTTTTCCGTCCTCCCGGCCCAGAACTCGAGCGGCAACTGGGTCAAGGTGGTGCAGCGGATCCCGGTCCGGATCGCGATCGAGGCCGGGCCCGACGACCCGCCGCTGCGGGCCGGCATGAGCGTGGTCGCCGAGATCGACACCGGCCACCAGCGCGAGCTGCCGGGCTTCGCCCGCAGCGTGCTCGCCTGGGCGGGCTACGTCGCCGAGCCCGGGAGCGCCCAGGCGCGGAGCCGCTGATGAGCCCCAAGGACGGCGCCCCCGTCAACCAGGCGCTGATCACCGTCTCGGTGATGCTGGCGACGATCATGCAGGCGCTCGACATGACGATCGCCAACGTCGCGCTGCCGCACATGCAGGGCAGCATGTCGGCGACCCAGGACCAGATCTCCTGGGTCTTGACCTCCTACATCGTCGCGGCCGCGATCATGACCCCGCCGACCGGCTGGCTCGCGGCCCGCTTCGGCCGCAAGCGCCTGTTCCTGGTCACGGTCACCGGCTTCACGCTGGTCTCGATGCTCTGCGGCGCCGCGACCTCGCTGAACGAGCTCGTGCTGTTCCGCCTGCTCCAGGGCGCCTTCGGCGCCGGCCTCGTGCCGCTCTCCCAGGCCGTCCTGCTGGACAGCTACCCGCGCGAGCAGCACGGCCGCGCGATGGCCATGTGGGGGGTGGGCGTCATGGTCGGCCCGATCCTCGGGCCCACGCTCGGCGGCTGGCTGACCGAATACTACAACTGGCGCTGGGTGTTCTACATCAACCTGCCGTTCGGCATCCTGGCGCTCATGGGCCTGCTCGCCTTCGTCCCCGAGACCGTCCGCGACCGCTCGCGCCCGTTCGATGTCTTCGGGTTCGCCCTCCTCAGCCTCTCGCTCGGCGCCCTGCAGCTGATGCTCGACCGCGGCGAGACCAAGGACTGGTTCTCGTCCCCCGAGATCATCGCCGAAGCGGTGATCGCCGGCCTTTGCCTCTATCTCTTCCTGGTCCACATGTTCACCGCCAAGCGCCCGTTCATCGAGCCGGCGCTGTTCAAGGACCGCAATTTCGCGACCGGCCTTTTGTTCATCTTCGTGGTCGGGATCATCCTGCTCGCGACCTTGAGCCTGCTGCCGCCGTTTTTGCAGAACCTGATGGGCTATCCGGTCCTCACCACGGGCTATCTCCTGGCGCCGCGCGGGGTCGGCACGATGGCCGCGATGTTCCTCGTGGGCTTCCTCACCGGCCGCCTCGACGTCCGCCTGCTGATCCTGATCGGGCTCAGCCTGACGGCGCTCTCGCTCTGGCAGATGGCGGGCTTCACGGCCGAGGTGAGCTCGCGCGCGATCGTCGAGAGCGGCCTGATCCAGGGCCTCGGCCTCGGCTTCATGTTCGTGCCGCTCAGCACGGTCGCATTCGCGACGCTCGCGCCCGAGCGCCGCACCGAGGCGACCGCGATGTTCAGCCTGATGCGCAACATCGGCAGCTCGATCGGCATCTCGATCGTGGTGAGCCTGCTCGCCCGGAACACCCAGATCAACCACGCGACCCTGGCCGAGCAGGCGACGCTCTTCAATCCGATGTTCCAGGCACCCCATCTGCCGGCGATGTGGAGCCTCGGCAGCGAGGCCGGCATGATGGCGCTCAACGGCGAGATCACCCGCCAGGCGGCAGCCATCGCCTACGTCGACGACTTCCGGCTCATGATGTACGTGATGCTGCTCGCGGTGCCGATGCTGCTGCTGCTGCGCAGCCCCCGCCGCCAACGCGCCGCCACCGCCGCGCTCGCGGCCGCCGACTAGGCGCTCCCGCCCTGGCGCGCGAACAGGGCGCGCACGGTCTCGATCGTATCCGCCTCCTTTGCGCCCTTGTCCGGCCGGTAAGCCTTGACCCTTGCGAACCGCAGCGCGAGGCCGCCCGGATACTGCGGGCTCGCCTGCAGGTCGTTGTAGGCGATCTCGACCACCACCTCCGGGCGCACGTAGACCGTATAGTCGTCGCGCCCGATCTCGAGCTGAAGCAGCTTTTCGGTCTGCCAGGCGAGCATCTGGTCGGTCAGCCCCTTGAAGGTCTTTCCCAACATGACGAAGCCGCTCTGCGCCGGATCATAGGCGCCAAGATGCAGGTTCGAGAGCAACCCGCGCCGCCTGCCATGCCCCCATTCCGCCGCCAGGATCACGAGATCGAGCGTGTGCGCCTGCTTGACCTTGAGCCAGCCCGCCCCCCGCCTTCCGGCCTCGTAGGGCGCGCCCAGCGCCTTGGCCATGGCGCCTTCGTGCCCCCTCGCGAGCGCACCCTTGAGGAAAGCCTCCGCATCCTCGACCCGGCGGGTCACGATCCGCGGGATGCGCAGGTCCGCCGGCACCGCCGCAGCGAGTGCCGCGGCCCGCTCGCGCTCCGGCCGGTCGATCAGCGTCTCGCCCGCGAGCGCCAGCGCATCGAAGAAGAAAGACCGCAGCGGCAGCTGCGCCCGCATCGCCTCGACATCGAGCTTGCGCCCGAAGCGGCGCATCGTGACCTGAAACGGCTGCGGCCGCCCGTCCGCGCGCAACGCGATCGCCTCGCCATCGAGAATGAGCTCGGCCATCGGCAACGCACGCACGACCTCGACGATCTCGGGCACCGCGCCCGGTCACCTCGTTCAGCTTGCGCGTGAACACCCGGACCTCGTCGCCCCTTTTATGGACCTGGATGCGCGCGCCATCGAGCTTCCACTCGAACGCCGCCTCCCCGAGCTTCGCCAGCGCCGCCGCCGCATCCTCGGCCGGCTGCGCCAGCATCGGCTGCACCGGCCGGAACAGCTGCACGCCGAACCGCGCAAGCCCGGCCGCCCCCTCGCCTAGCGCCGCCTCGGCCACGACCCCGAGATCGCCCGCCAGCATCGCCGCCCGCCGCACATCGGAAGCCGGCAACCCTGCCGCCTTGGCGACCGCCTCGACCATCACCCCCTCGAGCGCCCCCTGCCGCAACTCCCCGACCAGGAGCCGCAACAGAAAATCCTGCTCCGCCGCGGTCGCCCGCCCGAACAGTTTTCCCAACTCGCGCAGCCGCTCGGCCGCCGCCCCTTTTCCCTTGACCGCCAGCAGCCGCTCGAACGCCGCATCGACCTCGGCGAGCGTCAGCGTGGGCTCGCCCGCCGCCGGCTCCGCCCGCGCCTCGCGCAGCTGGGCAAAACCGATCCCGATCCGCCCCTGCCGCGGCATCGCCCGTCAACAACCCGACCGCGACCCGCGCCTCGCCGGGCCCGGCGCTGCCGCAGACACTCCGCCAGATGCCCGATCTTGACCAGCCGCCCGCTCGCCTCGGCGACCCGCGCCGAGGTCTCCACGATCTCGCTCAGCCGCATGCTCATGGCCATCTTGTACCCCGCCCCTTCAAGCCGCCCGCAAGCTTAACGAATGCCTCCGGCGGCGGCGCGTCTAAGGCTCTCCGACATCGCCTTGACCGCCGCGTCAAAGACCCTTAGCTAGTGCCCGTCCACAACGCAAATCGTTGAAATGATTTGATGAATCGAGATTTTGCGCGAGCAAAGCCCGGCGGCTTCAGGTAGACTTTGGCGTCAAGCCACTGATCCAAAGGCACAACCCTCAGCCGCCGGAGCCGGATGCGCCAAGAACGCACGGTCCAGGCCAGCCTATTCGATCTGTTTGCGGGACACGAGATCGGCCGTGAGCTCATCTGCGCCCGTTCCTGAACTCAGGGCCGGTCGGTCTGGCCGACGCTGCGCCTGAGCTACATCCGCGCACATCAACTCGCCACCCGACGCAGGAGGTCCCTTCATCCTAAGCTTCGAACCAGCCACGGCCGGTTCTCATCAGTTTCACGCATGTACCCGCTACCGGATGAACGCCCCGATTGACCAGCATTCGGCGAGCGGGTAGCCTTCTTGCCGCGGAGGGCCGTCGTCCGGCCTGCGATGTTTGGGGGGCTTATGGAACTTCCGGCACAGTTCAGCGAGCGGATCAACAAGATCAATTCCCTGTTGATGAAATATGAGGCGTCTGTTTCCGAGAAGGAAAAAGAAGAAAGCCTGCGGCTTGCCTTGGTCATGTGTTGCGAAGTTTTACGCTCGATCGATATGGAGGCGCTTCGGACATCCGTTAAAGACGTATTTGCCAAAGCCGACAAGGAAGAGCCGAAATGGCGTGAGATCATAATCGACGGCGACGATCATTTTTCCTTTTTTTTGGGCGTTCTGGAGGAAAAAGTCTTCGCGCAGGTCGGCATTAACGAGAACGCGCGGAACCGGATGCGCCACCATCTAGAAAGCGCGCGGTTCCTGGCTAAGGAGATGCAGCCCGATATGATCGTGCGCGCCGTAAAATATCTGCGCGACGATGTGTGCCTGGAGGCGCGGGTGAAACTGGCCGTCGACAAGGATAAGGCGGACCAGAAAGCCAAGACCGAGTGGTACTGGAGCACGAGCAAGAAGGCGGTCAAGACCGTCGCCGCCGGTGCGATCGTCATCAACAGCTTCGCTCTGGTAGCGAGTTTGGGAATCACGGCGCCCGGCAGCGCCGTGTCGATCAGCCTCGGTGGCGCCGCGCAGTTTCTCTGAAAAGCTCTTCAATGCCGTGAACGGGGTGCTGGCCGGACGCATGGAGGGCAGAACGATGGTACGCGCTACGCCTGGTTAAACAGCGACTGCACCGGCGTCCGTTCCCGCGACGAGTGCTCGAGGCTTACGGACACCGGTGCGCGATCAGCAACCTGCCCGACGACCATCTGCTCGATGCAGCCCACATTCATGGCCGATGCGGACGGTCAGGGAAAAGGTTCTTTAATCGGGCAAGGGGTGGTTGCTCTTTGGGTCGCTGCCGGGGTCATGGTTCTTTCCGGGCTCGAGGCGCCAGCATGACGGTCGTGGGTGGCCGGATCGATGTGTCAGCCGGGGTCGGTGCCCCCACCTTTTCCGCGATCTCGGCCGTCCGCGTCCCCGGCAGGGACGCCTGGTGGTGGCTCAGACGGTCAGGCCTGTCAGGAAAAGGTGTCAGTCAGGAAAAGGTGTCAGCAGGAAAGGTGTCAGGAACCTTTTCGCCCGTCAAGAAGATCGAAGCCCTCATCGGGTGTCAGAAAGGTGTCAGGAACCTCTTCCGCCGAGGGAGAAGGTGTCAGCCGAGGGAGAAGGTGTCAGCCGAGGGAGAAGGTGTCAGCCGAGGGAGAAGGTGTCGGCGGAGGGAAAAGGTGTCAGGAGGGAAAAGGTGTCAGGAACCTTTTCCGCCGTCAAGAAGATCGAAAGCCTCATCGGAGGCTCTGAAAAGAGCCGTTCGTCTCATGGAGGGAAAAGGTGTCAGGAACCTTTTCCGCCGTCAAGAAGATCGAATGCCTCATCGGAGGCTCTGAAAAGAGCCGTTCGTCCCATGGGAACGGCACGAGCTCGGCGACGTTGGCTCGGGGCGCGTCGGGATGTCGGGGGGTGAGCAAAGAGTTCGGCTCGGCGTCGACGATCGCAGAGGGTGCGCTCAACAGCGCCGTCGAGCGCCCGAGGAGCCAGGAGTCGGCGAACGGTCGGCAGAGACCCTCGCGCCGGCGCCAGTTCGTTTGCAGGTCGCCCGCGGCGCTCGCCCGCAAGCTGCAAGGCATGATGGGGCCCCAGGGCGAGGCTGTGGCAAGGCGTTTCGACACGACATCCGGCCCGCCGGCCTGACCGGGAGCAGGCCATCGCACCCGCACGACCGCCCGCCGCGATCGACCATGTCGAGAAATAAGGGGGGTCCTTCCCCGGCGGGCAAGGAAAGATGAAGAGAATATGAAGAAAAGATGAAGATCCGATGAAGTCTGCGCGCTCTAATCGGCGGCGTTGGCCGGGGAAATGTTGTGCTCGGGCGCAAGATGAGGCGGTGCAGGCTTGCCCTGGGGGGCGGGCTCGGGGTTATTTGATTGATGCGAACCGCGGCGGCGGGCGGCCGCGCGGGCAACTCCCCAGGGCAGAGGAAGGGCACATGGCGGCTCGACGGACGATAGCGGGCAAGGGTGGCGGCGCGGCGCTGCTGGTGGTGCTGGCGGGCCTCGCGGCTGGCGGCGCGCAGGCGGGCAACATGACGTTGGCGGAGAACACGACCGCAAAGATGCGGTTCTGGAACCAGACCGGACAGGAGATCGACGAGCTCTACATGGCCCCCGCCGGTACCGACGACTGGGGCCCCAACCAGTGCCTCAACGATGACGACAAGTCGGTCGAGTCGGACGAGCGCCTGATGCTCGAAGGCATCGAGCCCGGGCAATACGACGTCAAGTTCCACGACGTCAAAGGCCGCAGCTGCCTGGTCAGGAACGTCGCGGTCAAGGGCGGCGGCAAGTACGCTTTCGCGATCGAGGAGCGGGAGCTCGCGCCCTCCGACTGCACGAAGTAGCCGGGCTGGAGTCCGCCCCGGAGCCGGCTTCCCGGCTCCGGGGGCGGGGCCCTTGACCGGGGCAATCCGGCTACGGGGGCAAAAAGGCGATCAATCGGACGGATACGCCACAGCCATGCGTCATTTCCGTAGCTTTTCCTAAGTCATTGACAGCAAGGCTTTTCCTCGAAAAGGCGACTCTGGCGATTCTACACCACGGGCGGCCGCCGGTTCGCCCAGAATGGCGCAATCTCAAACGTTTAGCCGAGACTCAACCGACATCAACCGAAAATCAATCGCCCTCCAGCTCTGTTTCAGCTTTGGGAGCCTGCCGCATTCGAAGAAATCGATGCGTCAGAATTCGCCGCATCCGCCCCCGCCGATGCGCCGGTTCTGTCTACTGCGGCAATCGGACCGGGGCTTTGCATTCGAGCCTGATCTTGCGACGGCAAGGATCGTTGGGCTGAGCCGGGTCCGCGAGGGTCGGTCGATCGGCGGCCCGGTGCCCGGGCGCAAGTAACGGCGGCCACTTTGTCTTGTGTTCTTCTGGCCGGACCGGATCGCGCCCGGGCGCCCGGCGGGACCGCTGCGGGGGGCATCTGGAGGCGGATTGATCCGCGGCCGGGCGTTTCCTGACCTCGTGACGCGCCGTGGTCGGGGGTGGTAAAGGAGGCGGCGGGAAGCGATGCGAGGAGCATGCGGATGGCGTTCTGGCAGAGGCTGGTGATCACCGTGGTCGCCATGCTGGCGACCAGCTTCATCGTCGGGCTGATCTGGTCGGTCATGTTCAACTTCGCCCTGCCGAGCTATCTGGCCGGCATGATCGGCGGCCTCACGGCGCTGCCGGTCTGGGAGTTCCTGAAGCGCGTGGCGCCGAAAGCGGCCAAGGTCGAGCCGCAGATCCAGCCATGAAGCGGCGCTGGCCTCGCGAAAGCGGGCGGCGCCGCCGGGCGCTGCCGCGGCCGCTCGGGCGGGCCGTCTTTGGCGTCCGAGCAAAGCGGAGGCGAAGGCGTGAGACTGGCCCTGCATCCCAGGAGCTCTGCCTATGAGCAGGGGCTGGAGCGCAACGCCGCGAACCATGCGCCGCTCTCGCCGATCAGCTTCCTCGAGCGCGCGGCCGACGTCTGGCCGGGGCGGACCGCCTGGATCCACGGCGACATGCGGGCAAGCTATGCGGCGTTCCGGGCGCGCGCGCGCCGGCTCGCCGCGGCGCTCGCCGGGCGGGGCGTCGGCCCCGGCGATACGGTCGCGGTCATGCTGCCGAGCACGCCGCCGATGCTCGAGGCCCATTTCGGCGTGCCGATGGCAGGTGCCGTTCTGAACAGCATCAACATCCGCCTCGAGCCCGAGACGATCGCCTACATCCTGGACCACGGCCAGGCGAAGGTGTTGCTGACCGACACCGAGTTCGCGCCCGCGATCAAGGCAGCGCTCGGCCAGGTCCGGCTGCCGCCGCTGGTGGTCGATGTCGTCGACCGGCAGTATCGGGGCGCCGGCGAACGGCTGGGCGGGCTCACCTATGAAGAATTGCTCTCGGAGGGCCACGAAGGCTTCGAGCCGCTCTGGCCCGCCGACGAGTGGCAGGCGATCGGGCTCAACTACACCTCGGGCACGACCGGCCAGCCCAAGGGGGTCGTGGTCCATCACCGGGGGGCCTATCTCGCCGCGATCGGCCAGGTGCTCGCCAACGAGGTCGGGCTGCACCCGGTCTACCTTTGGACCCTGCCGATGTTCCACTGCAACGGCTGGGCCTTCACCTGGAGCGTGACGCTGCAGGCGGGGACCCACGTCTGCCTGCGCCGGGTCGATGCCGGCGCCGTCCATGCGGCGATCGCCGAGCACGGGATCAGCCACATCGCGGGCGCGCCGATCGTCATGAACATGATCGCCAACGCTCCGGAGTCACTGCGGCGGCCGATCGCGCACAAGGTCCGGGCGATGACCGGCGGGGCGGCGCCGCCGGCCGCGGTCCTGCAAAAGCTGACCGCGCTCGGCATCGACATGATCCACCTCTACGGCCTGACCGAGTGCTACGGCCCGGCCGCGGTCTGCGCCTGGCAGGAGGCGTGGGACGCCCTGCCCGAACCGGAGCAGGCCGTCTTGCAGGCCCGCCAGGGCGTCCGCTATCCGAATCTCGAGGCGCTGGCCGTGATCGACCCGCAGACCATGCAGCCGGTGGCGCCAGACGGCGTCACGATCGGCGAGATCATGCTCGCCGGCAACACGGTCATGAAGGGCTACCTCGCGAACCCGGCGGCGACCGAGGAGGCGTTCCGCGGCGACTGGTACCACACGGGCGATCTCGCGGTCATGCACGCCGACGGCTATTGCGAGGTCAAGGACCGCGCCAAAGACATCATCATCTCCGGCGGCGAGAACATCTCCTCCATCGAAGTCGAAGGCGCCCTCTACCGGCACCCGGCGGTGCTCGAAGCCGCGGTCGTGGCCAGGCCCGACCCGAAGTGGGGCGAGAGCCCGTGCGCCTTCGTCACCCTCAAGGACGGCGCCGAAGCTACCGCCGACGACCTGATCGGCCACTGCCGCAGCGTCCTCGCCCACTTCAAATGCCCGAAGACCATCGTCTTCGCCGAGCTGCCCAAGACCTCGACCGGCAAGATCCAAAAGCACGTGCTCCGCGCCGAGGCAAAGGCGCTCTGAGCCGCACCGCTCCGGCGGCTGCCGCCGCGAGCCTCTTCCCGACGAGCCCGCCTTTGCTGCCGGCAGAGCGTTCCTCATCTACGTAGGCGGGTCGGCGTCGGCCGCGCACCGGACTTTTCTATCGGTGCGCAGGCGGCGGTTCGCGGCTACAGACTGGTGACACGCGACGTCGGGCGCTATCAGAGCTATTTTTCGACCGTCGAACTGATCGCGCCGCGTCCGCGATGAACCGGTCTGCGGCGGGCCCGCGCCGGCAAGGGAGGCAAGGCAATGCAGGAACATCTGACGCCGGCGGCGAGCCTGCCGGCGGACGCGACGGCGGGCACGCTGGTCGGGCGGGCGTGGCTGCCGGGCACCGTGCCGGGGCCCTCCCCGGTCGCGATCCGCCACGACGGCGTCTACGATCTCAGCCGCAGCGCGCCGACGCTGAGCGAGCTTTTGAACGCCGAGGATGCTCTGGCGCTCGCCCGGGCGCCCGGTGAGCGGCTCGACGATCTCGCCGGGATCCTCGCGAACAGCGCCCATGACCGGCGCGACCCGGCGTCACCCTACTTCCTGGCGCCCTGCGATCTGCAGGCGATCAAGGCCTCCGGGGTGACCTTCGCAGCGAGCCTGCTCGAGCGGGTGATCGAGGAGCAGGCGCGCGGCGATGCCGGCCGGGCCGAGGCGATCCGGCGTACGATCGCAGACGTGATCGGCACCGACCTTGCGAACGTCCGGCCGGGCTCGGACGCCGCCCAGCGCCTCAAGGAGCATCTGATCGCCGCGCGCGCCTGGTCGCAGTATCTCGAGGTCGGGATCGGCAAGGACGCCGAGATCTTCACCAAATGCCCGCCGATGGCCGCGGTCGGCACCGGCAGCGAGATCGGGGTGCGGGCGGATTCGTCCTGGAACAACCCCGAGCCCGAGCTCGTGCTCGCGGTCAATGCCAGGGGCGACATCGTCGGCGCGACGCTCGGCAACGACGTCAACCTGCGCGACATCGAGGGGCGAAGCGCGCTCCTGCTCGGCAAGGCCAAGGACAACAACGCATCCGCCGCGATCGGGCCGTTCGTCCGCCTGCTCGACGACAGCTTCGGGATCGAGGAGCTGCGCGCCGCCACGATCAGCCTGCGGGTCAGCGGCGAAGATGGTTTCGAGCTCGAGGGTGCGAGCTCGATGAGCAAGATCAGCCGCGACGTCGCCGATCTGGTCGGCCAGACCGTCGGCGCCAACCACCAGTATCCCGACGGTCTGATGCTGTATTGCGGCACGATGTTCGCGCCGATCCAGGACCGCGACCGGCCGGGTGGTGGCTTCACCCACAAAACAGGCGACCTCGTGCTGATCGCCTGTCCCGAGCTCGGCACGCTGGTCAACCGGGTCAGCAGCTGCGAGCAGATCGCGCCCTGGACCTTCGGGACCGGCGCTCTGCTGCACAATCTGGCGGCACGGGGCCTGCTGTAGCCCGCTACCGGCGACCGGGTCCTCCTCGAAGCAAACGCCGCTCCCGGCTGGACCGAGGAGCGGCGTGATCATCGCGGCGCGACATCAAGCCCGCCGCGGGCGGACGTCGGGACCGGCTAATGCAGCCCCGCGTTCGCGGAGGCGACATAGGTGCTACTGGTGCGGCCCAAACGGGCGATCTCGTCCTTGATCCGGAGCTTCTCGCGCTTCAGGCGCGTCAGGACCGACTGATCCGGGAGCGGTCGATGGAGCTCGTCATCGATCTCCTGCTCGAGATGGGCATGCTTGCTGCGGAGGCTTTCCACGTAGTCGTGCATGGACATCCTTTGCCATCCTCCGGCTAGGTTCCCCAGATCCTATGATAGTAGAGAACCGGCGACCACGGCGCCAGCGAAATTGCGAAGAATTTTTCACACCTACCCGAAAAGCGTGGCATTTTCATGACATTAGAGGAATGCCTCAGGCACTCGGGCAAAAACGTGGCGCCGGCATCGAACCACGGGGCTCAGGCCTCGAGCCAGCCAAGGCTCGCCTCGAGCTCGGCCGCGGCGGCCTCCGGAAAAGCGCTCGCCAGCAGCGCTCCCAAGGCGTGGCGGTCGCGAGCATCGAATGGCCAACAGGCGTGCAGATTGGCGCCCGCCAGGGCGACGCCCGGCGGCGCGCTCGCCGGCAGCCCGGCCAGCGCCCGGCTGAGGCCCAGCTGGGTGACGTGCTCACCGGCGACCTCGAGCGCCAGCGCCTGTTCGCGGATCGCCGAGGCGAGCCCCGGCCAAAGCTCGACGACGCTGCCCGGATCGGGATCGGCGAGCTTCGCCTTGAGACGGCGCCGCAGCGCCCTGAGCGGCCGCACGACCTCGGCCTGCCAGCCGGCCACGGTCTCGCCGGCGCGGCCGAGCAGCGCCCGGTCGAGGCGGCCGCCGCAGCTCGCCTGCCAGCAGCAGAGCAGCACGAGGTTGACGTCCAGACCGTGCCGGCGCTGAAGCTCGAGACAGGCGGCCTCGACGCCTGGGCGTCGGTACAGCTCGATCGAGTAGCTCCAGAATGGGTTGGCCGGCCAGTCCATCCGGCCGCTCAGAACGCCAGCGACAGGGCCGCCGCGCCGAGCAGGCCCGGTTCGGTGTGCGTGATCAGATAGGTCGGGATCGGCTCGAGGAAGTAGGCGAGCCGGCCCTTGGCGACGAAGCCGGCGCGGAAGCGGGCCTCGTCGAACAGCTGGCCGAGCCGCTCGACCAGGCCGCCGCCGATGTAGATGCCGCCGCGTGCACCCAGGGTCAGCGCGAGATCGCCCGCCGCCCCGCCGAGCAGCGACGAGAACCGCTCCAGCGCCGCGCGGCAGAAGCGGCAGCCGCCGGTCCGGGCGGCCTCGACCACCGCCTGCGGATCGACCACTGCGAGCGTCTCGCCTTCCAGCGCGGCCAGCGCCACGGCCAGGTTGACCAGGCCCGGCCCCGACAGGACGCGCTCGTTGGATACGTGCCCGAAGCGCTTTTGAAGCTGCGCCAGAATCGCCGCCTCGACCTCGTCGTGAACGACGAAGGACACGTGCCCGCCCTCGCCGGGGATCGGCTGCCAGCGATCGCCCATCGGGACGAGGCCGCCGACCCCGAGGCCGGTGCCCGGTCCAATGATGCCGACCACGTGGCCCGGTACCGGCGCGCCGCTGCCGATCTGGCTGCGTTCCTCGGCGGTGAGCCAGGGCACCGCCAGCGCCTGCGCGGTGAAGTCGTTGATCACCTCGAGCCGGTCGAGCCCGAGGGCGCTCTGGCTCTCCCGGATCGAGAACGCCCAGGGCGAGTTGGTCAGCGCCACCCAGTCGGACGTGACGGGCGTCGCGACCGCGAGCACCGCGTCCCGCACCGGCCGTCCCGCGAGATAGGCGCGCGCCGCCTCGACCGGCCCCGGATAGTCGGCGACCGTCAACTTCTGCGCGGCGGTCGGCCGGCCGTCCGGCCCGGTCAGGGCGAAGCGGGCGTTGGTGCCGCCGATGTCGGCGATCAGGCGAGCGGTCGCGATCGCGCGGTCCCCCTCCTATTCGTCGCCGAAGGCGATGCCGAGGCCGCGCGCGGTATGGACCAGGGCGTCGTCCGGGTCGACCGCCTGATACTGGGCGCACGCCTCGGCGATGGCAACGTCGACCACCTGCCGGTTCTGCCAGGCGACCATGCGATCGAAGCGGCCGGCCGCCACCAGGTCGACGGCGTAGACCCCGAACGCCGAGGCCAGCACGCGATCGAGTGCGCACGGCGAGCCGCCGCGCTGGACGTGGCCGAGAACCGTGACCCGGGTCTCGGCCTGGGTGCGCAGGCCGATCTCGTGGGCGATCATCGCGCCGACGCCGCCGTAGCGCGACTGGCCATGCGCATCTTTGTACATGATCGTCTCGCCGGCGGGCCCGCGCACCGATTCCGCGACCACCACGATCGAGAAGTTGCGGCCACGCCGGCGCCGCTCGTCGATCTTGGCGCACACCGCCTCGAGCGTGTAGGCGATCTCGGGGATCAGGATCACGTCGGCGCCGCCCGCGATGCCCGCCGAGAGCGCGATGTGGCCGGCGTCGCGGCCCATCACCTCGAGCACCATGACGCGCGAGTGGCTGGCGGCGGTGACGTGCAGGCGATCGACCGCCTCGGTCGCGACCTCGACGGCCGAGCTGAAGCCGATCGCGCGCTCGGTGTGGCCGAGATCGTTGTCGATGGTCTTGGGGATGCCGACCAGGCGCCAGTCGCCCTGCTTCGCCAGCCGGCGCAGCATCGCGAGGCTGCCGTCGCCGCCGATCCCGATCAGGGCGTCGAGGTCGAGTTCGTGATAGCCGGCGACGATCGCGTCCGAACGATCGACCGTGCCGCCGCCCTCGGCCGGGTAGGCGAACGGATCGCCGCGGTTGGTGGTCCCGAGCACCGTGCCGCCGAGGTGCAGGATGCCGGCGGTGGTGTCGGGGGTCAGCTCGACCGCGTCGACCGGGCGTTTGAGCAGGCCGTGGGTCGCCTGGCGAACCCCCAGGACCTGCCAGCCGTGAGCCAGGACCGCCCGCTTGACCACCGCCCGGATCACGGCGTTCAGGCCCGCGCAATCGCCGCCGCTGGTCAACAGTCCGACGCGCATCGGACCTCCCGGATCACGTCACATCGCCACGGCGAGCTCGAGAATTCTGGCCGCTTGACGCCGATTTCTGTTAGTATACGCAACGTCTGCCGAGCACAATCGGGGCCGAGTGCCGTCGAACCCGCGCCAGGTCACCATGACCGATTCCTTGCAGCTGCCGGAAATCGAGCGCAGGTTGGCCGAGCTTCGGGCCGCCCATCGAGCCTTGGACGAGCGGATCAACGAGCTGGTCCGCGACGGCTATAGAAACCAGCTCGAGTTGCAGCGCCTGAAGAAGCAGAAGCTGGCGCTGCGCGACCGGATCACGCGTCTCGAGAGCGATCGCCTGCCCGACATCATCGCCTGAGCGGCCGGCGGGCAGCTGTCAGACGCGGCGCGCCCGGTTGCGTTTGTGCCGATCCATCGCCCGATCGGCGGCCGCGAACGCGGCCTTGGCATCCTGCCGAACCGGCAGGAGATGGGTGCCGTAGGCGACGCCGAGCGGGATCGAGACCCCTTCCCAACGGAACCCGCTGCCGGCGATCGCCTCGGCGAGCGAGCGCGCCTTTATGCAAGCTCGCCGCCTGATCGGCGCGCACCAGCAGCACGCCGAACTCGTCGCCGCCCAGGCGGGCGGCGACATCGCAACGGCGCGTATTCGCACTCAACACGCCGGCGACATGGATCAGCGCCGCGTCGCCGGCGCCGTGGCCGAACCCCGATCGACTGCGCCGTGGCTGCAACCAGAGTCCGAATCCCGCCCGAATGTGATCGGAATTCGAGGCCGCCGCAAACCGGAACTGCCGCCGCCGGCGGCGTGCCCGGCCGTGCCGCTCAGAGCGGGCGGGTCAGGCGGGTGACATGGCCGAGCTTGCGCCCGGCGCGGATCTCGTGCTTGCCGTAGAGATGCAGGCGGGCGCCCGGCTCCGCCAGGAGGTCAGGCCAGGCAGCCACCGCCGGGCCCAGCAGATTGTCCATGGTCGCATCGGCAAATTGTCCCGGGCTCGCCGAGCGGCAGCCCGCACAGCGCCCGCACCAGCAGCTCGAACTGGCTGATCGCGCAGGCATCGATGGTCCAGTGGCCGGAGTTGTGCGGCCGCGGCGCCAGCTCGTTGACGAGCAGCCGCTGGTCGCGGGTCACGAACATCTCGACCGCGAGCAGGCCCGTCACCTCGAGCTCGCGCGCGATCCGCGCCGCCAGCGCCCGCGCCTCGTCGGCCAGCGCCGCCGGCAGCGCCGCCGGCGCGATGGTCCGCGCGAGCACGTGGCGCTCATGCCGGTTCTCGACCGGCGGATAGCCGGCCTCGGTACCATCCCGCCCGCGCGCGGTGATCACCGAGACCTCGCAGGCGAAATCGATCCGCGCTTCGGCTATGGCCGCCGCGCCGCCGAAGCGAGCCCAGGCGGCGGCCGGATCGTCGCCGGGATCAAGCCCCAGCTGGCCTTTGCCGTCGTAGCCGAAGCGGGCGGTCTTGAGGACGACCGGCCCGTTCAGCGCCGCCTGCGCCGCGGCCAGATCCTCGCCGTCGGCGACGGCCCGCCAGGGGGCGCTCGCGACGCCGATCCGGTCCAAAAAGCCCTTCTCGAGGCGCCGGTCCTGACAGATCGCGAGGACCGCCGGTGATGGCAGGACCGGGACCCGCTTGGCCAGCTCCGCGAGCGGCGCGACCGGCAGGTTCTCGAACTCGATCGTGACCACGTCGACGACATCGCCGAACCGGTCGAGCGCGCTCTGGTCGTCATAGTCGGCAACGCTCACCCTGTTGGTGACCTGCGCCGCCGGGCTGTCCGCCTCGGGCGTGAACACGTGGCAGCGATAGCCGAGCCTTGCCGCCGCCAGCGCCGTCATCCGGCCGAGCTGGCCGCCGCCCAGGATGCCGATGCAGGCGCCGGGCGACAGTCTCACGCCGGCCCGTCCCCGGCTTCGGATGGGCCCGGCCGCTCGGCCACGGCCGCAGTCTGACGCGCGCGCCAGTCGGCCAGCGCGGCCGCCAGGCGCTCGTCCTGCAGCGCCAGGATCGCGGCCGCCAGCAGGCCCGCGTTGACCGCCCCGGCGCGGCCGATCGCCAGCGTCCCGACCGGCACGCCCGCCGGCATCTGGACGATCGAGAGCAGGCTGTCGAGGCCTTGCAGAGCCCGGCTCCGGATCGGCACCCCGAGCACGGGCAAGGCCGTCATCGAGGCGACCATGCCCGGCAGATGGGCAGCGCCGCCGGCGCCGGCGATGATCACCTGGAGGCCGCGCGCGCGGGCGCCGGTGGCGTAGGCGACGAGGCGCTCGGGCGTGCGATGGGCGGACACGATCCGATCGTCGTGGGCGATGCCGAGCTCGTCCAGCACCCGGGCGGCGTGTCTCAGCGTCGACCAGTCCGACTGGCTGCCCATGATCAGGCCGACCCGGGCGGGCGCCGCCCCGCTCATCTCAGCGCGGCTCGCGGGTCGGGGGAGCGGCCGCAGGCAGGGCGCGCGCGGTCTCGAGCGCCGCCCGGTTGGCCTCTTTGATCGCTTCGAACACCTCCTCGCGCAGCACCGTCGCCTCCGGCGGAAAGGTGAACCCGAGCTTGACCGACTTGCCGCGCACCTCGACCACGCGGATCTCGATCGAGTGGTTGACGATCACCGCCTCGCCCGGTTTGCGGATCAGATAGAGCATCCTGGTCTCCCCGCGGCCTGCGGCCGGCCGCCAGCGAGCGGCGCGGCGGCGAACCTAGGTGCCGCTGCTTAAGGGGTTGTTAACCCCGCCAACTCTAGCCTGCAACGATTCGCGGGTGACGGTGCGGCCGGCGCGACGGCTGCCGGCGCCCGCGACCGCCAGCGAAGGTCGTCGGATGCCGCCTGCCCAAGCGCCCCTGTTCCACCTGATGTCGGCGCGCCTTGCCTGGCTCGGCCAGCGCCAGGTGGTCCTTGGCGAAAACGTGGCCAACGCCGACACCCCGGACTACCGGCCGCGCGACCTGCGCGGGGCGGACTTCGCCCGCCTGGCCCGGGATTCGGCGGCCCAGGCCGGCCGGCTCGCGATGACCCGCACCGATCCGGCCGATCTCGCGCCCGCAGCGGGCGTCCGCATCGGCCTCGCCGCGCGCCCGGCCGAGAGCGTCTACGAGACCACGCCCAACGGCAATGCGGTGATCCTCGAGGAGCAGATGGCCAAGGCGGGCCAGACCGCCCTCGACTATCAGCTGACCAGCAATCTCTACCGCAAATACCTCGGCATGCTGCGGATCGCGCTGGGCGCCCAGCCCTAGCGACGACCAGGAGGACCGACATGGATCTCACCCAGGCGATGCAGGTCGCGGCCGCCGGCATGAAAGTTCAGGGCGTGCGCATGCGGATGCTGGCGCAGAACCTGGCCAATGCCGAATCGACCGCGAGCGCGCCCGGCGGCCAGCCCTATCGCCGCCAGACCGTGACCTTCGAGAACGTGCTCGACCGCGAGCTCGGGGTCGAGCTGGTGGAGGTCGCCCGCACCGGCGTCGACGGCTCGCCGTTCCCGCTCCGCTACGACCCCGGCCATCCCGCGGCCAACGCCGACGGCTACGTGCTCATGCCGAACGTCAACCCGCTGCTCGAGATGATGGATCTGCGTGAGGCCCAGCGGTCGTTCGAAGCCAATCTCAACGCCATGACGCTCGCGCGCTCGATGATTCAGCGGACGCTTGATCTGCTGCGCTGACGCCCCGCGCGCGTGCTCACAAACGCCAGCCCGGTCGCCGTCATCTGCGGGCCCGGCCTGCGTCATCGACAGGAAGGAGCCCGCCCGTGGCCGACCCGACCGCCAGCCTCCGCCCCGCCCCGCCGAGCTTCGCCAAGGCGCCCGATCCGGTGCCGCGTCCGGGCGCCGGCGGTGAGCCGCCCAAGGCCAGCTTCGGCGCCCTGCTCGAGCAGGTCCTGACCGATGCGGTCGATGGCGGCCGCAAGAGCGAGGCGCAGGCGATCCAGGCAGTCGCCGGCGGCGCCAACCTCCAGGAGGTGGTCGAGGCGGTCAACGCCGCCGAGCTCACGCTCCAGACCGTGGTGGCGGTGCGCGACCGGATCATCACCGCCTACCAGGAAATCATGCGCATGCCGATGTGAGGGGCAGGCCTGCCAGCAGCACCAGCCGCCAAGCCCGGCCGCCGCCACGTGACCGCGGAGCAAGTCCTCGACGTCGCCCGCGAGGCGATCTTCGTGCTGCTCAAGCTCGGCGCGCCGGTCATGGGCGTGGCGCTGGTGGTCGGCGTGCTGATCGCCCTGCTCCAGGCGCTGACGCAGATGCAGGAGATGACCCTGTCGTTCGTGCCCAAGATCCTGGCGATCTTCCTGACCCTCGTGCTGACCCTGCCGTTCATGATCGAGACCCTGGTCGGCTTCGGCGAGGATCTGTTCCGCCGCATCGCCGGGGCCGGCTGACGCCCGCCCGCCTGGCAGGATCATGGTCTCCGAGCTCATTCCGGGCGACCTGTTCGCCTTCCTGCTGATCTTCCTGCGCGCCGGCAGCGCGCTGATGATCATGCCGGGTTTCGCCGAGGCCTATGTCGGGGCCCGCATCCGCCTTCTGCTCGCGCTGGCGGTGAGCGTCGTGCTGGCCGGTCCGCTGGCGCCGAGCCTGCCGGACTTGCCGGCGGCGCCGCTCGAGCTCGCACGGCTGGTCGCGGGCGAGCTGCTGACCGGCCTGTTCCTCGGCACGACCGCGCGCGTGGCCTTCGCCGCGCTGCACGTCGCTGGCACCACGCTCGCCTTTCAGTCGGGCCTCGCGGCGGCCGCGATCTTCGATCCCAACGAGGCGACCCAGGGCACGCTGCCGGGCAATTTTTTGACCACCACGGCGCTGGTCCTGCTGTTCGTGACCGACGGCCACCACGTGCTGCTGCAGGCGCTGGCCGCGAGCTATGCCCGCCTGCCGGCCGGCGCGGCGCCGCCACTCGGCGACATGGCGGACCTGTTGAGCCGGCAGCTCGGCCAGGCCTTCGCGCTCGGCGTGCGGATCGCCGCGCCCCTGCTCCTGGTCAGCCTGCTGATGTATCTCGGCATGGGCGTGCTCAATAGGCTGATGCCGACCTTCCAGGTCTTCTTCATCGCCCTGCCGCTGCAGATCCTGGTCGCGTTCACGGTCATCATGCTGTCGTTCACGACCGGCCTGCTGGCGTTCTTCGGCATGTTCGAAGACGCCCTCGGCAGCGGCCTTCCGGGCGGCTGAGCGCCGATGGCGGACGATCAGGACGACGGCCAGAAGACCGAGGAGCCGAGCCAGCGGCGCCTCGACGAAGCCCGCACCAAGGGCCAGGTCGCGAGCTCGCGCGAGGTCAATCACGCGCTGATGCTGGGCGCCGGCGCGCTCCTCGTCGGCGTCCTGGCGCCGGCGATCGCGGGCGATCTCGGCCAGGCGCTGCGCCGGTTGCTGGAGCGGCCGCAGGAGTTCGCGCCCGCCGAGCTGCATCGGGCCATGGCGGCGCTGCTCGGCGAGGTCGGCGGCGCGCTCCTTTCCGGCGCGCTGCTGCTGGTCGGCGCCGCGCTCGCCAGCGGCCTGCTCCAGAACGGGCTCATCGTCAGCACCGAGCCGCTGGCCCCGAAGCTCGAGCGGATTTCGCCGCTGGCCGGCGCCAAGCGCCTGTTCTCGCTGCGCTCGCTGATCGAGTTCGGCAAAGGCGTCCTCAAGATCGCGCTGGTCGCCGCGACCGCCGTCCTCCTGCTCTGGCCGGCCCGGGCCCGGATCCTCACCGCGGCCGGGCTCGACGCCGGCGCGCTGCTCGGCCTCCTCCGCGACCTCGCCCTTCGCCTGCTGGCGGGCGTCGCGCTCCTGGTCGGCCTGATCGCCCTGCTCGACGTCCTCTATCAGCGCTTTGAGCACCGCAAGCAGCTCCGCATGTCGCGCCGCGACCTCCAGGACGAGTTCAAGCAGACCGAGGGCGATCCCTTCATCAAGGCGCGGCTGCGCAGCCTGCGCCAGGAGCGGGCGCGCCGGCGCATGATGGCCGAGGTGCCGAAAGCGACCGTGGTCGTGACCAACCCGACCCATGTCGCGGTGGCGCTGCGCTACGAGGGCCCGGCCATGGCCGCGCCCACGGTGGTCGCCAAGGGGCTCGGCACGCTCGCCGAGCGCATCCGCACGGTCGCCCGCGCCCATGCCGTGCCGGTGATCCAGAACCCGCCGCTGGCGCGGGCGCTGCACGAGGGCGTCGAGCTCGGCGCCGAGGTGCCGCCCGCGCACTATCGCGCGGTCGCCGAGGTGATCGGCTACGTCCTGCGGCTGCGGCCCGGCCATCACTCGGCCTGAAGCTTCCTACCCGAGTACGTTGCCGGGCCGCCGCGGCGCCCGGGCAACGGTTCATTCACCGCGCTTCCCTACCCTTCGGACCAACCAAACGCCTCAGGTCCGACCACCAGAATTCAGGTAGGGAGTGGGAATCCGTGAATACTGCCTTGAAGGCATTGGCCGTGCTGGGCGGGCTGCTCGGCATGACCCCGGCGGCCGCGGCCACCGCCACGCAGTTGTTCGGCACCGTCGAGTTCAGGGTCGATTCGCTGGCCGCCCTGCCGCAATGGCAGCACGTGCTGCGCCAGATCGCCCGCGAGCGCCCGCTTTACCGGGCCTGCGCCGACGCCACCGAGGCTTGCCCGAGCCGCAGCGCGATCGCCTGGCAGGCCCTGCTCAAGAGCGAGCTCGGCCACCCGCGGTTCGAGCAGATCCAGGCGGTCAACCAGTTCCTCAACCAGTGGCAGTACAAGACCGACGAGCAGAACTACGGTCAGCGCGACTATTGGGCGACCCCGCTCGAGTTCCTCAGCCGCTCGGGGGATTGCGAAGACTATGCGATCGCCAAGTACGTGAGCCTGCGCCAGCTTGGCTTTGGCGCCGAGGACGTGCGCCTGGTGGTGCTGCGCGACGTCGTGCGGGATCTGCCGCACGCCGTGCTCGCGGTCTATCTCGACCGCCAGGTCTACATCCTCGACAATCTGACCACGGCCGTGCTGCCGCAGGAGCGGGTGAGCCAGTACGTCCCCTACTATTCGGTCAACGAGACGACCCGCTGGGCCCACGTCCCGCCGACCGATACCCTGGTCTCGTCGACCTCGACCGGGCTGTCCTCGCCCGGCGTCGGCAGCCGCTGACCGGAACCAAGCCCGTGCGCCGACGCCCGGATCAGCGCTCGCGCATCGCCCTCTGCTTGGCCTTCAGGATCGGCTTCAGGAGGTAGTCCATGACAGTCTTCTGGCCGGTCAGGATATCGACCTGAGCGGTCATCCCGGGCGTGATCGGCAAGGGCTCGCCCGCCTTCTTGAGGGCGTTGTCGTGGGTGCGCACGCGGACCCGGTAGAAGCTCTCGCCCTTGTCGTCGGTGATCGTGTCGGCGCTGATGTCCTCGACCGCGCCCTTGAGGCCGCCATAGATCGAGAAGTCGTAGGCGGTGACCTTGACCAGAGCCGACTGGCCGGGATGCAGGAAACCGATGTCGGCCGGCCGGACCTTGGCCTCGATCAGGAGGGTGTCCTCGAGCGGCACGATCTCGACGAGGTTCTGGCCCGGCTGGATGACGCCGCCGACCGTGGTGACCAGGAGACGCTTGATCGTGCCGCGGACCGGTGAGCGCACGTCGGTCCGCTTGACCCGGTCGGCGGCGGCGGTGATCACCTCGGCGAGCGCGGTCGCCTCCGGCTGGTCGGTCGCGAGTTCGCGCTGGGCCTCGGAGCGGAAGTTGAGCTGGCGCTCCTCGATCCGGCGCTGCGCCTCGCGCACCGCCGATTCCACGCGCGGCACCGACAGGCGGGCGGCGTCGAGCTCGCCGGTCAGATCGTTGACCTGGCGCTGCAGGCGCAGGTAGTCGATCTTGGAGACCACCCGGTTCGCGGCCAGAGGTGCCGTGATGTCGAGCTCCTCCTGGGCCAGCGCCTGCGAGCGGACGAGCTGGTCGATGCGGGTCTTGAGCTCGGTCAGCTCCTGCTCGCGCTGCTCCGCCTGGCTGCGCAGGATCGAGAGCTCCGACTCCAGATCGGCCTGGCGCGCAGCGTAGAGAGCGCGCTCGTTGGCGGCGACCTCGGCCGCGTCCGCCAGGACCTCGGGCGCAAACGCGATCGGCGTCCGGTCGACCTCGGCCCGCAGCCGGGCGATCGCGCCGAGCAGGGCGAGATAGCGCTTGCCGTTCTCGCGCAGGTCGCTCGCCGCGCGCACATTGTCGATCCGCAGCAGCACCTGGCCTTGGTCGACGACATCGCCCTCATGCACGTCGATCGCGGCGACGATGCCGCCTTCGAGGTTCTGCACGACCTGCACCTGGCTGGACGGGATCACCTTGCCCTCGCCTCGCGTCACCTCGTCGAGCCGCGCCCAGCTGGCCCAGGTGAAGAACAGGACGAAGAAGGCCACGATGATCAGCAGCAGCAGATGGGTAAAGCCGCGCGGCGCCATAAGCCTGGCGCCGGCCCGGCCGACGATGAAATCGGCGTCGGCCTTGCGCAGCCGGGGTCGGACGCGGGTCGCGACCGCGGTCTTGCTCGGGCGCAGCGTGACCTCCCGGCTCGCCATGCCGCCTGCCTCAGGTCTGCGCCCGGATCCGGCCGGCGGCGAGCGCCTTGAGCACGCCGTCGCGCGGGCCGTCGGCGACGACCCGACCGGCGTCGAGCACGATCAGCCGCTCGACCAGCGAGAGCACCGAGGCCCGATGGGTCACCAGCATCAGGCTCTTGCCGGCCAAAACCTCGCCGAGACGCTGCTTGAACCGGTTCTCGGCGCCGTTGTCCATGGCGCTGGTCGGCTCGTCGAGGACCAGGATCGGCGGGTCGAGGAGCAGCGCCCGGGCGATCGCGACCGCCTGGCGCTGGCCGCCGGACAGGCTCTCGCCGCGCTCGCCGACGGTGAGGTCGAAGCCCTGCGGATGCCGGGCGACGAAGTCCTCGACGCCCGCGATCTGCGCCGCCCGCAGCACCGCCTGATCGTCGGCGAAGGGCGCACCGAGCGTGATGTTGTCGCGCACGCTGCCATGGAACAGGAACACGTCCTGGAGCACGCAGCCGATGTTGCGGCGCAGATCCGCGGGATCGATCTGGCGCAGATCGGTGCCGTCGACCAGCACGGCCCCCCGGTCGGGCGCGTACAGCCCGAGCACCAGCTTTTCGATGGTCGTCTTGCCGGAGCCGATGCGGCCGATCAGGCCGACCCGCTCGCCGGGCTTGATGACGAACGAGACACCCTCGAGCGCCGGGAACTTCTGGCCCGGATAGCCGAAGGTCACATCCTTGAACTCGATTTCGCCGCGCAGCTCGGGACGGTGCAGGAAGCGGGCCTGGCGCGGCCGCTCGACCGGCAGCGCCATGACCTGGCTGAGGGCGTCGTACGCCGCCCGCGCCTGATGGTAGCGGGTCAGGATGCCGGCCACCTGCGCGAGCGGCGCCATGCCGCGGCCGGTGATGATGGTGCAGGCGACCAGGGCGCCGACCGTCATGAGGCCCTCGCCGATGCGGTAGACCCCGAACATCACCACGCCGACGGTGACCAGATTCTGCGCGAACGCCGAGAAATTGACGACGAACGCCGACAGGAAGCGCGCGCGCGTCGCGGAGCGGGCCGTCGCGCTCACGAACTGCTCCCAGTTGCGCTGCATGCGGCCCTCGGCGCCGATGCTCTTGATCGTCTCCAGGCCGCTGATGCTCTCGACCAGCACGCCATGCTTTTGGGCCGCCTCCTTGAAGGTCTTGCGCACCACGCGGTTGAGCGGCACCTGCAGGCATAGGCCCACCCCGATCACCAGCGGCACCGCGATTGCCGGCACGATCGCGATCGGGCCGCCGAGCCACCATACGATCAGGATGAAGAACAGCACGAAGGGCAGATCGACCAGGGTCACGAGGCTCGCCGAGGTAAAGAAGTCGCGCAGGCTCTCGAACTCGCGCAGATTGTTGGCGAACGCGCCGGCGGAGCTCGGCCGCGCCGCCATGCGGATGCCCAGCACATGCTCGAAGATCCGGCTGGCGAGCTTGACGTCGGCCATCTTGCCGGCACTGTCGATGAAGTAGCCGCGCAGGTTGCGCAAAAGGAAATCGAACAGGAACACGGTCAGCGCGCCGGCGGCCAGCACCCAGAGCGTCTCGAGCGCGTTGTTGGGCACCACCCGGTCGTAGACGTTCATGATGAAGAGCGGGCTGGCGAGCGCGAACATGTTGATCAACATCGCGGCCAGCATGACCTCGGCATAGATCGGCCAGGCCTGCGCCAGCGTGCCCCAGAACCAGCTGCCGACGTGGATGCTCTCGACCTGCTCGGCGCGCCGATCGAAGCGCACCTCCGGCCGCGCGAACAGGGCGTAGCCGGTGTAGCGCCCGGCCAGCTCGGCGAGCGGCAGCTCGGCCGCGCCGCGACCCGTCTCCGGGATCAGGACGCGGGCGCGCTCGCCGGCCAGGAGCTCGACCAGGAGGCAGGCGTCGCGCCCCTCCAGAAGGAGGATGCAGGGCAGGGTGAAGTCGCTGATCTGAGCCAGGGCGCGATGCACCAGACGGGCGCTGAGACCGGCACGCTCCGCGGCCCGGATCGCCAGATCCGGGGTCAGGCGGCCGTGCTCGAGCGGCAGGCCCGCTTTGAGCACCTCGGCCGAGGTCGGCCGCTCGAGCATCTGGGTGAGCGCGACCAGGCAGGTCAGCAGGGGATCGTCGAAGGTCGCGGCCCTGGGCACGACATTCCAGCCGGTCGCAGCGGCCGGGACGTCGTCGGCCGGCGGCGCCGTCGGGGCCGGGCGCGGCGTGTCCAGGGGTGAGGGGAGCGCCGAACCGGGGGCCGGCTCGCCGGTCACCCCGGCTGACGGCTCGGGCGCGGCCAGATCGGTCGGCCCCCGTCGGATCGGTTGCGCCGTGTCACTCGGGTCCTTCGCGGCCGCGCTACTCATGGATCACAACTGCTTCTACTTCGGTTGCAAGATCTACTTCCGAGCGAACCCGATCATGCCCGCGCCGCTCGGGTCGTGGGCCCGGCGTTGCAGTACACAATGCGGCCGCCGCAGACAATGCCATTGCAGCATATCGAGGGACAGCGCCGATCCGGAATCCTCGCAGTCCCGGCCGAATCGATGCAGGCGCCGATGCCGGCGGCCAAGTTCGCGGCGGGATCGCGGCCGGACGAAAGCCTAGGCAATTGACGCCATCCGGGGCAAGATCTATCAAGCTTAAGAATAACCCAATCAACCTGCGGCTTTGTCGGATCTTCCTTCAGGCCAGGTGGGTCAGCAGAATGCGAATCCGTGGGAACGCCCCGTTGTCGATCAGCGCCCGCATCCTGATTGCCGCCGTCGCGCCGGTCGTCTGGCTGGCGGCGGTCGGCGCCGCCGGCGCCGAGACGCTCGAGGACAGCGTGCGGGCGTCACTCGCGACCAACCCCGATGTCGGCGTGGTGGCGGCAGACCGCGAGGCGATCGACCAGGAGCTGCGGCAGGCCCGCGCCGGCTATCTGCCCTCGATCGACCTGCGCGGCGCGGCCGGACCCGAGTACACCAACAGCCCGGGAACGCGCAACCGGTCGACGCGCCCGGTCGGCGGCGACTCGTCGACCACGCTGATGCGCTACGAATCCCAGATCACCCTGTCGCAGATGCTTTTCGACGGCTTCGCGACCCAGAGCGAGGTCGCGAAGCAGACGTCGCGGATCGATTCCGCGGCGCACCGGGTCCAGGAAGCCGCCGAGTTCGTTGCCCTCGATGCGGTCGAGGCTCACCTCGACGTCCTGCGCAACCAGGTGCTGGTCGAGCTGGCGCGCGAGAACCTCGCCGAGCACCAGCGACTCGGAGGCAAGGTCCGGCAACTCGAGGCCCAGGGCGCGAGCTCGATTGCGGACGTCCATCAGAGCGAAGCCCGGATCGCCGCCGCGCAGACGGCGCTGGCTACCGCGGTCGGCAATCTGCGCGACGCCGAGGCGCGCTACATCAGCGTGGTCGGGATGCGGGCGGAAAGCCTCGAGGACCCCGTGGTGCCGATCGCGGCCTTGCCCGAGAGCCAGGAGGCCGCAGCCGCCAAGGCCGCCGTCGACAACCCGACGGTCCAGATCGCGAACGCCGACATCGACGTCGCCAAGGCCGAGCTCACGGGCTCGCGCTCGGGCTACTATCCGCGGCTCGATCTGGAGGTCGGCGCCGCCGCGAACGACAACCTGGACGGTGTCCGCGGCGGCGACGTCGATGCCCAGGCGCTGCTCGTGGTGCGCTACAACCTGTTCCGCGGCGGCGCCGACATCGCCCGCGAGCGCGAGGCCTTCTCGCGCGTCAAGGAGTCGCGCGAAAGGCTGCTTCAGGCCCAGCGTGACGCCGAGAGGGAAGCCAGGGTCGCCGACAACGCCCTGACCACGGCGCAGGCGCGCGTCGAATCGCTGCGCGCGGCGGTCGAGGCGCAGCGCTCGACCCGCGATGTCTACGCGCAGCAGTTCGACCTCGGTCAGCGCAGCCTGCTCGATCTTCTGGACGCGGAGAACGAGCTGTTTGTCGCCCGCTCCGATCTCACCACCGCGCAGTTCACCCAGATGTTCGGGGTCTATCGCGTGCTGGCCGTGATCGGCGATCTGCTGATGACCCTCGACATCGATCGACCCAAGCAGTCGATCAGCATCTACCGTGAGCGCAAGGAGCCGATTGACGAGACCGTGCCGGCGACCGACGGCAAGGCCGGCTGAGCGGCTCGTGGCTGCAGACCACCTCGGCCCGGACTGAGCGCCGACCGGCCCGTAAGCGCGGGCCATTCGGCCCGTGCGCGGTCGCGGCAAGGCCGCCCGTGCAACCATCGTCCGTCCCGGCGCGGGCGCCGGCCAAGCAATGTGATTTCCCCACGCTCGGTGGCCGCGACGTTGACGATCAGTTAACCAATGCATGGTTAATTCTCCACCCATGCGATCGCCGAGCACGAGACCGGGCGGGAGGGCATGGGCGGCGCCCGGGGCTCGATCATGCTGATCGCGACGAGCCCAGCCGGCGGTTGCGGTCGCGCCAGCGGCCAGGGTCGGAACCGATCGTCGGTGCCAGCGTTGCATCCCGGTAACGCCTCGACCAGAAAATGTTGGCTGCAAGGGTCGGGATGCTACTCGATGCTCATCGTCTCGGCGCGCGGGCGTGGCGCAAATGCAGCACTCGTGAAGCGACTAGCGGAGCTTTTTCACCTAAAATCTGAGCAACTGCTAACATCTTCTGTGGCAAGGAGATTTCTATTCCTGAGAGATCGCGCTTTCCGGCTCCCGGGCGATGCGTTATGGTGCGGTAAGACTGGTTAAGAGCGCCGGTGTGCCTGGAAATCTACAATTGGGGAGTGGCCTCGGGGATGGCCGGCTCCCTTGGGATCGGTGGGCGGAGCAAGGTGGCCAGACCCTGCAACATCTGTGTCCCTACGGCCACAGCCCGGCGCCGACCCCGGCGCGCTGATCCTTCGGTTTTGGGGGATGGGTGGTGCTCAGGTCGCGGTGTGCCATGATCGGGCATAGGCTACGTGGTGGCCTCCTGGGCGGCGTGCTCTTGGTGGCGGTCACGACTGTCCCGGACTCCTTGCTGGCCACCTTGGCGCCTTCGGAAGACAGCGGCAGTTACGGCCTCGACAGTGAGTTGTCGCGGCTCGGCGAGGTGCGCGACCAGCTTGTCCGGCGGCGCGCCTTGCAAGCGGCGCTGGAACGGCGGGCGAACAGCCTGGAACGCGAGATCGATGACTTGCAGGCCCGGCGGGAGCGCACCTGGGCGACGCTTCGGAGCGAGCGCAACCAGGAGTTGACCCTGGAGCGCCAGCTCGACCGGCTGGTGCCCCGGGTCCTGGCGCAGAGCGCGGCGGTCCGCGAGCGCCGCGAGCAGGCGGCGCGGCTGCTCGCCGATCTGGCGAGCACCAGCCGTCAGGTCGAGCTCGATCCGACCATCCGGGCGCGGATGCTGGCGATCAGCCCGTTGCTGCTGCAACGGTTGCGGAGCGCCGAAGCCGGTCTCGGCCCTCTGGAGCGGCGACCCGAGCCGGTCATTGCCCGGCAACAGGAGATCGAGCGGCGGGCGCCGCTGTTGATGGCGGAGGCGCAGCGCCTGCAGCGGGAGCGGGAACAGCGGCAGCAGAGGCGCGGCGTCGTCGTGGCCCGGTTGGAGCGGCTGGACGCGCAGGTGCAGGAGCTGAGCAGCGAGCAGCGGCGCCTCGCTCAGACCGTGCTCAGCAGCGAGGTCGCCCACGTGGTTCGGGCCGGGCCCAAGCCCGACCAGCCGGCATTGCGGGCCGACCTGCCGATGCGACCGACCGGCAATATCGAACCGGATGCGGCGGTGCAGGGGGCGTTGGCGGAGCCCTCTCGACTGGCCTTTGGGGTGCATGCGGTCCAGCCGAGCTCGCCGCAGCTGGTGGCAGTGGCATCCCCGTCGCCGGCCTTGACGCAGCCGGAATTGAGCGCGCACGCGGAGCTTGCGGCGCTGCTGCCGCCGCCCGCGAAGCCGGCCGGCGCGGGGCTCCAGGGCGGGCTGACCGCGGCGGCATACCGCGGCGCGGGCGGCGCCACGCCGCTCGATGTCGTGTTCCTCGAGCCGGCGCCGCTGGCCGACGTCGGCTCGCAGGTTCCGGTGGCTCGGCTGCCGCGCCCGTCGGCGCCGATCATGCCGGTTCCCGGCGAGGTGGTGAACCCGTTCGGCGACCAGAGCAGCGACCCTCACAACCCGGACATCGCGATCGTGGCCCTGCCCGGCCAGGCGGTAGCGGCCCCCGAAGATGGCCGCGTGGTATTCGCGGCGCCGTTCAGGAGCTATGGCTTGCTCTTGATCATTGAACATCAACCGGAATATCATACCTTACTTTGGGGCTTGGCCGAGCTTGACGTCGAGGTCGGCGATCAGGTCCGGGCCGGCCAGATCGTCGGGGTCATGGCTGCCGATGCCGACAGCCCGCGCGAGCTCCATGTCGAGCTCAGGCGGAATGGCCGCCCGGTCAATCCGCTGCCGTGGCTGGCGGCCAGTAGCAACAAGGTTAGAGGTTGATGCGGAAAAGTCTGGTCAGCGTCTTCGCCGTGGGTCTCGTGGCGTTGGTGGCATGCGTGGCCGCGGCCAGTATGCCGCAGGCCGGCTCCTCCGACACCTTCCGCCAGTTGAAGCTGTTCGGTGACGTTTTCGAGCGGGTACGGGCCGAGTACGTCGAAGAGGTGTCGGACGAGACCCTGATCGAGTTCGGCGATCAACGGCATGCTGACCTCTCTTGACCCCCATTCCGGGTATCTCGACGCCAAGAAATACCGGGACATGCAGGTCCAGACCAAGGGCGAGTTCGGCGGCCTTGGCATCGAGGTCACGATGGAGAACGGCCTGGTCAAAGTGGTATCGCCGATCGACGATACCCCGGCCCATCGGGCCGGCATTCAGGCCGGCGACGTGATCACGCACATCAACAACGAGCCGGTCCTGGGCATGAGCCTGTCGGAGGCGGTCGAGCGGATGCGCGGGCCGGTTGATACCTCGATCGAGTTGACCCTCCGCCGGCCCGGCCGCGAGGAGCCGATCGACGTCAGCATGGCGCGCGCCGTGATCACCATATCGCCCGTGCGCTGGCACGCCGTGGGCGATGTCGGCTACGTCCGGGTCAGCTCGTTCAACGAGCAGACCGAGAGCAACCTGCACACCGCCATCGAGGAGATGAAGGGGCAGCTCGGCGCCAGCCTCAAGGGCGTCGTCCTGGACCTGCGCAACAATCCGGGCGGCTTGCTCGAACAGGCGGTCGCGGTTGCCGACGTCTTTCTCGATCGCGGCGAGATCGTGTCGACGCGGGGGCGCCGTCCCGACAGCATTCAGCGGTTCAATGCGCGGCGCGGCGACGAGATCGACGGCCGCCCGATGGTGGTGCTGATCAACGGCGGTTCGGCCTCGGCATCGGAGATCGTCGCCGGCGCCCTGCAGGATCACGGCCGGGCGATCGTCATGGGCACGCGGTCCTTCGGCAAGGGCTCGGTCCAGACCATCATGCCGCTGCCGGGGCACGGCGCGATCCGGCTGACGACCGCCCGTTACTACACCCCGGCGGGGACCTCGATCCAGGCCAAAGGGATCGTTCCCGACATCGACGTCCAGCAGTCGCACGTCGAGGCGATCGACGAGGGCATATCGCGGCGCGAGGCCGACCTGCGCGGCCGCCTCGAAAACGACCAGGCCGACGGTCAGGACGCCACGGTCAGCGACGGCAATGCCGAAAGCCAGCCGCAGCCGCCGGGTCAGCAAGCGGACGCCGACGACTACCAGCTCGCGCGGGCGGTGGACCTGCTGCGTGGGGTAGCGATGTTCGGGGCACGCAATATCCAGTAGGTCAGCGCCGCTTGTTCGGGGACGGCCGGCCTGCGGACGGCGGCCATCCCTGAGGAAGCGGGCATGCTGACGGGTCGGGCATCGCGGCTGCCGCGGTCGCTCTGGCCGTTCATGGCAGGTGTCGCGATCGTCGGCGGCGCAGTTAGCGTCCTGTTGCTGGGCGGCGAGGGCGAGGTCCATTTCACCGACGTGCCGCGCGTGCAGCTGCCGTTGCCGAGCGCGCCGGCTGGGGCGCCCGCTTTCCTGCCGGAGGCCGATCCCAGCGCTGGAGCCGCGTCCCGCCCGGCGGCGCCCGTGCCGGCCTTCAGGGCGCTGATCGAGGACGGCCCGTTCGGACCCTTGCCGCGCATTGCCCCCGATGGCCACCGGCCGTTTCTCGCCTATGCCCGGCCCTTCAACCTCGACGACCAGCGACCCAGGATCGCGCTCCTGGTGGTGGGGTTGGGCCTGCAATCCGGTCTGACGGAGGCGGCGATCGGTCTGGCGGGTGAGATCAGTCTGCATTTCTCGGCCTATGCGGAGGACCTGCCGGGTTGGTTCGAGCGCGCGCGGCGCGCGGGTCACGAGGTTCTCCTCGATCTGCCGATGGAGCCGCTCGATTATCCCGCCAGCGACCCGGGACCGCACACCCTGCTGGCCGGCAATTCGACGGAGGAGAATCTGAAGCGCCTCGACTGGTTGCTTGCCCGCGCCACGGGCTACATCGCCGTGGCCGGCAGCGGCGCCCGGTTCGCCGTCAGCGAGCGCGCGTCTCCGGTCCTGGACGTGTTGGCGCGCCGCGGCCTCGCGGTGGTCGAGATCGGTGCGGCCGACCTTGCGACGACCGCGGCTGCCGTGGGGCTGCCCTATGCCAGCGCGCCGACCGCGATCGACGCCGACCCCTCGATCCTGTCGATCGACCACGCGTTGGCCGGGCTCGAGGCGGAAGCCTTGCGCAACGGCAGCGCCTTGGGCGTCGCGCAGGGTTATCCGGTGTCGCTCGAGCGCCTGCGGCTGTGGGCGGCGACCCTCGCCGAGAAGGGCCTCATGCTGGCGCCGGTCAGTGCCGTGGTGATCGAGCAGTCCGGGTTGTCGGCCGAGGTGCGGGGCAATGCCCAGGGCCGTGGCCGCGCCCAAGGCTAGCGACGCCGGACCGCAGGACGGTTACCGGCCGTGCGTCGGGCTGATGGTGATCGGTCCGGACCGGCGCCTGCTGGTCGGCGAGCGGCTCGGCTCGTTGCGCGCTGCCTGGCAGATGCCGCAGGGTGGCATCGACCCCGGAGAAAGCCCGCTGGAGGCGGCGCGCCGCGAACTGCTGGAGGAAATCGGTACCGATCGCGCCGAGCTGCTGGCCGAAGGTCGCCAGTGGTACGCCTACGACCTGCCGCGGAAGCTGATCCCGGCACACTGGGGCAGCCGCTACCGCGGTCAGAGCCAAAAGTGGTTCGCCTTCCGCTTCATCGGCACCGACGCCGACATCGACCTGCACGCCCATCATGCGGAATTCGCCCGCTGGCGCTGGGCGACCGCGGACCAGGTCCTGCGCCTGATCGTGCCATTCAAACGCCCGGTCTATCGAGCCGTCCTGGCCGAGTTCGCGGGCCTGCTGCAGTGACCGCCGGAACGAAGCTGCATAGATGTTGGTCCAGACGACCGCAGATGACCCGCCGCCAGCTGTCCGGTTTGGGGAGAGCGAAATTTGCCGGCGCCGCGGCTGCGCGCAGCGGAGGCTCCGGCTCGCACGGCCGCCCGCGGCGAGCGGGAGCGTGCCGGGCTTCCGACCAGCGGAGAGTCCGGCCCTTGCGGTTGAAAACACCGGCAAGATGATGGACAACATGCGTCCGTGACGCGGCCGGTGCTCGCGCATCTTGCGGCGGCCGCCGCTCAAGGCGTGGGATGGATGTCGGCGGGGCAGCTTTGTCATCGAGCCAGGGGAGTGGCGGCCGCCGTGGCGGCTAGTGGGGGGCCGCCGGCAGGTCTGGCGCCGACGCCGCGCGTCTGGGTGATGATGGGCCACAAGGCCGGCGACAATTCCCAGATCCTGGCGCTCGCAGAGGGCTTGGGCTGGCCGTTCACGATCAAGCACCTCGTCTATCGGCCGACCGAGCTGCTGACGAACCTTATCGCCCCGCGCACTTTGCTCGGGATCGTCCGGCGCCAGTCCAGCCCGCTGGTCCCGCCCTGGCCGGATCTGATCGTCTCCGCCGGCCGGCGCAACGAGCCGGTCTGCCGCTGGGTGCAGCTACGCGCCGATCGCCGGGTGCGGCTGGTCCATTGCGGGCGGCCCTGGGCGGCGCTCGAGTGTTTCGATCTGGTCGTCACGACGCCGCAATACCGGCTGCCGCAGCAGCCGAACGTGCTGCACAACACGACGCCTTTGCAGCGTGTGTCCGAACCGCGCCTGGAGGCGGCGCGGGCGATTTGGGAGCCGGGGCTCGCACCGCTGCCACGCCCTCGCATCGCGGTCATGGTCGGCGGCAATGCAGGGCCCTATGTGCTCGACCGCGAGGCCGCGGCATTGCTCGGGCAGGCGGCGGGCGCGCTCGCCCGCAAGCAGGGCGGCTCGCTCCTCGTGACGAGCAGCGCGCGTACTCCCAAGCCCGCGCTCGACGCGTTGGCGGCCAATCTTGACTGCCCGGCCGAGGTCTTCCGCTGGACGCCGGAGCGAGCGGCCGACAATCCCTATTTCGGCTATCTGGCGCTCGCCGACGCCTTCATCGTGACCGGCGAAAGCATGTCCATGCTGACCGAAGCCTGCTCGACCCGCAAGCCCGTCTACATGTTCGATCTCGATACCGGACCCGAGCTCAAATGGCCCTTGCTCGAACCGTTGATCGGCGGGGTGCCCGGCAGCTCATGGCGCCGCCGCCTGCGCCGGCTGCGCTTCCAGCCGCTGGTCTATCGGACCGCGATGGTCACGGGACCGATGCGCCTCACCCGCGATGTCCGGGTCATCCAACACCAGCTGATCGCGGCTGGCCGCGCGGTCTGGCTCGGGCAGGAGTTTCCGCCGGGTCCGCCACTGCCGCCGCTCGACGACGTCGCGCGCGCGGTCGCCCGGGTCAAGGCGCTGTTCGAGGCGCCGACCGGGGGCCTCGATGCTGCGGACGCCGGTACCAGGACGCCGGCCTGCTCTCTTGCGCCCCGCAGCGCCGCATAGCGGCCGCCCGCACCGCGGTCCCCATCAGGCAGCAGCACTCGCCCGCGTCAGGCGCTCGGCGGCCGCGAGCGCCTGGCCGAGATCGGCGATGATGTCGCTCGCGGTCTCGAGGCCGATCGAGAGCCGGATCACCTCGGGACCGGCGCCCGCCGCGCGCAGCTGCGCCTCATCCAGCTGGCGGTGGGTGGTCGAGGCCGGATGGATGATCAGCGAGCGGGTGTCGCCGATGTTGGCAAGATGCGACAGCAGCTCGCAGCCCTCGACCACGCGAATGCCCATCTCGTAGCCGCCCCTGACCCCGAAGGTGAAGACCGCACCGGTGCCGCGCGGCATGTAGCGGCGCGCGAGCTCGTAGTGAGGGCTGCCCGGCAGACCTGGATAGGACACCCAGGCGACCGCTGGATGTCCGGCCAGGAACTGGGCCACCGCCCCGGCATTCTCGACGTGCCGCTGCATCCGCAATGGCAGCGTCTCGCAGCCGGTCAGCAGCAGGAAGGCGTTGAACGGCGACAGGCAGGGTCCGACATCGCGCAGGCCGACCGCCTTGCAGCGCATCGCGAAGCCGAAGTCGCCGAAATGCTCCGCGAACCTGATGCCGTGGTAGGCCTTGGTCGGCTCGGTCAAGGCCGGGAACTTGTCGCTCTGGAACCAGTCGAAGCGGCCGCCGTCGACGATGATCCCGCCCATCGAGTTGCCGTGGCCGCCGATGTACTTGGTCATCGAGTGGACGACGACATCGGCGCCGTGCCGGATCGGCTGGCAGAGGTAGGGGGTCGGCATCGTGTTGTCGACGACCAGCGGCACGCCCGCGCCATGCGCGATCGCGGCGATCGCCTCGAGGTCGCAGACGACGCCGTCCGGATTGGACGCGCTCTCGACGAAGATTGCCTTGGTCCGCTTCCTCAGCGCCTTCTTGAACTGCTTGGGCCTGGTCGGATCGACGAACCGGACGCGCCAGCCGAACCTGGGGAAGGTCTCGCTGAACTGAGTGATCGAGCCGCCGTAGAGCTTGGTCGAGGAAATGATCTCGTCGCCGGGCGTCATCAGGTTGAGGAAGGCCACGAACTGCGCCGCGTGACCGCTCGCGACCGCGCAGGCGGCGGTGCCGCCCTCGAGCGCCGCGACCCGCTCCTCGAGAACCGAGACGGTCGGGTTGGTGATCCTCGAATAGATGTTGCCGAAGCGCTGCAGGTTGAAGAGCGATGCCGCGTGGTCGACGTCGTCGAACACGAAGGACGTGGTCTGGTAGATCGGCGTCGCGCGCGCACCGGTGGTCGGATCGGGCGCGGCGCCGGCATGGATCGCCAGGGTCTCGAAGCCGTAGTCCTGCGCCTGCTCGTCGCTCATCGTCCGGCATCCCGTTCAGCCCCACCGCTCGGGCGAACCGTACCGCGCACCGCCGTCCCTGGCAAATGCCGGATCATTGGGCGCCCGCGGCCGGTTTGTCTGCGGCAACCGAGCGACGTATCCTCTGCGGTTGCGAATCTGGCTGCGCAGGGGGAAGGATCGGATGCACGCTTGCGCGACGATCGGGCCGGCCGGCGGCGGACGGGGCCGGGAGGCGGTGCGCGCGATCAGCCATGATCTGGCGTGCGAGCGGATCGACCGGCGCGGCGCGCTCACGGTCGGCATCGCCGCCGGCCTCTCGCTCGCATCGCTGGGCGCACTCGCCGCGAGCGTGCCGGGCGCCGCGCCCGGTCCGCCCGCCGACCCCGATGCGCTGCCGGGAAATGTCGACTACGTCATCATCGGCGCCGGCTCCGCCGGCTGCGTTCTGGCACACCGCCTCTCGGCCGATCGCGATCTTGGCGTGCTCCTCCTCGAGGCCGGGGGCAGGCCAACCATGCCCGAGATCGCCGTGCCCGCGGACTGGCCCAAGCTCTCCGGCAGCAGCATCGACTGGCGCTACACGACGACCGCGCAGGCTGGCCTCGGCGGCCGGCGCGTGCCGTATCCGCGCGGCAAGGTCGTGGGCGGCTCGAGCGCGATCAACGGGCTCGCCTACCAGCGCGGCCACCCCTCGGGCTATGATCGCTGGGCCGCGGCCGGCTGTCCGGGCTGGAGCTTTGCCGACCTGTTGCCCTACTTCCGGCGCGCCGAGACCTTCTCAGGCGGGACCGACCCTTGGCACGGCGGCGACGGCCCGCAGCACGTCCTGGCGCTCGAGCATGCGCCCGGCCGTCATCCGGTGGCCGCGGCGTTCCTGGCGGCAGCGGTCGGCCAGGGCTTTCCCTTCAGCACCGACATCGGCGGCGAGCGCACGACCGGTGCCGCCTGGAACCAGCTCAGCATCGTGGGCGCGCGGCGGGACAGCGCCGCTTCTGCCTATCTCGATCCGATCGCCGGGCGGCCCAACCTCACGATCCTGACCGGGGCCGACGTGCTCCATCTCGCGATCGAGGCCGGCCGCTGCGCCGGCGTCGTCTACCGGCATCATGACGGCTTGCACCGGGTCCGCGCCGAGCGCGAGGTCATCCTCGCCGCCGGTGCGGTCGACTCGCCGAAGCTCCTCCAGCTGTCCGGGATCGGCCCTGCCGATCATCTGGGCGCGCTCGGCATCGCGACCGTGGTCGATCTCGCGGGCGTCGGCGCCGGCCTCCAGGATCACATCCTCGGCGCCGGCGTCGCCTACGAGGCACGCCGCCCGGTGCCGCCGTCGCGCTACAATCACGGCGAGGGGCTGCTCTACGGCCAAGCCGACCCGGGCCCCGAGATCCTGATCATGAGCGTGACGCTGCCCTTCGTCCTGCCGAGCGTCGGCCCGGCCCCGAGCCCGGCCTACGTGCTGACGCCTTGCCTCATGAGGCCACGCAGCCGCGGCAGCGTCCGCCTCGCTTCGGCCGACCCGCGCGATCCGCCGCTCATCGACCCGGGCTTCCTCGCCGAACCTCGCGACCTCGACATCATGGCGGAGGCCGTAGCCCTCGCCCGCGAGCTCGGCGCCGCGGCCGAGCTCTCCGACTGGCGCCAACGCGAGGTCTTCCCCGGCCCCGAGGTCACGGACCGCAAGGGCCTGCGCGACTTCGCCCGCCGTGCCGCCAACTCGTTCCATCACCCCGTCGGCACCTGCCGGATGGGCACGGACGCGGATGCGGTCGTCGATCCGGCGCTGCGGGTACAGCGGCATCCTGGGCCTGCGGGTCGTCGACGCCTCGGTGATGCCGTCCTTGCCGCAGGCGATGGTCAACGCCGCGACCATCGCGATCGCGGAGCGGGCGGCCGACCTGATCCTTGGACGCGGCTAGCAGCCGGCGGCGGGTCATCACCGCGGCGCAGGGCGCCTGCCGAAGCCGCCCTGCGAGCGCGACAGCTGGACGGCTCGGCCCTTCTTGGAGGAGATGACCCGGCGATTGACGCCGGCCCAGCCGAGTTCGCCGAACAGGCGACCATACTCGATCTTGGGGCAGCGGTCCTGGACCACCGCAAGGCCGGCGGCGCCGGCCTTGGCTGCGGCCTCGTCATGACGCACGCCGAGCTGCAGCCAGAGGACCTTGGCGCCGATCCGGATCGCATCGTCGATGACCGGCGGCGCATCGGCCGACTTCCGGAAAACCTGGACCATGTCGGGCGGCGTCGCGAGCTCGTCGAGGCTGGCCAGCACCGTCTCGCCCAGGATCTGCTGGCCGGCATAGCGCGGGTTGATCGGGATCACCCGATAGCCTTTGGTCTGCAGATAGAGCATCGCAAAGTAGGACGGGCGCATGTCGTTGGCGCTGACCCCGACCGCGGCGATGGTCTTGACCCGCTCGAGAATGCCCCGGATATAGGCGTCGTCGTAGCTGAGCCTGGCCGGCGCTGCCTGCCCCCGGCCGCTGGCGCCGGTCACGGCCACATCGCTCACCCGCTCGGGCTCGGGGCTGGCGCAGCTTCGGCCCACTCGGGCGCGCGCTTCTCGACAAAGGCCGCGAGTCCCTCCTCGAAATTCGGGTAGGCCGCGTTCTCGACCATGACGTCGGTCGTGAAGGCATAGGCCGCCTCGAGGCCCATTTCGAGCTGCCGGTAGAAGGCGCGCTTGCCGAGCGCCAATACGTCCGCGGGCTTGTCCAGAAGGCGCGCGAGCAAGGCATCGAAGGCCTCCTCGAGCTTCTCGGGCGAGACCACCTGATTGACCAGCCCGAGGCGAAGCGCCTCGTCGGCCTCGATGAAATCGCCGGTCAGCAGCATCTCGAGCGCGGGCTTGCGCGCGAGGTTGCGCGACAGCGGCACCATCGGCGTCGAGCAGAACAGGCCGTAGCGCACGCCCGAGGTGGCGAACCGGGCATGGCTGGTGGCCAGCGCCAGATCGCAGGCCGCGACCAGCTGGCAGCCGGCCGCGGTCGCGATGCCATCGACCAGCGCGATCACCGGCTGCGGCAGGCGGGTGAGTGCCAGCATGACCGCCGAGCACTGGTCGAACAGGGCCCGGACCTTGGCTGGGTCGGCGCGCTCGCCGCGCAGCTCCTTGAGGTCGTGGCCGGCGCAAAAAGCACGGCCCTTGCCGGTGATCACGACCACCCGGACCGTTGGATCGAGCCGGATCTGCTCGAGCTCGCGCGCAAGGGCGCCGAGCAGCTCGCGCGAAAGGGCGTTGTAGGCATCGGGCCGATTGAGGGCCAGCCCGGCCACGCCTTCGGCGTCGCTGCGCAGCAAGACGGGCTCGGGCGGCACGACCCCCTCGGCGCTCGCCGGACGGTCCAGATCCGCGATATCGGCCATCTCATGCCCTCCCGCCGCCCGATCGGCACCCGCTCGCCAATCTTATATGCGTCAGTCGCGCCGCCTGCCAACCCGAGCCGTCGCGTGGTCGGCGGCCTCCGGGCCTAGGCTTGCCCGGCGGCGCGGCGGCGCCACTCCTCGACCACGCGGTTGGAGCCGGCCGCGCCGGCTGCGGCGCTCGAGGCGGGCGCCGCGGCGCCAGGCGATGGCAGCGCCGGGCGGACGGGCGGCTGTTCGGCCCGCCGGATCGCCAGAATGTCGCGGGCCACCTTCAGCGCACCGCCTTTGACCGCCATGTCCTGCCCCTTGAGCTGCATGCGGCCGCCGAAATAAAAGGCGATGATCACGCTCAAGAGCGCCCAAAAGCCGTCCGGCATCATCTGATACGCCTGGGCGATCTCGAGGAAGCGGACCGGCGCCACCGGCGCCAGCACGAACAGGGCGAGGATGCCGAGCGTGATCAGCGGTCGCGGCAGCCGGTTCATGCCATCGACCAGCGAATCCCACCAGGTCCGCCCCGCGCGGTCGTGGAACTCGGCCGCGAACTGCTGCAGCGAGGCGAGGTCCTGCCGGCTCAGCGCCATGGTCTCGACGTGGTCGCGCTCGGCCGCCTGCTCGGCATTCGGCTTGAAGACCTCGATCAGCTCCTTGGCCGGGCGAAACAGACCCGTGATCAGACTGAGCCAGCTCATGCGACCAACCTCTCTCTCGGCACCTCGAACTCGGCCAGACGGTGAAGCCAGCCCTCGAGGAACACGCCCTGGCTCGGCTCGGCCTCGACGATCGCCTGGTAGAAGCTGCGCCGCTCCTCGACGAGCGCCGCGAGCAGCCAGTCCTTCATCGCCCAGGCCGCGTCGTGGGCAGCCCGGATCGTCTTGGGTCCGCACACCCCGTCCACCGCCAGCTGGGCGAAGCCCGCGAGGTTGCAGACCCGCTGGACGAACCCGATCGCCCGCCCGGGACCGTGATTGACGGCGCTGTCGAAGACGAACGGCTGAATGCGCTCCGGCAGGCGGTCGATCTGCGGGCCCTGATAGTAGTCGCGCCGATAGATCTGCCTGGCCTGCTCGAGGCTCAGGCCCTCGACCTCGGCGGCGGCGGCGGCGCGGCCGAGGTGGCGCGCCAGGGCCGCCTGGGTGATGCCGAACTTGGTCGGCCCGCCGTGATCCGCCGGCTGGTCGACGAAGCCACCTTCGCGCCGGATCACGTCCTCGATCAGCGTCTCGACCGAGACCGTCATGCGATCACCTCCGTCGGTTGCCTTGCTAGGACTATAAGCCTAGCACAACGCGAGCCGGAAGGGAAGATCGACCTCGGCGCGGCCCGATGACCCTCGGCCCCGCGCCGGCGCGCTTCAGTCCACCGAAGCGGCGAGGATCATGCTGAGCTGGCAGAGCGGGCGCGAGGTCATCTGGTGCCAGGCGTTGAAAACCTGTTGCACCCGCAGCCGGTCGGCCTTCGACTTGGGCACCCCCGCGAACGCGTCCCAGTGGCCGAGCGCCTTGATCACGGCATCGGTCAACAAAAAGGTGTCCTTGCCGGCCATGCGCAGGAAATAGGGGCCGGAGTTGCCGCCGAGCTGGCTGAAGCGCTTGCCGAGATCCTGCCAGAGGCCGACCACGTCATCGCGCGGCCAGAGGGCCAGGTAAGCGCCCATGCCGCCCGCCTCGAGGGCGAGCTTGGTGAGCGCGGCGGCGTTGGCGTGCACCGACTTGAGCTTGCCCCAGTGGCGGATCAGGCGCCGGTCGTTGAGCAATCCCTCGAGCTCCTCATCGGGCATGGCCACCACCCGCGCGGGCTCGAAGCCGGCGAAGACCTCCTCGAAGGCCGGCCATTTGGCGTCGACCAGGCTGTGCTTGAGGCCGGCGCGGAAGATTCGCAGCGACATCAGCGACAGATAACGATCGTCGCCGACGGCGCGCAGCTGATCGGCCGATTTCGGCATCGGCAGGCGGGCGGCCAGTGCTTGCGCGCCACCGACCCGTTCCCGGGCACGCTCCTCGATCGCCTCGAATGGAATGACCAGGGTCACGCGAGGCTCCTCCCGCGGCGTGGGCGCCGACCGTGACCAATCGTAGTGTTCCCAGACGATCGTCGCAATCCTGGCGCGAGCCCGCGACCAGACCGACGGCCGGTCGGGATCGGCTCGCGGACCGGCGCAGCGATGCGGCAGGAGCGGCGGGTCGCGCCCGCTCAGTAGGCGTTCGGGTGGCTGAAGCCGACGAACAGCGTGCGCAGGATGATCCGGATGTCGAACAGCAGCGACCAGTTCTCGATGTAGTAGAGGTCGTAGCGCACCCGCTGTTCCATCTTCTCGAGGGTCTCGGTCTCGCCGCGCAGGCCGTTGACCTGGGCCCAGCCGGTGATGCCGGGCTTGACCCGATGGCGCGCCAGATACTCGTCGATCAGGCGCGAGTACTGCTCGTTATGGGCGATCGCGTGCGGCCTCGGACCGACGATCGACATCGTGCCCAGCATGACGTTCAGGAACTGGGGCAGCTCGTCGAGCGAGGTCCGGCGCAGGATGCGGCCGATCCGGGTCACCCGCGGGTCGTGCCGGGTCGCCTGCACGACCAGCTCATCCTCGCAGCGATCGATGTACATCGTGCGAAACTTGAAGACCTCGATCACCTCGTTGTTGAAGCCGTAGCGCTTCTGCCGGAACAGGATCGGCCCCCGGCTGTCGAGCTTGATGAGGGCGCACAGCGCCAGCAGAACGGGCAGGATCACGACCAGGATCGCGGCCGCGAGCACCCGGTCCTCCATGCTCTTGACGATGTAGTTCCAGCCCGCGAGCGGCTTCTCGAAGACGTTCAGCATCGGCACGCCGCCGACGTGGGTGACCTGCCGGTGCGGGAGATGGAAGCCGATCATGTCGGGGCACAGACGGACGTCGACCGGCAGGCTGCGCAGCTTCTTCATCCATGCGAGCAGGCGGTTCTCGGCATCCCAGGGCAGGGCCACGATGACCTGATCGATCGGGTTGCAGCGCGCGAAAGCCATGAGGTCGTTGACGCTGCCGAGCACCGGAAAGCCGCAGACATAGTCGGGCACCCGCCCGTGGCGGTCGTCGAACAGGCCGATGATCCGCTCGCCGGTCGTGCCCTGGCGCGACAGATGCTCGATCAGACGCTGGCCGTGCTCGCCGGCGCCGACGACCACGACGTTGCGGGTCAGCCGGCCGCCGGCCTGCCAGCGCTGGATCTGATGCTTGAGCACGAGGCGGACCGTGAACAGGCCGAAGAAGCCGTAGATGAACCAGAGGCCGACCCACAGACGCGAGGTCTCGGCGATCTCCCGGTTCATCTTGGTGATGAAGCCGAGTGCCAGGAGGCTCAGCATCACCGCCGCCCAGGCGAGCAGCAAACGGCCGACCTGGCCGAACAGGTTGGTCAGCTGGGCAAAGTTGTACAGCCCCGCCGCCTGCAGAATGTGGATCGTCAGGAGCACCGCCAGGACGCTGGCATAGGCCTCGATGCCCAGATCCTTGGTCGGGTCGTCGTGGAAGCGGGTGATCCAGGCGGCGCTCGCGGCCAGCAGCACGATCACCGCGTCCGCGACCCGGAGCAGGCCGACCACAACCGCAGGTGAGAGCCAGTCGGAGGCCCGGTGGCGCAATTTCCGCGCCCGGGCGCGAGCGACCGGGACGCCGGCGGCGATGGGCTTGTCGGAGAGGGCTGTCTGGTTCATCGGCTTGACTTGAAGGTCACTTCGCCTGTCTGGGGCGCTTCGCCCCGCCTTGACGCGTACCGCGGCCGCATTCCGGATCATCGGGATAGCCGCCAGCGGGCCGACCGTTGCCTTCCCTCACTCTTAGTGATGCATTCATGCAATGTCTAAGGAAATTGCGCAAGGGATGCCGCCAAACCGGCGACATACCTTAATGTGCGTTCACTATCGCTCGGTACCGGTTAACCAATTGGGCGTGCTCGCCGCCGATCGTTGTTGCGTAAATGCAACAGTTTGGCGCCAAAGTTGGGAAAGTCGATCACGGCGCCACCGGCGGCTTCGGCATCGGCCGCGTCGTGGGTCACGAGGAGCGTCGGCAGGCCGGCCCGACGGGCGTGATCCAAGACGAAACGTCGCACGCGCTCCGCCAGGGCGCGATCGAGCTTGCCGAACGGCTCGTCCAGCAGCAGAGCCCGCGGCTCGGCGAGCAGCGTGCGCATGAGCGCGACCCGCGCCCGCTGACCACCGGACAAAGTCGCCGGATCGCGCCCGGCAAAGCCCGCAAGGTCGGCTTCGGCGAGCGCCGCCTCCACCCGTGCCCAGCGCTGCCGCCGGCCGCGCATCGCCGACGGCAGCGCGAACGCGAGATTCTCGCCGACCGACAGATGGGGAAACAACAGATCATCCTGAAAAAGGATCCCGAGCCGGCGCCGCTCCGGCGGCAGGCCGGTGATCGCCACGCCATCCAGCCGGATCCGTCCGCTCGCCCGGAACGCCGGCTCGAGCGTGCCGCAAAGCCAGCTCAAGAGGCTCGACTTGCCGCAGCCGCTCGGGCCCCTCAGCGTGGTCACCTCGCCGCCGCCCACGGCCAGAGAGAAGTCGGCCAGCAGCACCCGCCCGGCCACGCCGAGGCAAAGGCTGTCGATCTCCAGTCCGGGCACTCTCAGGCCCCCATGCTCTCAGGCTCCCATGCTCTCAGGCCCCCATGCTCTCAGGCTCCCATGCTCTCAGGCCCCCATGCTCTCAGGCCCCATGCTCTCAGGCTCCCATGCTCTCAGGCCCCCATGCTCTCAGGCCCCATGCTCTCAGGCTCCCATGCTCTCAGGCTCCCATGCGCTCAGGTCCCCATGCGCATCGCGCGCCGCTGTCGGAAGCGCCAGGCGGGCGCCGCGAGCGCCAGGCCGAAACCCAGCAATGGCAGCACCGCGAGGATCAGAGCCAGCTGTCCGACCAGCCGCCGGTCACCGCCGGCACTCAGGCCCAGCGCCTCGGTCGTGAGCGTCGCGAACCGGCCGCCGCCGGCAAACAGGGTCGGCAGATACTGGGCGACGCTGACCGCGAAGCCGACCGCGAGTGCCACCAGGAGCGGCCGCAGCAGCATGACCAGCTTGATCCGGGTCCAGACCACCCAGGGCTGCTTGCCGAGCGCGAGCGCGCTGCGCTCGTAGCGCGGGTCCAGACTGCGATAGGGGTCGGCCAGGGCCAGGAACACGTAGGGCAGCACGAACAACAGATGGCTCCAGATCAGCCCCAGCCAACCCCCGTCCAGCCGGGTCCAGATCAGCAGCACCTGGACGCCGAACAGAAAGCCGATCTGCGGCGCCAGCAACGGCAGGTAGACCAGCGTGAGCGCGCCGAACCCCGGTTGCCGCCGGCGGCGGCTCTCGTTCTCGAGGCAGCCGGTGACCAGGGCGAGCGCGAGCAGGGCCGCGATCGTCCCGACCACGAGCGTGGTCCAGGCAGGCTCGAGGAGCCGGCCGGCATGTAGGGTCCAGCGATCGAGCGACAGCTGCTCCGGCCAGGCCTGCGGGAAGCGCCAGCGGCCCGCGAGCGACCAGACCGCGAGGCTGAGCAGGCTGCCGAGCGAGAGGCCGAACAAAAGCGCGAGACCCGCCCAGGCGGCCGCTCGGGCGAGGGTCCCCGGTCCGCCGCGGCCGCCGCCGATCAGCCAGGGCCTGACCAGCCAGCCGAGCGCGCTCTCGGCGGCCCGCCAGAGGCCGATCGCCAGGACCACCAAGGCGAGCTGCAGGCAGGCGCCGGCGGCCGCCTGAAAGCGCATGCCGAGGTCGGGATCGTCGAACCAGCGCAGCACCAGCGGCGCCAGCGTCGGCGGCGTGGTCGGCCCCAGCACGATCGCCATGTCGACGACCGAAAGCGAATAGGCGAGGACCGCATAGAGCGGCAGACGGATCTGCGGATAGACCAGCGGCAGCACCACCTTGAGCCAGGCCTGGACCGGGCCGTAGCCGAGCGTGCGCGCGAGGCGCAGCTGGTCGTCGGCGCGGACCTGGCCGAGCGCGCCGAAGGTCATCAGGACCAGGAACGGCGTTTCCTTGAGCGTCAGGCCCAAGGTCAGGGCGAGGCCCAGACGGTCCTGCACCAGCGCCACGTCGGGCGGCGTCTGCCAGCCGGCCCAGGGGGCCGCCAGGCGCGCGAGCCAGCCCGAGGGCGCGATCAGGAAGGCAAGGCCGACGGCCGTCGCCAGATGGGGCACCGCGAGCAAGGGCGTCATCGCCCGCTTGACCCGGACCAGCCCGCTCGTGCCATGGCCGGCGGCGAAGACCAGCACCGTCAGCCCGAGCGCCAGCAGGGTCGCGAGGCCGCCGCTGACCAGCGTCACCCGGACCGCGCTGCCGATTCCCGGCGCCGCCGCCAGCTGGCGCCAGGGCTCGAGCGAGAACCGCCCGCCGCCGAGCACCGGCAGATAGCCGAAGGCCGGCAGGACGGTACCGAGCAGGCCGGCGACCACCGGTCCGAGGAACACCAGGAGGGTGACCGCGGGCAGATAGCGGAGCAAGGCCTGGCGGCGCCGGCTGGCTCTTCGGAACTAGCTGCTGAAGCGGCGCAGCCACTCGGCCTCGATCGCAACCATCCAGGAAGGATGGGGCTCGGGCCTGACCGGGACCAGCTGGTCCGGCGCCAGGGTCGCGACGCCGCGCGGCAGGGCGTCGAAGCGCGCCCGGTCCGCGGGGTCGAGAGCGCCGGTGTCGAGCACCGTGCCGTCGCCCCAGACCCGGGGATCCTGCTTGTGCGCCTGGGCCTCGGGCGACATCAGGAAGTCGGCGACCACCATCGCGCCCGCCTTGTGGGCAGCATTGAACGGAATCGCGACGAAGTGGGTGTTGCCGATCGTGCCGGCATCGAGGATGAACGTGCGCACGCTCGCAGGCAGGCGGCCGCCATTGATCAAGCTCGAGGCCTCGGCCGGATTGAACGCCATCGAGAGGTCGACCTCGCCGTCGTCGAGCAGCTGGTGGAGTGCTGGACCGGACGCCGGAAAGGTCTCGCCGCGGCGCCAGAGATAGGGCCTGATCTCCTCGAGCCAGCGCCAGAGCGGCGCGGTGACGGCGGCGAAATCGGCCGCCGCGACCGGCCGCTGGAGGACGTCCGGGTCGGGCGTGAGCTCGATCAGCACCTGCTTGAGGAAGGTCGAGCCGATGAAGTCGGGCGGTGCCGGATAGGTGAACCGGCCGGGATGCGCCTTGGCCCAGGTCAGCAGGGCCGGAATCGAGCGCGGCGGCAGGGCGAGCACCGCCGTGTCGTAGAGGAACACGAACTGCGCCATGCCCCAGGGAGCCTCGAGGCCGTCGGTCGGAATCGTGAAATCCACGAGCGTCGTGGGCTTGCCGATGGCATCGACGTAGCGGAAGTTCGGCAACTGCCGCACGAACGGCCCGAACAGCAGCTTCTTGGATTTCATGGCGGCGAAGTTCTCGCCGTTCAGCCAGATCAGATCGACCGAGCCGTCATCGGTCTGCCCGGCCGCCTTTTCGGCGACCACTCGCGTGACAGCCTCGGCGGTATCGGTGAGCTTGACGTGGACCAGCTCGATCCGGTGCCGCCGGCGCATCTCGTCACCCACCCAGGCGATGTAGCCGTTGATCTGCTCATCGCCGCCCCAGGCGTTCCAGTAGACCGTCTGGCCGCTCGCTTCGGCGAGGGTGTCGGTCCAGGAATTGGCCGCCGCCGGGCCCGCCGGCAGGGCCGCAAGCGCGAGGGCGAACAGACCGCGCAGCATGACAACGTCTCCTCAGCTGGCCGGTTCGCGGGGCAGCCGGTCCCCGCGGCGGGCAGTATAGGAAGGCAGGGGCGGGTGTCACCTCGCGCCGGCGACCGATCACCCAGCCGTGACCGCGGTCTGCAGGGTCGATCAGAGGGCGCGCTCCGGGGCGCGACGCAGGACGCAGCCGTCGATCCGCCAGAGACCGTCGGCCTGCCTTTGCATCACGTAATAGGCGGTCACCACATCGAGCTCAGGCCCGACCAGCAGGACCGGCTGAACCGGTTCGCTGCGGTCCTCGATCAGGGCGCGAAACTGGACCTCGCGCGGTCGGTAGACCGGCAGGTAGCCGGTCTTGACCATGGAGAGGAAATTGGCGGGATCGCCGAACTGACGCTGGATCGAGGGCGAAGCGAAGCTGAACGCGGCGACCCCGTCGTCGGCGCGAAAGGCCGCGATTTGGGCCTCGATCACGGCCCGGATGGCGTCCCGGTCGGCCGCCGTCAACGGCGCCGCATCATCGGCGCGCGCACCCGTTGCGGTCGCCAGGACCGCGAGCATGAGGCCGCCCGCCAGCAAGGATCGGACCATATCGTGCCCTCCGCTGCTTGGAGTTCCAGGTAGATCGACCTTGCCGCCGGGCAATGCTACAGAGCGGGGCTACAGAGCGGGGCCGTGGCCCAGAGGCGAGGAGCGATCCGATGCCGACCGTTGCGACCGTCGAGTACGAGCAAGCGACGCCCGAGGTTCGAGCCGTCTACGACGACATCATGGCGGTCAAGGGGATCGACTTCGTCCCCAACTTCTGGAAGACGCTGGCGTCCTATCCGCCGCTGCTCGAGGAGGTCTGGCGCGGCCTGAGCCGGGCGATGGCGCCCGGGCGCCTCGATGCGCTGACCAAGGAGATGATCGCGCTGGCCGTGAGCGCCACCAACGGCTGCACCTACTGCATCCGCTCGCATACCGCCGCCGCGCGCAAGCTCGGGATGGATGACGCGATGCTGGGCGAGCTGATGGCGGTGGTCGGGACCTTCAACCAGACCAACCGGCTGGCCGACGGCTACCAGGTGCCGGTCGACCCGCAGCTGATGGCCGCGAGCGAGGGCGGCGCGCCGGACGCCGCCGTGACCCGGGCCAGCCGGGTGCTGCGCCGGACGCGGCTGGCCGGTCGCAAGGCGCAACGCTCGCCCAGGCTGCGCTCGCGGGCCACCCGCGAGCGCTCGTGACCGCCCGCGCCGCCGACAGGCCGCTCCGCGACCTTCCGCGGGCGGGTCCTGAGCGCCAGCCAGCCCGCGGAGCGCGGCTGCTGCTTTCCAGTCGGGGCCGCCAGACGAATGCTTAGGGCATGTTTGCCAGCTTCCGACAGCTGAGCCGTTTCCTGGCCGGGCATCCGTTGACCCGCGACGACCTGCCCCGGGCGCTCGGCCGGGTTCTGCGCTGGCAGATCCAAAGCCGGATCCAGCCGACGGGGGTCGCCGTCCGCTTCGTCGACGATACGCGTCTGTTCGTTCGGCGCGGCATGCACGGGGCGACCGGGAACATCTACGCGGGGCTGCACGAGTTTGCCGAGATGGCATTGACGCTGCATGTCCTGAGAGCTGGCGACCTGTTCGCAGACATCGGCGCGAACGTCGGCAGCTACACCGTGCTCGCCGCGGGCGTGCGCCGAGCGCGGGTCGTCGCGGTCGAACCCAGCAGCGCGACCCGGGCGGCGCTCGCCGACAATGTGGCGATCAACCAGGTGCATGAGCTGGTCACGATCGAGCCCGTCGCGCTCGGCGATTCGGCTGGCTTCCTCGCGTTCAGCGCCGGCCGGGATACGACCAACCACGTGCTCGCGGCCCAGGGGGACGGCGGCGAGCGGGTGCACCAGACGACGGCTGATGCGCTGTTCGCGGACCAGTGCCCGACGATGATGAAGCTCGACGTCGAGGGTTATGAGGCCGCGGTCGTCGCCGGAGCGGACCTGACGTTGCGCAACCCGATGCTCAAGGCGTTGATCGTCGAGCTCAACGGCAGCGGACGATGCTACGGGTTCGATGACGGGCGTACCCACGAGCGCCTGTCGGACTATGGCTTCGCCCCGTACGCCTACGACCCGTTCCGCCGGCTGTTGACTTTACGATCCGGCATGGCCCTCGGGAATACGATCTACGTCCGCGATCCGGCCTGGGTGCGGCAGCGGACCCTGACCGCCCCGCGGTTCAGGGTGCTTCATCGGACGCTCTGAGCATCGAGCCGCGGCCATGACGCTGGCGCGGCCAACTCATCGGCGCGGTTGGCAGGAGGGCTCATGCGCAAGGACGTCGAGCCGAGCGGCGTGATCCTCCAGTTCGTCCGGCTGGGCCCGCTGATCCGGGTGAGCGCCATGGAGCCCGAGAGCCTGATCGAGGTCGTGCTCCAGGGGCCGGCCGCGGCGGGCGAGGCGGCGCTGCGGCGCGCGGTCCTGCAAAAGCTCGCCTATGTGCTGGCGCGCCGCGCCCGCGCCCCCGGGCTTGCCCGCGGCCAATCCTTGCTCTAGAGCTGCTACGAGGCGGGCTTGAGAGCGCAACGGCAAGCATGGCGTATTTCCTGCAGCAGCTGATCAACGGCGTCACCCTCGGCGCCATGTACGGCCTGATCGCGATCGGCTACAGCATGGTCTACGGCATCATCGGCATGATCAATTTCGCCCATGGCGAGATCTACATGATCGGCGCCTTCCTCTCGATCATCTCGTTCACCCTGCTCGGCATTCTCGGCATCACCTGGGTGCCGCTGGCGCTCATCCTGGTGCTGCTGATCGCGATGGCCTTCACCTCGGCCTACGGCTGGACCGTCGAGCGGATCGCTTACCGGCCGCTGCGCGGCTCGTTCCGCCTGGCGCCGCTGATCTCGGCGATCGGCATGTCGATCTTCCTGCAGAACTACGTCCAGCTGACCCAGGGCGCCAACGTCAAGCCGTTGCCGCCGGTGATCACGGGCGGCTTCGTGTTCGGCCCGGCCACCGGCTTCACGGTGACCATCAGCTACGTCCAGATCATCATGATGCTGCTCACGGTCGTGCTGATGATCGCGTTCTCCTACCTGATCGCCCGCACGCCGCTCGGCCGCGCCCAGCGCGCCTGTCAGCAGGACCTGCTGATGGCGGCCTTGTGCGGCGTCAACGTCGACCGCACGATCTCGCAGACCTTCGTGATGGGGGCGGCGCTCGCCGCGGTCGCCGGCCTGATGGCCACCCTCTATTACGGCGTGATCGACTTCTTCATCGGCTTCCTCGCAGGCGTCAAAGCGTTCACCGCCGCCGTGCTCGGCGGCATCGGCTCGATCCCGGGCGCCATGCTCGGCGGCCTGACGCTGGGCCTGGTCGAGGCCTTCTGGTCGGGCTACTTCAGCATCGCCTACAAGGACGTCGCGGCGTTCGTAGTCCTCGTCCTGGTGCTGGTGTTCCTGCCGACCGGCCTGCTCGGCAAGCCCGAGATCGAGAAGGTCTGAGGCGATGGCCGGGCGCGTGCTCGCCGAGACCGTCGCGGCGCCGGCCCGGATCGACTGGGCGGCGGCGCTCAAGGAAGCCGGGCTCGCCGCCCTGGTCGCGTTCGTCCTGTTCCTGCCCCTGGTCGGGATGGAGACCGTCAACGTCGAGGGCGGGCTGGGGCTCAACTTCCGCTTCGACTGGGTGCTGATCGGCACCGCCCTGGTCTTCGCCGGCCGGCTGCTGCTGAGCGGCGCGCGCATCGTCCCGACGTCGAGCCTGGTCGCTCTCACCGCCCCGCTCCGGCAGATCTCGGGCCTGGTGCTGCCCTACGGGCGCTATCTTGCCTTGGCCGGCGTCGTCTTCGCCTTCCTGTTGCCGTTCATGCCGTTCGCCAATCGCTACGTCGTCGACATCGGCACGACCGTCTTGATCTACGTGATGCTGGGGTGGGGCCTCAACATCGTGGTCGGCCTCGCCGGCCTGCTCGATCTCGGCTACGTCGCGTTCTACGCGGTCGGCGCCTATTCCTTCGCCCTGCTCGCCCATTGGTTCGATCTCGGCTTCTGGGAATGCCTGCCGCTGGCCGGCGCGCTCGCCGCCTCGTTCGGGGTTCTGCTGGGCTTCCCCGTGCTGCGGCTGCGCGGCGATTACCTGGCGATCGTGACGCTCGGCTTCGGCGAGATCGTCCGCATCATCCTGCTCAACTGGTGGTCGGTGACCCGCGGCCCGGACGGCCTCTCCAACATCCCGCGGCCGACCCTGTTCGGGCTGGTGCTCGAGCGCGCGCCGCCCGAGGGGGTGACGGCGTTCCACCAGTTCTTCGGCCTCTCCTACTCCAGCCTGCAGCGGGTGACCTTCCTGTATTTTCTGATCCTGATCCTGGCGCTCGTCACCAACGCCTTCGTGATCCGGATCCGCAAGCTGCCGATCGGCCGCGCCTGGGAGGCGCTGCGCGAGGACGAGATCGCCTGCCGCGCGCTCGGCATCAACCCGACCTCCACCAAGCTCACGGCCTTCGCGCTCGGGGCCATGTTCGGCGGCTTCGCGGGCTCGTTCTTCGCCACCCGCCAGGGCTTCATCAGCCCCGAGAGCTTCACCTTCATCGAGTCGGCAACGGTGCTCGCGATCGTCGTCCTGGGCGGCATGGGCAGCCAGATCGGGGTCGTGCTGGCCGCCATGGTGCTCGTGCTGCTGCCCGAGTTCGGGCGCGAGTTCGCGCAATACCGGATGCTCCTGTTCGGCGCCGCCATGGTCGGGATCATGATCTGGCGCCCGCGCGGCCTGCTCGCCCATCGCGAGCCCACGATCCGCCTGCACGGAAAGGCGCCGGTCGATGCCGGCGGCGCCGCCCGACCGTGACGGCGCGACCCCATGACGCCGCGACCATGATCGCCCGGCCATGACCGCGGCCGCCGCACCCCTGCTCGACGTCCGCCATCTGACCATGCGCTTCGGCGGACTGGTGGCGATCGACGACCTGTCGTTCACCGCCGGTCAGCGCGAGATCACCGCGATCATCGGCCCGAACGGCGCCGGCAAGACCACGGTGTTCAACTGCCTGACCGGTTTCTACAAGCCGACCGTCGGCCAGCTGACCCTGCACGCCGACGGCGACCAGTTCCTGCTCGAGCAGATGGAGGGCTTTCGGATCGCGCGCCACGGCGTTGCCCGGACCTTCCAGAACATCCGCCTGTTCGGCCAGATGAGCGTGCTCGAGAATCTGATCGTCGCCCAGCACAACGCGTTGATGCGGGCGTCCGGCTATACCGTCCTCGGCGTGCTCGGCTTTGCCTCCTACCGCCATGCTGAGGCCAAGGCGGTGGCGCTCGCGCGCGACTGGCTCGAGCGCATCGGCCTCACCGCGCGCGCCGACTGGAACGCGGCCAACCTGCCCTACGGCGAGCAGCGCAGGCTCGAGATCGCGCGCGCGATGTGCACGAGGCCCAGGCTGCTCTGCCTGGACGAGCCGGCGGCCGGCCTCAATCCGCGCGAGACCGGCGAGCTCGGCCAGCTGCTGCGCGCGATCCGCGACGAATTCGGCATCGGCGTCCTGCTGATCGAGCACGACATGAGCGTCGTGATGGGCATCTCCGATCACATCGTCGTGCTCGACTACGGCCGCAAGATCGCCGACGGCGCGCCCGAGGCCGTGCGCAGGGACGCCAACGTCATCAAGGCGTACCTCGGCGAGACCGAGGAGGAGGAGCTGCCGCCCGAGGTCGCGGCCGATCTCGCGGGCGTCGTGGTCGGCGGGCCATGATGCTCGAGCTCGACGGCGTCCACGCCCACTACGGCAACATCGAGGCCCTGCACGGGGTCAGCATCCGGGTCGAGCGCAGCGAGATCGTGACCATCATCGGCGCCAACGGCGCCGGCAAGTCGACCCTCTTGATGACCGTCTGCGGCCGGCCCAAGCCGTCGGCGGGCGAGGTCCTGTTCGAGGGCCAGCTCCTGAACGGGCTCGAGCCCTACGACATCGTCAACCGCGGCATCGCCCAGGCGCCCGAGGGTCGGCGGATCTTCCCCTCGATGTCGGTGCTCGAGAACCTGCAGATGGGCGCCGTGCCGACCAAGGGCACGCACTTCGACGAGGACGTCCTCAAGGTGTTCGCGCTGTTCCCGCGCCTGAAGGAGCGCCAGCACCAGCGCGGCGGCACGCTGTCGGGCGGCGAGCAGCAGATGCTCTGCATCGGTCGGGCGCTGATGGCGCGGCCGCGCCTTTTGCTGCTCGACGAGCCCTCGCTCGGCCTCGCCCCGATCCTGGTCAAGCAGATCTTCAGCTCGATCGTCGAGATCAACCGCGAGCAGGGGTTGACCATCCTTTTGGTCGAGCAGAACGCCTACCAGGCGCTCAAGATCGCCCATCGCGGCTACGTCCTCGCGACCGGCCGCGTGGTCCTCGAGGGCAGCGGCGCCGAGCTGCTCGCCAACCCCGAGATCCGCAGCGCCTACCTCGAGGGCGGGCATTAGAGGCGGATCGGGATGCAGACACTGCTCGGCACCTCGTTCGGCGTCTTCATCGGGCTCACGGTGATCATCACCGGCGGTGCTGCGATCATGACCGGGCGGGCGCTGGCCGACGGGTGGAAGTCGCCGGTCCAGGTGGTGCTCGCCTGCCTTGGTCTCACTTTCGCCAACCGCTTCCTGGTCTACGCCTTGTTCGGCGGCGAGCTGCTCAGCCTGCCCGGTTTCCTGACCGGCCTCGTGGTGATCACCGCCCTGGCGCTGCTCGCCCATCGGATCACCGCGGTGCGCAAGGTCGTCAGCCAATATCCCTGGCGCTACGAGCGCGTATCGCTGTTCGCCTACCGCGAGAAGCAGGCCGCCTAGCCTCCAACCAGCGCCGCCCGCCGGCTTGGTTTTTCTTTCCCGAAACCCGGCGTCCCGATAGTCTCTCGGGCAGGGCGGGAGCGGGGACGGGCGATGCGACCTGTGATTTACTTCAACTGTCTCATCCTCATCTTGGGAGCGTTGGCCCTCGGGGGTCCCGCGACCGCCGAGCCCGGCTACACCCGGTTGCGGATGGTCGAGATCGTCGACCAGCAGGGCTTCGAGCGGCCGGTGCTGGCGTTTCGCTTCCTGGCCCCCGTCGACTGGCGGATCGAGGGCGGCGTCCGCTGGAACCTGCCCTTGCAGTGCCAGGGCGAGCTGGTTGCGGCCCAGGTGCGGGCCATGGCGCCCGAGGGGGACCGTGTCTTCGAGATCATGCCGAGCCGGGTCTGGCGCTGGTCCGATGACCCGGGCGACCTCCAGGTCTGGCGCGCCGATTCGACGCCCGGCAATCAGTGCGCGGTGGCGCCGCCGATGGGTGCCGCCGACTTCCTGGCCCAGAGCCTGCCCGGCACCCTGCGGCCGCGGTTCGAGGTGACCGCGGTCGAGCCGGCACCGGCGGTCGCCGCCGCGCTCGCCGCCGACGCCGAGCAGCTGCGCGCCATGAACACGCCGTTCCAGGCCGACGCCGCCCGGATCCGGGTGCGCTACGCCGACCAGAGCGGCCCCGTCGAGGAGTGGCTGACCGCAGGCGTCGTGCAGGTCGCCATCCAAGCCATGTCGGCGAGCGCCGCGATGCAGGGCCGCATCGCGATGACCACGCAATATCTGTCGACGGCGTCGCGCATCTTCGGGTTTCGCGCCCCGGCCGGCCGGCTCGATCAGGACGAGCGCCTGTTCGCGACCATGGTCGCCTCGGCTGCGATAAATCCGGTGTGGGAAGCGGCGCTCAACCGCGTCGCCCTCAACCTCGCGCAGATCCAGATCCGGGGGGCTGCCGAGCGGGCGCGGATCTGGTCGGACGCCATGGCCGAGGTCGGCCGCAGCCAGATGGAGGCCTGGCAGAACCAGCAGGCCGGCCAGGACCGCGTCGCGCTGGCCTGGAGCCAGACGATCCGCGGCGTCGAGACCTTCGTCGAGCCCTCGTCGGGGGCCACGGTCGAGCTCGAGTCCGGGTTCGACAACGCCTGGAGCAACGGCGCCGGCGAGTACGTGCTGAGCGATCGGCCGGGCTTCAATCCCAACACGGTGTTCACCAACCAGGACTGGACGCGGCTCGAGCGTCGTCCCTGAGCCGCCGCTGCCGGACCGGACGCGCTGCGCGCCCGCGCATTCCGGGATGGCGGGCGAATGATCAAGACCCTTGCCAAAGCGCCCGCCCTCCGAGACAAATGGGGCAACGCTGCACTCATGCGATTCAGCGTCGTGGCCGGGGCCACGACGCTCATGCCAACAGGGAGAAGGGCGATATGCCTGGCTTCACCAAGTCTTTGCTCGCGACCGGAGCGCTGCTTGCGCTGAGCGCGGGCGTGGCGCATGCCGACATCGTCATCGCGACCGTGGGGCCGATGACCGGCCAGTACGCGATCTTCGGCCAGCAGATGCAAAAGGGCGCCGAGCAGGCGGTCAAGGACCTCAACGCCAAGGGCGGCGTGCTCGGCGAGCAGCTCAAACTCGAGGTCGGCGACGACGCCTGCGATCCCAAACAGGCGGTCGCGGTCGCCAACCAGATGGTCAACAATGGCGTGGTCTTCGTCGCCGGCCACTTCTGCTCGGGCTCGTCGATCCCGGCATCCGCGGTCTACCACGAGGAGGGCATCCTGCAGATCTCGCCCGCCTCGACCAATCCCGCAGCTCACCGAACAGGGCTTCGACAACGTGTTCCGGACCTGCGGTCGCGACGATCAGCAGGGGACCTTCGCCGGCAATTACGTCGTCGACAACCACGTCGGCACCAAGGTCGCGGTGCTCCACGACAAGACCGCCTACGGCAAGGGCCTGGCCGACGAGTTCAAGCGCCAGATCAACGAGCGCGGCCTCAAGGAGACGATGTACGAGGCGATCACCGCCGGCGACAAGGACTTCACCGCGCTGATCACCAAGATGAAGGAAGCCGGCATCGATCTGATCTACCTCGGCGGCTACCATACCGAGGCGGGTCTGATCGCGCGCCAGGCGCACGAGCAGGGCATGAAGGCGCAGATGATGTCGGGCGACGCGCTCGTCACCGACGAATACTGGGCGATCACCGGCGACACCGGCCAGGGCACGCTGATGACCTTCAGCCCGGACCCGCGCAAGAACGAGGTCGCGCAGCCGGTGGTCGCGGAATTCAAGGCGCAGGGCTACGACCCCGAGGGCTACACCCTCTACACCTACGCCGCGATCCAGGTCTGGGCGCAGGCGGTCGAGAAGGCCGGCACCACCGACCTCGAGCCGGTCGAAGAGGCCCTCCACGGCAACCAGTTCGAGACCGTGCTCGGCCCGATCGGCTTCGACGACAAGGGCGACGTCAAAGGTGCCAGCTACGTTATGTACAAGTGGGACAACGGCAAATACGCCGAAGTCAACGGCTGAGCCGACCGCGCGCGCTCATGACGCGAGCAACCGGGCCTTCGGGCCCGGTTTTTCGTTCCCGACCCTCCACGACCGCGCCGGTTGGCAGGATGGTGAGTGGCGCCTAGATTGCTCGAGGAAAAGGAGCTCGCCATGGTGTCACATCTGCCGACCCCCTGGACCGTGGACGATTTTCTCGAATGGGAGGCGCAGCAGCCAGAACGCTACGAGTTCGTCGACGGCATGATCGTCGGCATGGTCGGCGGCTCCGTCGCGCATGCGACGCTTCGCGACAATGTGACGGCTGCGTTTCGAGAGAAGCTGCGCGGTTCCGGCTGCCGTGCGCTCAGCCAGGAAGTGAAGGTGGCGGCAAGCGGCAACGTCCACTATCCGGACGTGATGGTGATCTGTTCCTCGATCGAGCCAACCGCCGATCAGGTGCGCGATCCCGTCGTCATCGTCGAGGTCCTGTCGCGGACGACGGGCGACCGCGATCGTGGCGCGAAGTGGATCGCCTATCGCGAGCTGGCCTCGCTCCAGCACTATGTCCTGGTCAATCAGTTTCGCCGGTTCGTGGAAGTCTACAGCCGGGACGGGGCCGGCTGGTCGCTGACCCTGTATGCGCCGCCGCTGCCAACGGTGCCGCTGCCGGCGATCGGGGTCGAGCTGGCGCTGGACGAGATCTACGAGGGCAGCGGCGGCTAGCGCCCGGAAACCCGCGGGCTGACAAAGCCGGGGCGGCTGCCTATGCTGGCGGCCGGGCAGGGGCGGAGGACGAGGCGATGGCGGTCATCAACCGGATCGGCGATTTTCAGGACGAGATGACGGCCTGGCGCCGCGACCTGCACGCCCATCCGGAGCTCGGCTTCGAGGAGGTGCGGACCTCGGCCATGGTCGCCGACAAGCTGCGCGCCTTCGGCCTCGACGAGGTCCACACCGGGATCGCCAAAACCGGGGTCGTGGGCGTGCTGCGGGCGGGCTCAGGCGGCCGCAGGATCGCCCTGCGCGCCGACATGGACGCGCTGCCGATCGATGAGGCGACCGGCCTGCCCTACGCCTCCCAAAACGCCGGCCGCATGCACGCCTGCGGCCATGACGGTCATACCACCATGCTGCTCGGCGCCGCCCGCTACCTCGCCGAGACCCGCAACTTCGACGGGACGGTCTATTTCATCTTCCAGCCGGCCGAGGAGATGCAGGCGGGCGGCCGGGTGATGCTCGAGGAGGGCCTGTTCGAGCGCTTTCCGGCCGAGCAGGTCTTCGGCATGCACAACTGGCCGCGCCTGCCGCTCGGCCAGTTCGCGATGCGGCCGGGCCCGGTGATGGCGGCGGCCGACCTGATCGAGATCCGCCTGACCGGCAACGGCGGCCACGGCGCCATGCCGCATCTGGCGCAGGATCCGGTGGTCGCCGGCGCCCAGATCGTGAGCGCCCTGCAGACGATCGTCGCGCGCAATGCCGATCCGATCGATCGCGCGGTGGTCTCGATCACCCAGTTCCACGCCGGCACCACCGACAACGTCATCCCGGGGACCGCGTTCCTCAGCGGCACGGCGCGCTCGTTCAGCCCCGAGATGCAGGACCTGATCGAGCGCCGGGTCGGCGAGATCGCGCGCGGCATCGGCCAGGCGCTCGGGGTCGAGGTCGCCTGCAACTACCAGCGCGGCTACCCGGCGACCGTCAACAGCGAGGCCGAGACCGAGCAGGCCGCCCAGGCCGCGGCCGAGATCGTCGGCGCCGGCCAGGTCGACCGCGCGCCATCGCCGGTCATGGGGGCGGAGGACTTCGCCTTCATGCTCCAGCGACGACCGGGCAGCTACGTCTTCATCGGCAATGGCGGCGGTCCGCAGGCGCCGATGGTGCACAACCCGGACTACAACTTCAACGACGAGGCGCTGCCCTACGGCGCCAGCTACTGGGCGCGCCTGGCCGAACGCCTGCTGCCCGCGCGCTGAGCCGCGGGCCGCGCCGGACCACCCGCCGACGATGGCAGCGCCCCCCCGAGCCGGCGCTTACCGCGTCGTCTACGCCGATCCGCCCTGGCGCTTTGCGACCTACTCCGACAAAGGCAAGGGCCGGAGCGCCGAGGCGCACTACGACTGCATGAGCCTTGAGGAGATCAAGGCCATGCCGGTGGCCGAGTGGGCGGCGCGCGACGCGGTCCTTTTGCTGTGGGCGACCGACCCGCTCCTGCCGCGCGCGCTCGAGGTGATCGAAGCCTGGGGCTTCGCCTACAAGACGGTCGGTTTCTATTGGGTCAAGCTGAACAGATCGGCCGCGGCGCGGCTTGTCCCGCGAATGGCCGTTGCTCGCCGAGCGCGACTTCTTCACCGGCCTCGGCTTTTGGACCCGCGCCAATCCGGAGCCCTGTCTGCTCGCGACCCGCGGCCACCCCAAGCGCAGCGCAGGCGACGTGAGGAAGCTCCTGATCTCGCCGCGGCGCGAGCACTCGCGCAAGCCGGACGAGACCTACGCGCTGATCGAGCGCCTGCTGCCCGGCCCTTATCTCGAGCTGTTTGCCCGCCGCAGCCAGCCCGGCTGGGACGGCTTCGGCAACCAGGAAGGCCTGTTCGACCGCGGCCCCGTGGTCACGCGCCGGCGACCTTCGCGCGAAGGCTGAGGGCGGGCGCTGCCGCCGCCCCCGCGATCGGCCGGGCCGGTCAGCGGATCGCGAGCGCCTCCTCCGCCGGGGCGGCGGCGAGCGTCGGGCCGGCGCGCAGATGGCCGGACAGGCGGTGCTCCAGGCGCCTGAAGCCGTAGAGGATGGCGTAGGACATCGCGAGGTAGCAGAGGCCGACCACGATCCAGATCTCGAAGGTCCGGAAGGTCTGGGCGATCAGCACCCGGCCGACCCCGGTCAGGTCCATGATCGTGATGATCGAGACCAGCGAGGTCGACTGGAACAGGAAGATGACCTCGTTGGTGTAGGCCGGGAGGGCGAGGCGGAAGGCCTTGGGCAGGATGATCCGGCGCAGCCGGAGGCGCTTCGACATGCCGAGCGCGCGCGCCGCCTCGATCTCGCCGAAGGAGACCGCCCGGATCGCGCCGCGCAGGATCTCCGCCGTATAGGCCGCGGTGTTCAGGGTGAGCGTCAGGACCGCGCAGAAGTAGGGCTCGCGGAAGAGGTCCCAGAGCCCGAGCGCCCGCAGCTGCGCCACGAACTGCCCGCTGCCGTAATAGATCAGAAAAATCTGCACCAGGAGCGGCGTGCCGCGGAAATAGAACATGTAGCCGAACGCCGGCCAGCGCAGCAGCGGGTTGTCGGACAAGCGGGCGAGCGCCACCGGCAGCGCGAGGAGCAGACCGATCACGACGCTGATCGCGGTCAGCTGCAAGGTGACCAGGGCGCCGCTCAGGAGCCGCGGCAGAGCGTCGACGATGATCCCGAGGTCCATCGCTCAGGCCCGCCGGATGCCACGCTCGGCCCGGGCCTCGAGCCGATGCAGGACCTGGAGCGAGGCGACGGTGATCAAGAGATAGATGATCGAGGCGCCGAAGTAGAAAGTGAACGGCATCCGCACCGCGCGCGCCGCGACATCCGCCATGCGCATCAGCTCCGGCAGCTGGACCACCGACATCAGCGCGGTCGCCTTGATCAGGACCAGCCAGAGATTGCCCAGGCCCGGCAGCGCGAAGCGCCAGACCTGCGGCAGGATGACCCGGCGCAACGCGAGCACCGGGCTCATGCCGATCGCGTGCGCCGCCTCGACCTGGCCGCGATCGAGCGCCAGGAAGGCGCCGCGGAACACCTCGGTGGCGAACGCCCCGTAGATCACGCCGAGGGTCAGCGTCCCGGCCGTGAACGGATCGATGTCGACCACCACCTCGCCGCCGGTCGCGAAGGTCAGCAGCTTCTGGAGCAGGATCGTGACGCCGTAGTAGACCAGCAGGATCAGCACCAGCTCCGGCACGCCGCGCACGATCGTCGTGTAGATGCCGGCGAGACCGCGGGCGACCGGATTGCCGGCGAGCTTGCCCCAGGCGCCCAGCAGGCCGAGGGCAAGCGCGACCGGGACCGCCGACAGGCCGACCAGGAGGGTGATCTTTGCCCCCTCCCAGAAGACCCACTCATAGCCCTTGAAGTCGAGCACGCGAACCAGCTCCGCCGCGATCAGGCGAGCGGCCGGCCCGCCGCCGTCCTAGGAGGTCGGCCCATAGACGTCGAAGTCGAAGTACTTGGCATTGATCTTCTGATACGTGCCGTCGGCGCGGATCTTGTCGATCGCCGCATTGAAGGCCTGGCGCAGGTCGTCGTCGCCCTTGCGGATCGCGATGCCGGCGCCTTCGCCGTGATACTTCGGATCGGCGTAGCCCGGACCGACGAACTCGAAGTCCTTGCCGGCGTCGGTCTTGAGGAAGCCATCGAGCAAGGCGACCGAATCCGCCATCACGAGGTCGAGCCGGCCGGACACCAGATCGGCATTGGCCTCGTCCTGGGTCGCGTAGGTCCGCACCTCGGCCTCCGGGAACTTGGCGCGCAGGAAGTTCTCGTGGGTCGTGGCCCGCTGCACGCCGACGACCTTGCCCTTGAGCCCTTCCGGCGAAATGTCGAAGCCGGCACCCTTGGCGGCGACGAACTTGGCCGGCGTCTGGTAGTACTTCTGGGTGAAGTCGACCACCTCCTTGCGCTTGTCCGTGATCGACATCGAGGCGATGATCGCATCGTATTTCTTGGCCATCAGGCCCGGGATGATGCCGTCCCAGTCCTGGACGACGAATTCGCACTCGAAGTTGGCCGCGTCGCACAGCGCCTTGGCGATGTCGATGTCGAAGCCGACCAGCTGGCCGCCGGTGTCGATCTCGTTGAAGGGTGGATAGGCGCCCTCGGTGCCGACCTTGACATGACGCTTCTCGCCCGCATCGGCGCTGCCGGCCAGGCCCACGAGCGCCGCCGCCGCGACGATCAGGGTGGCGAGCTTCCTGATGTCCTTGTGCTGTCGCATGTCACCAAGCCCTTTTGCTGTGCCTCTTTTGATGCCGGCCGACTATCTCATTTTCGCGGCGCCGCATCCAGGGAAAACCCCGCGCGGCGCTGCCCCGGGCCTCGTTGCCAACCGCACGCTGAGCCCGCCGGCACGGCGGCAACTCCGGCGCTGCGGCTTAGCGCCCAGGTGGCCCGCGGCCGCCCGGACGCTAACCCTAGTTGCGGGCCGGGCGCGCCCCATAGGGTGGCATTTTAAGGGTATTGCCGATTGTCGAAGCCGGTCCGAAGCCTTAACATCCGGTTAATCGGCCCTCGAGGGGATCACGGGATGCCCATGGACGGTGAACGCTACGTCGGAGAACGGCGCGCGCTCCGGCACTTCCTGCAGGAGCTGCGCCCCCTGGTCGTCGCCGCCCTCGGCGAGGACGCGGTGCTCCGCTATCGGATCGACCGCGGCCTCAACTCGGACGATCTTGCGGCGCTGCGCAAGGCGCGCGAGATGTTTCACAATCAGCCCGAGAACCTCAAGCGCCGGCTGATGCGGGGCATCTTCGAAGCCCCGGCGGCCAAGCCGAGCAAGAGCCATCTGCTCGAGCGCTACACCGAGCGCGAGCCGGAACCCTTCGTCCGCTTCGACGCCTACCCCGCAGCAACCTCGGAGGACGTGGGACTGTCGGTCGAGCTCGATCACGAGCTCAGCGACGACGTCCCGGTCCGGGTCCTGGTCAGCCCCGGCACCTTGCCGTCGAGCGCGGCCGAGGCCCTGCGCCAGATCGCCGCCTGGATCGAGCGCGACCGGCGGCTGCTGTCGGCGCGCCACTGGCAGGGGATGGCCCGGGCGCAGGGCGCCCTCGGGGCCGATCACCAGCCGGCCGAGACGGAGGCCGCTCAAAGCGACAGTGCCGACCAAGCCTGAGCCGCCCACGCCTGCCAGCGCCAGGCGCGCCCGTTTCGAGCGCGCGCGCCGCGGCCGGCTGTCTGTGCTCCTGGTCGGCGCCATCCTGCTCGCGGGCTGTACGCGGGAGGCGCCGCGCACGGGCGCTCCGGGCGAGGACGCCCGGCGCGCGCTCGTCGAGCGCCGGACCGAGGGTCCGATCCGGGCGGTCGTCCAGGGCAACCCCTTCGGCATGGACGAGCTGCGCCTCGACAGCCTGGTCACCCGGGCGATGGCGGCCGGGGTGTCCGGCCTCGACGTCAGCTTCACGACCTATCCGGATGAGACGGCGCCGCCCGAACCGCATCTGGTGGTGATCTTGAACCCGGCAAAGGAGCCGCCGGAGGCCGCCGCCTGCGGTGCGCCGGAGACGGTTGCCACGACGCCCGCGGCCGAGACGCTCAACGTCTTCGCCCTGTTCTGCCAGGGCGCTCAGGCGCTCGACGCCGTCCATGAGGAGGATCGGGTCGCGGGGCCGACCGACCACAGTTTTGAACGCCTGCTCTGGCGCACCTCAGCGTCCTTGTTTCCGGACGACTATGCCAACACCTACGGCTTCGGCATCCTGCCGCGCTGGCTCAACTTCGGCGTCGGCGGCAGCTTTGGCCTTTGAGCGGATCCCCGAACGGGGTCAGTCCGTCTCGATCTCGAGCAAGGCCCGCTCGGCGGCGGCGAAGTCGATCTCCTGGTGCTGCCGTTGCGTGGCCCGGGCGGCGATCACGGCCGCGTCCAGATCGACCTGATTGCAGAGCCCGAGCAGCACCGGGTCGCGCGGCCGGATCTCGCTGCTCTTCCAGTGGGTGCGATCGCGCACCGCGTTGACCGTGGTCTTGGTCGTACCGAGCAGCTTGCAGATCTGCTGGTCTGTGAGCTCCGGATGGTGGCGCAGCAGCCAGGCGATCGCGTCCGGGCGATCCTGGCGCTTCGAGAGCGGCGTGTAGCGGGGCTCGCGGCGCTTGGCGAGCTTGATGTCGGCCGCCGCCGGGCGGGCGAGCTTGAGGCGGGCGTTGGGATCCTTCTGGCAGCGCTCGATCTCGCCGCGGTCCATCTGGCCGCTGGCCACCGGGTCCAGGCCGCGAATGCCCATGCCGACCTCGCCGTCCGCGATGCCCTTGACCTCGAGCGGGTGCAGGCCGCAGAAATCGGCGATCTGCTCGAAGGTCAAGCTGGTGTTCTCCACGAGCCATACGGCCGTGGCTTTCGGCATCAGCGGTCGGTCCATCAATCCACTCCCGGCGGCGCGTGGCTGCGCCCGGTTTTAGGGGCTCCTGCCAGAGATGGGAAGGGCTTACCCGAAAGCAACCGGCGCCGCCCTGCGGCCGCCCCGGCTGCGCACGACCGCGAGGCCGTCCGGGGACAGGGTGACGATCCGGCCATCGGCCGTCAGCCGTGGGCGTCTGGCGCGTGAATTCCGGCAGCACGATCTCGGTCCAGTCGGCCCGATGCGGCCCCGCGAACAGCAGCCAGGCGTGGCCCTGCGCTTCTGGAAGCCCGCCGAGCAGAGGGGAAGGCCGTTGCCGCATGGCAACGGCTCGGGTGGTCAGCCTTCGAGCATCGGCGCCTTCGAGGTGAGCGCCCCCCGGCCGCGCTCGGTACCGGAGCCTGCCTCGCCGACCCAGGCCAGGAAGGCGGCGGGCGGCATGGGGCGTCCTGTGAAATAGCCTTGCACCTGGTCGCAGCCCAGCTCACGCAGGCGAGCGAAAGCGCCTTCGCTCTCGACGCCTTCGGCGACCACGGACAGGCAGAGGCTGTGGGCCAGGTGGACGATCGAGCGCACGATGACCGCCGCGCTCTCATCCCGTTCCATCGCCATGACGAAGGAGCGATCGATCTTGAGCTCGTCGATCGGCAGGCTCTGGAGGTAGGCGAGCGACGAGTAGCCCGTGCCGAAGTCGTCCAGCGAGAGCTTGCAGCCGAGCCCCGCCAGCTCGGTAATGACCGCCATGGCGGTCGCCGGGTCGGCCATCAGCGTGCTTTCGGTGATTTCGAAGCGCAGGTCGGCGGGCGGGCTCTCGAAGCGCTGCAGCAGCTCTTTGACCTGAGCAGGGAAGGCCGCATCCTGGAGCGACTTGACGGAAACGTTGACGGCGATCGGGATGGTCAGCCCGCGTCGGCGCCATGCCTTCTGCTGCTCGAGGGTCGCCGCGAGCGCCCAGATCGTCAAAGGCCTGATGAGGCCGCAATACTCGGCATAGGGAACGAACTCGTCCGGCGGGATCAGGCCATGAACCTCATGTGGCCAGCGAACCAGAGCCTCGACGCCCGCCAGTCGGCTTGTCGTCGTCTCAACCTTGGGTTGGTACCAGAGCACGAGCTGGCGGTGCTCGATCGCTTGTCGGAGCTCGCCCTGAAGCGTCAGACGCCGGACGCAGTGGGTGTCTTCCTCGGAGCTGTAGACCGCAAAGCCCTGCTGGTTGCGTTTGGCCGTGTACATCGCGACGTCCGCCCGCTGGAGCAGCTCCTTCTCATCGAGGCCGTGCTCCGGAAACATGGCGATGCCGATGCTGACGCCGATCTCCACCGCGAGCCCGCCGATCGGGAAGGGCTCACCCAGGGTTTCCACGATTCGCTCGGCGAGCCCGCAGACGGTGCCGAGGTCGCCGATGTCGGGCGCCAGGATCGCGAACTCGTCGCCGCCCAGTCGGGCGAGCGAGTCGGTCGCGCGCAGATGCGCCTGCAGCCGAGGCCCGATCTGCTGCAGCAACTCGTCACCGACCTGATGGCCGAGCGTGTCGTTGACCTCCTTGAAGCGATCGAGATCGAGCAGAAGCAGGGCCAGGCGCTGGCCCGAGCGCCTGGCGGCGGCCACGGCCCCGACCACACGGTCCTGCAACAGCGTCCGGTTGGCGAGACCCGTCAGCGCGTCGTGCATCGCCAGATGCATGAGCCGCCCTTCCTGGGCCTTGCGATCGGTGATGTCGCGGACGGCGGCAATGCCAACCCACTCGGCCTCGATCCGCATGCTCCCGCACGCGACCTCGACGGGGAAGCGACGCTCGCCCGGTCCGAGCGCCAGGAGCTCGTAAGGGCCCCGGTCCCCGGGAAGGTGCGCGAGACCATCGGCCGCGGTCTCGGCGGGCAGGAACCTGCCGAGCGGACTGCCGCGGGCGTCCAGCGCGCTGCAGCCGAACAGCCGCTCGGCGGCAGGATTGATCGAGGTCACCTTGCGCGCCCGATCGAAGGTGATGATCCCGTCGAAGCTGTTGTCGACGACGCCTCGCAACAGGCTGTCCTTGCGACGGGCAACATAGACGAGCGAGCTGCCGAAGGCGCAAAGCAATCCCGCGAGGAGGCCGCTGGTATGCAGCGACACGGGCGCAAGCACCTGGAGCAGCGCGGCGCCGACCTCGATCGTGCCGGCGCAGCCGGCGAAGGCCAGAGCGCCGGAGGCGAGCGTGAGCCGCGAGGCGATCATGCCGAAGCCCAGCGTCAGCGCGACGGTGACGATCGCGACCGGCAAGCCGCCGACCTCGAATAGCGCCCGCCCCTGCCGCAGCGTCTCGAAGGCCAGAGCGTAAATCAGCGGGCCGGGCAGGAGGCGATAGCGAGGCACGCTGGCTATGTCCCCGAGCTGGTTCGCCGTCGCGCCCACGATCACGCGTTTGCCCGCAACCATGCTCGGATCGAACGTGCCTTCGAGGACGTCGGCAAAGCTCAGCACGGGGATGCTGTGGGGGTCGATGCTGAAGTCGATGACGATCTGGTCAGCCGCCTCGCGCCGGTCGGCGAGCCACACGGCAAGTGCTGGAACCTGGATTGTCTGGCGGCGATGCGCGGCTTCCACCCGTCGGATCAGACCGTCCGGATCCGGCTGGAAATCGGCGTGCACCAAGGTGGCGTGGGAACGAAAGCGCGGCAGCGGCCAGGTGTCGACGGGATCGCTGCCGCCGTCCGGCCGCCGGTTGAACTGGCGAAACACCGGCAGCGCGATGCGGTCGGCACCGACCCTGGCAAGGGCGGTTGCCAGCCGGGCATCGTCCGCGGCGGCGGCGGTCGAGCTGAAATCGATGTCGAGAGCGATCGTGGCCGCCCCGGCCGCGATCAGATGCTCGACGACCTCGGCATAGAACCGGCGCGGCCATGGCCAGGTCTCGAGCCAGGCCAGGCTGTCGGGATCGATGCCGACGACCACGACCTCGCCGCTGGCGGGGCGGGTCGCAAGGCGCGCCCGGGCGTCCTGAAGATGGCGGTCGACGAAGTCCAGGGCGCCCTCGAAATGGGCGAGCGCGACCACCGTCCCCAGGGTGGCAAACAGCAACGAGCGACGCATGCCGGGCAGGCTCGGGCTGCGCTTAGCGCCGCCACCGCCGCGAAGGGGCCGCCGCCCGGCGGCGCCCGACCGGTGACGGGAGAGCCGCGGCCATCGCGGTCCCGCGGCCTACTTGTGAACGCCGACGCCGATGCCGTGGCCGCCAATGCCGACGCCGACGCCAAGGCCGCCGTGACCAATGCCGACACCGGCGCTGATGCCGCCGACGCCGACGCCGACACCGAGCCCGCCGCCGGAGTGGCCGCCGCCGCCGGAGCCACTGCCGCTGGAGCTGCCGCTGCCGGAGCTACCGCTGCCCGCGCCGCTGCCGCCGGAGCTACCGCTGCCGGAGCTGCCGCTGCCGGAGCTGCCGCTGCCGCCGGAGCTACCGCTGCCGGAGCTGCCGCTGCCGGAGCTGCCGCTGCCGGAGCTGCCGCTGCCGGAGCTGCCGCCGCCGGAGCTGCCGCCGCCGGAGCTGCTGCTGCCGGAGTTGCTGCTGCTGGAGCCGCTGCTGCCGGAAGCGCTGCTGCCGGAGCTGCCGGAGCCCGAGCTGCTGCTGCTGTTGCTGCCGCTGGAGTCAGAGCTGGCCGAGTGGCTGCCACCGGAGGCGCTGTTGCTCGAGCCGCCGCCGTCTCCGCCGGACCCGCCGCCGAGGCCGCCGCGGTCCCAGCCCGGCAGCGTATCGAGAAAGCGCTCGAACCAGCTTTTTGTCTCACCCGCTTCGCCGCCGGCACCGCCAGTGGCCTGATCGGCAGGATCGACGCCGCGCGGCTGCACTGCAGGCGTGATCTGCGGGTCGGCCGCCACCGGCGCGAACGCCTGGCCGGGAGCCGGCCGCACCTCGAGTCTCGACTGGGCGCCCGTGCCGATCCGGGCCCCTTGGCCTTCCCGCAGGTCTGCCCTGGCTCCCTGTGGGGTTTCGATGCCGACCCAGCCACGCGCGACGTCGACGGCCATGGCGGTCCTGGCGACCCGCACGTCGAAGACGGTGCCTTTGACGACCAGCGAGGCGTACGGCGTCTCGACCTCGAACCGCCGCTGCCCCATCCTCGTGATCCGGTAATGCAGGCTCCCCACCTCCTGCCGGACCAGAGCCACGTCCGACGTCGGCAGCACGAAGCGCGCATTCGGCTCGACCCAGAAATTGCCGTCGGCGTGCTGGATGACCGCCCAGCCGCTCGCATCGGTGACGACACGGCTGCCCGGCGGGAGCGCGGTCCCGAGCGCCGCTTGCGACCATTGCGTCTCGCCCGGCGCCCGGAACCGCACCGAGCCATGCTTCTCGAGCACCCGCCAGGCCTCGCCACCGTCTGCCGATCTTGCGGCCGCCGGCCAGGAGAACGCCGCAGTTCCCCAGAAACCGAGCCCGAGGGTCAGCCAGCAGGCCACCCAGTTCACGAAGAAAATCCTCGTGAGCCTCCGCATCGCGTTCGCCCCCCATGGGCGGCAAAAAGGGAGGCACCAGGCTAGGGCGACAGTCTTAAGCGCTGGTTGACGACGGCTTCAGGGCGAGGCTTGGCGTGCACCGAAGTATGCTCGCGGGCGGCCGCGCCACCGGGGGCGGGCTCACTCGGGAACGGCCACCGTGTAGTTGAGCGCAAGGCGGCCGCCGTCGGGATAGATGGTCTGGCCGGTGATGTAGCTCGCCTCGTCGCTGGCGAGGAACAGGGCCACCTTGGCGATCTCCGCCGGCTCGCCGCAGCGGCCCATCGGAGTCCGCGAGAGGATCCGCTGGCGCGCCGCCTCGTCGTCCATCACGACCTTCAGCAGGTCGGTCAGGATCGAGCCCGGGCCGATCGCGTTGACCCGGACGCCCTTGCCCGCGAGCGCCAGCGCCATGACCTTGGTCAGCTGGTTGACCGCGCCCTTGCTGGTCACATACGGCACCTGATTGGCGATCGCGACCACGGCATTGGCCGAGGACATGTTGACGATGGCACCCTTGCCCTGCTTGACCATGGCGCGCGCGGCCGCCTGGCCGACCAGGAACACGCCTTTGAGGTTGACCCTGAGCACGGCGTCGAAGTCGGCCTCGCTGATCTCGAGGAAATCGGCGGTCTTGATGATGCCGGCGTTGTTGATCAGCACGTCGAGCCGGCCGAAGGCGGCGAGCGTCCGCTCGACCAGGCGCAGGGCCTGGGCAGCATCGCCGACGTCGGTCTCGACGAAGGTCGCCCGGCCGCCCGCGGCCTCGATCGCGCGCGCGACCGCGGCGCCCGCGCCGCCATCGATATCGGCGACCGCGACCGCCGCCCCTTCAGCCGCGAACGCCTCGGCGCAGGCGCGGCCAATGCCGTTGCCGCCGCCGGTGACGATTGCGACCTGACCGGCAAATCGCATGGCTCAGCTCCCCGAGGCTATCGCTCTCGGGCGGTCTATCACGATGCGCCCCCGGCGGTCCATCGGCCGGGCGCGGCGGCGGGCGGCGTTACAGGAAGTCGCGCAGGAACGCGACCAGCGGGCCGGTCGGCCGGCGGCATCGGCAGGCGCTCCATCTCGCGCGGCCTCAGCCACTTCAGCGCCTGCCCCTCGCGGGGCTCGGGCAGGCCCGTCCAGACCCGGCAGACGTAGAGCGGCATCAGGAGATGAAACGCGGCGTAGCGGTGCGAGGCGAAGGTGAGCGGCGCCAGGCAGTTGGCCGCGACGTCGAGCCCCAGCTCCTCCTCGAGCTCGCGGATCACGCAGGCCTCGGGCGTCTCGCCGGGCCTGACCTTGCCGCCCGGGAACTCCCACAACCCCGCCATCGGCTTGCCCTCCGGCCGGCGCGTCAGCAGCGTCCGGTGGTCGACGTCGACGAGCGCGCAGGCCGCGACCAGGAGGAGCTGAGCCGGTCCGCTCACACGTCGATCCGATAGCCGAGCGCCAGCCGGTCACCGGTCCGGCCGCGGATGCCCCAATGGGCGGGCGGCGTCTCGAAGATCGTGATCTCGAGGTCGGAGGCGGCGATCTCGAGCCGCTCCGGAATCCGCGCCATCAGCAGCTCGAGCAACGCCCGCTTGGTCTCCGCCGTCCGACCCTCGAACATGCTGATCTCGATGATCGTATAGGCGTCGCTGCGGTCCGGCGGATGGATGAAGTCGGCCGGATCGAGCGCGATGAAGCGCTGGAAGCGCTTGTCCGCCGGTAGCCCCAAGGCCTCGCAAAGGCAGGCGTGCACGGCTTCCGAGAGGGCGGCGCGCACGCGGCCGAGATGCGCCCGCTCGCCATAGATCTTGACCTGCGCCACCCGGGTTCCTGCCGGTCCCGCCTGCCAGCCGCGGGCGTCAGCGGGCGGTCCAGCCGCCGTCGACCGGCAGCGTGACGCCCGTGATCATGCTGGCTGCATCGCTCACGAGAAACAGGATCGCCGCGGCGACCTCCTCGGGCTCGACGAAGCGGCCGAGCGGCGTCTCGGCAAGCAGCCGCTCGACCATCAGGGGGTCGCCGAGCAGCGGCTCGGTCAGGCGGGTGCGGGCGAAGGTCGGGGCGACCGCGTTGACCCGGATGCCGTGCGGCGCCCATTCGCAGGCGAGCGCGCGGGTGAAGTTGACGAGCGCGCCCTTGGCGCTGTGGTAGGCGAGGTTCGGGTAGTGGCCGCCGCCGACCAGGCCCATGATCGAGGCGAGATTGACGACCGCGCCCCGCTTCGCCCCGAGCATGTGCCGGCCGGCGGCGCGCACGCAAAAGAAGCTGCCATCGAGGTTGACCGCCATGACCTGGCGCCAGCGCTCGGTCGGCAAGCTCGATGGTCGGCACGCGCGCGCCGAGGCCGGCATTGTTGATCAGGATGTCGATCCGGCCGTGACGGTCGGCGATCGCATCGACCACCGCCTCGACGCCCGCCTCGTCGGTGACGTCGAGCCGGTGCGCGTCGCCGCGCCCGATCTCGGCCGCGACCCGCTGCGCGGCCTCGAGGTCCATGTCGGCGACCGCGACCTGGGCGCCCGCGTCGGCCAGCGCCTGACAGGTCGCCCGCCCGATGCCGTTGCCGCCGCCGGTCACCAGGGCGACCCGCCCGTCCAGGCGCAGCATTCCGAGATAGTCCGTCATCGCGGCCCTCCCAGCCCAAGCGCGCTACGCCAGCCGATCGCCCGCACTGGCCGCCGCCAACTGGCGGTCGAGCGTGATCAGCTCGAAACTCATCCGCCGCGCCTCGGCGCGCTCCTTGAGGCGCCTCACCATCTCGTCGGGGGCGTTCTTGATCGACAGGCCGAGCGGCATGCCCGGCTCCAAGCTCACCGCAATTCGGAACCAGTAGGGCGCAAATACGGTGCCGGCACAACCCCGACGCCTCATGCCATCTTCGCGGTGATGCCGCCGTCGACCACGAGGTCGTGGGCAGTGACATACTTGGCCTCGTCGGAGGCGAGGTAGAGGCAGGCATAGGCCGTGTCCCAGCCGGTGCCCATATGGCCCATGGGGCATTGGGCGTCGCGCACCCGGATCAGGTTCTCGACGTCGCCTTCGGCCCCATAGGCCGCGGTCAGGCCGTGGTGGACCATGGGCGTGTTCATGAGGCCCGGCGAGACCGAGTTGCAGCGGATGCCCTTCTTCGCGAGTTCGAGCGCGATCGCGCGGGAGAGCGCCACGACGCCGCCCTTGGTCGCGTAGTAGCTCGCATAGTTGACGCCGGTCCAGCGGTGGGCGGCGATCGAGGCGATGTTGACGATTGCGCCCTTGCCCTGACGTTCCATGACCGGCACCACCTGCCGGCAAGTCAGAAAAACGCTCTTGAGATTGACGTCACAGACTTGGTCCCAGTCGGCCTCGGCGGTCGCGACGATGCCGCCGGTGCGCGCGATGCCGACGTTGTTGACCAGGACGTCGATCCGTCCGAACGCGCCCAGGCAAGCCGCCACCATGGCCTCGACGCTTGCGGCCTGTGCGACATCGGCGGCATGAATGACGCAGGCGCCGCCCTCCTGCTCGATGATAGCTCGGGTCTCGGCCGCGGCCTCGAGGTCGAGATCGGCCCCGAACACCTTGGCGCCCTCGCGCGCGAACAGCACCGCGGTCGCCTTGCCGTTCCCCCAGCCCGGCCCGATCGAGCCCGCGCCGCTGATCAGCGCCACCTTGTCCTCGAGCCTCCCGCCCATGGTCCTCGCCTCCCGGGTACGTTGCGCCCCGGATCTGGGGCCGCCTCGATCACCGCGTCAAGCGAGAGCGCTTGACTCGGCCGGCCCGGTAAGGCCGAATAAACTATCGGTCCGGCTTGTTGATTTCCATGACGGTCGATGACAGTAGCTCGCGGCGGCGCCAAGGCGAAGTGGAACCCTGCGTCGGCCATCGTTCCGAGGCCCCTTCATCACGGTTCGCCCCTGATCCGATCCCTCCCAGCAGGTGGAGATGCGATGCGCACTCTCGTTGCCATGGTCGCCGGCGCGGCGGCGCTGCTCGGCGGTTGCTCCCTGACCCCCGCCCCCAAGATGCAAAGCCCGCCGGTCCCGGCCTTGACGCAGGACTGGATCCTGATCGCGCCGCCGGACAACACGCTGACCGCCGCGTTCCTGAGCACCTTCGAGTACCTGCCCGATGGCAAGGCTCGGTTTCCGGGCAACCTCGAGCGCATGAGCAAACAGGAGCAAAGCTCGCTGCGGGGCCTGTTCCAGCAGGTCCAGGCAGCGCCCACGCCTGAGGCGCGCCTCCAGATCCTGACCGAACTTTCGGCCGAGACCGAGGCGCCGATCGAGCAATGGCGGCGGGTGCGCGAGTTCAGGTCGGCCGACCAGTGCGAAGCGACCCGGGCGGAGCTGGTCAAGGTCACCAGCGAGCAGACCCGCAACGTCGGCGCCTACGCCGGCATGCCGCGCGAGGAGTTCCAGTGGCCCATGCTCGCCCGCAGCTTTGAGTGGAGCCGCTGCGTGCCGAACGAGGTGGCGGAGGCGCGCAGCGAGAGCTAGCCTGCCGGCCGTTCTGGGGCGTCGGGCCGGGCCCGGGCCGGTCACCGCGTCGGCGGCCGCAGTGCCATCCGGAGTTCAGTCTTGAGCACCTTGCCGTAGGCGTTCTTGGGCAGGGCGGCGACGAAGCGATAGACCTTCGGGCGCTTGAAGCGGGCGATCCGGGCCAGGCAATGGGCGTCGAGGTCGGCCGCGGCCGGGCGCTCGCCGTCGCCCGGCACGACGAAAGCAATGACGGCCTCGCCCCACTCGGCGTCGGGCTCGCCGACCACGGCCGCCTCCCGGACGGCGGGATGGTCGAGCAGGACCTCCTCGACCTCGCGCGGATAGACGTTCGAGCCGCCCGAGATGATCAAATCCTTGGAACGGTCGTGGAGCGTGAGAAAGCCGTCCGCGTCCATGACCCCTATGTCGCCCGTGTGCAGCCAGCCGCCGCGCAAGGTCAGGGCGCTGGCGTCGGGGTCCCGCCAGTAGCCGCGCATCACGCTGTCGCCGCGAACCAGGACCTCGCCGGGCTCGCCCGCGGGCAGCGAACGGTCGTCCTCGTCGGCGACCCGGACCTCGACCACCAGCTGGGCGGTGCCGACCGAGGCGAGCCGCTCGCGGTAGCGCGGGTGAGCCGCCTCGGCGTGCGCCCGCTTGTCGAGGGCCGTGATGCACATCGGGCTCTCGCCCTGGCCGTAAATCTGAGCCAGCCGGTGGCCGAAGACCGCCTGCGCCCGCTCCAGGTCGGCCTGGTACATCGGGCCGCCGCCGTAGACGATGGTCTTGAGGCCCGGGTGGTCGGTCTGGCCCGCGAGCGGGTGCTCGGCCAGACGCTTGACCATCGTGGGCGCAGCGAACAGGGTCACGCCCCGATGGCCGTCCAGCAGCTCGAAGGCCTCGGACGGGTCGAAGCCGCCGCTTGCCGGCACGATCTGGCAGGCGGCCATCGCGGCGTGCGGCAGGATGTAGAGCCCCGAGCCGTGCGACATCGGCGCGGCGTGGAGGATGGCATCGCCCGGGCCGATCCGGTCGACGTCGGCGAAGTAGCTGAGCGTCATCGCCAGGAGGTTCTTGTGCGTGAGCATCGCGCCCTTGGGCCGGCCGGTGGTCCCACTGGTGTAGAACAACCAGGCGACCGCGTCCGGCAGGACCTCGGTGAGCGCCACCGGTTCGCCCGCGCGCAGCGCCAGATCGTCGCGGCCGCCGACCTCGATCAGCCGCAGACCCTCGAGCTCCGTCTCGAGCGGACCGACGGCGTCGATCAGGTCCGGGGTCGCGAAGCCGAGCCTGGCGCCGGCGTGATCCAGGATATAGGCGAGCTCGCGCGGGTGCAGCTTGGCGTTGACCGGCACCATGGTCAGCCCGGCATGCCAGCCGGCGAGCAGCAGCTCGACGTACTCGGCGCAGTTCGTCATCGCCAGCGCGACGCGATCGCCGGGTTGCAGCCCGTGGACGGCGCGCAGCCGCCCGGCCATGACCGCCGCCCGCCGCAGCAACTGGCCGTAGGTCAAGAGCGCCGCGGGCCCGCGCGCCACGGCCGGGCGCTCGGCCTGCCCGCAAGCCCGCGCGGATGAACAGACGGGCGATGTTCACGCCGGCGTTCCGTGGCTATCGTGACGGTCGATCTGCCGAGCGCGACTCTATGCCTGCCGCGGCCGGCGAGAGCAAGCCGGGTCATGGCCGCGATCTCATGTCGGGCCACGCGGGAGGATGGTGACGCCATGGAGCTTGGGGTGTCTTGGGGCGAGCTCGTGCTCCTGGTCGGCGCGCTGCTGGTCGCGGGCTTCGTCACCGGGCTGCTCGCCGGGCTGCTCGGGATCGGCGGCGGCGGCATTCTGTTGCCGCTTCTCTACGAGCTGTTCGGCGCGCTCGGCGTCGACGACGACCTGCGGCTGCATCTCGCGGTCGGCACCTCGCTCGCCGTGATCGTGCCGACCTCGATCCGCTCGTTCACCGCCCATCGGGCAAGGGGTGCGGTGGACATGGATCTGCTGCGCTCGATGGCGGTGCCGGTGGTGGTCGGCGTCGGGCTCGGCACCCTGCTGGCGCGCTACGCCAGCGATGACGTCCTCAAGGTGGTTTGGGTCGGCGCGGCGACCTTGATGGCGATCAAGCTCATCTTCGGGCGCGACTGGCTGCTCGGGGACCGTATCCCGGGCCAGCCCTTCCGCGCGCTGTACGGCGGCTTCGTGGGTCTCGTCTCGACGCTGATGAGCGTCGGCGGCGGCGTGTTCATCACCGCGCTCATGACCGTTTACGGCCAGTCGATCCAGCGCGCGGTCGCGACCTCGTCGGGCTTCGGGCCGCTGATCTCGATCCCGGGCGCGCTCGGCTTCGTCTGGGCGGGCTGGGGGGTCGCCGGCCTGCCGCCGGGCTCGCTCGGCTACGTCAGCCTGCTCGGCGCGCTGCTGATCATCCCGACCAGCGTCGCCGCCGCGCCGCTCGGCGTGCGCATCGCGCATGGCATCTCGCGACGCAAGCTCGAGCTCGCGTTCGCGCTGTTCCTTTTGACCGTGGGCCTGCGCTTCCTGCTCAGCCTGCTCGACTGACGCCGCCGGGGCTCAACCCCTCGGCTGCCGGCGGGATCGGCGCGTTGGGCGGGATGGCCGATCTTGTCCCGCAAGGCGAGCAATCTCCATCAGCCGTTAACCAAATTGTGGATAGGTTCACGGATCGTTTCATGGTTACCTAGCGGTGATCGAGATCGGAGGGAGCATGGCGATCGTACCTCGTCGCCTGGCCGCCGGCCTGCTCGTAGCCCTGCTCATGGTCGCCTCGGCGCCGGGCTGGGCGCAGAACGATGAATGGTACGAGGTCAGCAAATCCGGCCTGCGCGCCGCCGACGAGGGCCGGCTGCGCGACGCCGAAAACCTGTTCCGCGACGCGTTGCGCCTGAGCGACCAGTACACCGAGACCGACCCGCGGCGGGCGACCAGCGTCAACAATCTGGCTTACATCCTGCACGCCCAGGGCCGCTACCTGGCGGCCGAGCCGCACTACCGCGAGTTGCTCGCCATGCGCGAGAAGGCGCTCGGCCCGGATCACCCCGACGTCGCGCAGAGCTGCAACAACCTGGCCGAGCTCTATCGCGTGCTGGGGCGCTACGACGAGGCCGAGCCTTTGCATAAACGCGCGCTCGCGATCCGCGAGAAGGCCTTCGGCCCCAACCACCCCGAGGTCGCCCAGACCCTCAACAATTTGGGCGTTCTCTATGCCAACGAAGGCCGCTTCGCCGACGCCGAGCCACTCTACAAGCGGGCGCTCGAGATCCGCACGGCGTCCTATGGCGCCGACCATCTGACGACCGCCGAGACCCGTCAGAATATGGCCACCCTCTATTACGCCCAGGGCCGTTACGACGAGGCGGCACCCCTCTACGAGCAGGCGCTTGCGGTCGAGGAGAAGGCGCTTGGCCCGCAGCATCCCTCGCTCGCCACGACACTCTCCAACCTCGCCGAGCTCGACCGCATCCAGGGGCGGATCGACGAGGCGATCAAATTGCACCGCCGCGCGCTCGCGATCCGCGAGAAGAGCCTCGGCCCCAATCATCCGGAGACCGCGCAGAGTCTGAACAATCTCGCGGTCGCGTACTTCGCCAAGGCCGACTACGCGACCGCCGAAGACCTCTACAAACGGAGCATCGCGATCAAGGAGGCAGCGCTCGGTCCCGATCATCCGGAGCTCGCGCTCACGCTCAACAATCTGGCCGAACTCTACCGCACCCAGCGCCGCTTCGACGAGGCCGAGCCGCTCTACACGCGGGCGCTGGCGATCGACGAGAAGAGCCTCGGCCCCGATCACCCGAGCCTGGCGCTCGGCCTCAACAACCTCGCCCTCCTGCAATATGATCGCGGGATCTACGTCAAGGCCGAGCCCCTGTTGCGGCGGGCGCTGGCGATTGAGGAAAAGGCGCTCGGCGCCGACAATGCGGATCTGGTCACGACCATCCGCAACCTCGCCCAGGTGCTGCGTGAGCTGCGTAAGTACGACGAGGCCGACCAGCTCGAGGCGCGCGCCAACGCGCTCCACCCGCAGCTCTAGCGGCCTCGCCGCCGGTGCCGCCGGCTCGCTGGGGCGCCCCCTGGCCGGCCTTGACCCTTCCAGGCCGGGTCCCGGCCCCTCTGGACGGCCCTCCTAGACGGCGTAGTCGACCGCGCGCAGCGCCTCGCTCGCCACCCCCTGCTCCTCGGCGCGCCGGCAGAGGTCCTCGATCGTGACCCGGTCGAGGCGGGCCATCAGCTCCTGCTCCGTGGCCGACCAGAACGGCCCGATCACCCGGCGGCCGAGCCGCGACGCCGAGGCGAGGTCCTCCTGCGCCGGCAGATCCTCGATCCCGCGGACCACCCGGACGACGTCGCCGACGCTGACCCGGCGCCGCTCGCGGGCCAGGCGATAGCCGCCGCGCGGGCCCCGCACCCCGCGCAGGATGCCCGCCCGCACCAGTTGCTGCATGACCTGCTCGAGATAGCGGCGCGGCAGGCACAGGCGCCGCGCGATATCCTGACTTTGCACCGGTTCGGCACCGCCATGATAGGCGATGTCGGCGACCGCCTCGAGCGCCAGCACCAGTTTCTTTGAGGGCCTCAACATGACAACACGTCCCGCGTTTGGGTTGTGCCCGACCTCAGCTCCAGCCCCGCCAAACCGTGCGGGTCGGCCCGCTCGCACGCGGCTTACGCCGCGACCGCTGAGGTGTTGCGCAGATGCGCCGCTATGCATGCCACCAGCCGCGAAGCGACCTCGGCCTTCGACATCCTCGGCCAAGCCTCGGGCTCGGCATCCGCGCGGATCAGTTTCACAGTGTTGTAAACGCTGCCGAACGTCCCTTCATCCATCGAGACGTGATTGGCAACGATCCAGTCACAACCCTTGGCTTCCAACTTGTGGCGCGCGTTGGCCTCGAGGTCCTCGGTCTCGGCGGCAAAGCCCACCACCAGCGCCGGGCGCGTCGGCCCCGCCCGCGCAAGCGTCTTGAGGATGTCCGGATTCTCGGCCAGGACCAGCGTCGGCGGCCGGCCGGACCGGCGCTTGAGCTTGCGGGTGAGCGGCTCGGCGACCCGCCAGTCGGCCACTGCCGCCGCACAGATCGCGACGCTCACCGGCAGGGCGGCCCGGCAAGCCGCCAGCATCTGCTCCGCCGTCTCCACCCGGATCACCTTGACCCCGACCGGGTCCGGCTCGTGCACCGGACCGCTGACCAGGGTGACCTCGGCGCCGGCCGCCCCCAGCGCCGCCGCGATCGCGTGGCCCTGCTTGCCCGACGAGCGGTTGGCAATGAAGCGCACCGGATCGATCGCCTCGACTGTGGGACCACTCGTCACCAACGCGCGGATGCCCGCGAGGGTTCCCTCCGCCGGCGTCAGCAGCGCTTCGATCGCGGCCAGGATCTCGGCGGGCTCGGACATGCGGCCGACCCCGATCTCGCCGCACGCCATGTCGCCGGGCGCCGGACCCACCCGCCGGATGCCATCGGCCGCGAGCTGCGCGAGGTTGCGTCGGGTCGCCGGATGCTGCCACATCTGCGGGTTCATGGCCGGCGCGATCAGCACCGGCTTGTCGGTCGCGAGCAGGGCCGTCGAGGCCAGATCGTCGGCCAATCCGTTCGCCATCTTGGCGATCAGGTCCGCGGTCGCCGGCGCCACGACCACCAGATCCGCGTCCCGCGACAGCCGGATGTGGCCCATCTCGGCCTCGTCGGTGAGCGAGAACAGATCGCCGAACACCTTCTCGCCCGCGAGGCTCGCTACCGCGAGCGGCGTGACGAACTGCTCGCCGGCCCGGGTGAGGACGCAGCGCACCCCGACGCCGCGCTCACGCAGGCGCCGGATCAGCTCGAGGCTCTTGTACGCCGCGATGCCGCCCGCGATGATCAGCACAATCCTGCGTCCTTGCACTGCGCCGCGTCCACCTCCTGGGCTCAGATCACACTCTCTGAAATGAGTAACGGCGGCCGCTTCGGCAAGGAGGACCCAACCCGAAATCGCGCCGGGACGAAGTGTGAATTGCCCTAGGGTGGGCTCCGGCGCGGCCGCGCCCGCCCCCACACCTGCGCGCCGCTCAGTGCAGCAGGATGCCGAGCAGGAGCCCGCCCAGGAGGAGGCACAGCGCCCAGGGCAACAGGCTGCCGGAGGAGCGGCTGGCGCGGCCGGCGAGCGCGGTCAGCGACTGCGGATGGAGCCGGATGCCGCCATTGGCGAAGGCGTCCAGCGTGCGCTCGGCGCGCTCGACCAGATGCGGCAGCCGCCTTGCCGCCTCGAGCCCGTCCTCGACCGCGCTCTTGAGCTGCGCCTGTGGCCCGAGGTTGTCGGCGATCCAGCTCTCGATCAGGGGCTGGGCGAGCTGCCACATGTTGAGCGCGGGGTTGAGCGCCCGGCCGACGCCTTCGGCCACGACCATGGTCTTCTGCAGCAACAGCAGCTGCGGCTGGGTCTCCATGGCGAAAGTCTCGCTGACCTCGAACAGCTGGCCGAGCAGGCGGGCGATCGAGATCTCGGCCAGCGGGCGGCCGCGGATCGGCTCGGCGATCGCCCGGCAGGCCTGCATGAACGCCGCCTTGTCCTGATCGGCGGGCACGTAGCCGGCCGTGAAGTGGACGTCGGCGACCCGCTGGTAGTCGGCGGAAAGGAAACCCAGCAGCATCTCGCCGAGGTAGCGGCGGGTCGGCCGGTCGAGCCGGCCCATGATGCCGAAATCGACCGGCACCAGATCACCCCGCGCGTCGATGAAGATGTTGCCGGGATGCATGTCGGCGTGGAAAAAGCCGTCGCGGAACACCTGCTTGAAGAAAGCCTCGGCCGCCTTGGCCAGGATCTGATCGGGATCGAAGCCGGCCTCAAGCAGGGCGTCGCGCTCGTCGGAGGCGATCCCGCTCACCCGCTCCAGCGTCAGCACCCGGCGCGCGGTCCGCTGCCAGTCGACCCGCGGCACCCGGAAGCCCGCATCGCCCTCGAAGTTCTCGGCGAGCTCGGAGGCGGCGGCCGCCTCGAGGCGGAGGTCCATCTCGAGGCGGGTCCAGAGCGCGAAGGTCTCGACCACCTTGATCGGCTTGAGCCGGCGGTAGCCCGGCTGGAGACGCTCGACCCAGGTGGCGATCCAGGTGAAGAAGTCGATGTCGCGCGCCATCTGGCGCTCGATCCCGGGCCGCAGCACCTTGATCGCAACCTCCTCGCCCGCGCTGGTGACCCCGAAATGCACCTGGGCGATCGAGGCCGCCGCGACGGGCCGGTCGTCGAAGCTCGAGAACAGCTCGCCAAGCGGCCGGCCGAGCTCGTGCTCGATCTGCTGGCGGGCGAGTGCCGCCTCGAACGGCGGCAGATCGTCCTGCAGCTGGGAGAGGTCGGCCGCCAGCTCCTGGCCGAGCAGGTCGGCGCGGGTGGCGAGGCTCTGGCCGAGCTTGATGAAGCTCGGGCCGAGCTCCTGAAGGGCGCGGGCCAGACGCTGGCCGGGCCGCCCCGGCGCGTCCTGGCGCGACAGCCGGCGGACGAGCCGCAGCGCCGCCTCGGGCAGCGGCAGGAGCTCGAGCGGGAACAGGGCGTTGGAGCGGGCCAGGCAGCGTCCGATGCCGACCATGCGCCAGAGATGGCGGCTCGAGCGCAGCATCGTCCGGCCTACAGCCGCCAGGCCGAGTGCAGCGCCGCGATCCCGCCCGACAGATTGCGAAAGCGGACCTGGCCGAGGCCGGCGCGCTCGATCAGCCGGGCGAAGGTCGCCTGGTCGGGAAAGCGGCGGATGCTCTCGACCAGATACTGGTAGGCCGCCCGGTCGCCCGCGACCTGTTCGCCGAGCCAGGGCACGACGGCGAAGGAATAGGCCTCGTAGAGCTGCTCGAGGCCGGCCAGCCGCAACCTCGAGAACTCGAGGCAGAGGAACCGGCCGCCGGGCCTGAGCACGCGCCTCGCCTCGGCGAGCGCGCGCTCGATCCGGGTGACGTTGCGGATGCCGAAGGCGATCGTATAGGCGTCGACCGAGCGGGCCGCGAGCGGCAGCGCCTCGGCGTCGGCGCAGACGAAGCGGAGCCCGGCCAGACGGTTCTGATCGAGGGCCCGGTCGCGGCCGACCTCGAGCATGGCGCCGTTGATGTCGCAGACGATCACCTCGGGCGGCGGGCCCGGGCGCCTTGCCGCCCGCTCGAGCACCCGCAACGCGATGTCGCCCGTGCCGCCGGCCACGTCCAGAAGGCGCATGCCCGGCCGCGGCGCCAGCCAGTCGATCAGCGCCGACTTCCACAGCCGGTGCACACCCGCGCTCATCAGGTCGTTCATCAGATCGTAGCGGCCGGCGACCCGCGCGAACAACTCGCCGACGAGGCGGGACTTGTGCTCGGGGGGCACCTCCTGGTAGCCGAACGAGGAGGCGAGCCGCTGCCGGGCGTGGTCGACGGGATCGGTCATCGGGACGGCGCCTCAGGAGCCGCGGCGCGGCTGAACAGGATCGCCTTTTAGGGGAGCGCGGACGCCGGGACAAGCGCGACCGCGCGCTGGCAAGCGATGCCCGAGCTGCCGGAAGTCGAGACCATCGTCCGGGCCCTGGCCGCGCGCCTGCCCGGCCGCCGGATCACCGCGCTCGAGCAGCGGCGCCTGGACCTGCGCTTCCCGCTGCCCGAACGGCTCGCCGATCGCCTGGTCGGGCGGCGCGTGCAGAGCGTCGCGCGCCAGGCCAAGTACATCCTGGCCGGCCTCGACGACGATCAGAGCCTGCTGCTCCATCTGGGCATGTCCGGGCGGTTGCTGTTCGACGGTCCGCCCGCCGGCCCGCACGAGCATCTGACCTTCGGCTTCGACGACGGCAGCCGGCTGCGCTTCGTCGATCCGCGCCGCTTCGGCATGCTCGATCTGATCCCGACCCAAGGCCTCAAAGAGCATCCGCGGCTCATGGGCCTGGGCCTCGAGCCGCTCGCCCCGAGCTTCACCGGCCAGGCGCTCGGCGCCGTGCTCGCCGGCCGCAGGAGCCCGCTCAAGAGCGCGCTCATGGACCAGCGCCTGGTGGTGGGCGTGGGCAACATCTACGCCTGCGAGGGCCTCCATCGGGCGCGGCTGTCACCCTGCCGGACGGCGGGCTTCCTGCGCCCGGCCGAGGCCAGGCGCCTGGCGACGGCGATCCGCAGCGTGCTGGAGGAGGCGATCGCGGCCGGCGGCTCGAGCTTGCGGGACTATGTTCAGACCGACGGCGAACTCGGCTTCTTCCAGGACCACTTCGCGGTCTACGGCCGGGCCGGCCTGCCCTGCACGGTCTGCGGCCGGCCGATCGAAAAGCAGGTCCAGGCCGGCCGCGCTACCTTCTGGTGCCGCCGCTGTCAGCGCTGAAGCGCCCCGCGCGCGGCGCGCGCGGCGGCCAAATCGGGGCTGGACGCCGGCCGGGGGTTGGCCCTATACCGGCTGGCTCTTTTCCGGCCGCCTGCGCTCGCCCCCTGGCGGGCGCCTCTCGGGCCGGGACAGCAGCGAGCACGAGGAGCGAGCTAGCATGGCCTACGAGACCATCCTGGTCGAGAGCCGCGGGCCGATCGGGCTGATCACCCTGAACCGGCCGCAGGCGCTCAATGCCTTGAATGCCGATCTGATCGGCGAGCTCAACCAGGCCCTCGACGGCTACGATGCCGATCCCGAAATCGCGGTCATGGTGATCGCCGGCTCGGACCGGGCCTTCGCCGCCGGCGCCGACGTCAAGGAGATGCAGGACAAGGACTTCATCGGCGCCCTGCAGAGCGACTTCATCGGCCCGTGGCAGCGGGTTGCGGCGCGGCGCAAGCCGATCATCGCCGCGGTCGCCGGCTATGCGCTCGGCGGCGGTTGCGAGCTCGCGATGATGTGCGACGTGATCATCGCCGCCGACAACGCCAAGTTCGGCCAGCCCGAGATTAATCTCGGGACCCTGCCCGGCGCCGGCGGGACCCAGCGGCTGACCCGGGCGGTCGGCAAGTCCAAGGCCATGGAGATGGTGCTCACGGGCCGCATGATGGACGCCGAAGAGGCCGAGCGGGCCAATCTGGTGGCCAGGGTCGTGCCGCTCGCCGATCTGCTCGACGAGGCGCTCAAGCTCGCCCAGACCATCGCCGAGAAGTCGCAGCCGATCGTGGCCCTCGCCAAGGAGGCGGTCAACGTCGCCTACGAGACCAGCCTGCAGGAGGGGATCCGGTTCGAGCGGCGCGTGTTCTACGCCACCTTTGCGACCGAGGATCGCAAGGAGGGCATGCAGGCGTTCGGCGAGAAGCGGACGCCCGATTTCAACAACCGGTGAGCCGCGCGGCCGGGCGCTGGCGCCGTTGACGGCGGGCCGAGGCGGCGCTATAGGGCTCGCTTCGATCTCGGTTGGACGGGGCAGCGACGCATGGCGCATCATCGTTCCGCGAAAAAGCGGATCCGGCAGACGGTCAAGCGGACCGTGATCAATCGGGCCCGCACCAGCCGGGTCCGGACCTTCATAAAGAGGGTTGAGCAGGCGGTGGCGACGGGCGACCCGGAGGCGGCGCGGACGGCACTACAGGTTGCCGAGCCGGAAATCCGGCGCGCGGTCACCAAGCGCGTGCTCAAGCTGAATACCGCCTCGCGGCGGATCTCGCGCCTTGCGAAAAAGGTGAACAGCCTAGCCTCGCCGTCTCCTTAGAGGCGAAATACCGGTCCGATTGCCGCGGACCGCCGCCAAGTCTTCCGCCCTGTCTTGTCGTGACTGTGATTCGTCGAATAATTTTGCCCGCAATTGAGCGAAATGACTGTGGCAGGCGGGGGTCGCGACGTTGTTGTCATTCAGCACTATTTATCAACTGACGGGCGATATTTAACGTTCTCCTTTCGATCACCTTGCCATGCGCGGCCGGCCGGCATATCCTGCCGGGCAAGAGCTGAGCCTCCAGCGTTCCGCCGTGAATATCGGGCGTCTTAGCGATCACGGATCGATACTTGTCGATCAGACGGGGATCTTCATGTCCAGAACATGAATATTTCGGCGTCTCAATGCCCATGCCAGTGTCCTCGGGCATGAGCAGCTGGCTGTTGGTAAGCGAGCCTGGGGTCCCCATGAGCCTCCGACCCGAGAGCGCCATCCATGGCCTGGACCAGCAATGGTCGCAGGTGCAGGGTATGCTGCGCGCGGAATTCGGAGAGACCACCTACCGGACCTGGCTCGGACCGCTGCAGCTGACCGGCATCGAGGGCGATCGGGTGCGGCTCGCCGTGCCCACCCGGTTCCTGCGCGATTGGATCGCGGCCCACTACGCCGATCGCATCCGGGCGCTCTGGCACCGGCTCAACCCGGCGGTCCGCGGCATCGCGCTGATCGTCGAGACCGCGACCGTCACGACCTCTCCCGCACCACCGCCGGCAAAGCCCGCGGGCCCCGCGCCCGCCCTCGGCACGACCACGCCGCCGCTCGAGGCGCCGCCGGCCGCCGACGGCGAGATCGGCGCCCCGGTCGATCCGCGCTGCACCTTCGAGAACTTCGTGGTCGGCCCGCCCAACGAGCTCGCCTTCGCCGCCGCGAGGCGGGTCGCCGAGCTCGAGGCGCCGCCCTTCAATCCCTTGTTCCTCTACGGCGGGGTCGGCCTCGGCAAGACCCATCTGATGCACGCGATCGCCTGGCAGATCCGGCGCCAGAACCCGGGCCGCAAGGTCGTCTACCTGTCGGCCGAAAAGTTCATGTACCAGTTCATCAAGGCGTTGCGCTTCAAGGACACCATGAGCTTCAAGGAGCTGTTCCGCTCGTCCGACGTCCTGATGGTCGACGACGTCCAGTTCATCGGCGGCAAGGGCAGCACCCAGGAGGAGTTTTTCCATACTTTCAATACTTTGGTCGACCGCGGCCGCCAGATCGTGGTCTCGGCCGACCGCAGTCCCGTCCGAGCTGATGGGGCTCGAGGAGCGGATCCGCTCGCGCCTCGGCTGGGGCCTCGTGGTCGACATCCATCCGACCACCTACGATCTCCGCCTCGACATCCTGCGCCGCAAGGCGGCCCTGCTCGCGCGCGAGGCCGAGGTGCCGGATCGGGTGCTCGAGTTCCTGGCGCATCGGATCACCGCCAATGTCCGCGAGCTCGAGGGCGCGCTCAACCGGGTCGCGGCCCAGGCGACCCTGGTCGGGCGCGCGATCACCCTCGAGATCGCCCAGGAGGTCCTGCAGGACCTGCTGCGCGCCCACGAGCGGCGGATCACGATCGAGGACATCCAAAAGAAGGTCGCCGAGCACTATGGCCTCAGGATGGCCGACATGCTGTCGGCGCGCCGCGCCCGCGCGGTCGCAAGGCCGCGCCAGGTGGCGATGTACCTCGCCAAGCAGCTGACCCCGCGCTCGCTGCCGGAGATCGGGCGCAAGTTCGGCGGCCGCGATCACACCACGGTCATGCATGCGATCCGCCGGATCGAGGAGCTGCGGGCGGTCGACGGCGTCCTCAACGAGGACATCGAGCTTCTGCGCCGCCTGTTGACCGGCTGACGGCCGCCGCGGCGCCCGGCGCGCCGGAGTTTCTTGCTGCCTTCTCAAGCGATTGATGGTAGCCTTGCGGTTCCCGGCGGGCGAGGTCGGCACGGCTGGCTGCCCGGGGGCGGCCGCGGCCGGTCCGAAGCGGCCGGCGGGCCGCAAAAGCCCGGCAACGTTTGGAATTTTGGCGCGATCATGAAGCTAGCCATCGAGCGGGCCGCCTTGCTGAGGTCGCTCGCCCATGTCCAGAGCGTCGTCGAACGCCGCACGACCATCCCGATCCTGTCCAACGTCAAGCTCGAGGCGGAGGGCGGCGGGCTCGCGCTCACCGCGACCGACATGGACCTGTCGGTCGTCGAGCGGGCCGAGGCCGAGGTCAGCCAGCCGGGCGCCACGAGCGCGCCCGCGCATACGCTCTACGACGTCGTGCGCAAGCTGCCCGAGGGCTGCCGGATCAGTCTCGAGCGCGCCGAGAGCGGCGCCGAGATCACGCTGCGCGCCGGCCGCAGCACGTTCGACCTGCCGTGCCTGCCGGCCGCCGACTTCCCGGCGATGACCGACGAGGGCCTCGAGCACAGCTTCGGCCTTCCGGCCGAAGACCTCAGGCGCCTGATCGACCGCACCCGCTTCGCGATCTCGACCGAGGAGACGCGCTACTACCTCAACGGCATCTTCCTGCACGCGGTCGAGGAAGGCGCTGCCAGCTGCCTGCGCAGCGTCGCCACCGACGGCCATCGCCTGGCCCGGGTCGAGATCGCGCTGCCGGCGGGCGCTGCGGGCATGCCTGCGGTGATCGTGCCGCGCAAGACGGTCGGCGAGGTGCGCAAGCTGATCGACGAGCTCGATGCCGGCGCCGAGGTCGAGGTCGCGCTCTCGAGCGCGCGGATCCGCTTCCGGGTCGGCGCCGCGGTGCTGCGCTCGCGCCTGATCGATGGCACCTTCCCGGATTACGAGCGGGTGATCCCGAGCGGCAACGACAGGCTCATGGTCGCGCCGACCAAGGCGCTGAGCGAGGCGGTCGACCGGGTCGCCACGATCGCGACCGAGAAGGGGCGGGCGATCAAGCTCAGCCTCGCCGCCGGCAAATTGACCCTGTCGGCGATCAGCCCCGACGCCGGCCGCGCGGTCGACGAACTCGACGTGAGTTTTGCCGGCGAGGCGCTGGAGATCGGCTTCAACGCTCGCTATATCCTCGACATGAACAGCCAGATCGAGGGCGACGAGGTCGAGTTCGCCATGGCGGATGCCGGCTCGCCGACCCTGGTCCGCGATCCCAAGGACAGCAGCACGCTCTATGTGCTGATGCCTATGCGGGTGTGATGGCGCTCGCGCTGGATTCGGTGCGTCCGCAAGGCGGGGCGAACCCGGCCATGCGGCCGCCTGCGACCTCGCTGCGCCGGTTGACCTTGAACGATTTCCGCTCCTATGCGCGGTTGCACCTCGAGAACGACCCGCGGCCGGTGGTGCTGACCGGGCCCAACGGCGCCGGCAAGACCAACCTTCTGGAGGCGATCTCGTTCCTGAGCCCGGGCCGCGGCCTGCGGCGGGCGCGCCTGGCCGAGGCCGACCGGATCGGTGGCGGGCCCTGGACGGTCGCCGCGCGGGTCGAGGGCCCGCGCGGGGCGGTCGACCTCGTGACCGCCCGGGTCCAGGACGGCCTGCGCGAACGGCGCTTGACCCGCATCGACGGCGCCCAGGCAGCGAGCCAGGCGGGGCTTGCCGAGGTCCTGAGCGTGGTCTGGCTGACCCCGGCGATGGACCGGCTGTTGAGCGAGGGCGCGGGCGCCAGGCGGCGCTTTCTCGATCGCCTGGTCCTGGTCGGCGATCCGGGGCACGCGGCCGCCTGCGCGAGCTACGAGCAGGCCCTGCGCGAGCGCGCGCGGCTGCTGCGGACCGGGCGCCAGGAGCCGGTCTGGCTCGGCGCTCTCGAGCGCCGGGCGGCCGCCGCCGGGGTCGCGATCGCGGCCGCCCGTCGGCTGGCGACGCGCGACCTCAGCGGCGCGCTGGCGGCGGCGCCCGGTTGGCTGCCGCAGCCCGAGCTCGGGCTCGAGGGTGAGATCGAGAGCTGGCTGGACGAGCTCTCGGCGCTCGACGCCGAGGGCCGCTTCGCCGAGGCGCTCGCCGCCGGCCGGCGGGCGGACGCGGACACCGGCACGACCGCGATCGGGCCGCACCGGAGCGACCTTTGGGTCCGCGACCGGGTCACCGGGCGCCTCGCGCGCGAAGCCTCGAGCGGCCAGCAGAAGGCCTGCCTGATCGCCGTGGTCCTGGCCGAGGCGCGCCTGCGCGCCGCCGCCGGCGAGCAGCAGCCGGTCCTGCTCCTCGACGAGGCCCTGGCCCATCTCGACCCCGAGCGCCGCCGGGCGCTGTTCGCCGAGCTCACCGAGCTCGGCGCGCAGGTGTGGCTCACCGGCACCGAGGCCGCCCTGTTCGCGCCGCTCGGCGCCCGCGCCCAGTTCTTCACCGTTCAGGATTCGACCCTGCAGCGCCATGACCCAGCCCCATCCAGCTCCGTCTGATCCCGCCCTGCGCGAGCCGGTCGCGGACGAGATCTACAATTCGACCTCGATCCAGGTCCTCGAGGGCCTGGAAGCCGTGCGCCGCCGGCCGGGCATGTACATCGGCGACACCGACGACGGCTCCGGCCTCCACCACATGGTGTTCGAGGTGGTCGACAACGCGATCGACGAGGCGCTGGCCGGCTATTGCGACCGGGTCGAGGTGATCCTGAACGCCGAGGGCTCGGTCACCGTCCGCGACAACGGCCGCGGCATCCCGACCGACATCCACGAGGGCGAGGGGGTGTCGGCCGCCCAGGTGATCATGACCGTGCTGCACGCGGGCGGCAAGTTCAACCACAACTCCTACAAGGTCTCGGGCGGCCTCCACGGCGTCGGCGTCTCGGTCGTCAACGCGCTCTCGGAATGGCTGGAGCTCCGGATCTGGCGCGACCGCCAGGAGCACGTGATGCGCTTTCGCGACGGCGGCGAGCCGGTGGCGCCGCTCGCGGTCACCGGTGCCGTGGTCGACCGGCGCGGCACCGAGCTCACCTTCATGCCCTCGATCGATGTGTTCTCGAAGACCGAGTTCAGCTACCCGACCCTCGAGCATCGCCTGCGCGAGCTCGCCTTCCTCAATGCCGGGCTCACGATCCTGCTGCGCGACGAGCGCGGCGCCGAGCCCACCCAGGACGTCCTCCACTACGACGGCGGTCTGCTCGCCTTCGTCGCCTACCTCGACCGCGCCAAGACCCCGATCCACCAGCCGCCGATCCTGCTCGCGGGCGAGCGCGACGGCATCGAGGTGCAGGCCGCGCTCGAGTGGAACGACGGCTACCACGAGACGACCTTGTGCTTCACCAACAACATCCCGCAACGCGACGGCGGCGCCCACCTGATCGGCCTGCGCTCGGCGCTGACGCGCTCGATCCAGGCCTACGCCCAGGAGAGCGGCATCGCCAAGCGCGAGAAGGTGGCGCTGTCCGGCGAGGACGCGCGCGAGGGCCTGACCTGCGTCCTCTCGGTCAAGATGCCGGACCCCAAGTTCTCGTCCCAGACCAAGGACAAGCTGGTCAGCTCCGAGGTCCAGCCCGTGGTCCAGGGGTTGATCGGCGAAGGCCTCAACCGCTGGCTCGAGGAGAACCCGGGGGCGGCCAAGATCATCATCGCCAAGACGGTCGAGGCGGCCGCGGCGCGCGAGGCGGCGAGGAAGGCGCGCGAGCTCACCCGGCGCAAGGGCGTGCTCGACGTCGCGAACCTGCCCGGCAAGCTCGCCGACTGCCAGGCGCGCGACCCGGCCGAGGCCGAGCTGTTCCTGGTCGAGGGCGACAGCGCCGGCGGCTCCGCCAAGCAGGGCCGCAACCGCGTCTTCCAGGCGATTCTACCGCTCCGCGGCAAGATCCTGAACGTCGAGCGCGCCCGCCTCGACAAGATCCTGGGCTCGGGCGAGATCGGCACCATGATCACAGCGCTCGGCACCGGCATCCGCGACGACTTCGACTTGGCCAAGCTGCGCTACCACCGCATCATCATCATGACCGATGCCGACGTCGACGGCGCCCACATCCGGACCCTCCTGCTCACCTTCTTCTACCGCCAGATGCCGGAGATCATCGAGGCCGGCCACCTCTACATCGCCCAGCCGCCGCTCTACCGGGTCAAGCGCGGCAATGCCGAGCGCTACCTCAAGAACGACGCCCAGCTCGAGGATTACCTGATCGCGGCCGGCCTCGAGGACGCCCGCCTGGAGGGCGCCGGCGGCGCCGCTCTACGAGGGCGAGCGCGCTCGGCCGGCTGGTCGAGGAGGCGCGCCGGGCCGTCGGCCTGATCCACGCGCTCGAGCGGCGCCTGCCGGCCGAGCTCGTCGAGGCCGCGGTGCTCGAGGGCGCGCTCGCCGAGCAGGCGCTGACCGAGCAGGCCGCCGGCCAGGGCTTCGCCGCAGCGGATCGCGTCCCGCCTCTCGGGCGACGGCCGCGAGACCTGGACCGGCCCGCGCAGCGAGGACGGCACGCTCGCGTTCACCCGCCGCCGCGGCGAGCGCCGCGACCGCTACCGGCTCGACCCGCAGATCGCGCGCAGCCCCGAGGCGCGCCGCCTGAACGCCGCCGTAGCAGACCTCCGCGCCGTCTTCGCCGAACCCGCGACCCTCGAGCGCAAGAACACGGAAACCCGGCTCACCGGCCCGCTCGCCCTGATCGAGACCCTGCTCGCCCAGGGCCGCAAGGGCCTTGCGATCCAGCGCTACAAGGGCCTCGGCGAGATGAACCCCGAGCAGCTCTGGCAGACCACCCTCGACCCCGAAGTCCGCAGCCTCTACCAGGTCAAGGTCGACCACGCCGACGAAGCCGACGAGATCTTCTCCACGCTCATGGGCGACGTCGTCGAACCCCGCCGCGACTTCATCCAGGACAACGCGCTCAAGGTGGTCAACCTGGACGTGTAAGCCTAGTCGAGAAGAACATAGAACATGCCGTTATCATATACTACGCACTCGACAAATTTGTATCTCAAGAGCTTTCGACGCTAACTTCATGCAGGCCACAAAGCTTGGCCGCGGAATTTCCACAACGAGGCTCTTGGCTTAGCGGGTTCGTGCTTTGCCGAATATTCAACGACCACGTCCGCAGGATCGTGTCGCGCTCGCATTCGCGCTCATCCGTCGTGCCGAAGCAGCCCTCGATGAGTGGGAGCTCGCATGCGAAGTGGCAAGCCAGGGCATCCAAAAACTATCTAAGTACTTTAAAGCGCTTCGCCATACCGAAAGCTGCGTGTCAGCGCTCTGGCAGGGCCTTGAGTTCGGACGAAAAGCACTCGGGGCCAAGCTGTTCAATTCAGGCGATGGCAGCGTGTTCGAGCGCCTTAGCCAACTGTACAACGAGGGTCGACATTTCGACCCATCGAAGTTGCCGAACGACGATCTTCACGCCCTTTGGCTTACTAATGACGGTCTTCGTTCACGTGATCACACTGTTACGTTTGAGGAAATGCGCGATACCCTACGCATGCTCTGTAATATAGCGCAGAAGATCGCGGCGGGTATTCCGGAACCTGAAGAGATGGCGTAATCGGGCTGCGGTTTCGGAGCGGCGTGACGGGCAGGTGGCTGCCCTCCAAGCTGGCTTGTACGGGGTCGGAGATCCGCCCCAAGAGCATCAGCAGCCTGTGGAGGACAGCCATGAAGTACTATGTCGGCCTCGACGTCGCGATGGAAGAGACGGCGATCTGCATCGTCGACGACCAACGCCGGATCGTGCGCGAGAGCAAGGTGGCGAGCGAGCCCGAAGCCATCGCCGCGTTCCTGATGGCGACCGGACTGACGTTCGAACGGGTGGGCATCGAGGCAGGGCCATTGGCGCCCTGGCTTTGCGACGGTCTGGCCGTGGCGGGCCTGCCGGTGATCTGCATCGACGCTCGGCACATGAAGGCGGCGGTGAGCGCGATGCCGGTCAAGACCGATCGGATCGATGCTCGCAACATCGCGTTCGCGATGCAGGTGGGTTGGTATCGGTCGGTCCACCTGAAGCACCCGGCAGCGAGGAAGCTGCGGCTGCTGCTGTCGAGCCGGCAGATGCTGGTGCGCACGCGGGTCGACCTCGACAATCACATCCGTGGCGTTCTCAAGGCGTTCGGGCTCAAAGTCGGCGGGGTCAGGGCCGGCCAGTTCGAAGCTCGCGTCTGGGAGCTGATCGACGAGGGCGACGCACAGATCCGGTGGGTCGTGGGCACGATGTTGGCGACGCGTGCCACCGTGGTGAGCCAGCTCGACTTGCTGCATCGGGCCGTGCTGGCGGCAGTCAAGCAGGACCAGGTGTGCCGTCGGTTGATGACGGTCCCCGGCGTGGGGCCACTCACCGCGCTCGCCTTCAGGACCGCCGTCGACGAGCCCGAGCGCTTTCCGAATTCGGCCGCCGTCGGCGCCTACTTCGGGCTGACGCCCAGCAAGTACGCGTCGGGCGAGACCGATTACACCGGGCACATCACCAAGTGCGGCGACAAAGCCGTCCGGGCCCTGTTGTGCGAGGCGGCGAACGCGCTGCTGACCCGGGTGAGCCGCTGGAGCTGGCTCAAACGGTGGGGCCTCGAGGTGCTCCAACGCCGGGGCAAGATGCGGGCCCAGGTTGCGGTCGCCCGCCGACTGGCTGTGATCATGCACCGCATGTGGCTGGACGGCACCGAGTTCCGCTGGCAGCGGGAGCCGGATGTGCCCGCCGGCGCTGCGGCCTGAGGAGCCCGAAGGTGGCGTCGATCCAATGATCCTCATCGCCCATCTGACCGCTCGCGCGTCAAGGCCGATGCCGGCGCTGCCGGGGGCTTCGCCCGCCTTGACACCCGCGCAGCCAGATGCAGGACCGCCACCATCGGATCGACGGCCACAACTGCCACGAACGACTGCGACCACAGCACGAGTTCCGCTCCGGCGGAAGCGTCCGGCAGGGACGCGGGGTAGCGGTGACATCGACGAACCCTCGGCGGTGCCCGAACGAGCTCGCTCGATCGGCGACCACGCACTTTCTGAGATTGATGCGCCGGGCCCTCGCCTGACCCCAACTTGCGGCGGCCGCTTGCGCCGACCTCGGACAGAAGAGTGGCCCCTGCCAGACCATCATCCGCGGAGCCGGCGCCAGCTTGGAGCCCTTGACCCGCGCAGCCCGATTACAGAAGAGGGTTCGGTAAGCCGCATCGTGTTTCGCCGAGGGCACGGTGACCAACCGGGTCCTCCAGCTTGGGCGGACACTTGCACGCGCGACGTGTCTCGGGTTCAGTTGATCGTCAACGCCGCCAACGCACGAACGCATCAGCGATCTCGGCGTCCGACGCGAACTCGCCAGATTGAGCCTGACGGAAACCTTCCTCGATATGCGCGACCTGCCAAGCCTGCAGATCAAGATAGGCGGTCTGACGGTAAAGCGACCGCCACACTATCGCATCTCCATGCCGACCGGGATGTGGCCCATGTTGAGGCAGGCCTTGATGACCTCGGCGCGCTCGTCCTTGAGGTCCTCGTAGGTCGAGCTGACGAAGATCTGGTACTTCACGTTCATGGCGCGGGCCGCAATCCAACCGGAGATCGCAAGACCCTACGCCTGCGTCCCGCGCGGCAAGTCGGGCCGCCGTGGAGGGCCCCGCGTGCTCTTTCGATCGGCGCTCAGGCCGCGGCAGCCCAGTGGGCGCCGGCGGGAACCGGCCGCCGGGCGGTGGTCGAGGCGTCCACCAACCGCTCGTCCGCGATCAGCATCTGGTTCGCCAGCGCCGCTTGCAGGTTCTCGGGCTCGTAGCGGCGCAGCTTGCCGTCCTGCGGCGCCAGCTTGCCGAAGCGCTCGATGGCACTCCAGTGGATCCTCTCGTTGACGAACTCGAAGCCGGCCTTGGGGCGGTTGGTGCGCCAGTCGAAGCGTCGGAGCGCGGGCGCCCACCGCCGGAGCCGGGAGCCCCGGATCGGATGCTGGCCGAGCAGGCGCTCGTACGGGTAGACCCGGCTCGGCGCATAGAGCGGCGTCCGCGAGTCGCTGATGTTGCCGAGCGGGTCGGGCCGCAGCTGCCGCGCGATGTAGTCCTCATCGAAGGCGAGGCCGGAGTTGGCCTGCACCCGCCGGATCATCCAGGTCAGCGCGAGGTCCGCGACGCTGGTATCGGACCAGCCGCCGCCGACGTTCGAATGCGCGCCCGCAAACCAGACCTGCTCGACCACCTGCGGCAGCTCCCGGCCGCAGGCCTTCTGCCACAGCACAGGCCCGAAGGGCCCGCGCTTCTCGTCGATCGCGAGCGCGTGGAAGGCGCATTCGACGACGTCGGAGAGCTCGGCGTTGTGGAACCGGTGCCTGCGGCTCAGCAGTTGCAGGGGCTGCAGCGGCACGCCCAGCGAGCCGACCGTGTCCCAGACGCCAAGACACTTGACCTTGGCCTGCCGCCTTGCCTCGCGCGTCAATTCGGCGAGCGCCGCCTGATCGCGCTCGGCCTCCGGCGTGCGATAGAGGGTCCACGCCGCATCGAGACGGTCCACATGATGCTTCGGCAAGAGGCCGATCAGATCGATGAAGCCGCACAGGCTGCGCGCCGTGAACGCGCCCCGCGAGAAGCCGAAGACATAGATCTCGTCGCCCGGCAGCCAGTTGTGCGCGAGGAACCGGTAGCCGTCGCGTATGTTCTGCTCGACCCCGCGGCCGGTCACGCCGTCGACCAGGCGATCGATCAGGCCGCCGTCGGCGCCGACGCCGGCATCGTAGAAGACGATCTGGGGCACGCCCGCACGGTCGACCGGCGCGATCGCGCCCATGATCCGCACCACATTGGTCGCATGGCCGTCGTCGGCGCTGTTCCAGGTGCCATCGAGGCAGACCACGAGCCGCTTCGTCATCGCCATCCCAGCCTTCAGTGGCGCGCCGCCGGCGGCGCCGCTCGGTTATCCTTTCGGGATAGAGACCGCCCGGTTGCTCTTACAATTCTGGTTTCAGGCATCGCCGCCGCGGCCCGGCGGCGGCCGGCCAGTCGGGCCGTTCCTGCGAAAGTCCGCGCCGGGCCGTGCCGGAGCTGGTATAGCCAGGACATCCGTGCGGCCGGCTTCGACTCGACGGGGACCCTGGGTGGGACGGCTCGGCGAACGGCAGATCAGGTGGCTCCTGGCCGGGATCGGCTCCGGCTGCTTCATCCTGCTGCTGACCCTCGAGATCGTGACCGATCCGGACGAGGTCGGCTTCGTCGACGGCCTGTTCGATGCCATCGAGATGCTGCTGACGATCGGCTCCGCGGTCGGCGTCGCGCTGCTCGCCCAGCGCATGCAGGCCCAGCACGAGGAGCGCCTGGCCCTGATCGAGGACCTCAAGGTCGCCCGCGCCGAGGGCGAGGCTTGGCGCGCCAAGGTCCAGGCGAGCCTGGAGGGCATCCGCGCCGAGATGGAGAACCAGTTCCACGCCTGGGCCCTGACCGCGGCCGAGCGCGAGGTCGGGCTGCTGATCCTCAAAGGCCTGAACCACAAGCAGATCGCGGCGCTGCGCAAGACCAGCGAGGCGACCGTCCGCCAGCAGGCGCAAGCCATCTACCGCAAGGCTGGGCTGCCGGGCAAAACCGCCTTTTCGGCCTATTTTCTGGAGGATCTGCTGGCGCCGGGCGGCGATGTCGACGGCCGGATCGCTGCGCCCGCAAGGGCCGCGTCTCGGCCGCCCGGACCCTAGCCCACATCCGGGCCCTGATCCGCGAGGGCCGTGCCGGGCGCGGGATCTGCCGGCGTCGGAGACGACGCCGTCCACCCGCCCGCCTGACCGCATCTACGCCGCCGCCTGACAAGAAGCGGATGGACGCACGCGGGCGCCCCCGCCCAGGCTCTCCCGCAACCGCAGGTGAGACCTCAGGGGGAGAACGGCAATGGCGCGCAGCTGCAGGCGGAGGCGATCGACGATCGAAGCGGCCATGACCGGCCCGAGACAGGTGGCGTGGTCGCTGTTCGGCGGAGCGGTGGCCCTGGTCCTGACGGCGCCGGCGGCCGCCGCCGGGCCGTGTACGAACACCACTTCGACCGCTTTGCGGGCCTGCCTCGCCGACGCGATCGATAATTTCCAGATCGCCAGGGGCGTCTGCTTCAACCTGTCCGATGGCGCCGAACGCAATGACTGCCTGGCCGAAGCCAGGAGCACCCGCCAGGATGACCGGACGCTCTGCCAGCAGCAGCGGGCCGCGCGCGGCGAGCTTTGCCGGGCGCTCGGCCAGGACGCCTACGATCCGGACTTCGATCCGGCCAACTTCGTCGACCCGCTTCAGATCGGCGGCAGCGTGGCGCCCAATCCCTACTTCCCGCTGGTCCAAGGCAACGAGTGGATCTACCGGAGCGGCGACCAGACCGACACGGTGACCGTGACCGGCAGGACCAAGCTGATCGAGGGCGTCACCTGCGTGGTCGTGACCGACCGGCTCGAGGAAGACGGCGTGGTGACCGAGGCCACCGAGGACTGGCACGCCCAGGATACCGACGGCAACGTCTGGTACTGCGGCGAGCTGTCCAGGACCTTCGAGACGTTCGAGGGCGACGCGCCTCCGAATCCCGAGCTCGTGGACATCGAGGGATCCTGGAAGACCGGACGGGAAGGCGACAAACCCGGCATCATCATGCTCGCGGCGCCGCAGGTCGGCGACGTCTACCGCCAGGAATTCGCGCTTGGCACCGCCGAGGATGCGGCCGAGGTCACGAGCACGACCGGCTCGGAACAGACGCCGGCCGCGGCGTGCGATCAGCAATGCGTTGTGACCCGGGATTTCTCGCCGCTCGAGCCGGACGTCGAGGAGAACAAGTACTACGCGCCCGGAGTGGGGCTGATCCTCGAGCTGGAGGAGGGGACCCGCATCGAGCTGGTCGAGTTCAGGACGCCCTGATCCGTCGCCATCGGGCCCGATCGCGGGCGGACGCGGGATTGCCGACCCTTGACGCTGGCTGCCGGGATGCCCACTTTGGAAGGGTTCTAAACGCGCCAGCGGAGCCCGCGTATGAAAGGCAATTCCGAGGTCGTCCAGCACCTCAACCAACTGCTCGAAAACGAGCAATCGGCCTACAACCAGTATCTGCTCAACAGCCAGCTCCTCAAGAACTGGGGCATTGACGAAGCTGGCCGCGACCGAGCGCGCCGAGGTCGACGACGAGATGGGCCACGCCGAGCGGCTGATCGAGCGCATCTTCTACCTCGAGGGCACGCCCAAGATGGAGGGCGGCGAGCCTGCCGAGGTCGGCGCCGACGTGGTCGAGATCCTGAAGCGCGATCTGGCGCTCGAGGTCAAGGGCATCGCCGATCTGCGCGAGGGCATCGCGACCGCGACGCGGGTCGGCGATTCGGTCAGCCGCGAGCTGATGGTCAAGATCCTGACCGACGAGGAGCACCACGAGGACCATCTGCTGACCCAGCTGGAGCTGATCGAGAAGATCGGGATCGCCAACTACATCGCCGCCCACCTGTAGTCGCGCCCGCCCGGGCACGCGTTCCCGGGCGCGCCGTTCACGGCAGCCGCGCCCGCCCCGGCGGGCTTTTGCTCCGGACATCCGGCCGCGCCCGCCGCGTCCGCCCGGCGGCTGCGCCCCTTCGCAGCCGGGCGCCCGCCGGCGCTCGCCCGGTCGGCCCGCGGCGCCCCGCCGGCAGGGCGCGGCCCCCTGTCCCTGTTCTTGCGCTGTCAATCCAGTTTTGATTTAGAATGATTCTGATCTTAGATCTGATGACGCAGCATTGGCGAAACGCGATTGAGGAGTCGACAACAACTCTGGAGCCGGGTAGAGATTCCTTGGATCCGCCGCGAGATCTACTTTTGCAGGAAGCCAGGGACCGGGTTGCCACCCAGCCACCAGCATGCGCATGCCGTTGCCAACGATCGACGCCGGCCCCAGGCTGGGATGGCGCGGGCCCGAGTGGCTCGACCGCTGGAGCCTGTTCACGGTCGGGCTCGCGCTGCTGATCGCGCTGCCGGTGCTGGTGGTGTTCGCGAGCGTGCTGGTGCCGACCCAGGGCGTGTGGTCGCATCTGGCCCAGACCGTGCTCGGGGGCTACATCTCGAATACCCTGCTGCTCGCGCTCGGGGTCGGGCTCGGGGTCGTGGCCCTCGGGGTCGGCGCCGCCTGGCTCGTCAGCATGTGCCAGTTTCCCGGCCGCAGCCTGTTCGAGTGGGCGCTCCTGCTGCCGTTCGCGGTGCCGACCTACATCATCGGCTACACCTATACCGACCTCCTGCAGTATGCCGGCCCGCTGCAGACCGCGCTCCGCGCGATGACCGGCTGGAGCCACGCCGACTACTGGTTCCCGCCGATCCGATCGCTCGGCGGCGCGATCCTGGTCATGACGCTGGTGCTCTATCCCTATGTCTACCTGCTCGCCCGCGCGGCCTTCCTCGAGCAGTGCACCTGCATGCTCGACGTCAGCCGGACCCTTGGCCGCGGCCCCTGGAGCAGCTTCCTCGAGGTCGCCGTGCCGCTCGCCCGGCCGGCGATCGCCGGCGGGGTGGCACTCGCGCTGATGGAGGCGCTGGCCGATTTCGGCACCGTCCAGTACTTCGGCGTCAACACCTTCACGACCGGCATCTATCGCACCTGGTTCGCGCTCGGCGAGCCGGTCGCGGCGGCGCAGCTGGCGGCCGCCCTGATGCTGGCGGTCCTTTTGGTGCTCGCGGCCGAACGCTGGTCGCGCGGCCTCGCGCGCTACCAGCACACCGCCCAGTCGCGCCTTCGCCCCTGCTACGATCTGCGCGGCGCCAGGGCGGCGCTCGCGTTCGGCGCCTGCTCGACGCCGGTGGTGCTGGGCTTCGGCGTGCCGGTCGCGGTCCTTTTGAGCATGGCGATCAAGCGGGGCGATCCCTTGTTCGGCGGCATGTTCCTCGGCCTTGCCTGGCACAGCCTGACGCTGGCTGCGATCGCCGCCGCGCTGACCGCGGGCCTCGCGATCATCGTCGGCTATGGCCTGCGCCTCAGGCCGACGCCGGTGATGCGCATCTCGGCGCGGGTCGCGGGCCTCGGCTATGCGATCCCGGGGGCGGTGATCGCGATCGGCGTCCTGATCCCGTTCGCGCGCTTCGACAACGCCCTCGACGCCTGGTTGCGCGCGAGCTTCGGCATCTCCTCCGGCCTGCTCCTGACCGGCACCATCGCCGGCCTCGTGTTCGCCTACATGGTGCGCTTCCTGGCGCTGGCGCTCAGCACCGTCGAGGCCGGCCTCGGCAAGATCAACCGCCACCTCGACGATGCCGCGCGCACGCTTGGCCGCAGCCCGGGCGGGACCTTGGTCAGGGTGCACGTGCCGCTGATGTGGGGCAGCGTGCTGACCGCGGTGATCCTGGTCTTCGTCGATGTCCTCAAGGAGCTGCCGGCGACCCTGATCCTGCGGCCCTTCAACTTCGAGACGCTTGCGGTCCGGGTCTACCGCTTTGCCTCCGACGAGCGCCTGGCCGAGGCCTCGACCGCGGCGCTGGCGATCGTCGTGGTCGGGCTGATCCCGGTGATCCTGCTCAGCCGGGCGATCGCCCGCGCCCGCCCGCAGCAGCAGACCGTGCCGCCGTCCTCCGATCGTCAGTGAAGGCTGGCGCCGGCTGGCCGCCGGCGCAGCGGGAGGGCGAGGCAGCGTTCGGCCAGCGCCCGGCCGAGCTCGCGGGCGGCCTCAAGCAGCGCCCCAGCGCCGCATCGATCACCAGCGACTGGCCGTAGCCCCGGGCGCTCGCCGGGTCGCCCGCCTGCTGCGCGGCGATCAGGCCGAGGATCGCGATCTCGTCCGCGCTGACCCCGCCGCAGCCGCAGCGGTGGAACCAGAGGTCGCGGCGACAATTGGCCGACAGCGCCCCATAGAACTGCTCGAAGGCCGCAAATGCGTCACGCGGTTGCTGGCCGGGGCCAGCCAGCAGAAAGCCCCGGCGCACCATCGGCAGATGTGCAGCGCCCTCGAGGCGCCTGCGGATCGCCCAGACCACTAGCTGCTCGCCGAGCGCGAACTCCGCCACGCTCGCCTCGGCGCCCCGTGCGTCCCCGAGGGGCGACAATCGCGTGTCCGCACTCATGCCAATCGTCCCGGTGAGTGATTGATCTGGGATCCACGGATATTGTTGTTTATCGAGGGAATCAACAATAAAATGGCGAAGACACGTCGATTTTACTTAATCTAATTATTGTTCTACGTCAGTTTCGACTGTCTCCGATGGGCTCTATACCGGCCGCTCCGGCAGCGCTGCGGTCGTCAGATGGTTGTCCCAGGGCGTCACCAGCCGGTCGGCGATCGGAACCGGCGACTGTCGGCCAGTGCGCGGCTCGACCCGCAGGATCTCGCCGCGGCCGTCGCTGACGATGAAGGCGCCGGGTGCCTCGGCCGCGGTCAGGCCGCAGCCGTCGGCAAGCTCGACGTGATGCACGAGGCTCCCTGTCTGCGCGTCCCAGAACGTGAACAGATTGCCGCGCGGGCTGGAGACCGCGAGCAGCTCGCCGCCCGCATCGAAGGCGATCGCGCCGGTGTACTGGCGCATCCGGCGCAGGATCTCCGGCGGCGCCTGGAGCAGGCGGATCTCGCCCTGGCCGTCGTGGAGGCCGACCAGCGGCACCCGGTCGCGCTTGCTGCCCTCGTACTGCATCGCGACCGCGACCAGGCCCGCGGCATTGACCGCGACGTGCCGGATGCTGAGCTGGTGCAGCCGCTGCGCCAGACGCACCTCGCCCACCGGCCGCCCGCCCGCGAGCTCGAGATAGGCGAGCGACGGGCATCATGCTGTCGAGGTTGAGCTCGAGGCGGTCGTAGTCGGGATGGGTGCGCACGCCGCCGTTCGCGACCGCGAGCGTCTTGCCGTCCGGCATCAGCGTCGCCTCGTGCGGGCCGATGCCGCCGGACGGCAGCTCGCCGATCTGCCGGTAGCCGTCCAGGGCATCGCGGACGCCGATCACGCCGCGCCCGGCCTCATAGTCGTTCTCGGTCGTGAGCAGATAGCGGCCGTCCGCGGAATAGGTGCCATGGCCGTAGAAATGCCGGCCGGCTGCGGCGTCGATCCGCTGCAGGGCGACGCCCTCGCCGGCATCCAGGACGACGGCGAAGCGACCCGGACGCCTTGCGTAGACGACGCAGTGCGCGGTCCCGGGCCGAAAGCTGATCGCGTGCCCGCGGCCCGGCAGCTGCAGGTCGAACACGGTCTGTCCGTCGGCCCGGAAGCCGCTCGTGAAGTAGCGGCCGTCGCCGTCGATCCGGCAGCCGACGTAGAGCGGTCCGGCGCCGCCGCGCGCCGCCGCCGCCCTGAGCCCGAAGCCCGCCAGCGCGCTGCCGGCAAGGCTGAGCAGGAAGCCGCGGCGTCCGAATTCCATGGGCCCTGCCATCGTTCGTCCTCCGGTCAGTCGCCGTCCAGGGCGTTGAAGCCGACCGCGAGGTCGAGCGCCGGCGCCAGCTCCTGGGCGATCAGCTGGCGGAGCGCCTTGGCCTCGGCCACCAGCGCCTCGACCTTGGGGCGGGCGGCCGGGTCCTCGACCGCGGCGTGCAGCGGCAGGCCGATCCCATCCAGCGTCGCGAACATCCGCTCGAAGCCTTTGCGGATCGCGCTGTCGAGCTGGTCTTCGTCGGTCAGCGCCCTGAGCGCGTCGCTGAAGCCGCCGGGGCTCAGGTAGAGCGCCTGAGCGGTCTCGAGGTTGGCCCGGATGTCGGCCAGCGAGCGCTCGCTCCGCCAGTTCTCGGCGCGCATGGGCTTGGCGCTGTCCGGCGACTTGCCGAGCGGCCCCTCGAGCTTGAGCGCGATGATCGCCTGGAGTGCCGTGTGCAGGCTCTTCAGATAGTCGCCCGTCGCCTCGTCGGCGGCCTGGTAGATGTCGTTGCCGGCGGCCGCGGTCAGGACGGCGTCGCGAAACCCGCCCGGGCGCTGCCAGTCGTCGAGCAGCGCTGCCGCCTGGCCGGCGAGGTTGCGGCCGATCGCCGCCGCCAGCGCGCAGGCGTAGGCGGCCTCCGCCGAGCTCGCGCCTCGCGACGGCAGCCGGGCGTCGTCGTAGAGGATCTGCTCGAGCGCCGGAAAGCCGGTCAGCGCCACGCTTTTGCCGTCCAGCCCGCCGGTCGCGATCAGCGCCGGGTCCCTGGCGGCGAGCGCCTTGGCGAGCTGCCTTGAGACCGCGCCGCGCGCATCCGGGAACAGCTGGATGATCATGGTCCGGCCGCCGGCGCGGGCCGGCCCGAACACGATCGGCTGGACGCGCTCCCAGGCGTCGAGCGCCACCTCGAAGCCATGGCGGGCGGCCGCCAGACGGGCGGGGTCGGGGGCGGCGCAGAAATCGGCGACCACGGTCGCGAGCCCGGCCGTGGCGTCGGCGAAGTGCTGGTAGCCCGGAATCAGAACCGCATCGGCGAGCTGGCGGTTCAGGCGCTCGAGCGCGTCCTCGGCCTGCGCAGGCGAGCTCAAAAGGAGCGCCGCGGCCAGGACGGGGATGAGCCGGGCGCGCAAGCCCCGGCCCCTCAGAGCGAGTTCAGGAAAGCGAGCAGAGCGTCGCGCTCCGCCTTGGGTAGATTGACGAAGGCCTCGCGTGCAGCCTCCGCCTCGCCGCCGTGCCAGAGGATCGCCTCGGTGAGGTTGCGCGCCCGCCCGTCGTGCAGCAGGAAGCTGTGGCCGCCGACCGTCCCGGTGAGCCCGATGCCCCAGAGCGGCGGCGTCCGCCATTCCCGTCCGGACGCCTCGCCCTCGGGCCGATGGTCGGCCAGCCCCTCGCCCATGTCGTGCAGGAGCAGGTCGGTGTAGGGCCAGATCAGCTGGCCGCCGAGCGCCTTGACATCCCCGTCGCGGCGGGTCGCGAACTTCGGCCGATGGCAGCCGATGCAACCCGATTGATAGAACAGCCGCTTGCCCTCGAGCACGGTCGGATCGCCCTCGTCGCGGCGCGCCGGGACCGCGAGATTGCGGGCGTAGAACAGGATCTGGGCCATGACCTTGGGCGGCGCCTCGAGGTCCTCGTACTGCGGGCTGTTGCCGTCGGGGGCGCTCCGACAGTCGGCCTCGGCTTCGGTGCAGTCGCCCCAGGCGGCGGGCTGCATCGGGTTGCCGACGCCGACGTCGCCGGCGAGCGCCAGGCCGCCCTGCTGAGCGAGCGAAGGCTCGCCCGCCTTCCAGCCGAAGCGCCCGAGCTCGACTTTCTGGTCCGCAAGGCTCCAGACCCGGTTGGGCCGCCCGGAGATGCCGTCGTGATCGGCATCGTCGGGGTCGGCGGCGGCCAGGATGTCCTCGGGCGCTATCGCCTCGAGCAGGCCGAGCCCGATCATGGGCGGCGCGACCCGGGGCGAGAGCATGACGTCGGGCCTGAGCGGTCCATAGGCGAGATCGGCGATCCGATAGTCGGGCTGGCGCAGCCGCACCGTCTCGCCGCCCGCGAGCGTGACCGGGATTTCCCGATAGTCGATCACCATCCGGCCTTCGGGCAAGTGGCCCGGGATCGCCAGATCCTGGAGCTGGCCGCCATAGGTCGGCTCGGCAATCACGCTCGCCCGGTGGCTCGCGATCAGCTCGCGCTCGGCCTCGGTCGCGGGCGGGATCGAGAGCCGCAGGAACATCGAGACCGCGGTCTCGTCCGGCCCCGAGGGCGGATGGCCGCGGCCGTCCTTGAGGTGGCAGCTCTGGCAGGCGCGCGCGTTGTAGAGGGGTCCCAGCCCATCCGCCGCCTGGGTCGACGCGGGTGCGATCACCCAGTTGCGCCGGAAAATCCCGTTGCCGATCGAGAAATCGGCGCGTTCCTCGAACGAGAGGCTGGCCGACGGCATCGAAAAGGCGTCGCGGGTGAAGGTCGTGCGGTTGGTCGCGGTGCCGCCCGAGAACGCCTCCCAGCGCTCCGCCTTCGTGAAGTCCTTGGTCGGCGCGAGGATCGCGGCCCGCTGCCTGGCGCTCATCGCCGCCCCGGCCGGGGCCACAGGGAGCAGAGCGCAGGACAGCGCCGCCAACGCGATCACAGCGAGCCGCATGCGCCCTTTCCGATCACTGGAACACTTTCTCCGGACTGTCGAGGCTGTCGGAGCCCTCGAGCTCGAGCGGCCCGAGATCGAGCGCCGCCACGATCTTCTCGATCGTCCTGGTCTGGTCGAGCAGGCCGTCGATCGCCGCCTGGACCATGGCGTTGCCCTCGGGGTTGTCCTCGCCGATCATCTGATCGTAGGCCATGGCGCCGCTGTCGCCCTCCTTCTTCATCGCGGTCATCGCCGCCTGCGTCACGTCGAGCTTCGCCCGCATCTCGTCGTCGAGCGCCGGATTTTTGGCCCTCACCAGATCCGACAGGCTGGGCCCCTCGACGGTCGAGCCGTCGATCCGGACATAGTGGCCGCGATAGACGTTGGCGATCCCCAGCGCGTCGTAATAGTGCGAGTTGTAGGTGTTGTCGGAGAAGCAGTCGTGCTCCTCCTCGGGGTCGTGGAGCATCAGGCCGAGCTTCATGCGCTCGCCGGCGAGCTCGCCGTAGGAGAGGCTGCCGAGACCGAGCACGATGCTGGTCAGGCCATGCTTGGCCGGGTCGGCCAGCACGGCCGCGCGCGCCGCGCCGTCCTTTGCCCAGTTGCCGACCATCTCCTCGAGGTCGGAGACCAGAAGATCGGTTGCCGCCTTCAGATAGGCGCGCCGCCGCTCGCAGTGGCCGCCGGTGCATTGGTCGCCGTTGGCGTAGTCGGTCCACGGCCGCTCGCCGGCGCCGGTGCCGGTGCCGTGCAGGTCCTGGCCCCAGAGCAGGAACTCGATCGCGTGGTAGCCGGTCGCGACGTTGGCCTCGATGTCGTCGACCTCCTGCAGCGAGCGCAGCAGCATGGCGTCGATCGTCGAGGCATCGATCGTGCGGCCGCCCGAGGTCAGCGCCGGATTGGCGATCACATTGGCGACGTAGTACGGGTTCTCGGCGGATTCGCTGCCGTAGGACGCGGCGACGTAGTCGATCAGCCCCTCGTCCAGCGGCCAGGAATTGACCCGGCCCTCCCAGTCGTCGACGATCGGGTTGCCGAACCGGTAGGCCTCGCTCTGCTGATAGGGGACGCGCGCCGCTTTCCAGGCGTCCTTGGCGGCCTGCTGGGTGGCCGCGCCCGGCTCGGCGAGCAACCGGTCGACCGCGGCCTGCAGGGCGCGCGCCGAGATCAGCGAATCGCCGTAGGTGGCCTTGGCGATGTCGGCGTAGGTCTCGAGCACGGCGGCCGGCTCGGGCGCGCTCGCGGCCGCGGCGGCGGCGCCCGCAGCGGCGCCCGCCGCGAGCGCCAGGGCAGCGGGCAGGAGGCGGGCGCGGCAGGACATGATACGTGCTCCCTCTTTGTTGCCGGTCGGGGCTTGGGGGCGCCCTATTTCCAGCCGACGCGGTCCATCAGCTTGACCGCGGCGGCATTGTTCTGGCCGTATTTTGACGCGTTGACCGGGTCGGTCTTGAAGTGGCCGAGGCGGGCCAGCGCCGGCTCGAGCTTGACGCCCGCCACCGCCGGGAATTCGTAGTTGCCCTCGGTGAAGTAGATCTGGGCCTGATCGGTCGTCAGATACTCGAGGAACTTGATCGCATTGGCCTTGTCCGGGGCGTTGACGGTGACGCCGGCGCCGCTGATGTTGGCTTCGGCGCCGCGGCCCGCCTGGTTCGGGAACACGATCCCGATCTTGGCGGCGACCGCCCGGTCATCGGGGTCGTCCGACTCGATCAGCCGGACCAGGTAGTAGTGGTTGACCACCGAGACGTCGCACTCGCCGGCCGCCACCGCCTTGATCTGATCCGTGTCGGCGCCCTCTGGCGGGCGGGCGAAGTTCGCGACCAGCCCCTTGGCCCATTGCTCGGTCGCCTCGAGCCCGTCCGCCGCGATCATCGAGGCGACCAGCGACTGGTTATAGACGTTGGTCGAGGAGCGCATGCAGACGCGATTTTGCCACTCCGGCAGGGCCAGCCCCTCATAGGTCGTGATCGCATCCGGCTGCACCCGGTCCTTGGCGTAGATGATGATCCGCACGCGCTGGCTCACCCCGAACCAGAGGCCGTCGGGATGGCGCAGGCTGGCCGGGATGCGCTCCTTAAGGACCGGCGATGAGATCGGCTGCAGGACGCCCGCCTGCTCGGCCCGCCAGAGCCGGCCGGCATCGACCGTGATCAACAGGTCGGCCGGGCTGTTGCGGCCCTCCGCCTTGATCCGCTCGATCAGCTGGTCGGCATCGCCCTCGATCCGGTTGACCTCGATGCCGGTGGCTTTGGTGAACCCGTCGTAGAGCTGGGCGTCGGTGTCGTAGTGGCGCGACGAGTAGATGTTGACCTCTGCGGCCGCCGCGGGCAGCGCGGCGACCATCAAGGCGGCCAGCAGGCCGGCGACCGGGGCCGCCCGGCAGGTCGGTGGGCTGATCATCTCGCTGTTCCTCAGTGCCCGCGGCCTTCGGCGATCCCGCGTGCACCTGCCTTTCGATAATCGATACCAAGCACGATAGCCCGCACTATAGATCATGACAAGTCAAAACAAAGTAGAACGATTCCAATCTCGCTTCGAATTTCGAATTGTTCTAATTTTCACTCGCGTTTTGGCCGAGAGCCATTGTGACGCCGGGATTTGCCGGGGCGATGAGAGGGCCGACGCGAGCGGCCCGGGCGGCACCAGGCCGCCAGGCCGGACCCGGCGGCCTCGCGTCAGCCGCGCTTGACCGGCAGCTGGTGGATGTGGACGTCGTGCGCGGAGTGCCGGGTCAGGATCTCGACCGAGCGGCGCTGGGAGTCGGGATCGGACGTCCGCACCCAGAGCAGGAGGCCGCCGCGGTCGAGCTGCTCGTGCAGCTGCTCGGCGTGATGCTTGTCCAGCCAGCGGGTCAGCACGCTGCCGAGCAGGGCGCCGGCGATCGCGGTGCCGGTGACCGCGGCCGCGACGACGCCTTCCGAGGCCACCACCGTGCCGGCCGCGACCACCGCCGGCAGATAGGTCAGCGTGCCGATGATCACATCGTCGCTGCTGCCGGGCGAGGCCCGGGTCCGATAGGCGATGCGCGGCGCGTCCGGCTCGTCCTCGAGTTCCTCGACCCGCTCGTAACGGTGGCCGAGCTTCTTGCTGACCGCGTCCTCGCTCGCCAGCAGGCTGATGTCCGACTTCTTGAAGCCGGCCGCGAGCAGATCCTCGACCGCGGCGTCGAGTTCAGCGACCTCGTCGAAGACCGCGACGGCTTCGCGGATGGTCGTCCTGCCGGGCTCTGCGGACATCTCGCCCACCTGCTCGCGATTGAGTGACGCCCGTGCCGAGGCTACGCCCGCCGGCCGGACCTGTCGACCATCAAGTCCGCGAGCAGCGAGCTGCCGGCGCTGCGCTCGATGAATGCCTCGACCTCGACGGCCGGCACCGGCCGGCAGAACAGGTAGCCCTGGACCTCGTCGCAGCCGTCGCTCGCCAGCTGCGTGAGCTGATCGACGCGCTCGACGCCCTCCGCGCAGGTCTCGATGCCGAGCCCCTTGCCGAGCGTGACCACCGCCTTGATGATCGCCTCGGCATCGCGATCCTGGTCGAGATCGCGCACGAAGGACCGATCGATCTTGATCTTGTCGAACGGGAAGGTGCGCAGATGACCGAAGCTCGATGGGCCGGTGCCGAAGTCATCGATGGCGATGCGCACGCCGAGGTCTTTGAGCCGGAGCAGCGTGAGCAGGGATTCCTGCGGATCCTCGAGCAGGACCGACTCGGTGACCTCGAGCTCGAGGCGGCCCGGCGCCAGGCGCGAGCGGTCGAGCGCCGACCTGACCGCACCGACCAGATCGGCGTGCCGGAACTGCACCGCCGACAGGTTCACCGACATCCGGACGTCCTGCCAGACGGCCGCCTGCGCGCAGGCGGTCTGCAGGACCCATTCGCCGATCGGCATGATCAGGCCGGTCTGCTCGGCGATCTCGATGAAGGCGCGGGGCTCGATCAGGCCGCGCTCGGGGTGGTGCCAGCGCACCAGCGCCTCGATGCCGGCGAGCCGCCCGTGGCGCAGATTGATGAACGGCTGATAGTAGAGCTCGAGCTCGCCGTTGTGCAGCGCGCTCCGCAGATCGGCCTCGAGCGCCTTGCGCTCGCGCGCGCGCGCATCCATGCCGGCCTCGAAGAAGCGAAAGCGGTTGCCGCCTTCGGACTTGGCGCGGTAGAGCGCGATATCGGCGCTCTGCAGCAAGAGTTCGGGCTCGTCGCCGTCGGCCGGGATCAGGGCGACGCCGATGCTCGCCGTGACCAGGGCCTCCTGGCCGTCGAGATCGAACGGCTGCGCCAGCTCGGCCAGCAGGCGGTCGCCCAGGCCCTGGACGTCGGCGAGGTCCTCGATCCCCACCTGCAGGACGGCGAACTCGTCGCCGCCGAAGCGGGCGACGGTGTCGATCTCGCGCACGCAGGCCGCAAGCCGGCCGGCGCAGGTCTTGATCAGAAGGTCGCCGGCGGCGTGGCCGAGGCGGTCGTTGACCTCTTTGAAGTGATCGAGATCGAGGCACAAGATCGCCGCGGTGCCGTGCCGGCGCCGGCATTCGGCGAGCGTCTGCTGCAGCCGCTCCTGCAGCTGCAGGCGATTGGGCAGGCCGGTGAACGGATCGTGCCGGGCCAGATACTGGGCCTGGGTCTGGGCCTGGAGCTCGGCGGTGATGTCGGTCGCCGCCCCCCGATAGCCGCCGAACCGGCCGTTGGCATCGACGATCGGCTTGCCGGCGACGCGCACGGTGTGGGCGCGGCCGGCGACCTCGTCGAGGCGGCAGAGCAGGCCGCGAAACGGCTGCCGCGCCGCCAGGTCGCCCAGATGCCGCTGCCAACGCTCGCCGTCTTCGGCCGGATGCAGCAGCTCGGTCAGGGGGCGGCCCAAAATCGTCTGCGGGCTGACGCCTGCGATGGTCGCGAACCGCTCCGATACATACGCCACCCGGAGCTCGGCGTCGGTCTCCCAGAGCCAGTCGGAGCTGGCCTCGGCGATGTCGCGAAAGCGGGTCTCGCCATCCCGGATCACGGCGGCGGCGCGGCGGACGTTGCGCAGCACGACCCCGGCGAAGCCCAGGAAGACCATCAGCGCCCCGAACAGCGCCGGAGTCAGCCAGACCAGGAGCTTGTGGCCGGGTTGGTGGGGAGCCCAGGTGAGCGCCGCGAGCTCGTCGCCGAGCGGCGAGACGAGCGGGATCCGAGCCATCGCGGCGGCGGCCGCCGGCGCGCCGATCCGTACCTGCTGCAAGTTGAAGTCGGCTTCGATCTGGGCCACGAAGTCCGGCCCCAGACGCTTGACGAACACCAGGACGGAGCGCGGCCCCGGCGGCAGCTGCAGCTCGGAGCCGGCCTGCGGCAGCATCGGGCTGACCGCCGTTACCACGATCGTGTCCCCGGCCTTGAGCAGGCCGACCGCGGGCTCCGGTGCCTGGTCGGCAACGACGGGGGCCGCGCGCGCCTCGACGATCAGGCGACCGAGCGCAGCACCGAGCACGGCGAAGGCGTCGGCAGCCGCGCGCGCGCCGTCGATCTGGCCGTAGATCGTCCGGTCGTCGCCATCGATCACGAAGGAGTACTCGAAGCCGAAGGTGTCGTGGATGTAGGCGCCGACGTTGCCGTCGGCCCACTCCGGATCGAGGCCGAGCACGAGATGCTCCACGGCGTCGTCCCAGTAGGCGTAGTCCTTGACCTCGAGGGCGGTCTGGCGGTGCACCGTCGCGATGGCGTGCTCGATCAGCTGCCGCTCGTGCTGGCGGGCGAGCTCGTCCTGGCTGGCGCTCGCGAACCAGAGGGCGCCGGCGAGCAGCCCGAGCGCCGCGACCACCAACGCCGCGATCGGCGGCAGGATGCGGGCATCGGCGGGGTTCGGCACCAGTTCGGCGTTCGGTCGCGCGGCGGGCATCGATCCGGTTCGGTGCAGATCGGGCAAGTACCGGCATTATCCGCGGATTCAGTGTGTCTTCTCTTAAGGCGGCAGGCGCGCCGGCGCCGACAAACCCGTTGGTCGCCGGCAGCTGCGAGGCTAGGCTGGCGAGCCGCCAGCAGGAACCGAGAAAGGCCAGCGCCGCCATGCACCTCGCCCGTTTCGCCCGCGTCCGCTTTGCCCATCTGCCGACCGCGCTCGAGCCGATGCCCAACCTCACGAGGCGGCTCGGGGGCCCGCGCCTCTACGTCAAGCGCGACGACTGCACCGGTCTCGCGACCGGCGGCAACAAGACGCGCAAGCTCGAGTTCCTGGTCGGCGACGCGCTGGCGCAAGGCGCCGACACCCTGATCACCCATGGGGCCGTGCAGTCCAACCATGTCCGCCAGACCGCGGCCGCGGCCTGCAGCTACGGGCTGAAATGCGAGGGGTTGCTCGAGCGCCGGGTGCCGGGCCACGGACCCGCGTACGAAGCGACCGGCAACGTCCTCCTCGACCGGCTGTTCGGGGCGCGTCTCCGCTTCGTCGCGGCCGACACCGACATGGACGCGGCCTGCGCCGAGGTCAGCGAAGAGGTGCGGGCCCGGGGCGGCCTGCCCTACTCCATTCCGGGCGGCGGCTCGAGCCCGGTCGGCGCGCTCGGCTACGTCAACGCCGCGCTCGAGCTTTTGCAGCAGGCGAACGACCGGGACCTCAGGATCGATTGCGTCGTGGTCGGCACCGGCAGCACCGGCACCCAGGGGGGGCTGGTGGCGGGGCTCGAGGGTGCCAACTCCGGCATCGACGTGCAGGGCATCTGCGTCCGCCGGCCGGCCGAGGTGCAGATCGAGGCGGTGTGGCGGACCGCCAGCGCCACCGCCCGACATCTCGGCCTGCGGGACGGCATCGAGCGGGCGCGCGTCATGGCGAATGGCGACTACGTCGGCCAGGGCTACGGCATCCCCACGGCCGGCACCCTCGAGGCGATCCGGCTCGCGGCCGAGACCGAAGGCCTGCTGCTCGACCCGGTCTACACCGGCAAAGCCATGGCCGGCCTGATCGACCTCTGCCGCCGGGGCTTCTTCCGTGCTGACCAGAACGTCGTCTTCCTGCACACCGGCGGTGCCGCCGCCCTGTTCGCTTACGAGGCCGATCTCGAGATCGGGATCGGGGGCCTCGAGGCCTCCAACTCCATGAAGCGAGATTGCAGGCGGGGCTGAGGGCTTGTCCACTCTGTGGCTCCTGGTCGTGACGCTGGGCTGGTTCGGGGCCGGCCTGATCGCGACCCGGCGGCTCACGGAAGCCATGCCCCAGAGGTGGCCGATCTACCTGTTCACCGGGGTCGGCCTGCTGGTCGGCATGGCCTATGCGTTCTACTTCTGGCCGCTGATCCGGGCGCAGGAGAGCACCACCCCGGTGCTTCAGGCCCTGCCGATCGTGATCCTGATGCCCGCCCTGGTCGGCCTCCAGATCGGCCGCATCTATCCCCGGCGCCGGCCGCGTGAACGCCTTGGCCTGCTGGTGGTCATGGCGTGGCTCTGGTCGCTGGTCGCGAGCCTGCTCGGCTTCATGCTGGCGCTGGCCTGGTGCCTGGTCGCGGAGCCGGTGCCGGCCTGAGCAAGCGTGGCGTTAGCACGACTTCAAGATCATCCGCGCTAGGCTTATCTCTACCTGCAGCCGGGCCCGGGCGTGCGTCCTGCGCTCACCTCGGGGAGGGATCGAATGACCGTGCCGCCGACCCTGTTCGCCACCCACGAGGTCCTGAACCAGCCGCCGCCGCTCGAGAACACCAACCTGTTCGAAGGGGATGCGGCGTTGCGCGAGGCGGTCGCGCGCGAGGGCGGCGACTGGGGCCGGGCCCGGCTCGGCCGGTTCGGCGCCTGGCTCGGCGAAGCCTCGACCATCCGGCTCGGCGAGCAGGCCAACCAGAACCCGCCGGCGCTGCACAGCCACGACCGCTTCGGTCACCGGATCGACGAGATCGGGTTCCATCCCGCCTGGCACGAGCTGATGCGCCGGGGGATCGCCGAGCAGATCCACGCTCTGCCCTGGGTCGATGCCCGGCCCGGCGCGCAGGTCGTCCGGGCCGCCTCGGCGTTTCTGCTCAATCAGGTCGAGAGCGGCGTCTGCTGTCCGCTCGCCATGACCTTCGCGGCGCTGCCCGCGCTGCGCGACGCACCCGAGATCGTCAAGGCCTGGGCGCCCAAGATCCTGTCGGCCGACTACGACCCCGCCTCGCGCCCGGTCGCGGCCAAGCGCGGCGCCCTGATCGGCATGGCGATGACCGAGAAGCAGGGCGGCTCGGACCTGCGCGCCAACAGCACCCGCGCCGAGCCGGCGGGCGACGGCGGCTGGCTGCTGATCGGCCACAAATGGTTCTGCTCGGCGCCGATGTCGGATGCCTTCCTCACGCTCGCCCAGACCGAGGCGGGCCTGACCTGCTTCTTCGTGCCGCGCTGGCGGGCCGACGGCGCGCGCAACGCGATCCACATCCAGCGCCTCAAGGACAAGCTCGGCAATCGCGCCAACGCCTCGGCCGAGATCGAGTACGCCGGTGCCGAGGCCCTGCTGGTCGGCGAGCCCGGCCATGGCGTGCGCACGATCATCAAGATGGTCCACCACACCCGGCTCGACGCCGCGCTCAGCTCGGCCGCGCTGATGCGCCAGGCGGTCGCGCAGGCGCTGCATCACGCCGCCCATCGCAGCGCCTTCCAGAAGCGGCTGATCGACCAGCCGCTGATGCGCAGCGTGCTCGCCGACCTCGCGCTCGAGGCGGAGGCCGCGCTGGTCATGGTGATGCGTCTCGCGCGCGCCTTCGATGCCGCGCCCGGCGATCCGGCGGCCGCGAGCTTCGGTCGGCTGGCGACGGCGGTTGCCAAGTTCTGGATCTGCAAGCGGGCGCCCGCCGCGATCGCCGAAGCGCTCGAGTGCCTTGGCGGCAATGGCTATGTCGAAACCTCGATCCTGCCGCGGCTGTACCGCGAGGCGCCGGTCAACTCGGTCTGGGAAGGCTCCGGCAACGTCGTCTGTCTCGACGTTCTGCGGACGCTCATGCGCGACCCGGGCGCCCAGGAGGCCTTGCTCGCCGAGCTCGAGCTGGCGCGCGGCGCCGACCTCAGGCTCGACGCCTGGCTGGTCCGGCTGAAGAACTGCCTGCGCGAGCAGGACGATCTCGAGGCGCAGGCGCGCCGGCTGGTCGAGCAGCTGGCGCTGGCGCTCCAGGCAGCCCTTCTGGTCCGGCACGCGCCGGCGGCGGTCGCCGATGCCTTCTGCGCGTCCCGCCTGGCCGATGGCGGCCGGCAGTTCGGGACGTTGCCGCGCGGCCTCGATCTGGCGGCGATCTGCGCCCGGGCGCGACCCGGCCTCGCCTGAACAGGTGGGCGGCCTGCCTCGGCCTCAGGCCGCGGGGGAGGCCTCGTAGGCGCTCACCGGCAGCTCGGCCGCGACCGTGCCCTGGATGAACGCCTCGAGCTCGGCCGCCTCGAGCGGCCGGCTGAACAGGAAGCCCTGCAGCTCGGTGCAGCCCTGCTCGCGCAGCCAGACGGCCTGCTCGGCGGTCTCGACGCCCTCGGCGCAGACCTCCATGCCGAGCACGCGCCCCAGACCCATGATCGCGTGGACCATGGCATCCGCCTGCTCGTGGCGGCCGAGCGCCTTGGTCGACGAGCGCGCGATCTTGATCCGGTCGAATTTCTGCAGATAGCTGAGGCTCGAATAGCCGGTGCCGAAGTCGTCGATCGCGATCATGACCCCCAGCTGCTTGAGCCGGTCGAGGATCTCGCAGGCCAGGCGGGTGTCGCTCAGGAGGGCGCTCTCGGTGATCTCGAGCTCGAGGCGCTGCGGCTCGAGGCCGGTCTGCTCGAGCGTCTGCCGGACCAGGTCGAGCAGATTGCGATGGCGGAACTGCGCCGGCGACAGGTTGACCGAGACGCGGATCCGGGGCCAGGCGGTCGCGCGCGTGCAGGCCTCGCGCAGCACCCAGGCGCCCAGCGGCACCATCAGGCCGATCTCCTCGGCGACCGGCAGGAATTCGCGCGGCTGGACCACGCCCTGGGTCGGATGCCGCCAGCGCAGCAGGGCCTCGAGGCCGATCACCGCCTGGGTCTCGGCAAAGATCTGCGGTTGATAGTGGATCTCGAACTGGCCGGCGGCGAAGCCGCGCCAGAGGTCGGTTTCGAAGGCGGTGCGCTCGCGCAGCTCGGCGCCCATGTCCGGGTCGAACCGGCGGCAGCTGCCGGGACCGTCGCCCTTGGCCCAGCGCAGCGCGATGTCGGCGTGCTTCAAAAGATCGTCGGCCGCGGCGCCGTCCTCGGGGATCAGGACGACCCCGATCGCGGCGGTCACGGTGAGCGTGCGGCCCTCGATCTCGAACGGCAGGGCAAGGCCGCTCAGCAGCTGCCGGCCAAGCGCCTCGGCGCCGTCCGGATCGAGACGCGCTGCCAGGATCGCAAACTCGTCGCCGCCGATCCGGGCGACCAGGTCGGCGTTGCCGGCGCAGGCGCGCAGCCGTTCGCCACAGGCCCGGATCAGCTGATCGCCGACCACCGGGCCGATCGTGTCGTTGATCTCGCTGAAGCGATCCAGATTGAGGCACAGCAGGGCCGCCCGCTCGCCGTGGCGAGCCCGCGCCAGCGCCTGGGTCAGGCGCTCGTGGAGCTCGCCCCGATGCGGCAGGCCGGTCATCGGATCGTGGGCCGCCAGATGCCGGGCCTGCGCTTCGGCGACCGCGGCGCGGGTGACGTCGGTGCCGATGCCGCGAAAGCCGGTCAGCCGGCCCGCCGGGTCGTGGACCGGCCAGCCGCTGATCTGCAGATGCCGCGCCTGGCCCTCGGCATCGGTGATCCGGAACTCGAACTCCCGGAAGGCGCGGCCGCGGACCAGATCGGCCCGGTGCCGCACCCAGGCCTCGTCATCGACCAAAGGACCGCCCGGCAGCCAGGGCGCCCGCGCCTGCGCCAGCTCGGCGAGAACGGCCGGCGCCTGCGCCGACACCATGGTCAGCCGCTGATCGGCATCGATCTCCCAGGACCATTCCGAGGATTCGCCGGGCTGGCATGCCGGCGCGGGGGCGGCGACCGGGGCGGCGGCGCTGCCGGCCCCCTCCGCCAGCCGGTCCTCGGCCCGCCGCCGGCGGGCCACCTCGGCGCCGAGCTCGCGCATGCGCCGGATCGCGAGGATGCCGAACGCGATCGACATCACGACCAGCAGCGCCCAGACCTCGCCGAGCAGCCAGCTCCAGGCGTGGGTCGACCAGCGGGCGAGCAGGCCCGCGATGTCGACGAAGGCCGCGACCAGCGCCGTGCCGGCGATCAGCATGAGCACGTTCAAAAGGTCGCTGCGCGCCGCCGGGCCGCCGAAGAGCCGGAGCGCGCGCGGGCTGAGATCGGGCCGCTGGCGGGAGCTGTGCATGATGGGGCGCCGTGCCGGAGATGCTGTCCAGGACGGCAAGTGTCCGCCGTCGGCGCTTAACAAAGACTGTAGGGCCCGCACCGGCGACCGACGCGGGGCCTATTCCAGCGCGAGGCGGAGCGCGGCGGCGGCGGCGATCGGGGCGAGTGCCAGCGCGGCGAGCAGCATCGCGCCCAGGATCAACAGCTGTGGCCGGCCGCCGAGGCCCATGACCTCGGCCTCGACCGCGCTGACCCCGAAGATCAGGACCGGGATGTAAAGGGGTAGGACCAGGAGCGCCAGCAGCACGCTGCCGCGCCTAGCGCCGATCAGGAGCGCCGCGCCGATGCTGCCGACGAGCGTGAGCGTCGGCGTGCCGAGCAGCAGCGCGAGAGCCAGGACGCCTTGGGCCTTGCCGGGCAGCTGCATGAGCAGGGCGAGCAGCGGCGAGGTGATCACCAGCACGAAGCCGCTCGTCAGCCAGTGGGCCAGGCATTTGCCGAGGGCCACCAGCTCGAGCGGCAGGCTGCCGAGCGCCAGCAGCTCGAGCGAGCCGTCCTCGGCGTCGGCCTGGTAGAGCCGCTCGAGGCTCAGCATGACCGCGAGCAGCGCCAGCACCCAGATCACCCCGACCCCGATCCGCGCCAGGAGCTCCGGCGCCGGCCCGACCCCCAAGGGGAACAGGGCGAGCGCCAGGATGAAGAACAGGACCGGCTGCAGGCTGTCGGCGCCGCGCCGGAGCCCGAGGCGGAGATCGCGCCGGACCAGGGCGCCGAACGCCCGGATCACGGCGCGAGCTCGAGCAGCAGCGCGTTCGCGACCGCGACATCGCCATGGGTCGCCAGCACCGCGAGGCCACCCGCGGCCCGATGCGCGGCCAGCGCTCGCTCGAGGCGGGCCCGGTTGGCGGCGTCCAGTCCGACGCCCGGCTCGTCCAGAAGCCAGAGCGGCCGCGCGCCGGCGAGCAGGCGGGCAAGCGCCAGGCGCCGCTTCTGCCCGGCCGAGAGATGGCGGGCCGGAACCTCGGCCAGAGCTTCGAGATCGAAGCCCCCGAGCCCGACTTCGAGCGCAGCCTCGAGGCTGCGGCCGCCGGGTCCGCCGCCGAGCGCGACCGCGAACGCCAAATTCTCGCGCACGCTCAAGGGGCTCTTCACGGCGTCGGCATGGCCGACATAGTGGAGCCGCGCGCGGTGTGCCGAGAGATCGTCCTCGATCGCCGCCCCCGCCCAGGCGAGCCGGCCGCCGGCCGGGGCGAGGAACCCCGCGAGCAGGCGCAAAAGGCTCGACTTGCCACTGCCGTTCGGCCCGCGCAGCACCAGCACGTCGCCCGGCGCCAGGGCGAACGACAGCCCTTCGAACACGCGCCGGCCGCCGCGCACGCAGACCAGCTCGTCGGCGGTCAACAGGGTGGCGGTCGACAAGGTGGCGGTCGACAGGGCAGCGGTCGACAGGGCGGCGCTCAGCTCAGCTCGCGGCGGTCGTCGATCACCTTGCCGTCCTTGGCAAGGGTGCCCGGCGCCACCAGCTCGACCTCGCCGCGCAGGCCCGTGAGCGCGCGCAGGCTCGCCTCGATGGCCGCCGCCAGGCCCGCGGCCGGCGTCGCCAGCTCGCAGCGCAGGGTCATCCGATCGAGACCCTCCGCCCGCTCGACCACGAGGCGCGCCCGCCCGATCTCGGCATGGCGCCCGACCACCTCGGCCACCTGGCTCGGGTGGACGAACATGCCCCTGACCTTGGTCGTCTGGTCGGCGCGGCCGAGCCAGCCGCGCAGGCGCCGGTTGGTCCGGCCGCAGGGGCTTTGGCCCGGCATGATCGCCGAAAGATCGCCGGTCGCGAACCGGATCAGGGGATAGTCGGGGTTGAAGGTCGTCACCAGGAGCTCGCCGATCTCGCCAGCCGGCAGCGGATCGCCGGTGCCCGGACCCACGATCTCGACCAGCACGCCCTCGTCGACGACCAGCCCCTCGCGGGCGGAGGTCTCGTAGCCGACCAGACCGAGATCAGCGGTGCCATAGCTCTGGTAGGCATCGATCCCATAGGCGTCGCGGAGCTCCTCGGCGAGCGCTTGCGGGAAGGCCTCGCCGCTGACCACCGCTTTCTTCAGCGAGGACAGATCGGTGCTCAGGGCGGCGCCGCGCTCGAGCAGGATCTTGAGGAAGGACGGCGTGCCGGCGTAGGCGACCGGACGCAGCTGCTCGATCGCCCGCAGCTGCTGCTCGGTGTGGCCGGTGCCCGCCGGGATCACCGGGCAGCCGAGCGCCCGGGCCGCGCTCTCGATCACCGAGCCGGCCGGCGTCAGGTGATAGGCGAAGCTGTTGTGGATCAGCTGCCCGCGGCGGACGCCGGCAGCATAGAGCGCGCGGGCGAAGCGCCAGTAGTCGGGCCGGGCGCCTTCGGGATCGAAGGTCGGCCCCGGCGACACGAAGACCTTCGCGAGCTGCCCGAGCGGCGTCGCATTCAGGCCGCCGAACGGCGGGCTCGCCTGCTGCAGCCGCCGGAGCTCCTCCTTGGACAGCGGCGGCAGGGTGGCCAGCGCGGCGAAGCTCGTGATCCGATCCGGATCGGTCCCGGCGAGATGGGCCGCAAGCGCCGGCGCGCTCTCGAGGGCGTGACGCAGGAGGCCGGGCAGCGCCGCCAGCAGCTCGGCATCGCGCTGCGCCGGGTCGCGCGTCTCGAGCGGATCATAGTAGCCGCCGCCGTCCGTCATCTCTCGACCTCGCGCCGCCGGTCCGCAGCCGGCGCCTCAAAAGGGCCTGGGCGCCGCGATGGTCACGCCGTAGCGGGCGCGCAGTCGCGCCACGTGGCCGGCGAGCCAGGCCGGCTGCCGGCGCTCGGCCCACTCCCGGCAAAGGGCCTCGACGCTCTTGGCCTGAAAGACCACGCGCGCGCCCCGCACCGCCTCGCCGAGCGCTGCGAGCTCGGCGCGATGGCGGCGAAACTCGTCGAACTGATCGGCGTTCAAGGGCTCCCAGAAGAGATAGAGCAGGGTGGTCAGACGGTCCGGAAAGGTGCGGCCGAGGGCGAGCGCGTATTTGACCAGACCGCCAAGGTCGACGTGCCGGTACCGGGTCGGCTCGGCGCGCAGCTCCTGCAGCACCTGCTGCCAGAGCTCGAGTGCTGGCGTCGCCGCGAGCAGCCGGTCGTAGGAGGGCGCCACCGAAGACTTGCGCCGGCGGAGATATTCGATGCAGCGGACCGTGACCGCGACCGCCACGCCCTCGCGCAGCGCCAAAAGGTCGAGATGCGGCGGCGTGCCGCGCAGGCCGGTCGGGCAGCGAACCTCGAACTGCACGGCGTTGAAGCCGACCCAGTCGGCAAGCGGCAGCTGGTCGGTCGCCCGCCGCCAGGGCAGGAAGCTGTTGATCGCCAGCGCGGCCGCGGAATGGGCCGATTTCAGCCGGGTCCGGTCGATCGAGTCCGGCAGCTGATGATCGGCGATGCCATCGATCAAAAGGTCGCTGATCCGGCGGACGCGGCCGTCGTCGAGCAGAGGCTCGCCCGGGCTGTCGTGCCGTAGCGCCTCGGTGAGCGCCAGGCCGGTGCGCTGGGCCAGACTGGCCTGGGGATGACTGCCGATCATCGTCAACGTCCCTAAAGCCAACGCTTGCGCCGCTTGTAGCTCTTGATGTCGCGGAAGCTCTTGCGCCCGCTCGAGGACAGGCCGAGGTAGAATTCCTTGACGTCCTCATTGCTGCGCAGGGCCGCCGCGTCGCCATCGAGCACCACCCGCCCGCTCTCCAGGATGTAGCCGTAGCTGGCGTAGCGCAATGCGACGTTGGTGTTCTGCTCGGCGAGCAAAAAGGTGACCCCGGCCTCGGCGTTGAGGCGGGCCACGATCTCGAAGATCTCCTCGACCAGCTGCGGGGCGAGGCCCATCGACGGCTCGTCGAGCAGGATCATCTTGGGCCGGGCCATGAGCGCGCGGCCGATCGCGGTCATCTGCTGCTCGCCGCCCGAGGTGTAGCCGGCCTGCGCATGGCGGCGCGCCTTGAGCGCCGGGAAGTAGCCGTAGACCAGCTCGAGGTCGCCTGCGATCCCGGCCCGGCCGTCGGTCCGGGTGTAGGCGCCGGTCAGCAGGTTCTCCTCGACCGTCAGATGCTCGAAGCAGTGACGGCCCTCCATGACCTGCACCACGCCGCGGCGCACCAGCTCGGTCGGCGACAGCGCGGCGACGTTCTGGCCGGCGAGCTCGATCGTGCCCTTGGTGACCTCGCCGCGCTCGACCCGCAAAAGGTTGGAGATCGCCTTCAAGGTCGTGGTCTTGCCGGCGCCGTTGGCGCCGAGCAGGGCGACCACGCCGCCCTCGGGCACGGTCAGCGAGACGCCCCGCAGCACCAGGATGACGTGGTCGTAGACGACCTCGATGTTGTTGACGACGAGCAGGGCCCGGGCCGCGGCGGGCCCGGGCCGCAACGCCGTCCTGGCGAGCGCGCTGACACTCACCGCCGGAGCACGCGCCGCGCTTTAGCTCGAGCAGCTGCGAGGCGTGATCCCCTTCTCCTTGGCATAGGCCTCCGCACTCGCCTCGATCATCGGCCGGACCACGTCCCGCATCGGCTTGATCCAGTCGCTGACGAACGACCAGTGCTTGCCGTCCCATTGCTGGATGCGGACCGCGTGGTCGCCCTCGTGGTCGGCGCAGCTGTCCTTGATCGGCGGCGTGAGGCCGGTCATGCCGAGCTCGGCGAGCCGGTCCGCGGTGATGTCGAGGTTCTCGAGGCCGTCGCGCACCTGCTCGCCGGTCAAAGGCTTCTGGCCGTGGATGCCCTGGGCGGTGCGGATCGCCTCGACCACGATCATGGCGTTGATGAGGCCGCGATTGTAGAGGACCTCGCCCACCTTGTCGCGCTCACCTTTGCCGAGCCCCTTGTCGTAGACGTATTTGAAGATGTCGTCGAACACCGGGAAGTTAGTGCCCGAGGCATTGAAGGTGGCGCTCTTGTAGCCCTTGGCGGCATCGCCCGCGGGCTCGACGTCGGGCTCGGCGCCCGACCACCAGACGCCGATGAAGTGGTCCATCGGATAGCCGATCGCGGCCGCTTCCTTGATCGCGGTCGAGTTCATCACCCCCCAGCCCCACATCAGCACCCAGTCCGGATGCAGCTGGCGGCCGATCTTCAGCCAGGTCGCCTTCTGCTCGAGGCCGGGATGGGCGACCGGGAACTCGGAGAACTCGTAGCCGTACTTGTCGGCCAGGGCCTTGAGCGTCGGGATCGGCTCCTTGCCGTAGGCGCTGTCGTGGTAGACGAGCGCGATCTTCTTGCCCTTGAGCTTGTCGAGGCCGCCTTCCTGGGCGCCGATGTACTCGATCAAGGCCGAGGCCTGGCTCCAGTAGGTCATCGGCAGGTTGAAGATGTAGGGGAACACCATGCCGTCGGCGGCGTCGGTGCGGCCGTAGCCCATCGACAGGATCGGGATCTTGTCGGCGGTGGCGCGCTCGATCAGCGCATAGGTGATGCCGGTCGAGTAGGGGTTGACCACCGACGCGCCGGTGGGCCCCCGGTCCTTCAGGCGCTCGTAGCATTCGACGCCGCGGTCGTTGTTGTAGGCGGTCTCGCACTCCTCCCAGGTGAGCTTGACGCCGCCGACGCCGCCATCGCGTTGGTTCACGAGATTGAAGTAGTCGTTCATGGCGTTGGCGATCGGGATGCCGTTCGGCGCGTAGGGTCCGGTGCGGTAGATCAGCAGCGGGATGAACTGCTCGTCGGCGGCCAGAGCGCCGGTCGCCAGGCCGCCCGTCAAGCCGATCGCGAGCGCCAGGCCGGCGAGCGCGGTTTTCCTCACGTCCATCGTCTGCCCCCTCGGGTTTGTGGTTCCGCATTTGTTGGGCCAGCCCCGCCTTGGGCTCGCCCGGTTGAACCGACCTTAGCACGTCCCGGCCCTGCCAGCCAACGCGATGCTTCGCCCAGGAGCTCGTCGGTGGGTCAGGGCGCGGCGCTCGCCAGTCAGTTTTCCACCACCCAGAATTTGACCCCCGGTCGTGGCTCGAGGAACGGCGTCGCCTCGACGACCACCTGCACGCTCTGGACGACGAGCGCAGGCTCCGGTCGCCGATCCTGCGCATCGCCCGTCGATAGGCCAGCAGCCCGACCGCGGCGCCCCGCGCGTCCTCGACGGCCTCCGGACTCCACCCCCTCAGCACAAGGCTCTCCTTCCCGCCGCAAGGTTTTGCATCCGCCGGAGGCAACGCGTCCGCACGGCCGGCGTCCGACCAGCTTGTTTCCGAAGCCGCGCGGGTGGGCTATGCAGAAGGTGTAGTCTGGATTTTGTCCCTTGAACACCCGACCCGACCGCCGACGAAGCCAGACACGTGCAGCCGGAAGCATGCGCCGCAGGGACGTGCTTCCCTGGGGAATGTGAGGTGCGCTACCGGCCCCGCGACCTGTTGGTGCTCGCCCGCTCGCCACTCGGGCGGCGGTTGCTCGCGTTCCACGCCCGCTCGCTCGCCTGGCCGGTCCTGGACCTGGTCGCGCGCGTCCATCGGCGCACCTTGGCACGCCCGGTGCGGGTGGTCGCGGTCGTCGGCTCCTATGGCAAGACGACCACCACGAAAGCCCTGACCGCGGTCCTTGGCGTGCCCGCCACCCACGCCGACGCGCCGGGACGAGCCTGGTGCCGCTGTCCGTGTTGCGCATCCGCCCCGGGCAGGCCCATGGCGTGCTCGAGGTCCAGATCGACCGAAAGGGCCAGATGGCGCGCCATGCCAGAACGGTCCGTCCCGACGTCGTGGTCATCACCTCGATCGGCAGCGAGCACCACCGCAGCCTGGGGTCGCTCGACGAGGCGCTGGCGGAGAAGGCGAAGATCCTGGCCGGACTGAGACCCGGCGGGCTGGTGGTATTGAATATCGACGACCCGCGGGTGCGCGGGCTCGCCGTCCCGCCGGACGCCCGGGTGCTGACCTTCGGCATGGCCGCGGCGAGCGACGTGCGCGCGAGCGACGTCCGCCTCGATTGGCCCCACGGGACGCGCTTCCGGCTGCACGTCCGCGACGGGACGCGGGAGGTGCGCCTGCGTCTCGTCGGACCCAAGATGGCCTATGCGGCGCTGGCCGCGATCGCGGTGGCGAGCGCCGAGGGCCGCGCTCTCGAGGACACCCTGGCGGCCCTCGAACGGCTCGAACCGGTGGCCGGCCGCATGCAGCCGGTCGAGTTGGCGAACGGCGCCTGGCTGCTGCGCGACGAGTTCAAGTCTTCGCTCGAGACGATCGAGGCCGCCTTGGACGTGCTGGCCGAGATCCGGGCGCGCCGCATCGTGGTTCTGGGCGACATCTCGGAGCCGCCAAGCAGCCAGGGCGCGCTCTATCGCGGCCTGGGCAAGCGCCTCGCCGCGATCGCGACGCGCGCCATCATCCTCGGCGAGAGATTCCAGAGCTACGCGACCGGAGCGGCGCATGCCGGCCTGGCGCGCTCAGAGCTCGTCGACACCGGCAAGAGCATCCGACGCGCCGCGGAGGTGATCCGTGCCGACCTCAGGGCGGGAGACGTCGTGCTGATCAAGGGCCGCGACACCCAGCGCCTCGAGCGCCTCGTCCTCACGCTCCAGGGCCGCACCGTCGGCTGCCAATTCCGTTCTGCAGCGCAGGTGAGATCCGCTGTGAGGAGTGCCCGATGCTCGAGCGCGGCTGGCCCGACCCCGAAACCGCGGCGATCGTCTGCGCGCCGACGGCCCGCGCCAGATAGTTCCGGCTGCAGCCCGCGACGGCGATCTAGTGGAGACTGCCCCGCGAACGCCAGCAGATCGCGATTGCCCGCGGCCGAGCCCGCGGATATGGTCGTCTGCGGAGGCAACGTCGAGCAAGAAGCGCCGAACCGGCCCGCACGCCCAGGCGCGATCGGCCGTCGGGGAGCGGCCGAGGGTCAGGTGCCACTCCGGATCCTGATGATCAACTACGAGTACCCGCCGTTCGGCGGCGGGACCGGATTGGCATGCTCCCAGCTCCTGGACGAGTTCGCGAGCGTCTCCTCCCTCGAGATCGAGCTCGTCACCAGCGGACCGGGACGCCGCGTCGAGGTCGTGCGTCCGGCGCCCTCGATCAGGATCCATCGCCTGCCGGTCCGCAAGCGGGCCGAGCATTTCTGGCGGGCATCCGAAATCGCCGAATGGACCGCGCGCGCCCTCGCCTGCAGCCGCCGGCTGGCGGCCGCGAAGCGCTTCGACCTCTGTCATTGCTGGAGCGGCTGGCCGGCCGGCCTGATCGGCCTCGCGCTCAGCAGGCGCCTGCCCTACCTGGTCTCGCTGCGCGGCTCCGATGTGCCGGGCTACAATGCGCGGCTGCGCTGGCTCGATCCGCTGCTGTTTCGGCACGTCGCCCGCCGCGTATGGCGGCGCGCGGCCCACGTCGCGGCCGTCAGCCACAGCCTGCGGCGGCTCGCGCTCGAGACCGCGCCCGACGCGCGGATCGACGTGATCCCGAATGGCGTCGACACCCGCCGGTTCCGGCCCGGCGCCCGCGGCGGCGCCGGTCTCCTGTTCGTGGGCCGGCTGATCGAGAGAAAGGGTGTCGACGTCCTCGTGCGGGGCTTTGGCGATCTCGCCCGCGAGCACGCGCAGCTCACGCTCGCCATCGCCGGCGACGGGCCGGAGAAAGCGCGCCTGCAGGAGCTGTGCCGGCGGCTCGGGGTCGCGGAGCGGGTGACGTTTCTCGGCCACCTCGACCGCGATGCGCTCGCCGAATGCTACCGCGGGGCTTCGATCTTCGTCCTGCCGGCGATCCGCGATGCCATGCCGAACGCGGCGCTCGAAGCCATGGCCTCGGGCCTGGCCGTGATCGCGACGCCGGGCGGTGCGGGCGATCTGATCGGCGACAGCGGCCTCGTGATCGCGCCCGGCGATCCGAGCGCGATCCGGCACGCCGTCGGGCGCTACCTGGCCGATCGTCGGCTGCTCGCGGCCCACCAGGAGAGGTCGCTGGCACTCGCCCGCTCGATGTCCTGGCGCGATGTCGCCGAAGGCGTCCTCGAGCTCTACGACGCCCTGACCGGCAAGCGCCCCCGGCACCGCGTCGGGGCGCCGGCTGCCGGCAGGGACGGCGTCACCGCCGGGCGGCCGGCGAACCCCCGATAGTCACCACCGATCCCTGCCGCGGGGGCCGCTGCGGGGCGCTCCGGCCTCGGACATCACGACCCGGTATTTGCCACTGGGCTCGGGCGCGATCTTCTCGAGGATGCGGACCTCGGCGGTGAGCCCATGCAGAATGGGCCTGAGGCACTCCTGGATTTCGCTTCGGCTCGCGTCGCTGAACTCCGGGCGCGGCACCACGAGCACCTCGAGCCGGCTGATCGTGCGCTGGACGAATTGGAACTGGCCGATGCCGACAACATTCCGGATCGCCATGGTGAGGTCGTAGGGCGGCACGAGCGTCCCATCCTCGAGCGTGACGTAGTCGACGCTGCGGCCCAGCGTCGGTCGGGCGAGCGGCAGGCCGCGCCCGCAGCTGCAGGCCCAGTCGACGATCTCGCCGGTATCGCCGATCTCGTAGCGCAGCAGCGGCATGGCGCGGTTGTAGAGGCACGTCACCAGGAGCCTTCCCTGCCGTCCGCCGTTTCCCGGGCCACTCGGCTGCACCTCCAGCAGCAGCCAGTCCGCGTTGACGTGGTAGCCTTCCCGCCGCGGGCATTCCCAGGCGATCTCCTTGACCTCGCTGCAGCCATAGATGTCGAGCACGCCGACCCCGAACGCCTCTTCGATCGCCGAGCGCGTCAGCTCGTCGAGCATCTCCCCCGAGGTGAACACGAGGCGTGGCCTCAGACTGCCCGCCGCCGCCCGGCCCAGGTGCGGGAGATGGCCGGGAAAGCCATACAGCACCGTAGGCGCGAAGGCGCAAAGCTCCGGCAGCAGCTCATCGATCGGACGGTGGATCGAGAACGAACGCACGCGGCTCGCAACGATCGACGATTGTGCCGTCAACTGCTCCTCCTGCAGCACCGCGACCCGATCCCAGGGCCGGGCGCCGCCGCAGGCAAGGCGTGCCCTGAGCTTCAGGAGCTGCCTGCCCATCAGCCACGCGTCGGCGTCGAAGTAGGACGTCGTGCGCCGGCCGGTCGAGCCCGAGGTCACCGATGTCTTGAGGCGCGCCCGCTCGAAGCCCCGGGCAACCAGATCCTCGGCCTCGCGCAAATCCTCGCGGGTCGTGACCGGGATCTTCGCGAAGTCGTCCGCCGAGCGGATGTCCTCGGGCGTGATGCCGAGGTCGAGGAAGCGGCGGCGATAGAACGGGGAGTTCGCGAACGCGTGCCGGAGCGTGCTCTGCCGCCGATGCCAGCTGCAGGTGCCGGACCGTCTCCGCCGGGAGCCATTGCTCCCGAGCCAGCCGTCGGTAGCGCGCGAGGGCGTGCAGGAGCATGGGCCGCGGCGGGGCTCGGCGGTGTCCTAGTAGGGAAACGGCCAGCGGCGCAGCTTTTCCTTGGCGATCTGCCAGAGCCGGGCGAGGCCGTGCGGCTCGACGATCAGGAAGAAGACGATCAGGGCGCCGAAGATCATGAACTCGAGGTTGGTGATCAGGTCGGTCGGCATCCGCAGGCCGATCAGGCCGGGCGCGTTGCTGAGGAAGATCGGCAGCAGCACGATGAAGGCAGCACCCAGGAAGGAGCCCAGGATGGAGCCCAGGCCGCCGATGATGATCATGAACAGGATCTGGAAGGAGCGGTCGATCTGGAACGCCAGCGCCTCGACCGCGCTCGTGTAGATGAAGGCCCACATGGCACCCGCGATGCCGATGTAGAACGAGCTGATCGCAAAGGCCGACAGCTTGGCGGTGAGCGGCCTTATGCCGATGATCTCGGCGGCGATGTCCATGTCGCGGATCGCCATCCAGGAGCGGCCGATCTTGCACCGGGTCAGGTTCTTGGCGGCGAGCGCCAGCAGGGCGACGGTCGTGAGCGTGAACAGATACTTGGCCTGCGAGCTGGATTCGGCACCGGTGACGAACACCTGGCCGAACACCGCGCGCGGCGGCGCGCTGATCACGCCGGACGGGCTGTAGTTGGTGAACCAGGGCACCTTGTTGAACAGCCAGACCAGGAAGAACTGGGCGGCGAGCGTCGCGACCGCGAGATAGAAGCCCTTGATGCGCAGGCTCGGCAGGCCGAACAGGAGGCCGACGCCGGCCGTGATCAGCCCGGCGAGCGCGAACACGAGCACGATGTTGAGTTCGGGAAAAGCGGTCGCGAGCTTGTAGGCGGCGAACGCGCCGCAGGCCATGAAGCCGCCGGTGCCGAGCGACAACTGGCCGGCATAGCCGGTCAGGATGTTGAGGCCCAGCGCTGCGATCGAGAACACCAGGAACGGCAGCATGATCGTGTCGAGCCAGTAGCGATCGGCGACCAGCGGCACGACGAGGAAGGCGAACGCGAGGATGATCGCGAGCCCGATCCGGTCCTGCCGGATCGGCAGGATCGCCCGATCGGCGGCGTAGCTGGTCCTGAACTGGCCGGTCTCGCGGTAGAGCATGGAAGGTCCCTCGCAGCCTTTCTCAGACGCGCTCGATGATCCGCTCGCCGAACAGGCCCTGCGGCCGGAACAGGAGGAACATCATCGCCAGCATGTAGGCGAACCAGTCCTCGATCGCGCCGCCGAAGGCATCGCCCCAGAAGACCTCGGCGATCTTCTCGCCGGCGCCGATGATCAGGCCGCCGACGATGGCGCCCGGCACCGAGGTGAAGCCGCCCAGGATCAGGACCGGCAGCGCCTTGAGGGCGACCAGCGCGATCGAGGGCTGCACGCCGAGCTTGGTGCCCCACATCACGCCCGCGACCAGCGCCACGATGCCGGCGACCGACCAGACGATGGTCCAGATCACCTTGAGCGGGATGCCGACGCTCATCGCCGCCTGGTGGTCGTCGGCGACGGCGCGCAGCGCCCGCCCGATCGCGGTGTACTGGAAGAACAGCGCGAGGCCCGCGACCAGGGCGCCGCAGGTGACCGCCGCGAACACGTCGAACTGGTTGATGTAGATGCCGCCTATGATCCAGGGCTGCTGGGGGATGCCGAGATCGAGCACGCGCACCTGGCTGCCCCAGACCGCCTGCCCGAAGCCGTCGAGGAAGAAGGTGATGCCGATCGTCGCCATGAACAGGCTGATCGGCGCCTGGTTGACGAGCGGCCGCAGCACGATCCGCTCGATCAGGAAGGCGAGCACGATCATGATGCCGATGGTAAGTGCGAAGGCCAGCCAGGGGTTGAGGCCGACATCGTCGATCAGGCCGGCAAAGCACAAGCCCGCGAACAGCACCATGGAGCCCTGGGCGAAGTTGAACACGCCGGACGCCTTGAAGATCAAAACGAAACCGAGCGCCACCAGCGAGTACATGACGCCCGCCATGAGACCGCCGATCAGCACCTCGACGAAGAACAGAGGCGCGCTCGCGATGCTCACGAACGGATCGACGAAGACCGCGCTGAACACGCTCACGACGCCCCGTCCCGCTCCAGGAGCCAACGCTCGAAGTCGGCCTTCAGGGTCTCGACCTCGTCGACCCAGATGCGCGCCTCGGCCACGGAAGGAAGGGGCGGCGGGGGTCGGCTGAGGTCCTCCTCAGGGTATCGGTGGGCCCACACATAGTCGGAAAACCGGTCGAGTTCGAGGAATCGGGGTCGATCGGCGAACTGCACCGGCAGCCGCGTCGCCGATGCCTTGATCACGTGGCCCTTGCGGGGACGGATTTCGTTCGCGATCAGGGCCGCTTTGGTCAGCTTCTCCGCCGCCTGCTGAACATGATAGGCAGCCTGGTCAGGCATGGGATCGGTCGCTTCACAGGCGAGGCGGGCCACTCTGAGGTCCCGTTCCACCTTTCTCAGCCAACTGACCACGACTTGCCGGTTCATGGATACATGATCGACTGGCGGGCTCGACAATTCGATCCAGATCGGTCGTCGGTCCTTCGGATACAGCCTGACGCCATCATTGCTCACCTCGAAGGAAAGAGTCCCGACCTCGTGCCGCCAGTCGGCGAAGCCGCCAGCCCGCGCCGGGATCAGCTCTACACTGAGGTCGGCGCCGCGTCGCACCTCCTCTAGGTCATCCCAAATCTGCCGATTCATCCGCTCGTCGGGAATCACGATCATCAGATCGTAGTCGCTGTCCTCGTGGGCGTCGCCACGGGCCCGCGAGCCGAACAGATAGATCGCGACCGGCTCGACCTTGGCGACGATCTGCTTGACCAGCCGGTCGAGCTCCGCCGGATCGTCGATCCGCGGCTTCGCCCGGGTCAGCACCTCAGTCATGGGCGACCCCGAGGTAGGCGTCGATCACGGCGGGGTCGTTGCGCACCTCATCCGGCGTGCCGTCGGCGAGCAGCTTGCCGTAGTCGAGCACCACGACCCGGTCCGAGATGTCCATGACGACGCTCATGTCGTGCTCGATGAGCGCGATCGTGGTGCCGAACTCCTCGTTGACGTCGAGCACGAAGCGGCACATGTCCTCCTTCTCCTCGAGGTTCATGCCGGCCATCGGCTCGTCCAGAAGCAAGAGCTCCGGCTGCATCGCGAGCGCCCGGCCGAGCTCGACCCGCTTCTGCAGGCCGTAGGGCAGCTGGCCCACCGGCGTGTTGCGGATCGTCTGGATCTCGAGGAAGTCGATGATCTGCTCGACGAACTCGCGGTGCACGAGCTCTTCGCGCTTCGCGCGGCCGAGGTAGATCGCCTGTTCGAGGAAGGTGGCGCGCATCTTCAGGATGCGGCCGGTCATCAGGTTGTCCAGCGTGCTCATGCCCCGGAACAGGGCGATGTTCTGGAAGGTGCGACCGATGCCCAGGACCGCCGCCTCGTGCGGGCGCATGTGCCGCGAGGTCCGCCCCTTATAGGTGATCGTGCCCTCCTGGGCCTGGTAGAAGCCATTGATCACGTTCAGCATCGACGACTTGCCGGCGCCGTTCGGCCCGATGATCGCCCGGATCTCGCGCTCGCGGATGTCGAAGCTGACCTCGGTCAGGGCCGCGACCCCGCCGAAGCGAAGCGTGATGCCGCTGACCGCGAGCAGCACCCGATCGGGCCCGCGCGCGCGGTCGGCGCGGACGATCGGCTGTCTGGCCAGGGCCATGGCGCGCCTACTCGGCGGCCTGCTGGATCGGCGCCGCCTCGGGCGCCGCGTCGTGGATCGCCATCTCGGCTGCGATCCTCCCGGTGCGCCCGTCCTCGAAGGTGACCTCGGTCTCGACCGCGACCCTGCGCCGGCTCGAATAGAGCGCCTCGATCAGCGCCCGATAGCGCTCGTCGATCACGCCGCGGCGCACCTTGCGGGTCCGGGTGAGTTCGCCGTCGTCGGCGTCGAGCTCCTTGTAGAGCAAAAGGAACCGGCTGATCCGCTGGGCCGCCGGCAGGCTGGCGTTGACCTTGTCGACCTCGCCTGCGATCAATTGGTAGACCTCGGGCCTGGCCGCGAGGTGGGTGTAGGTCGTGAACGCCAGCCCCTCGCCCTCGGCCCATCTGGCGACCATCGCATAGCGCATGCACAAGATCGCGGTCACCGCCGCCCGGCCGTTGCCGAGCACCACGCATTCGCCGATGTAAGGCGAGAACTTGAGCTTGTTCTCGATGAACTGGGGCGAGAAACGGACGCCCGTGGCGGTCGTCGCGATGTCGCGCAGCCGGTCGACCACCACCAGCCGGCCCTTCTCGTCGAGATAGCCGGCATCGCCGGTCGCGAGCCAGCCGTCCGCGGCCATCGCCTGCGCGGACTCTTCCGGCTGCTTGAAATAGCCCTTGAACATGCCGACGTGGCGCACCCGGACCTCGCCGAGCCCGGTCGCGTCGGGGTTGTGGATCTGGACCTCGGTGTCCTCGAAGGGGAGGCCCGAGCTGTCGAAGTCGAGCTCGCCGCCGGTCTGGATCGTATACGCGCCGGCCGCCTCGGTCTGGCCGTAGAGCTGGCGCAGCGGCACCCCCATCGCGAGGAAAAATCGGAAAGTGTCGGGGCCGAGCGCCGAGCCGCCGGTCGCCGCCGACTTGACCCGCGAGAGGCCGAGCCGGTCGCGCAGCGTGTCGAACAACATCCGGTCCGCGAGCCAGGAGCGGCGGCCGCCATCGAGCGCCTTCAGCCCGGCGCGCACGGCCCAGCGGAAGACCGCCTGGTTCAGCCGGTTGGCATCGAGCAGACGGGCGTGGACGTCGGCCGAGATCTGCTCCCAGACGCGCGGCGCGAACAGCACGTGCGTCGGCCCGATCTCGCGCAGATCGCTGATCACCGTGCGGTCGTCCTCGGGGAAGTTGACCCGGATGCGCGAGAGCAGCGGCATCAGCACCACATAGACCTGCTCGACGATCCAGGGCAGCGGCAGGATCGAGACGTACTCGTCGGTGGGCGCGCGCGGCTCGGCGCGCAGATAAGCGCGGACGTGCTCGATGAGCGGCCGGTGCTGGAGCATCGCGAGCTTGGGGTGCGCGGTCGTGCCCGAGGTCGTGCACAACACCGCGACCTCGTCGCCCCGACCTTCGGCCACCAGCTGTTCGAACCGGCCGGCGCCCTGGCCCCGGCCGCGCTCGATCAGCTGCGCGCGCGAGAGCAGCCGGGGGTCGGCGTATTTGCGCAGGCCGCGGGCATCGTTGTAGACGATCCACTGCAGCTTCGGCAGCCGGCCCGCGATCTCGAGGAGCTTGTCGACCTGCTCCTCGTCCTCGGCGAACGCGACCCTGGCCTCGGCGTAGCCGAGCAGATACTCGACCTCCTTGCCGAGGGCGTCCTCGTAGATGCCGAGCGACATGGCGCCGACGCTCTGCGCCGCGAGCTCGGCCCAGAGCCAGTGCGGCCGGTTGCGACCGATGATCCCGACCACGTCGCCGCGGCTGAGGCCGAGTTCCAGGAGCCCGAGCGCCAGCTCCTCGACCTTGGCCCTGGAATCGGCCCAGCTGTAGACGTGCCAGATGCCGTGGTCCTTCTCGCGCAGCGCGACCTCGGCGCCGAAGCGGGCCGCATTGTGCAGCAGCAGCTTGGCGGTCGTGTCGGCCTGCGCCGGGTCGGGGAGCTGCATGTCAGGATACGCCGCTGGCACGCTCGGAGCCCGGTTCGACCGCGAGCGCGCCCGACCCCTCCGGTGCTCCTGATGGAGCCCGGCCCCGCCGGCCTTGCGGTGCGCACGACCGCGTATGTCACTCCGCCTCCCGGGCGTTGGCCCGGACGCTCGCCGCCGCCTGCTCCCTGACGCCGCGGGCAGTCTCGCGCTCGCTATCCCGACTAGCTATAGCCGGCGTTGCGCAGCAAGGCTAGTACCAGCCCCGGGCGGCCCGGGTGACGCCGGTGCTCAGGACCCGGGCTGATCACGCGTCGCGATGCCCGCCTCGCAGGCTCGCACCAGCGCCGCAAGCTCAGCCGTCGCGCGCCAGATCACGGGCGGGTCGCGCCGATGATAGCCGTGGGTCAAGACGTTGCGCAGACCGATCCAGCCGCGCCAGTCGATCTCCGGATGAGTTACCACGATCGGTGCTGGCGGCGGACCACGCACGTCCTCACCACCGCCGACCAGCTGCCGGCAGGCTTCACCGATGGTGACCAGGGCATAGGAGATCGCCGCCGCAAACTGATTGATGCCGTCGCCGAACCTTTCCCCGAAAGCCGCCTCGTCCAGATCCCGGATCAGATCCAGGACCAGCCGGCCACCTTGATATGCGCCGACCGTCCGGTTCTCGCGCACGCCAGCGCCTCGGCTCGGCGCGGCGCCGGCCTCCGGGAGCGAGCGGCGGGCCGCGAAGTCGACCCGGCGCTGGAGAATTTCTTCGAGGCGATTGAGGACATGACCCCAACGGACGATGTTCCAGCGCCCCTCGTCCATCAGGTCTGCGAACAGGTCGACGTCGCTCCACGGCTGGGCCTCGCCGCGGGCGACCGATCCATAGAGATAGAGTTGCTCGATGCCGAGCTGCACCAGTTCGAACTGATGCTCCCGCAGCCGCCGGATGGCGACGGCGAGCGTCGGCGTCTCGCCATCGGCCGCGAGCGCCCGCCGGCAAAGATCATCAAGCATCGCCTGCATGCTGCGACCTTGCCGGCGCGCCAGCTGGCGCAGGGCTTCGCGCCTCTCGGCCGAGCTGCGGAACGCAATCTGTGTAGTGGCCATTCCGAACCTTCGGATCGCTAGTTTGCCAACAAAGTTAGCATGAGGCGGCCCCGCCACCAACCGGGATCGCCCTGGAATTGCCCCTCACCGGCAGACGGAGCCTCCGGCAAGATCGCCGGCGGTGAGAAATGCGGGCGAACCCCGGGGAGCAGCGTCTCAGACGTCCCCGCCGGGGCAGGTCCTCGAGGGGCTCGTAGTAGCGTTCCTCCGCCTCGCGGATCTTGGGCAGGCCGTCATGCAGCTTGCCGGGCAGCGGCGCCGTGGCGTAGGCGTCGCGCAAGCGAGAGGCTTTGAAGCCGGGCGGCGCCGGACTAGGTTGATGGCCGGAAAGGACGGACGGGCATACTGGCTCCACAGCGCAGATTGTTTAGTCGTCAGCCGGCAAGTCCAGGAGCTCCAGCAGCTCTCGCTTGTTCTGGTTCTGAAGCCAAATTAAGAAGCCTTTATCGACAATCGAAAGCACTAAGTTCGTTCTATCGTAATCTACCACAAACGGTTTTATGTTCTTTTTGGATTGCAGCTGTGTTGCCGACTGCAATGCCTGTGTTAAGTTTCCTAGATTTAGATCTCCACCCCTCGGGTGCCTCGCTTGTATAGACTTGCGTATGTCGCTGTAACGAAGTCCATTCTGCAATTCCTCAATATCCGCTACCAGCACCGGGTACAGCAACCATCTGAACATCTGCAACTCTGTATCCTGATATCCCATAGCAAAGTTTGTCAAGAAAGATTTATATCTGCCAGACTGTTCGTTTACGACGTCTCTTATGAGAGTTTCTGGATCAGAGTCGCCTCCTATCTCTCTATACTGTCCTTGAGTTTCGTAGACCTCCGCGATGCGGCACGTCCGGTGGCAGCATTCTTGGACTATATAGACACTCTCAAAAGAGTTTTCTATTAGCCGGTTTTTGAACTGTTCAGCAAACTGAATGTTCAGAAAATCTCTCCCTGTTCTATGACCTCTCCAAGTTGAGCTGGATTCCACGCATCTGCATCTATCGCCACGATCCGACCTGTTAGGTCGCCGTTGAACACTATGAGTTTGTTCTCCTCGCGCCATACCGCCACGATGATAAATACGAGATCAGATATTTCGTGAAATGCTTTTAGCGCGAAAGAAAATGCCTCTTGCGTTTCAACTGGTATATAGTGAAAATCTTCAAGAACTATAAATTGTTTAAAGTGAATCTCACGAAGAGCGGCGATTATATCGTTGGGATCTTGGGGATCGATTTGGAGTCGTCGTCGCTCTTCAGCCTCGCCAGCATCGCGCCCGCCCGAAGCGGCAGCTTTGATCCCAGCTTGAGCTACCCCCGGCACGCCCACGTTCCCCGTAAACACCACATCCAATTTCAAGCGACCGTCTGCCGTCTTCGTGCGTGCCTCCTGCGTCGAATAGCCGGCCGCTTTGAGAATCGCTGAGTGAAGTTGGCTTAACGTCCAATTATTTTGACAAGATGCAACAATGTAATCGCGGTCCTCGAGACAATGTTTGCGCAGACATGTCTTGCCTTGTTTCGAACTGCCAAAGATGACAATATGCTTGTCTCTTGCAAGGCTGTCGATAAGAGCATTGTCAATATTCTCCCGCTCGACGTATGTCTCTGGGAGCTCACGGCTAATGCCGAAGACAGCGTCAAGCTTATGTACCATCTCGGGGACCATGGGCAGCTCACTTGCCAGTTGCGTACGGCGATTAGAGTGCACCGTTTTGCGAGAAGTGTCCAGCGCTCAGAGGCTCGATCGGGATCGCCTAGCGAAGGAACGGGAATCAGCTCATGGGAACGGGGTGGGTTTGATCGAATCGAGCGGGACAATATATTCTTCGGTATGATCGATGCATCGCCTGGCCAACCCGCTCCGCTACCAGCGCATCGCCGACGCGGTCCTGCCGTGGGCCGGCGGTGCCGCCGTCGTGCTGATGCTGCTCGGCCTGTACCTTGCCCTGGTCGAGGCGCCGCCCGACTATCAGCAGGGCGAGGCCTACCGGATCATGTATGTGCACGTGCCGGCCGCCTGGATGGCGCTGATGGTCTACGCGATGATGGCGGCGGCGAGCGTCATCGGCATCGTCTGGCGGCATCCGCTTGCCGAGACCGCGGCGCGCGCGGCCGCCCCGATCGGCGCCGCCTTCACCGCGATCGCGCTCGTCACCGGCAGCCTCTGGGGCAAGCCCATGTGGGGCACCTACTGGGTCTGGGACGCGCGCCTGACCTCGGTCCTGATCCTCTTCTTCCTCTACCTCGGCTACATCGCCCTCTACGAGGCCTTCGACGATCCGGGCCGCGGGGCGCGCGCGGCCGCGATCTTGTGCCTGGTCGGCTCGGTCAACCTGCCGATCATCAAGTTCTCGGTCGACTGGTGGAACACGCTCCACCAATCCGCCAGCATCCTGCGCCCCGGCGGCCCCGCGATCGACCCGAGCATGCTGGTGCCGCTCCTGGTGATGTGGGCCGCCTTCTTGTGCTACTTCGTGGCCGTGCATATTTTGCGCACGCGCGCGGAGTTGAGCGCGCGCAAGATCCGCAACCTGCGCCTGTCCGCCGATCCGGCGGGGTAGCGCCGCCGCGCCGCTCGGCAACGGCTGGCGATCGAGGAGAGCCACCATGCCCGCATCCGGCTCCGTCTCTGGCCGCGACAGCCTGGGCGTCCGGCGCCAGCTCCAGGTCGGCACGACCACCTACGATTATTTCTCGCTCGAGGCGGCCGGCGCGAAGCTCGGAGAAATCGCCCGCCTGCCCTATTCGCTGAAGGTGCTGTTCGAGAACCTGCTCCGCCACGAGGACGGCCGCACGGTCACGCCCGAGCAGCTGCAGGCGCTGGTCGCCTGGCTGCGCCAGCGCCGCTCGGACCAGGAGATCGCCTTCCGCCCGGCGCGCGTCCTGATGCAGGACTTCACCGGCGTGCCGGCGGTGGTCGATCTCGCAGCGATGCGCCAGGCGATGCAGGCGCTGGGCGGCGACCCGCAGAAGATCAACCCGCTTACCCCGGTCGACCTCGTGATCGATCACTCGGTCCAGGTCGACGCCTTCGCCCGCGCCGGGGCCTTCGAGCGCAACGTCGAGCTCGAATACCAGCGCAACGGCGAGCGCTACGCCTTCCTGCGCTGGGGGGCATCGGCGTTCGACAACTTCAAGGTCGTGCCGCCCGGCACCGGCATCTGCCACCAGGTCAACCTCGAATACCTCGCCCAGGTGGTCTGGACCTCGCCCGAGGGCAACCGCCAGCTCGCCTATCCCGACACCCTGGTCGGCACCGACAGCCACACGACGATGGTCAACGGCCTGGGCGTGCTCGGCTGGGGCGTGGGCGGCATCGAGGCCGAGGCCGCCATGCTCGGCCAGCCGATCTCGATGGTCATCCCCGAGGTCGTGGGCTTCAAGCTCACGGGCCGGCTGCCCGAGGGGGCGACCGCGACCGACCTCGTCCTGACCGTGACCCAGACGCTGCGCGCTCACGGCGTCGTCGGCAAATTCGTCGAGTTCTGCGGTCCCGGCCTCGACCACCTGCCGCTCGCCGACCGCGCCACGATCGGCAACATGTCGCCCGAGTACGGCGCCACCTGCGGCATCTTCCCGATCGACGCCCAGACGCTGGAGTATCTCCGCCTGACCGGCCGCGATCCTGAGCGGATCGCGCTCGTGGAGGCCTACGCCAAGGCGCAGGGGCTCTGGCGCGCGAGCGACGGCGCCGAGCCCTGGTTCACCGAGATGCTGGAGCTCGACCTCGCAACCGTGGAGCCCTCGCTCGCCGGCCCCAAGCGGCCGCAGGACCGGGTCGCACTCTCGGGCGCCAAGGCAGCCTTCGAGGCGGCGCTGCCCGGGCTGATGGGTGCGGCCGGCGATCCAGCCAGGCGCGTGCCGCTCGCCGGCATGGCGGGCGATCTCGGCCATGGCGACGTCGTGATCAGCGCGATCACCAGCTGCACCAACACCTCCAACCCTGGCGTCATGATCGGCGCCGGCCTGCTCGCGCGCAACGCCAGGCAACGCGGCCTGATGCCCAAGCCCTACGTCAAGACCTCGCTCGCCCCCGGCTCCCGGGTGGTCACCGACTACCTGGAAAAAACCGGGTTGATGGAGGATCTGCGCGCGATCGGCTTCGATCTCGTGGGCTACGGCTGCACGACCTGCATCGGCAACTCGGGCCCCTTGCCCGACCCGGTCGCGCGCGCGGTCGACGAGCACCAGCTGGTCGCCGCGGCGGTCTTGTCCGGCAACCGCAACTTCGAGGGCCGCGTGCATCCGCAGGTCAAGGCGAACTACCTCGCCTCGCCGCCGCTCGTGGTCGCCTATGCGCTCGCCGGCAGCCTGCGCGTCGACCTCACGAGCGAGCCACTGGGCATGGGCAGCGACGGCAAGCCCGTCTTCTTACGCGAGATCTGGCCGAGCCCGGCCGACGTCCAAAAGGCGATCCGGAGCGGGGTCGACGCCGGCATGTTCCAGAACGCCTACGCCGACGTCTTCAAGGGCGACGAGCACTGGGCCAAGATCGGCGGCGCCGGCGGCGAGGTCTACGACTGGCAGGAGGCCAGCACCTACGTCCGGCTGCCGCCCTACTTCGAGAACATCGCCCCCGAGCCCGGACCGATCCAGGACATCGCGCGGGCGCGCGTGCTGGCGCTCCTCGGCGACAGCATCACGACCGACCACATCTCGCCGGCCGGCAGCATCGCGCGCAAAGGCCCGGCCGCGGACTATTTCATGGAGCGCCAGATCCGGCCGCAGGACTTCAACTCCTACGGCTCGCGCCGCGGCAACCACGAGGTCATGATGCGCGGCACCTTCGCCAACATCCGCCTGCGCAACGAGGTGGCCCCCGGCACCGAGGGCGGCTGGACCAGGCTGATGCCCGACGGCGAAGTCATGCCGCTGTTCGATGCCGCGATGATCTACCAGCAGCGGGGCGTGCCGCTGGTCGTGATCGGCGGCAAGGAGTACGGCACCGGCTCATCGCGCGACTGGGCGGCCAAGGGTACCTTGCTGCTCGGGCGTCAAGGCGGTGATCGCCGAAAGCTTCGAGCGCATCCACCGCTCGAACCTGGTCGGCATGGGCGTCCTGCCGCTGACCTTCAAGGACGGCATGACCCGCAAGACCCTCGAGCTCGACGGCAGCGAGCTGTTCGACATCCGCGGTCTCGCGGCCGGCATCAAGCCGCGCCAGGACGTGCCGGTCACGATCACCCGCGCCGACGGCCGGAGCGAGCAGATCAGCCTGCTCTGCCGGATCGACACCCTGGATGAGGTCGACTACTACCGCCACGGCGGCATTCTCCACTACGTGCTCCGCCAGCTGCTGGCCGGGAGCGCCCCCGCCGGCCGCCCGAACTGAGTGGAGCAGGACGAGCCGCGGCCGACGATCACACCAGCTTCCACACGCCATCGCCCGTGCGGCAGGTCGCCAGCACCAGGCGCTTGGGCGTCGCGTCCTTCTTGACCTTGATGACGTGCTCGATGCGCCGGCAGGGCAGGCCGTCCCGCTCGAACGTCGCGAGGAGCCGCATCGAGCCGGAATTGCCAGACTGGGCGTTCGACCAGGTCTCGAGGGCGCCGATCTCGCCCGCCTCGTAGAGGCGATTGGCGCTCGTCTCGATCAGGCTCAGATCCTCCGCCGTCAGATCGAGCATCCTGATCGGGTTCGCCTGCCCCCAGGCAGCGCCCGCCAGGTTCAAAAAGCTTCCGGCAAGCAGTAGGACTGCCGCCCGCAACAGCCACCTCATCGACACTCCTCCCCCGGTCGCTGCAACTCCAGCCCTGGCACCCTGCCTGCCCCATACCGGGGCCGCCGTCAACCGACCGCTCCGGACGCTCTCGGTCGGACTGCCGACATAGTCGCAGATCCAAGGCACTGCCGGTCGTGGACCCAAAGCCGACTGGGGCTCCAGCCATTCGCCCGAAGCGGGACTCATCCTTGTCATGCACCGGGAGCAAAGGACATACTCCGCGGTACGGCAAGCCGACCGATCGCTTCATGAGCAACATCGGTTTCACTGCAGAGGAGGGAGCAAACGATGAGCACCGAGGGGGAACGCATCCACGCTATCCCGCGTGGCGACGCAGGAGAGGCCGCGAACGCTCACGGTCTCAGCCGGCGCAATCTTCTTCTTTCGGGCACGACGGTCGCGGCGGCGGCCGCGCTCGGATCGGCTGCCGCAATGCGCAGCGCGCAGGCGCAGGCGGTAGGCGCAGCAGGAGCTAAGCCGAACATCCTCATGATCATGGCCGACGACATCGGGTGGTTCAACGTCAGCCTCTACAACCACGGCATGATGGGCTATCGGACGCCGAACATCGATCGCATCGGCAAGGAAGGCGCGATGTTCACCGACTGGTACGCCGAGCAGAGCTGCACCGCCGGACGCGCCGCCTTCATCACCGGCCAGTCGCCCATCCGCACTGGTCTGACGAAGGTGGGCCTTCCGGGCGCCGACGTTGGCCTGCACGCCGAGGATATGAGCGTTGCCGAAGCGCTGAAACCGCTCGGCTACGCCACCGGGCAATTCGGTAAGAACCATTTGGGCGACCGCAACGAGTTCCTGCCGACCGTGCATGGTTTCGACGAGTTCTTCGGCAACCTCTACCATCTCAACGCGGAGGAAGAGCCTGAAAACCCGGATTACCCGAAAAACCCGCGCTTTCGCGCAAGGTTCGGGCCGCGGGGCGTCCTCAAATGCAAAGCGAGTGATCGCGACGACCCGACCGTCGATCCCGCCTACGGCAAAGTGGGGAAGCAGATCATCGAGAATACTGGGCCGCTTGGCACCAAGCGCATGGAGACCGTAGACGAGGAGTTCTTGAACGCAGCGCTCAACTTCATCGACCGGCAGCACCAGGCCAACACGCCGTGGTTCTGCTACTTCAATCCCACGCGCATGCACGTGTGGACCCATCTGAAGCCGGCGTCTCAAGGCAAGACCGGCTACGGCATCTATCCTGACGGTATGGTGGAGCTGGATGGGTTTGTCGGTCAGCTGCTCCAGAAGCTCGACGACCTGGGCGTCGCCGACAACACCATCGTGATCTTCACTACCGACAATGGCGCGGAGGTGATGAGCTTTCCGGACGGCGGGCAGACCCCGTTCCGCGGTGAGAAGGCCACCAACTGGGAAGGCGGGTATCGCGTGCCGATGGTCATGCGCTGGCCCGGTACGATCCGGCCCGGCACGGTCTACAATGACTTCTTCTCGCACTACGACCTGATCCCGACCTTCGCCGCGGCCGGTGGCGATCCCGACATCGTGGAGAAATGCCTTAGGGGCTCTCAGATCGGGGACAAGACCTTCAAGGTCCATCTCGACGGGTTCAATCTCGTGCCCTTCTTTAAAGGTGAGGCAAAGGAATCCCCGCGTAAGGAGTTTATCTATTGGAACGACGACGGCCAGCTGGTCGCAATACGCGTAAATGAATGGAAGTGCGTCTTCCTGGAGCAAAACAATAAAGGCATCGGCGTCTGGCAGGGTGAATTCACTAATTTGCGCATTCCGAAGCTTTTCAACCTGCGCGCCGACCCCTTCGAGCGCGGCGACAAGTCCATCGATTACAACAAGTGGATGATGGACCGCGCATTCGTTCAGGTCCCGATGCAAACACTCGCGGCACAGTGGCTTGCCAGCTTCAAGGAATTTCCGGTCCGGCAAAAACCCCCGAGCTTCAATCTCGACGAGGTGATGGAGAAGCTATCGGAAGCGCAGAACTAGCGCGTCGAAGGCGAACGTTACGAGGCACGACAAGAAATCACACGTGCAGCGAACCGATGCCACGAGCGCCGGCGGCCGACCGGTGCAGCAATGGCTGAGCGCTCTTGGTCGGCTTGTGGCTACGAGCGGCCCATCAGGGGTGGGCAGAGGATGACCGCACTACATCGGTGTTCAGACGTTGATCTGCTCGGCGACGAAAGCCGCGCTGCGCGGGTTCGTCGCAGGTGCGAGTGCTCGAATGCCGGCTTCGTTGCGATTGAGCCTGAGGACCCGCGGGCCGGCAATCTGACCACGTCCGACACCATCCGACATCTGGCGCACCGCCCATGGAGCTCGTCCGCTGGCGGGAGCATCAGGCGCCAAAGTACGCTGCCCAGAAACCCGCTGAGGCGACGAGTGCGCCCGGGGCTTCTGGCTCGGGTCGAGCGGATTCCCCTATCGCATGGAAAGCTCGATAATCGCTTGAGGTCAACGAACGGCAAACCGCTGCCCATCGGCGACAGGGCGGGCGGTCCGTGCCTTGCAGATATTCCTATGTTCTGCTAAGCTGAAGCCGGCTTCGGACCTCTCCCGCGAGCCCTCCCCCGACCGCCCCTGCACATCGACAAATGGAGACTCGGCCATGTCCAGCCACGGCGACGCCGCGGTCGACCTGTTCAGCGCCCGTGCCGCGGCGAGCCGCGCCAAT
>CAWCRU010000028.1:0-38110 GCA_963798075.1 uncultured Alphaproteobacteria bacterium | reverse complement strand
AGCGCCCCCGCCGGCCGCCCGAACTGAGTGGAGCAGGACGAGCCGCGGCCGACGATCACACCAGCTTCCACACGCCATCGCCCGTGCGGCAGGTCGCCAGCACCAGGCGCTTGGGCGTCGCGTCCTTCTTGACCTTGATGACGTGCTCGATGCGCCGGCAGGGCAGGCCGTCCCGCTCGAACGTCGCGAGGAGCCGCATCGAGCCGGAATTGCCAGACTGGGCGTTCGACCAGGTCTCGAGGGCGCCGATCTCGCCCGCCTCGTAGAGGCGATTGGCGCTCGTCTCGATCAGGCTCAGATCCTCCGCCGTCAGATCGAGCATCCTGATCGGGTTCGCCTGCCCCCAGGCAGCGCCCGCCAGGTTCAAAAAGCTTCCGGCGAGCAGTAGGACTGCCGCCCGCAACAGCCACCTCATCGACACTCCTCCCCCGGTCGCTGCGACTCCAGCCCTGGCACCCTGCCTGCCCCACTACCGGGGCCGCCGTCAACCGACCGCTCCGGACGCTCTCGGTCGGACTGCCGACATAGTCGCAGATCCAAGGCACTGCCGGTCGTGGACCCAAAGCCGACTGGGGCTCCAGCCATTCGCCCGAAGCGGGACTCATCCTTGTCATGCACCGGGAGCAAAGGACATACTCCGCGGTACGGCAAGCCGACCGATCGCTTCATGAGCAACATCGGTTTCACTGCAGAGGAGGGAGCAAACGATGAGCACCGAGGGGGAACGCATCCAAGCTATCCCGCGTGGCGACGCAGGAGAGGCCACGAACGCTCACGGTCTCAGCCGGCGCAATCTTCTTCTTTCGGGCACGACGGTCGCGGCGGCGGCCGCGCTCGGATCGGCTGCCGCAATGCGCAGCGCGCAGGCGCAGGCGGTAGGCGCAGCAGGAGCTAAGCCGAACATCCTCATGATCATGGCCGACGACATCGGGTGGTTCAACGTCAGCCTCTACAACCACGGCATGATGGGCTATCGGACGCCGAACATCGATCGCATCGGCAAGGAAGGCGCGATGTTCACCGACTGGTACGCCGAGCAGAGCTGCACCGCCGGACGCGCCGCCTTCATCACCGGCCAGTCGCCCATCCGCACTGGTCTGACGAAGGTGGGCCTTCCGGGCGCCGACGTTGGCCTGCACGCCGAGGATATGAGCGTTGCCGAAGCGCTGAAACCGCTCGGCTACGCCACCGGGCAATTCGGTAAGAACCATTTGGGCGACCGCAACGAGTTCCTGCCGACCGTGCATGGTTTCGACGAGTTCTTCGGCAACCTCTACCATCTCAACGCGGAGGAAGAGCCTGAAAACCCGGATTACCCGAAAAACCCGCGCTTTCGCGCAAGGTTCGGGCCGCGGGGCGTCCTCAAATGCAAAGCGAGTGATCGCGACGACCCGACCGTCGATCCCGCCTACGGCAAAGTGGGGAAGCAGATCATCGAGAATACTGGGCCGCTTGGCACCAAGCGCATGGAGACCGTAGACGAGGAGTTCTTGAACGCAGCGCTCAACTTCATCGACCGGCAGCACCAGGCCAACACGCCGTGGTTCTGCTACTTCAATCCCACGCGCATGCACGTGTGGACCCATCTGAAGCCGGCGTCTCAAGGCAAGACCGGCTACGGGATCTATCCTGACGGTATGGTGGAGCTGGATGGGTTTGTCGGTCAGCTGCTCCAGAAGCTCGACGACCTGGGCGTCGCCGACAACACCATCGTGATCTTCACTACCGACAATGGCGCGGAGGTGATGAGCTTTCCGGACGGCGGGCAGACCCCGTTCCGCGGTGAGAAGGCCACCAACTGGGAAGGCGGGTATCGCGTGCCGATGGTCATGCGCTGGCCCGGTACGATCCGGCCCGGCACGGTCTACAATGACTTCTTCTCGCACTACGACCTGATCCCGACCTTCGCCGCGGCCGGTGGCGATCCCGACATCGTGGAGAAATGCCTTAAGGGCTCTCAGATCGGGGACAAGACCTTCAAGGTTCATCTCGACGGGTTCAATCTCGTGCCCTTCTTTAAAGGTGAGGCAAAGGAATCCCCGCGTAAGGAGTTTATCTATTGGAACGACGACGGCCAGCTGGTCGCAATACGCGTAAATGAATGGAAGTGCGTCTTCCTGGAGCAAAACAATAAAGGCATCGGCGTCTGGCAGGGCGAATTCACTAATTTGCGCATTCCGAAGCTTTTCAACCTGCGCGCCGACCCCTTCGAGCGCGGCGACGAGTTCATCGATTACAACAAGTGGATGATGGACCGCGCATTCGTTCAGGTCCCGATGCAAACACTCGCGGCACAGTGGCTTGCCAGCTTCAAGGAATTTCCGGTCCGGCAAAAACCCCCGAGCTTCAATCTCGACGAGGTGATGGAGAAGCTATCGGAAGCGCAGAACTAGCGCGTCGAGGGCGAACGTTACGAGGCACGACAAGAAATCACACGTGCAGCGCACCGATGCCACGAGCACCGGCGGCCGACCGGTGCAGCAATGGCTGAGCGCTCTTGGTCGGCTTGTGGCTACGAGCGGCCCATCAGGGGTGGGCAGAGGATGACCGCACTACATCGGTGTTCAGACGTTGATCTGCTCGGCGACGAAAGCCGCGCTGCGCGGGTTCGTCGCAGGTGCGAGTGCTCGAATGCCGGCTTCGTTGCGATTGAGCCTGAGGACCCGCGGGCCGGCAATCTGACCACGTCCGACACCATCCGACATCTGGCGCACCGCCCATGGAGCTCGTCCGCTGGCGGGAGCATCAGGCGCCAAAGTACGCTGCCCAGAAACCCGCTGAGGCGACGAGTGCGCCCGGGGCTTCTGGCTCGGGTCGAGCGGATTCCCCCTATCGCATGGAAAGCTCGATAATCGCTTGAGGTCAACGAACGGCAAACCGCTGCCCATCGGCGACAGGGCGGGCGGTCCGTGCCTTGCAGATATTCCTATGTTCTGCTAAGCTGAAGCCGGCTTCGGACCTCTCCCGCGAGCCCTCCCCCGACCGCCCCTGCACATCGACAAATGGAGAATCGGCCATGTCCAGCCACGGCGACGCCGCGGTCGACCTGTTCAGCGCCCGTGCCGCGGCGAGCCGCGCCAATGGTGCGAAGTCGAAAGGCCCGCGCACCGCCGAGGGCAAGGCGCGCGTCTCGCAGAACGCGCTCAAGCACGGCATGTGTGCGAAGAAGTTCCTGTTGCTGCCCTACGACAGCCGCGCCGAATTCGGGGCGCTGGAGAGCGCGCTGCTCGAGGAATTGCGCCCCGAAGGCGCGCTCGAGACGCTGCTCGCCCGGCGGCTGATCGCCGCCGCCTGGCGGCTTGCCCGCGCCGACCGCCTCGAGTTCGAGATGCTGGTCGACGGCGATCGGCGCCGGACCCCGGGCGGCGCGCTGACCCGCGACGGCGGCGCCGAGCGCGCCTTCGCGACGCTGGTGCGCTATCGCAACGGCGCCCAGGCCGAGTTCTTCCGCATGCTCAAGGCCCTGAACGTCCAGGCGCCGGCCGCCGGCGCCGACCCGGCGCGCGGCCGCGAGATCGAAGCGGCGCCCCGGCCGCCGGCAGCACCAGGCCCGATGCCATCATCCCGAGAGCTTGCGTCCGGTGAGGCCGAACCGCGGACAGCCGTGCGTCCGGGGCACGCCGATGCGCCGCGAAACGAACCCGGGCGCACGCCAATCGGTCACCGATGCGCCACCGAAGCGACGCGAAACGAACCCGAGCTTCGGGCGCGGCCCTTGCCGCCAGCTGCCGGGGCGTATGCAGACGGCGCCGGCAGGGCGTTGACGGCCGGCGCGCTCGGGTGAGCGAGCGCGCCGCGACGCGTCAGCGGGTCGACATGAACTCCGAGAACCGGTCGAGGGCGCGCTCCAGCGTCGGCAGGCTCGCCGCGAAGCAGAGCCGAAGGTGGCCCTCGCCGCCCTCGCCGAAGGCGCCGCCGGGGGCGACGCCGACCCCGGTCGCCGCGAGCAGCTCCTTGGCGAACGCCAGGCTGTCGGACAGGTCGTCGACCCGGATGAAGGCGTAGAAGGCGGCCGCCGGCGGCGCCAGGCCGAGGTGCCGGATGGCGCCGATGCGGGCGGTGACCAGATCGCGCGCGGCGCCGTAGCGGGCCACGATCTCGCGCACGAAGGGCTCGCCGTCCTGCACCGCGACGACGCCGGCGCGCTGGATGAAGCCCGCGGGTCCGGCGATATTGTACTCGGTCAGCATCTCGAAGGTCGGCCCGAGCTCGGCCGGAGCTGTGATCCAGCCAAGCCGCCAGCCGGTCATGGCCCAGCTCTTGGAGAAGCTATTGACCACGATCACCCGGTCGTCCGGCAGGGCGTGCTCGAGGAACGAGGGTGCCACCGGCCGGTCGTAGACGATCCGGGCATAGACCTCGTCGCCGACGATCCACAAGCCCCGCGCGCGGGCGAACGCGAGCACCGCCTGCTGCTCCTCGGCCGACATCATCCAGCCGGTCGGGTTGTTGGGCGAGTTCAGGAAGATCACGCGCGTGCGTCGGTCGCAGGCATCGAACAGGCGGTCGAGATCGAGCCGCCAGCCGGCGTTGCCCGGGCTCAGCGGCACGCTCCGGATGCGCCCGGACAGGATCTCGGGCACCGCCGGCAGATTGGGCCAGGCGGGCGTGGTCGTGACCACGCCGTCGTCGGGATCGACCAGCGCCTGCATGACCAGCATCAGCGCGTTCATGGCCGAGGCCGAGACGATCACGTTCGCGGGCCCGAACGCCGTGCCGTAGAGGCGGTTCATGTAGTCCGCCAGCGCCGTCCGCAGCTCGGGGATGCCGGCATTCGGCTGGTAGTAGGTGTCGCCGGCTTCGAGCGCCCGGCTCGCGGCCTGGCAGATGAAGTCGGGGGTCGGCACGTCGGGCTCGCCGAACCAGAGCGGGATCAGGTCCGGCCGGCCCATGCCCGCATCGGACACCTCGCGGATCTTGGACGCCGGCAGGCCGGCGATCCGCGGGCGAAGCGCGTGGATCAGGTCGGCCGGCGCCGCTATCGGCTCGAGCATGGCGTACCTCTTAGATGCAGCCGCGATCTCAGCCGATCCGGCCGCCGGGCGCAAGCGCGTCAGGACGATCGCGGCCTCAGCAGGCGATCGCCTGGACATGACCCTGAGTGGCGTAGGCGAGGATGCGCTCATCGCGGGTCACCAGCGGTACCTTGAGATCTCTGGCCGTCGCGATCAGCAGCCGGTCGGCGGGGTCGGCATGCAGCTGCCCTGGTAGATACGACGCGCTGAGGGCAACCTCTGGCTGCAGAAGCGCCAGTCTGACGCCCGGTCGGGCAAGCAGATCGGCCAGCCAGACCTGCGGCGTCGGCAACAGGATGAGGGGCTTGCCGCGCCTCATCGTCGCCAACCCGATCTCCCATCCGGTGATCGGTGAGACCAGCAGTTCCGCGCGGCCGGCAGCAGCGCGGACAGCCTGCAGCGCGGCCGGGGCGATATAGTCACGATTGCCGACCCAGATGGCCGCACAGGTATCGAGCAGCACGGACAGTCTCGCTAGAACGGGCCCTTGCCCGCCTCCGCTTCCGGAATCTCTTCGAGAATCGGCGCAGTCAGGTCGAAACCAGATGGGATTATCGCTCGACCCTGCAGCGCTCCGTAGATATCCGGCATCTCACCGGGCGTCGGTGTGAGCTCGGCGATCGGCTTGCCGCGGCGGGTCACCACCACCCTGTCGTAGCGGCGCGCCTCGAGCTGCTTGAACAGCTCCAGGCACTTGGCCTTGAACGCGGTGACATTGATCTCGAGCACGGCTTCGGCCATCACGCATCTCGACCTGGGGTCCGTCTCATATGGTCATTGCCAATGACTATATCGGTGGTTGCGCCGCCGGGTCAAGCGATCCATCATGCCGCCCTTGCCACAGCGCGGGGTGCGCCATGATCGAACCGCCGGGCGGCCCGGTCTACTGGCTGCCGTACATCCTGGGCTTCATCGTCGCCTATCTGATCGGCTCGGTACCGTTCGGGCTGATCCTGGCCAGGGCGGGCGGCGCCGGCGACATCCGCGAGATCGGCTCGGGCAACATCGGTGCCACCAACGTGCTCCGCACCGGCCGCAAGGGCCTGGCGCTCGCCACCCTCGTGCTCGACATGCTCAAGGGCGCGCTCCCGGTCTGGCTCGCCTGGCGCTGGTTCGGGCCGGACATGGCAGTCATCGCCGGCCTCGGCGCGGTGGTCGGCCACTGCTTCCCGGTCTGGCTCAAGTTTCACGGCGGCAAGGGGGTCGCGACCGCGGCCGGCGTGGTCCTCGCGCTGACCCCGCTCACCGGTCTGATCATGCTCGCGCTCTTCATCCTGATCGTGCTCCTCTCCCGCTACGTCTCGCTCGCCTCCGTTCTCGGCGCGGCCGCGGCCGGTCCGGTCGCATTCTGGCTCGGCCACGTCCAGGCGGCCGAGCTCTACCTCGCCCTGGCAGCCCTGATCATCATCAAGCACACCGCGAACATCCGCCGCCTGCTCAGCGGCACGGAGCTGAAATTCGGCGCCGGGTCCTCCGGTCTCGCTGAATAGGAGAATATTGTCGGAAACATTTCACTATAGGTTGACGAGCCTCGAGCCCATGGGCATGCTGCCGCGCCATGGCGCGAACCCTGTCACCGGCGGAAAGGCTCGACTGGCTGCAGCTGGCCCGCTCAGGCGGGGTCGGGCCCAGGACCTTCTTCAAGCTGCTGGAGCGCTTCGGCAGCGCGCGCCGGGCGTTCGAGGAGCTGCCGCGGCTGGCGCGCGAGGCGGGCAATGAGGAGCAATGGCGCCGCTGCCCGCGCGCCGAGGCCGAGGCCGAAATCGCAGCGCTCGCGGCATTCGGCTGCCGGCTCCTCGCCAGGGACGAGCCTGGCTATCCGGAGCGCCTGGCCGAGATCGCGGACCCGCCGCCGTTCCTGATCCTCTCCGGCCGCAGCGAGCTGCTGGCCGCAGCAGGCGTCGCGATGGTCGGCGCCCGCAATGCCAGCGCCAACGGCCGGACGTTCGCCAGGCGCCTGGCGGGCGAGCTCGCGGCCGGCGGCCTGGTCGTCATCTCCGGCCTCGCGCGCGGGATCGACACCGCGGCCCACGAAGGCGCGCTCGCGGCCGGGGGCGCCACGGTCGCGGTGATCGCGTCGGGCCTCGATGTGCCCTACCCCGAGGAGAACGCCGAGCTGATGGCGCGGATCGCCGAGACCGGTGCCGTGGTCACCGAGCGGCCGCTCGGAAGCGTCCCCCAGGCGCGCCATTTTCCGAGGCGCAACCGCCTGATCGCGGGCCTATCGCTCGGCGTCGTGGTGGTCGAGGCCGCGCCGCAGTCGGGCTCGCTGATCACCGCGCGCCTCGCCGCCGAGCAGGGCCGCGAGGTCATGGCGGTGCCGGGCAGCCCTCTCGATCCGCGCCACCGCGGCACCAATCAATTGCTCCGCGACGGCGCCAGCCTGGTCGAGACCGCAGCCGACGTCCGCACCGCCCTCGGCCCCTTCCGGGTGGTGCTGGCGGCGCCGCCAAAGCCGCGTCCGACGGCAGCCCGGTCGCGGCCAGCGCCGCGGGCGGCGACGCCCCGTGCCGCAGCCGCGACGGGCCCCGCGGCCGACGGCGATCTGTCAAGCCGGGTGCGCGAGCGGCTCGGGCCCGAGCCGCTGCTGGTTGACGAACTGATCCGGCAGTGTCATGCGTCGACCGCCGAGGTGCAGCGTGCTCTGCTCGAGCTCGAGCTCGACGGGCGGATCGAGCGCCATCCCGGCAACCGGGTCTCCCTTGCATTGGCCTGACCCGGGCTCATATCAGGGGCGCCGCGCCGATCCCTGCCGCTCAGGAATGCGGCGCGCGCCATCTCAGGGAAGGGTCGTCTCCGCCGCATGGACGTCGTCGTCGTCGAATCCCCGACCAAAGCCAAGACGATCAACAAATATCTGGGCTCGGGCTACCGCGTCCTGTCCAGCTACGGGCATGTGCGCGACCTGCCGGAGAAGGACGGCTCGGTCCTGCCCGAGGAGGATTTCCGGATCATCTACGAGCCGCTCGCCGACCGGAAGCCGCGCATCAAGGAGATCGCGAGCGCGGTCAAGGGTGCGCAGCATCTCTACCTCGCGACCGACCCGGACCGCGAGGGCGAGGCGATCTCCTGGCATCTCGTGGCGGCGCTCAAGGACCTCGGCGCCATCAACGGCGTCGACGTCAAGCGCGTCGTTTTCCACGAGATCACCAAGGGTGCCGTGCTCGAGGCGATGCGCCATCCGCGCGAGCTCGACGTCGACCTGATCGACGCCTACCAGGCGCGCCGCGCGCTCGACTATCTCGTGGGCTTCACGCTTTCGCCCGTGCTCTGGCGCAAGCTCCAGGGCTCGCGCTCCGCCGGCCGCGTGCAGTCGGTGGCGCTGCGCCTGATCTGCGAGCGCGAGAACGAGATCGAGGCGTTCCAACCCCGCGAATACTGGACCATCGAGGGCGAGTTCGGGACGCCCGCGGGCGCCACGTTCAAAGCCGGCCTGTCCCGCCTCGACGGCAAGAAATTGGGAAAATTCGATCTTGGCAGCGAGGCGGACGCGAAGCGCGCGCTCGGCCTGATCGAAGCCCGGAATTTCGCGGTCGAGACCGTCGAGAAAAAACAGGTCCAGCGTCATCCGGCACCGCCGTTCGTGACCTCGACCCTGCAGCAGGAGGCCTCCCGCAAGCTCGGCTTCGGCGCCGATCGCACGATGCGCACCGCCCAGCGCCTGTTCGAGGGCATCGCGCTCGAGGGCGAGACCGTGGGCCTCATCACCTACATGCGCACCGACAGCGTCCAGATCTCGCGCGAGGCGCTCGCCGCCTGCCGCCAGCAGATCGGGAGGCTCTACGGCGAGCGCTACGTGCCCGAGCAGCCGCGCGCCTATAAGACCCGGACCAAGAACGCCCAGGAGGCGCATGAGGCGATCCGGCCGACCGAGCTCAGCCGCCGCCCCGACGAGGTCGCGCGCTTCCTCGACCACGACCAGCGCCGGCTCTACGAGCTGATCTGGAAGCGCACCATGGCGAGCCAGATGGCGAGTGCTTTGCTCGACCGGGTGATCGCCGATCTGACCTCGGCCGATGGTGCGGTCGGCTTTCGCGCGACCGGCTCGACGATCGCCTTCGACGGGTTTTTCCGCCTCTACCAGGAGGGCCGCGACGATCCGGCCCAGGACGACGAGGAGGCAGGCGGCATCCTGCCGCCGATGGCGCCGGGCGACCCTTTGCGCCGCGGCGAGATCCTGCCCAGGCAGCACTTTACCGAGCCGCCGCCCCGCTACACCGAGGCGAGCCTGGTCCGCAAGCTCGAGGAGCTCGGCATCGGCCGGCCCTCGACCTACGCCAGCATCATCTCCGTCCTTCAGGATCGCGACTATGTGCGCCTGGAGCAGAAGCGCTTCGTGCCCGAGGACCGCGGCCGGCTGGTGACGGCCTTCCTGGTCGCGTTCTTCGACCAGTACGTGCAGCCGGGCTTCACCGCCGCTCTCGAGGGCCAGCTCGACGACGTCGCCGCCGGCGCCCGCCACTGGAAGCAGGTCCTGCGCGAGTTCTGGGACCCGTTCAATGGCCAGGTGGGCGAGGTCAAGGAGCGCCGCGTCGCCGAGGTCATCGACGCGCTCAACGAGCTCCTGGCGCCGCTCCTGTTCCCGCCGCGCGAGGACGGCGGCGATCCGCGCGTCTGCCCGCTCTGCGGCAACGGCCGCCTCAGCCTGAAGCTCGGCCGCTTCGGCGCCTTCGTCGGCTGCTCGAACTATCCGGAATGCCGGTTCACCCGCAAGCTCGGGGTCAAGGCCGAGGAGGGCGAGGCGGACGGCGAGCCCAAGCAGCGCCTGCTCGGGGTCGATCCCTCGACCGCCGAGGAGGTGCTCCTCAAGCGCGGGCCCTACGGCCTCTACGTCCAGCGCGGCCATGGCGAGACGCTCAAGCGCTCCTCGCTGCCGCCCAATCTCGAGCCGGCCGAGCTCGACCTCGAGACCGCGCAGGCCCTGCTCGCCCTGCCGCGCGAGCTCGGCCGCCACCCCGAGACCGGCCAGCCGATCGAGGCCGGCATCAACCGCTACGGCCCCTACATCAAGCACGACCGCTTCGTCCGCCTCGGGCCCGAGGACGACGTGCTGACCATCGGCATGAACCGGGCGATCGCGCTGCTCGCCGAGGCGGGCGGCAAGCAGCGCCCCACGGCCAAGGCGCTCAAGGAGCTCGGCGGCCATCCCAAGGACGGCAAGCCGGTCACGCTCTACGAGGGCCGCTTCGGCCCCTACCTCAAGCACGGCCGCCAGAATGCCAGCCTGCGCAAGGGCGAGAGCGTCGAGGCGCTGACCCTCGAGCGGGCGGTCGAGCTGCTCGCCGAGCGCGCCGCCAAGGACAAGGCCGCCGGCAAGTCGAAGACCACCAAGGCCGCGACCCGGCCGCCGCGCAAGGCCGCGAGCAAGGCTCCGGCCAAAGCCGGCAAGGGGGCCGGCAAGGGCCGCGGCCGGGTCGCAAGCGCGAAGAAGGCGGCCGCCGAGTGATCGCCCGCGCCGCCTCGAGCCCCGGGCCCGCCGGCCGCCACCGGATCTGATCCCATGGTCAAGGCGGCGGCGCGGCGGCCGCGGTCGGCATCGGCCGGACGGCTGCCGAGCCGGGACGACCTGCTGCAGTACCTCGAGCGCAATCCGGACGAGGCGACCGTCCGCGACCTCATGCGCGCCTTCCAGCTCAAGGGGCAGGATCGGACCGAGCTGAAGCGCCTGCTGCGCGAGCTGGAGCCCGGTCGGTCCGGCCGCGGCCGGCGGCGCGCACCCGCGCCAGGGGGGCTGCCATCGGTAGCCGTGCTCGAGGTGACGGGGATCGATCCGGATGGCGAGCCGCTCGCGCGGGCCGCGGGCCGCGCCCCGGACGACCCCGCGGCCGAGCCGATCCTGCTCCTCCAGGGCGGTGCCGGATCGCGGGCGCCGGGGGTCGGTGATCGGGTCCTGGCACGGCTCAACCGGCGCGGCGGTGCGTGGCAGGGCCAGATCATCCGTATCCTGCCGCGGGCACCCGCCCGCGTGATCGGCACGCTCGAGCGCGCCGGCGATCGCCTCGGCATCCGGCCGCTCGGCGCCCATGGCCGCGAGCTGGAGCTGCATGACGCCGACGCCGGCGGCGCCGAGCCCGGCGAGCTGGTGGTCGCCGAACGGATCGAGGCAACCGATCGCGCCCGCGTGCTCGAGCGGCTGGGACGGCCGGGCGATCCGCGCACCATCTCGCTGCTTTCTGCCCACAGCCAGGGCCTGAGGATCGCCTTTCCGCCCGAGCTCGAGGGCCTGAGCGCGGCCGCGCTCGCGCCCTGGTCGCTGGCCGGCCGGGTGGACCTTCGCGAGCTGCCCCTGGTCACGATCGATGGCGCCGACGCGCGCGACTTCGACGATGCGGTCGCGGCCGTCCTCGACGACGATCCGGCCAATCCCGGCGGCTGGCAGGTCGTGGTCGCGATCGCCGACGTCGCCCACTACGTCCGGCCGGGCGACCCGGTTGATCGCGAGGCGCGCCAGCGCGGCAACTCGGTCTACTTCCCCGACCGCGTCCTGCCGATGCTGCCGGAGGTGCTCTCCAACGACCTCTGCTCGCTCCGACCGGAGGCGGAGCGCGCCTGCGTCGCGGTGCGCATGTGGTTCGACCGCCAGGGCCGCAAGCTTCGCCACCGGTTCCTGCGCGGCGTCATGCGCTCGCGGGCAAGGCTGACCTACACCGCGGTGCAGGCAGCCGCCGACGGCGCGCCCGACGCCCTCACCGGACCTCTGCTGGACCCGTCATCCGGCCGCTCTACGGCGCGTTCGGGGCCCTCCAGGACGCCCGCCGCCGGCGCGGCACGCTCGATCTCGATCTCCCCGAGACCACCATCCGGCTCGATGCCGACGGCCGGCCGCTCGCGATCGAGCGCCAGACGCGGCTCGATGCGCATCGCCTGATCGAGGAGTTCATGATCGCCGCCAACGTCGCGGCCGCCGAGACCCTGGAGCAGGCCGGCTGGCCCTGCATGTACCGGGTTCACGACCGGCCGGACCGGGTCAAGCTCGAAGGTCTGGCGCAGCTGTTGCAGCAGCTCGGCCTCGCGCGCGCGGGCGACCTCGCGCGGCCTCGGGACGTTGCCCGGCTGCTCGAGCGCCTGCGCGAGCATGCGCTGGCGCCCCTGATCTCGAACCTTTTGCTCAGGGCGCAGAGCCAGGCGGTCTACAGCCCGCGCAACATCGGTCACTACGGCCTCAACCTCGGGCGCTACGCCCACTTCACCTCGCCGATCCGGCGCTACGCCGACCTCGTGGTCCACCGCGCCCTGATCTCGGCGCTCAAGCTCGGCGAGGGCGGCCTGCCCGACGCCGGCGCCGACTGGGACGAGCTCGGCGGCTGGCTGTCGCGCACCGAGCGCGTCGCGATGGAGGCCGAGCGCAGCGCCCGCAACCGCTTCACGGCATTTCTGCTCGCCGAGCGGGTTGGCAGCGCGTTCGAGGCCACGGTGGTCAGCGTCCAGCGCTTCGGGCTGTTCGTGCAGCTGACCGAGACGCTCGCCGATGGTCTCGTGCCGATCGGCTCGCTCGGCGCGGAGTTCTTCGTCCATGACCCCGGCCGGCACGCGCTGATCGGGCAGGAGAGCGGGACCGCGTTCGCGCTCGGCGACCGGGTCCGGGTCGAGCTCGTCGAGGTCGATGCGCTTGCGGGCCAGCTGGCCTTCCGCCTGCTCGAGCACACGGCCGGGCCTGCCGCCCGGGCCGCCGCCGAGGCCTGGCGCCGGCGGCCGCGCCGCCCGGCCCGGCCGCGCGCCCGCCCCGGTCGCCGCTAGAGCGCGTCGGCGTCGCTAGGCCTGCCGGTACGGCAGGAGCTCGCGCAGCTGCTCGAGCTCGCAGGTCATCTCGAGGCGTTCCTCGGCCAGGAAGCGCTCGACCGCGTCGCGAAAGCCCCGGTCGCGGATCCAATGCGCGCTGTAGGTCGCAACCGGCTCGTAGCCGCGCTGGAGCTTGTGCGGCCCCTGGGCGCCCGCCTCGACGCGGGCGAGGCCGTGGCTGATCGCGAACTCGATCGCCTGATAGTAGCAGGCCTCGAAATGGAGAAACTCGAACTGCTGCCGGCAGCCCCAGATGCGGCCGTAGAGGGTGTCGGCGCCGAGCAGGTTGAGGGCGCCGCCGACGTAGCGGCCGCCGTGGCGCGCCATGACCAGGACGACGCGATCGGCGAGCGTTTCCCCGAGCCGGCGGAAGAACGACTTGCGCAGGTAGGCGCCGCCCCACCGGTTGTCCACGGTCGAGCGGTAGAACGGGTAGAAAACATCCCAGATCGCGGGCGTCAGCGCCTGGCCGGTCAGGATCTCGAGCGTGAGCCCCTGCTCGGCGATCCGGGCGCGCTCCTTGCGGATGGTCTTGCGCTTGCTGCTCTTGAGGGAGCCCAGGAAGTCGTCGAAGCTGCGGTAGCCCCGGTTGTGCCAGTGGTACTGGACGCCCTGGCGCTTGAGCAGGCCTTCGGCCGCCAGCGCTTCCCACTCCGGCCGCTCGCAGAAGGTGATGTGCAGCGACGACACGCCGAGCTGCTCGGCGGCGCCGACCAGGCCCTTGGCCAGCGCCGCCCGGATCTCGGGCCCGGCGCCCGGCGCCAGCAGCAGGCGCGGCCCCGGCACCGGCGTGAACGGCACCGCCACCTGCAGCTTCGGATAGTAGCTCCCGCCCGCGCGCTCATAGGCGTTGGCCCAGCCCCAGTCGAACACGTACTCGCCATAGGAATGGCTCTTCATGTACATGGGCGCGCAGCCGAGCAGCTGGCCGCCGGCCTCGACCACGACGTGCAGCGGCAGCCAGCCGGTCTCGCGGCAGGCCGAGCCGCTCGCCTCCAGGGTCAAGAGGAAGGCGTGGCTGAGGAACGGCTGGTCGGCGCCGGCGCAGGCGTCCCAGGCGGCGGCGTCGAGCTGCTCGATGCCCTGGACGAGCTTGACCTCGAGCGTGCCGGCGGCAGCCCTGCCGCGAGGCTCAGGCGAGCTCAAAGATCGCCTCGACCTCGACCGCAGCACCGCGCGGCAGGCTCGCGCAACCGACTGCAAAGCGTGCATGGCGCCCGGCCTCGCCCATCGCCTGAACGATCAGATCGGAAGCACCGTTGATGACCTCGGGGTGGTCGCCGAACGCGGGCGTGCAGGCGACGAAGCCGCCGAGCTTGAGACAGCGGCCGAGCCTGTCGAGATCGCCGCCGCAGGCGGCCCGCGCCTGCGCCAGAAGGTTGAGCGCGCAGAGCTTGGCCGCCTCCTGGCCCTGGGCCACGTCGACCTCGGCGCCGACCTGGCCCTTGACCGCCACCTGACCGCCCTGAAACGGCAGCTGCCCGGACACGAGCAGCAGCCTGCCGCTGATCGTGTAAGGCACGTAGTTGGCTGCGGGCGCGGGCGCATCGGGCAGCTCGAGCCCTTGCTGCGCCAGCCGTTGCTCGACCCTGCTGGTCACCTCGCTCTCCTCGATTGCCGACCGGTCGTGACCCCGACGATAATCCCTGGCACCGGTATCGAGAAGGGGCCGGACGGGATTTTCCGCGGCCGACCGGCGCGCGCGGCCGGCCGCCCGCGGGCACGCGTCGCAAGGTTGCGCAGGGCGGGCCGCCGCCGGTACTGTGGCGCCGGGGTCAACGGAGATCGGGGCCACGCATGAGCACACCCCGCGAACAGGGCTTTGCCATGCCGCCCGAAGCGGCCAGACACGAGCGCTGCTGGATGGCCTGGCCATGTCGGGAGGAGCTTTGGGGCGAGCGCATGGCCGCGGCCCGCCAGGCCTACGCCGAGGTCGCGCAGGCGATCGCGCCGTTCGAGCCGGTGACGATGATCGCCCGGCCCGACCTCACCGCCGAAGCCTCGCTGCACTGCGGTCAGGGGATCTCGGTCCTGCCGCTCGAGCACGACAATTCCTGGACACGCGACACCCTGCCGACCTTCGTCACCGATCAGCAGGGCCGGCTCGCGGGCATCGACTGGCGCTTCAACGGCTACGGCGAGCAGGCGCCGAGCTTCGAGCGGGATGCGCGCCTGGCGGAAGCGATCTGCGAGCGTCTGAAGGTGCCGCGCTTCGCCGCTCCGATCGTGCTCGAGGGCGGCGCTCTGCACGTCGACGGCGAAGGCACCTGCCTTGTCTGCGCGGGCTCGGTGCTCGACCCCAAGCGCAACCCCGGCCTCGGCCGCGCCGAGATCGAGTCCGTGCTCGAGGGCCATCTGGGGATCGCCAAGGTGATCTGGCTCGAGCAGGGCCTGATCGGCGACCGCAACGGCGGCCATGTCGACAACCTCGCCTGCTTTGCCCGCCCGGGCGTGGTCCTGGCCCTCGGCTGTCGCGACCCGGAGGATGCCAACCATGCGGTTCTGCAGGACAATCTGGCGCGGCTGCGGGCCGAGAGCGACGCCAGGGGCCGCGCCCTCGAGGTGATCGAGATCGAGCAGCCGGCTGCCCGGTTGCGTACCGACGGCAGCCGGATTCCCGCCTCCTACGTGAGCCTCTACCTCGCCAACGACGCCGTGATCGTGCCGATGTTCGACACGGCGACCGACAATCCTGCCTACAAGGCGATCGCCGCTGCCTTTCCGGACCGCCGGGTGGTCCAGATCGACGCCAGCGACGTGACCTATGGCGGCGGCGGCATCCACGCCATCACCCAACAGCAGCCGGCGCCGCCGCCGCCGGCCTAAAGCGGAAGGGGTAGGGACGCCGGCAGCCGGTGGCGCTACTGTTCTTGACCAACCGGACCGACCCAAGCCTGGAAGGCAACCGAAGGAGACGCAGCCGTGAACAAGACCCGACTGACGCGGCCCGAGCGTCGCGGCGCGCTGGCATTGGCGTTCGCGATCGCGGCGCTGGCGGCCGGCGGCGCGCAGGCGGCCGAGATGATCGGCAACTGCGAGCTCTACGGCAAGAAGGGCGAATTCCCGTTCACGCCCGCGCAGGCCGGACAGCTCTCCGTCGAAGTCAACCTGCCGGCACCCGGCTGGTGGAACGGCGACACGCCCGAGACCATCCAGGATGGCTACGAGTACTGCATGGCGGCCAACATCGCGCATCGCGCCGGCCTCGACAAGGTCAAGGTCATCAACGTCGCCTGGGACGCGCTGGTCGCCGGCCAGACCCGCGACTTCGACCTCGCGCTCTCGCAGATCTCGATCACGGACGAGCGCAAGAAGGTGGTCGACTTCTCGGTCCCCTACTTCTCCTCCGATATCGGGGTGATGGTGAAGGCGGGGACCAAGGTCGCTTCCGCCGCGATGAAGGACCAGCGCATCGGCGTCCAGCAGGCCACGACCGGGGCCGATTTCGTCGCCAACGTCCTCAAGCCCAAGACGCCGGCCAAGGTGTTCCCGGACACGCCGTCGATGTTCACGGCCCTGCAGGCCGGCCAGATCGACGCGGCCATGACCGATACCGCGATCGTGCTCGGTCAGGCCGCGGTCTCGAACGGAACCTTCGAGGTGGTCGGCCAGTACTCGACGGGTGAGACCTATGGCGCGATCTATCCCAAGGGCTCCCCCAACGAGAAGGTGATCGACCAGATCATCGAGGCCTTGCAGGCGGACGGCACCCTCGACAAGCTCGCGGCCAAGTACCTGGCGGCCACCTGGGGAGCCGATCCCACCAAGGTGCCCTACTTCACGCCCTGACGCGCTGACGCCCCTGAGGCCGGTCGCTCGGGGCCCCGCCCGTGGCGGCGCCCGCCAACCAGGCGCAGGGGGTGCGCGGCGAACGCTGGCGTGCTCCCTCGCTGCCGACCGACGCGACCGGCTTCTCGACCAGCGCGGTCGTCGTCGCGATCCTTGCCGTCACGTCGACCTGGTGGGTCATCCACGCCGTCCGCTCGGTGATGGCCGAGAACCGGTTCGAGAGCACGCCCGTCAATCTCGTGCTCTATGCCTTCGGCGCGCTCAGCATCGCCCTCCTGGTGCCGGCGATCCTGAGCGTCAGCGCCTCGCTGCAGGCGCGCGAGGCGATCGCCGCCGGCGACGTCGTCACGGCGCGCGTCAAGGGCGCGGCGGCACGCACCTGGTGCTGGTACACCTGCGGCTATGGTGCGGCGATCGGCATCGTGCTCGGCGGCGCCCTCTTCATCATCGCCAACAACGTCTCGGTCGGCCGGACCTTCTTCCTCTTGCCGCTGATCGGCAAGACGTTCGGCCTCGTGCTCAAGGCCTTCGCCACCAACGTGTTCATCTTCTGCGTGGCCGAGATCCTGGTGCTGATCTGGGGGCTCGTGGTCGCGGTCGCGCGGCTGGTGCCGGGCGCTCCGGGGCAGCCGGTCCGCCTGATCGCCACGGTCTATACCGACGTCTTCCGCGGCCTGCCGGCGATCGTGACGATCTATCTCGTGGGCTTCGGCCTGCCGCTCGCGGGCCTGCCGGTGGTCAAGGACCTGCCGCCCGAATGGTTCGCCATCCTGGCGCTGACGCTCACCTACGGCGCCTATGTCGCCGAGGTCTACCGCGCCGGCATCGAGAGCATCCACTGGAGCCAGACCGCGGCCGCCCGCTCGCTCGGCCTCTCCTTCTTCCAGACGCTCCGCTTCGTGATCGTGCCGCAGGCGATCCGGCGCATCATCCCGCCGCTGCTCAACGACTTCATCGGCCTGCAGAAGGATACCGCACTGGTCGCCGTCATCGGCGTGATCGACGCCTTCAATCAGGCCAAGATCGTGGCCTCCAACTATTTCAGCCTGTCGCCGGTGACGACGGTGGCCTTCCTGTTCGTGGTGATCACGATCCCGCAGGCCCGCTTCGTCGACTACCTGCTCGAGCGCGACCGCCGGCGCATGCGCGCGAGCGGCTGAAGCCGAAGCCGCCATGGCGCTGGTCGAGATCCGCAAGGTGGTCAAGCGCTTCGCCAGCCTCGAGGTGCTGAAGGGGCTCGACCTCAGTGTCGAGGAGCATCAGGCCGTGTGCCTGATCGGCCCCTCGGGCTGCGGCAAGTCGACCTTGCTGCGCTGCATCAACGGGCTCGAGGAGATCCAGGGCGGCGAGATCCGCCTGCATGGCGACCGCGTGACCGGGCCGGGGGTCGACCTCAACGCGCTGCGGCGCGACGTCGGCATCGTGTTCCAGAGCTTCAATCTGTTCCCGCACATGACGGTGATGGCGAACGTGACGCTCGCCCCGGTCCGGGTGCTGCGCCTGAGCCGCGCCGAGGCGGAGGCGCGGGCGATCGCCCTGCTCAGCCGCATCGGGCTCGAGCACAAGGCCAACGACTATCCGGACCGGCTCTCGGGCGGCCAGCAGCAACGGGTCGCGATCGTGCGCGCGCTCGCCATGGAGCCGATGCTGCTGCTGCTCGACGAGATCACCTCGGCGCTCGACCCCGAGCTCGTGGCCGAGGTGCTCAGCATCGTGCGCGAGCTCGCCCGCGAGGGCATGACCATGCTGCTCGCGACCCACGAGATGGGCTTTGCCCGCGAGGTCGCGAGCAAGGTCTGCTTCCTCTTCGGCGGCGTCGTCCACGAGGAAGGCCCGCCCGAGCAGATCTTCGACAACCCCAGGCAAGAGCGCACGCGCGCGTTCCTCAAGAGCATCATCGAGGCGGGCCGGCTGTAGGCGCCGGGGCTGCCGAGGGCGCGCGGCATGGCGGTCACGCCAGGCCTTGCGCGGTCTCTTTGCGAGACATGTCAGGGTTCCTCCTCTCGGGACGCCGCGCCCGGGGTCTGGTTGAGCGCGTCAGGCGCCGGGCGGCCGGCGACCAGGGCGTCGAGATTGTCGAGGCAGCGGAAGCCCATGGCGTTGCGGGTCTGGGTCGTGGCGCTGCCGAGGTGCGGCAAGAGGAAGCAGTTGCGCCGGGTCCGGTAGCCGGGGTGGAGCGCCGGCTCGCCGGCATAGACGTCGAAGCCGGCGGCGAACAGCTGACCGCTGGCGAGCGCGCCCAGCACCGCGTCGTCGTCGACCAGCGAGCCGCGCGCGGTGTTGATCAGCACCGCCCCCCGCGGCAGCAGCTCGAGGGTCTCCTGATTGATCAGATGGTGGGTCTCGGGGCCGGCCGGGCAATGCAGGCTGAGAAAGCGGGCCTGCGGCAGGAGCGAGGCCAGCGTGTGGTGGAACCAGGCGCCCTGCTCGAGGTCGGGCGGCAGCCGGCGCCGGCTGTAGTAGTGGATCTGCATCCCGAAGCCGCGCGCTCGCCTTGCCACCGCCTGGCCGATCCGGCCCATGCCGACGATCCCGAGCACGGCGCCGGAGAGCTCCAGGCCGAGCAGCTGGGTCGGCGTCCAGCCCGCCCAGCGGCCGGTCCGGATCAGGCCTTCGGCCTCGAACGCGCGCCGCGCCGCCCCCAGCAGGCAGAGCATGGCGATGTCGGCGGTCGCCTCGGTCAACACATCGGGGGTATTGGTCACCGTGATGGCGCGCGCCTGCGCCGCGGCGAGGTCGATGTGCTCGACGCCGACCGAGAAGGTGGCGATCGCGCGCACGCCGTCCGGCAGGCGCTCGATCTGCGGCGCCGGCCAGGCATCGGTCGCGCAGGTCAGGATCAGGGTCGCGCCGGCAGCGCCGCCGATCAGCTCGTCCGGGCCGTAGGCCCGATCATCGGGATTGAGCCGCGGTTCGTAGTCGCGCCGCAGGCGATCCTCGACCGCCTCGGGCAGCTTGCGGGTGACGAACACGACGGGCTTGCTGGCGCTCATCCGATGTCCTTCGACCGGGCTCTGGGCTCGGTTTTTCCTACCCGATCCCTGCGCATCGTGCCACCATGCACGGGAGCAAGGAGGTCTTCGATTTGACAGCAATGGCCAAGGCCTGGGTCTGGGCGGCGATCGTGGCGCTGCCGGGGGTCGCGCCGGCGCAGGCCGCGACCGGGCTCGAGCCGCATCTTGCCGCCTATCGGCTGGCCCTGCACGGCAAGCAGAGCAGCAGCGCGCTGGTCGATGTCGAGGGCGGCCTCGTGATCGAATGGCGCCTTGCCTGCGATGGCTGGCTCTCGCGCCAGCGGCTGAGCTTCGTCGCGACCACCGACGACGGTCCGGGCTTCCGCCACGACGTGCGCTTCAGCAGCTGGGAGGCGATCGACGGCTCGCGCCTGCAATACACGATCCGAAGCTACAGCGCCGACGGCGTGGAACAGGAATACCGCGGCGACGCCCGCCTCGAGCCGGGGGGCGCCGGCGGGCTCGCCAGCTTCTCGACGCCCGAGGCCAAGGAGGTCAAGCTGCCGCCCGGCACGGTCTTTCCGACCGAGCATCTGCGCCGGCTGCTGGCGGGTGCCGGCGCCGGCCTGCAACTTCTCAGCCACGAGGTGTTCGATGGCTGGGGGTTCGACGCCCTCACTCAGATCACGTCGGCGATCGGCACGCCTCGCATGATCGAGGCGCACATGGGCAATGCGGCCGACGATTTTGCCAAGCGCGCCTGGCCGATCAGCATGGCGTACTACAACGTCGAGCACCCGACCGACACGCCCGAGTTCGAGGCGAACTTCCTCCTTGGCGAGAACGGCGTCCTGCGCGATCTGATCCTCGACTATGGCGACTTCAGCCTCGACGCCAAGCTCGAGAAGCTCGAGCTCCTCGACCGCCCGAAGTGCTAGCGGTGATGGGTCGTCTCGAGGTCTGATCCGCCGCGACTGCTCGGCGGGCGCAGGGCATCAGGCCAAAAGAGCGCGGTTGCGGCCGAGCCAGGCGGCGCCACGGACGCCCGAGGAATCGCCGTGCATCGGCGGCAATAGGCGCGTGCGGACGGTATCGGAGAAGACGTAGCGCTGCCAGATCACCGGCACGCGCGCGTACAGGCGCTCGAGGTTGGAGACGCCGCCGCCCAGCACGATGGTCGCGGGATCGAGGATGTTGATCACGCTCGCGAGGCCGCGCGCGAGGCGGTCCTCGTAGCGAGCGAGCGCGGCCTCGGCGGCGCCATCGCCCGCGGCCGCAGCGGCCACGATCGCGGGCGTGTCCAGGGCGATCCCGGTCGCCGCGCGATAGTCCCGGGCCAGGCCCGGCCCCGACAGCCAGGTCTCGATGCAGCCCGCGAGGCCGCAGTAGCAGGGCGGCCCGGGAAGTTCCGACGGATCCGGCCAGGGCAGGGGGTTGTGCCCCCACTCGCCGGCGATCGCGTTCGGCCCCGCCAGGACCCGGCCATGGATCGCGAGGCCGCCGCCGACGCCGGTGCCGAGGATCACCGCGAACACGCTCGCGGCACCGGCGGCGGCGCCATCGGTGGCCTCCGACAGAGCCAGGCAATCGGCATCGTTGGCGAGCGCGATCGGGCGCGCCAGGAGCTCGGCGAGGTCGCGGTCGAGCGGCCGGCCGTTCAGCCAGGTCGAGTTCGAGTTCTTCAGAAGCCCGGTCGCCGGCGAGATCGCCCCGGGGGTGCCGAAACCGACCGTCCCGCGCGTATCGAGCTCGGCCTCCGCCTCGAGCACGAGGTCGCGGATGGCGGCCAGCGTCTGCGCGTAGCTGCCCCGCGGACTCTGGCGCCGACGGCGCAGCAGCACCGCGCCGCCGGCGGCCAGAGCGATGATCTCGATCTTGGTGCCCCCGAGATCGATCCCCAACGCAGACGTCATCGGGCAGGTGTCATCGGGTGAAGGTCACGGGGTGGATGCGATCGGGCGGATGCGATCGGCGGACGCGATCGGGCGAATGCGATGGGGCGGACGCGATCGGGCGGACGCGATCGGGCGGATGCGATCGGGCGGATGCGATCGGGCGGATGCGATCGGCGGATGTGATCGGGTGGATGTGATCGGGTGGATGTGATCGGGTGGCTGTGATCGGGTGGATGCGATCGGATGGCTGTGATCGGGCGGATGCGATCGGCGGACGCGATTGGGCGGATGCGATCGGTGGACGCGATCGGGCGGATGCGATCGAGTGGCTGTGATCGGGTGGATGCGATCGGGCGGATGCGATCGGCGGACGCGATCGGGCGGATGCGATCGGGTGGATGTGATCGGGCGGATGTCATCGGGCGCAGGGCCATCAGTCGCTACGAGACCAGCCGCATGCCGGCAACCTTTCCGCTGCCGGCGTCGGCGCGGCCAGCATAGACCAGCCGCGTCCGGACGCCAGGGGGGAGCAGCCGCCGGGCGCGCCGCTGCGGATGGCCGCTCGCCGATCGGCGGCCGGGCGTTGGGCCCGGCGGCCGATCCTACCCGGTTGGGACGGCCCGCACCACGATCTGGCGCGATTCGTCGTTGGCGTGATAGTCCGGCTTGATCACGAGAGCGTCGCCGCCGGCGTTCGCTCCAAGCCAGTCGCGCACCCGGTCGACCCGCCGCTCGGCCAGCCACTGGTTGTACTGAGCGGCTTCCTCGGGCGTCTCGGCGCCGACGACCTTCTTCGAGCCGCTGACGCTCGTCTGGAGGACGACCTCATAGCGCTGGTCGCCGGCCAACTGCTGCAGGAACGCATGCAGCTGCGTGCCCATGCCGGGCGGAAAATAGCTGCTGTTGGTCGGGAAGGTGATCACCAGCTCCTCCTGACCGCTGGCGGCAGCCGTAGCCGGCGCGGCAGCCGCAGGCCCGGCCGGCGCGGCGGGCCCGGGCAGGGCGGCGACCACTTCCGGGGCCTTCGCCACGGGCGCATCCGCGACCATCGCGGGCGGCTTGATGTCGGTCGGGCCGGCGACGTGCCTGGCTTCCGACCGCTCGGCAATCGCCCGCGCGGGGTTCGGGCTCACCGCCGGCAGGGCCTGGGTGACGCTCGGCACCGCCGCGGGCGCCCACGACGGTCCGGCCGGCACCGCAACCACGGCCGCTGGCGCTTCGGCCTGCCGCACGACCGCGGCCGGCACGGGCGGGCGGTCGGACGCCGTCGGCGCCGCCCGCTCCGGGCCGCCAGCCGGCGTTGCCGATGCCATCTGCCCGGCCCGCGCCCCGTCGCTCGGCGCCGCGACCGGCGCCAGCTCTTGGGCGGCAATCGCCGCCGGTCGCTGCTCGCCGGCGGACGCCGCTCCCGACGGCGGCTCGGCAGCGGCCACCAGGGCGGGTGACGCCGCCTCGAGCGGCGTGCCCTCGCAATCCTCGCCTCGGGTCAGCCGAAACACCCACAGCGTCGCGCGCGGCTCGCGCACCATGAACTGCCAGTCCCAGACGCTCGCGATCGCCTTCGCCGGCAAGCCGTCCGCGATCAGCGACGCCTGCACCGCATCGGCCCGCGCGCGCGCCAGCCGATGCGCGCCCAGCGTGTCGCTGCCGACCTCGGACGAGCCGACGTGGCCGATCACCTGGGCGGTCAGAAAGCAGTCGGTCGCCAACTCTGCGCTCAGGCTGCCGAGGCGCTCGGCGTTCGCCGTGCTCAGCACGGACTGTCCCGGCGCGAAGCTGAGGACATGGACCGAGACGTTGGCAATCCGACCGTCTTTGAGGATCAAAGGGGTCGGCTGCAGCAAGGTGTCGTCGGCCGCGACGGCCGGCGCCGGCGCGAGGAAGCCCAATGCCGCGCTCACGCCCGAGGCGATCAGCAGGGCGCGGACCGACGTCCAGATCTCGATGGTGCGGCGCGGTGTCATCGCGGCAGCGACCCTTTCACAATCCGTTGGTCACCCACCTTCAGGCGATCTCGGGCGACAGTTTCTCGCCTATAGATTTAAATATACGTTAACGGATTCGGCTGCAAGCCGCTCTAAACGGCACCGCTGGCGTCGCCGCGGCTCGTGGCGCCGGTCGGCGGCCGATCCCGGCGCGGCCCTATTTGATCTTGGCCTCCTTGAACTCGACGTGCTTGCGGAGCTTCGGGTCGTATTTGCGCAAGCTCATCTTCTCGGTCGTCTTCCGCGGGTTCTTTTTGGTGGTGTAGAAGGTGCCGGTGCCGGCACTGCTGACCAGCTTGATCAGCACGGTGTTCGATTTGGCCATGGCGACATGCCCTCGCGGCTGGTTCGTAGCCCGAGCGAAAATAGGCAGGGGCCTGCCCCTGTCAAGCCAAGCACAGGCCCGAAGGGACCGCGGGCGACCGCGTCAGGATAGAATACGGCGAAGCGCCCCGAGCGCTCTCTCGATGTCGGCGCCGGTGACGTCGAGATGGGTGACCGCCCGCATGCGGTGCTGGCCGTAGCCCCCGATCAGGACGCCCTGCTCGCGCAAGGCGCTCGCGACGTCGGCGGCACTCAGCGGGCCCGGAGCGTCGAACCAGACGATGTTGGTCTCGACGCTCGCCGGGTCGATCCCCACGCCCGGGATCTGGGCGAGGCCCCCGGCCAGGCGGCGGGCGTTCTCATGATCCTCGGCCAGGCGGTCGACGTGGTGGTCGAGCGCGTAGAGGCAGGCGGCCGCGATGATCCCGGCCTGGCGCATGGCGCCGCCGATCTGCTGCTTGACCCGCCAGGCCTCGTGGATGAAGTCCTTGGAGCCCGCGAGCACGGCACCGACCGGCGCGCCCAGACCCTTGGAGAAGTCGATCCACAAGGAGTTGAACGGCGCCGCATAGTCGGCCGCCGCCGTGCCGCTGGCGACCACCGCATTCATCAGACGTGCGCCATCCATGTGGCAGGCAAGCCCGTGCTCCTTCGCGACGCCGGTCACGGCCAGGATCTCGGCCAGCGGCCAGACCGCGCCGCCGCCGACGTTGGTCGTGTTCTCGACCTCGAGCAGGCGCGAGCGCGGCGCATGCCGGAAGGCCGGCGAATTGATCGCGGCCCGCACCTGCTGGCCCGTGAACATGCCGCGCGCGCCCTCGAGACCGCGCAGCATGACGCCCGCGAGCGCCGCCGGCCCGCCGGATTCGGCGAAGATCGGATGCGCGCTCGCCGACAGGATGACCTCGTCGCCCGGGCGGCAGTGGACGCGGGCGGCGATCTGGTTGCACATCGTGCCGGACGGCAGATAGACCGCCGCCTCCTTGCCGAGAAGCTCGGAAACCCGCTCGCATAGGGCGTTGACCGTCGGGTCGAGCATCGCCTGCTCGTCGCCGACCTCGGCCTCGGCCATCGCGCGGCGCATGCCGGGCGTCGGCCGCGTGCGGGTATCGCTGTAGAGGTCGATCATGCGGACACCAGCTCTTGCTCGCGCGCCGACACCCCGGCAGCGACGGGTTCGGGCCGCAGCCAGACCGCGGTGTCGTGGAACACCGCGCCGCCGCCCGGGCGGCGCCGCCTCGGCGCTGATCAGCGCATTGATGCCGATCCCCTCCTCGAAGGCGGCGTTCGGCCAGATGCTCTCGACCACCAGCACGCCCCGCTGCTGGCCGTCCTTGAGCTCGGCATGCACGACCACGGAGCCGCGCTCGTTGCCGAGCCGGACCCGCGAGCCGGCGCCGATCCCGAGCCCTGCGGCATCCTCGGGATGGACCAGCACGCTCGGCCGGCCCTCCCGCCGCTTCGAGGTCGGCATCTCGGTGAAGCTCGTGTTCAGGTAGTTGCGCGCCGGCGCCGCGACCAGGCGGAAGGGCCGCGTCGCACAGGTCTCGTCGATGATCGCAAAGTGGTCCGGCAGCTTCGGCATGCGCGCGTGGTCCTTGCCCTGGCGCGACCAGTCGGGCTTGAACTGGAACCTTCCGGATGGAGTGGGGAAACCGTTCAGGTGATGCGCCGTCGCGTAGTCGGGCAGGGCATCGTAGCCGCCCGCGGCATCGACGGTCGCGGCATCCGGCCAGCCCGAGCGCTTGAGCAGATCATCGATCAGCTGCCACTCGGTCATCTCGAACCCCGGATGGGCCGCACCCAGCCGGCTTGCCAGCTCGCAGATGACGTCGTGGTTGGTCCGGCAGAGGGCGTAGGGCTCGAAGATCTTGCGCGCGATCTGGAGCCGGGTGTGGCCGGACGCCTGGTAGATGTCGTCGTGCTCGAGGAACATGGTCGCCGGCAGCACGATGTCGGCCATCTGCGCGGTCTCGGTCAGGAACTGCTCGTGCACGCAGACGAACAGGTCCTCGCGCGCGAAGCCCCGATGCACCTTCTCGAGCTCGGGCGCCACGCACATCGGGTTGGTGTTCTGGATCAGGAGTGCCGTGACCGGCGGCCCGTCGCCCAGATCCTGCCGGTCGCCCGTGAGAATCGGGCCGATCCGCGACTGATCGAGCAGCCGGACCTTGGGATCGATCAGGTCCCAGCCCTCGATCAGGGTCTTGTCCCAGTGGTAGAGGTCGCCCTGATTGTAGAGAGCACCCCCGCCCTCGTACTGAAACGCGCCGGTCACGATCGGCAGGCAGGAGGCCGCATGCATGTTGGCGGCACCGTTGCGCGAGCGCGTGAAGCCGAAGCCGAGCCGCAGGTAAGAGCGCCTGGTCGCACCGTAAAGCCTGGCGAAGTCCTCGATTTCGGCGACCGGCAGGCCAGTGATCCCGGCCGCCCACTCGGGCGTCCGGCCGGCAAGATGCGCCTCCGCCTCCTGCCAGTCGTCCGCGTATTGCGCGAGATAGCCGCGATCGGCGTAGCCGTCCCGGAACAGGACATGCATGAGAGCGCAGGCGAGCGCGCCGTCGGTGCCGGGGCGGAGTGCGATGTGCACATCCGCCTGCTCGGCGGTGCCGGTCCGGTAGGGGTCGACCACGACCAGCTTCGCACCCCGCGCCTTGCGCGCGCGGGCGACGTGGGTCATCACGTTGACCTGGGTGTTCACGGGGTTGGTGCCCCAGATCACGATCAGGTCGGACCTGGCCATCTCCTCCCCGGCCACGCCCCAGCGCCGGCCGTAGCCCGCCCGCCAGCCGGCATCCGAGAGCGTCACGCAGATCGTGGTGTGCCAGCCGGAATAGCGCATGGCGTGGCGCAGTCGATTGATGCCGTCGCGCTGCACGAGGCCCATCGTGCCGGCGTAGAAGTAGGGCCAGACGGTCTCGGGCCCATGCCGCTCGGCGGCGCGCGCGAGCTGACCCGCGACCTCGTCGAGGGCGTCCTCCCAGCCGATCGGCGCGAATTTCCCCGAACCTTTAGGCCCGACCCGGCGCAACGGCCGGCTGAGCCGGTCCGGGTGATGAAAACGCTCGTGGTAGCGCGCGACCTTGGCGCAGATCACGCCCGCGGTGTAGGGATTGCGGTTCGAGCCCCGCACCTTGCCGAGGCGGCTGCCGTCGAGGCGCTCGACCTCGAGCGCGCAGACGCTCGGGCAATCATGCGGGCAGACCGAGGGCAGGAATTCGCTGGCCATGACGGCTCCTTCGACGACGGCGATGGCATCATACAGCCCGGGGCACGCGTGACCAGGGCCTGCGCTCGCTGCGGCGCCAGCCGGCCGCAGATCCCGGGCCGCCGCCCGCTCGCCTGATCGAGGTCGGACGTTGCCGGTCTACAGCTTTCCGCCGATCGCATCCGGGCGCGCGCGCGTCCTCATCCTCGGTACCATGCCCGGTCGGGAGTTGCTGCGCGCGGGTCAATATTACGCCCATCCGCAGAACGCTTTCTGGCGGATCGTGGGCGAACTGCTCGCCTTCGACCCGGCGCTCGCCTATCCGGCCCGGACCGCCCGGGTCCAATCGGCAGGTCTCGCGATCTGGGACGTTCTGGCCTCCTGCACGCGCAAGGGCAGCCTCGACCAGGCGATCGAGGCCGCCTCCGCGGTGCCGAACGATTTCGCGGCATTCCTTGCCGAGCATCCGCAGATCCGGCGGATCGCGTTCAACGGCGCCAAGGCCGAGGCCCTGTTCGCAAAGCACGTCCGGCCTCGTCTTGCGGCCAACCCCGACCTTCACTATCTGCGCCTGCCATCGACCAGCCCGGCCCACGCCGGACTGCCATTCGCCGAGAAGCTGCGGGCATGGCGGGCCCTTCTGGCGTGAAGCCGGGCCTGCGCCGTGTCCGGGTCCTGGCCGCGCTCGCAGCTGCCCTGTCGGCAGGCGGCGCCCGGGCCGCCGACCTGCCGGCGTCCTGTCGCCACGAGACGCCATCGCTCGCGAGCCTCACGGCGGCGCTCGAGCGCACGCCCGATCACGTCGAGAGCCTGCTGGCCCGCGGCACCCTCTTCGTCGATCAGGCCCGCTACCCCGACGCGCTCTTGGACCTGGACCGCGCGCTCGAGCTGCAGCCGGCGCTCATCGAGGCTCATCTCCAGCGCGGCGAGGCGCGCTCCGCGGTTGGCGACGACCGCGGAGCGATTGCCGATTTCGAGGCCGCGATCGGGCTCGATCGCGGCCTCGCGCCCGCCTGGCTGGGCCGCGCCAATGCGCTTCGCGATAGCGGCGAGGCCGAGCCGGCGCTCGCCGACTACGATGCCGCGCTCGGGCTCGCTCCAAAGGACGCCCGGATCTGGTTCGAGCGCGCGGTCGCCCAGCACCGGCTCGGCCGGTTCGCCGCCGAGCAGGCCGACTGGACCCGCGCGATCACGCTCGACCCGGATCTTTTCTGGCTGTACGGCACGGCCTACCGGCACCGGTTCCTGTACGAGGAGATCCGCTCCGATCACCGGACCGCGCGCCGGCACGAGCCGGACAACGCCAAGGCCTACTACAACCGCGGCGAGGCCTGGCGCTATCGGCGCGAGTACTGCCGCGCGCTAGAGGACTACCGCCGCGCGATCGATCTCCGCCCGGGCTACGACGACGCCCTGCTCGGTCGCGGCATCGCCCTGCTGGCGCTCGGCGCCGCCGAGGCCGCGCTTGCCGATCTGTCCTCGGTGCTCGAGCGCACGCCCAATCGGGTCGAGGCTTACTTCTATCGCGGCCTCACTGAGCGCGCGGCCGGCAGAGCCGGTGCCGCGAGCGCCGACTTCGCCAGCGCCGCGCGTCTGGCGCCCGCCAATCCGGTGGTCCAGGCGGCGCTCGCGGCCGGTCCCGGCCGCTGAGCGCTCAGCCCTCCGCCGCGCAGCCGGCGACCGGCTGGAACGGATCGGTCATGCCGCAAGCCTCGCCGGTCGCCGGATCGCGCAGCACCGCGGATGGGCAGGCGAAGAGGTTCGGATAGACGGCGGGCATCACCTTGCGGACGCTGAAGCGCGCGCCGAGCGCCTCCACGATCGCTGGCTCCAGCCGAGCGTCGGCGCTGACCTGCGGCTCGCCCGAAACGTCGATCCGGGGCGTATGGAACGCGCTCTCGAGGTCGAGGCCGCCATCGATCAGCATCGAGGCGAGCTGGAGGACCGCGGGCATGATCTTGCGCCCGCCCGAGGCGCCGAGCGCGAACCAGGGGACGCTGTCCCGGGTCGCGACCACCGGGCACATGTTGGCGAGCGGCCGCTTGGAGGGCGCCAGCGAGTTCGGCCGGCCGGGACGCGGATCGAACCACATGATGCCGTTATTGAGCAGGATGCCGGTCTGCGGCGAGACGATCTTGCTGCCGAACACGGACAGAAGCGTCTGGGTCAGGCTCACCATCATGCCGGTGCGGTCGACCACCGAGAGATGGGTGGTGCAGGCGGGATCGCGACCGTCCGCCACATCGCCCATGGTCGCCAGGCGCCGCTCGTAGGCGGCGAGCAGCGCCGCGGCGATCTGGCCATAGGCCTGGGCATCCGGCGGCCCGGCCGGCACCTTGCCTGCGATCAGGGCCAGGGCCTCGGCGAGCGTCGGTCCGGCACTGAGGCCGGGCGGCGCCTGCAGGACCGCACCGCCGTGGGCGATCGCGAGCGGCGCGACCCGGCGGGCGCGGTTGCGGCGAAGATCGTCTGCGGACAGGACGCCGCCCGCCGCGCGCACGTCTTCGACCAGGAGCTGCGCGAGCTCGCCGCTCAAGAGATCCAAAGGGCCGACCTCGGCGATCCGCTGCAAGGTCGCCGCGAGCCGGCCGAGCGGCAGGTGGCCGATGCTGCCGTCCTGCTCGGGGGCGGGCGGCAGGCCGTCCGGCAGATAGACCGCACGCGCCGCATCGAACCGGCCAAGATCGCGCGCTGCGAACGCGATCCTGAGCCCGGTGTGCCAATCGAGCGGCAGGCCCGCCTTGGCGAGCGCGATCGCGGGCGCCGCGAGCTCGGCCCAGGAAAGGCTCGCATGCCGTTCGAACGCGAGCGCGAGGCCGGCTGCCTGGCCCGGAACCGCGATCGCGAGCGGCCCGCTGACGTTGCGCTCGTCCTGCACGGCGGGCCAGCCGAAGAGCTCCCGATCGCGGGCGCCGGGCGCCAGCGGATAGCGGGCGGGATCGAGACCGGCGGGCGCGATCATCCCGAAATCGATGACCTCGACCGGGCGGCCGTCCGCGGGCGCCACCACCATCAACCCGCCGCCGCCGAGGCCGCTCATCCAGGGCTCGAGCACGGCGAGCGCCAGCGAGGTCGCGAGCGCCGCATCGACGGCGTTGCCGCCGGCGTCGAGGATCTCGGCGCCGACCTCGGCCGCGGCCCGATGTTGCGCGGCGACGATTCCGCCGGACGCGCGCAGCGCGGGCTTGTGCACAACCCAAGGTGCCACCATTTCTCTCGTCATGCGCGCGAATCTCGCCTGATCGCTTACTGATCCCGCCACCGCCAGGTTCGCAAGAATGGGCCAGATCATCGTCAGCGGCAACCTCAAGGGCGGCACGGGCAAGACCACGATCGCCGTCAACCTGGCCTGCGCGCTTGCCGAGCGCGGGTCGCGGGTGGCGCTGCTCGATGTCGATCCGCAGGCCAGCGCCAGCGCCTGGGGCCGGGCCGGCGGCCTGCCGATCCGGATCGAGGCGGCGCCGCCGAGCGACGGCACGGCCGGCGGCCGGTGGCTGGCGCGGGCCGCCGCGCTGGCGAGCGCCGTCGACGTCCTGGTGATCGATCTGCCGCCCGTGATCGTGCCGGCGATCGCGTCGGCGATGATGATTGCCGATCTGGTCCTGGTGCCGGTCACGCCGTCGGCGGTCGACGTCGGCCCGACCGAGCGGGTCCTGCATATGATCCGGACCGCGCGCGAGACGCGACCCGGGCACAAGCCTCTGGCGATGCTGGTCCCCAACAAGGTCGACTTCCGCGGCTACTACCACGAGGCGACCGAGGCGGCGGTCGAGGGCCTGCACGAGCAGTGGGCGCCGCCGATCCGCCAGCTGACCGACCACGTCAACGCGTTCGCGCTCGGCAATTGGACCGGGGGCTATGCGCCGAACTCCAAGGCCGCGCAGGACATCTTTGCGCTCGCCGATGCGGTCGCGGCCGCTCTCGGGATCGCGCCGCGCCGGCATCCGGCCGCCGCGCCGGCCCGGCTCAGCGCCTGATCCGACGCTAGCGCCAGCCTGCGCTCAGGCCGCTCTGATCGCCGACGCGAGGTTGGCGTGGAAGTCGCTGCCGGCCGTGGTCGCCGCGACGTGGCCGGCCCGGATCACGAAGTCGCCGAACCGCTCGCCCGCGAACCGGTCCTTGGCGTAGCTCGAGATCAAGGGCGTCAGCGCCAGGACGATCTCGTCGTGGCCCAGATCCTGCCGGTAGAGCTTGTTCAGCCGCGAGCCGTCGAAGGCGGCGCCGAGATAGAGGTTGTAAGTGCCGGGCGCGCGCCCGACCAGGCCGATCTCGGCGAGATAGGGCCGCGCGCAGCCGTTCGGGCAGCCCGTCATGCGGATCACGATCTCGTCGTCGCGCAGACCGGCCTCTTCGATCACGCCTTCGAGCGCGCCCACCAGGTCCGGCAGGTAGCGCTCGCTCTCGGCCAGCGCCAGGCCGCAGGTCGGCAGCGCCACGCAGGCCATCGAGTTCAGCCGCAAGCCGGAGAGCTCGTTGGTCAGGCCGAATTGGCGCAGCAGCCGGTCGATCCGCGCTTTCTGCCCCTTGGCCACCCGCGCGATCATCAGATTCTGGTTGGCGGTCAGCCGGAAGTCGCCCCGATGAACGCCGGCAATCGTGCGCAGGCCCGTCTTCATGAGCTGGGCGGCCGTGTCCTTCACCCGGCCGTTCTCGATGAACAAGGTGTAGTGCCAGTTGCCCTCGTGGTCCTGGGTCCAGCCATAGCGATCGCCGGTGCTCTCGAAGCGGAACGGGCGCCCCGCCTCGAGCGGGTAGCCGAGCCGGCGCTCGACCTGGGCCCGGAACCAGTCGAGCCCCCGGTCCTCGATCGTGTATTTGAGCCTTGCGTGCTTGCGATTGGCGCGATCGCCGAAGTCGCGCTGCACGCTCACGACCTGCTCGGCAACCGCGACCGCCTGCTCGGGCCGGCAGAAGCCCATCACGTCGGCGGTCCGCGGATAGGTCTCGGGCTCGCCGTGGGTCATGCCCATGCCGCCGCCGACCGTGACATTGTAGCCGACCACCGCCCCCACCTCGTCGGTGATCGCGATGAAGCCCAGATCATGCGCGAACACGTCGACGTCGTTCGAAGGCGGTACCGCGACCACGGTCTTGAATTTTCTGGGCAGATAGTGGCGGCCGTAGATCGGCTCTTCCTCGACCTCGGTATCCACGACCTTCTCGCCGTCGAGCCAGATCTCGTGATAGGCGCCGGTCCTGGGCGTCAGGTGGTCGCTGATCGCGCGCGCGAGCTTGAGCGCTGCGGCATGCGCCCTCGACTGGTGGGGATTGGGATTGCACATGACGTTGCGGTTGACGTCGCCGCAGGCCGCGACCGTGTCCATCAGCGCCGCGTGGATCGCCTGCATGGTCCGCTTCAGGTTGCTCTTGATCACGCCGTGCAGCTGGAAGGCCTGGCGGGTCGTGAGCCGCAGCGTGCCATTGCCGAAGTCGTCGGCGATCCGGTCCATCGCCAGCCACTGGGCGGGCGTGCAGACCCCGCCCGGCACCCGCACCCGGACCATGAACGCGTAGGCCTGCTCGAGCTTCTTCCTGCGCCGCTCGGGCCGCAGGTCGCGATCATCCTGCAGATAGGTGCCGTGGAACTTGGTGAGCTGGGCGTCGTCCTCGGCGATCGCGCCGGTCGCCGCGAGCGCCAGGCCATCCGCGATCGTGCCGCGCAGATGCCGGCTCGCCTCTTTGATGTCCTCGTTCTTGCTGCGGGTGGTCATGGGCAGGCTCCTCAATAGACGTCGCGCTGGTAGCGCCGCTCTTTCCTGAGGTCGCCGAGGTAGCCTTCGGCCGCCTCGGCATTGCGGCCGCTCTGGTCGGCGACGATCCGGGCCAGCATCGCGTGCACGTCCCTGGCCATCGCCTTCTCGTCGCCGCAGACGTAGAGGTGCGCCCCCTCCTCGATCCAGCCGTAGAGCTCGGCACGACGCTCCCACAACCGATCCTGGACGTAGACCTTCTCCGGCTGATCGCGCGAGAAGGCGATATCGATCCGGCTCAGCACGCCCTCCTTCAGGAAGTCCTGCCAGTCGAGCTGGTAGAGGAAGTCGTGGGTATAGTTGCGATCGCCGAAGACCAGCCAGCTGCGACCCCTGGCGCCCAGCGCCTGCCGCTCCTGCAGGAAGGCGCGGAAGGGGGCGACGCCGGTCCCGGGCCCGATCATGATCACCGGCCGGTCCGGGTCCTCGGGCAGGCGAAAATTCTTGTTCGGCTTGACGTAGACGCCTAGCCGGTCGCCCATGGCGAGGCGTTCGGCGACCAGGCCCGAGGCGACGCCCGTCCGCTCGCGGCCATGGCTCTGGTAGCGCACGAGACCGAGCAGCAGGTGGGCTTCCTCGGGTGTCGCCTTTAGCGACGACGCGACCGAGTAGAGGCGGGGCGGCAGCCTGCGCAGCAGGCCGGTCAGCTGCTCGGATGCGAGCGGCCCCGGGAAATCCTCGAGCAGGTCGACGATCTGCCGGCCCTCGAGATAGCGGCGCCAGCCGTCGCCCCCGAGGAGGTCTTTGAGCGCGGGCGCGGGGTTGACCCGGGCCAGGGCCTCCATGACCGGTCGCGAGAGCGCCGTGATGTCGAAGTCGCAGGCGAGCCGTTGGGAGAGCTCTGCGTCACCCTCGAGCCCGGCCGCGCGCAGCACCACCTCGACCACCGCCGGCTCGTTGTTCGCGACGATGCCCAAGGAATCGCCGGGCTCGAAGGTCAGGCCCGAGCCCGCGAGCGAGAGCTCGAGATGGATCGTCTGCTTGCCGGAGCGGCTGCCGTTCAGATTGACGAGCTCGGTGATCTCGGCGGGGAACGGGTGCGCCTTGCCATACGCGGGCGCGGCCTGCGGGCTCGCAAAGTCGAGGATCACCGCACCCCGCGCCGCTTCTGCGGTCGCCGGCTCCGGCAGGGCAAGCTCGGCCAGCTTCGCGAGCGCGCCCTCTGTCCAGTCGGTCGCCTGGCGTTCGTAGTCGAGATCGCACTCGATCCGCGGCGCGATCCGCTCGCCCCCGAGCTCGGCGAGCCGGACATCGATCCGCCGGCCGACCTCGCAGAAGTTGACGTAGCTGGAATCGCCGAGCGCCAGCACGCTGTAGCGGACGCCCTCGAAACGGGGCGCATCCTCGGCCATCAGACCTTTATAGAACTCGACCGCGCGCTCCGGCGGGTCGCCCTCGCCCCAGGTGCTCGCAATCACGAGCAGGTGAGGCATCTTGGCGATCTCGGCCGGGCTGATCTCGGCCATGTCGACCAGTTTCGCTGTAAAGCCCTGCTTGGCCGCGGTCTTCTTCGCCTCGGCCGCGACCCCTTCGGAATTGCCGGACTCGGTCCCGAACAGGATCGTGAGCGGGATTTTCGCACGCGCCTCGGGGCGGGGCGCGGTCATCGGCGGCGCGGACGCGGCGTGGTAGCCGGCAAGGAAGCCGGCAAGCCAGTGGCGCTGCTCGACGCTGGTGTCGGCCATCACGGCGTTGAGCGCCCGGATGTGCTCGACCGGGAATGGGGCGCTCTCGGGCAGGACGGGCAGGGCGGAGCCGGACATGGGCGCTCTCTTCGGACAGGGGTTCAGAGCCGGGCTGCGGAACGGTCGTCGGCCGCGCCGGCGATCCTTGCGGGCTCGGTGTGTTGCCATGGGGCGAGGATCGCGTTGAGCCCGACCACGCTGCCGATCACGATCAGGGAGGGCCCCGGCCCGGCGGAGATCGCGCCGGCGTCGGCCAGCGTCGTGATCTGCTGCCGCGCGCGCGGCGTGGTCGCCTCGCAAAGGATTGCTACCGGCTCGTCCGGCGCGCGCCCCGCCGCCAGCAGCGCGGCTGCGATCTCGGGCAGCCGCTGCAGGGCCATGTAGAGGACGATCGTGTCCGCGCCTTTGGCGAGCGCCGCCCAGTCGACGGCGCGCGCCGCGCCGCCGCCCGCCCCGCCGCCGCCCGCGTCGTGGCCGGTCACGAACGCGACCGAGCGCGCGCGCATCCGGTGCGTGGCAGGGATGCCGGCATAGGCCGGCGCCGCAATCCCCGCGGTGATCCCCGGCACGATCCGGAAGGCGATGCCGGCCGCTGCCAGGGCCAGCGCTTCCTCGCCGCCGCGCCCGAACACCAGCGGATCGCCGCCCTTGAGCCGGACCACCCGCAAGCCCGCGCGCGCGAGCTCGATCAGACGCTGGTTGATCCGGAGCTGCCTGGCGCTCGGCCGCCCGGCCCGCTTGCCGACCGCCTCGAGGCGCGCCTTGGCGCCACAGAGCGCCAGGATCTCGGGTGCGATCAGCGCGTCGTGCAGGACCACGTCCGCCCGCTCGAGCGCATGCACCGCGTGCAAGGTCAAAAGCCCCGGATCGCCGGGCCCGGCGCCGACCAGCCAGACCGAGCCGGGCGCGAACTCAGGCGGCAGCACGTGCCCCCACATGGTCACAGCCCCGGCCGGTGGATGCCGCATTCCGCCTTGTCCAGCCCCCACCAGCGGCCCGCCCGCGCGGGCTCGCCTGGCGCCACCCGCCGGGTGCAGGGCACGCAGCCGATCGAGGCAAAGCCGTCTTCGACCAGCGGATGCGCGGGCAGGTTGCGCAACAGGCGATAGCGCTCGACATCCTCGGCCGACCAGGGCGCCAGCGGGTTGAGCTTGATCCGGCCGCTCGCGGGCTCGCCTTCGATGGTCGGCATGGCGCTCCGCAGGCCCCCTTGAAAGCGCTTGCGGCCGGTAATCCAGGCGGCAAAGCCGACAAGCGCCCGGTCCAGGACCTCGGTCTTGCGGATATGGCAGCAGAGATCCGGATCCCGGCTCCAGAGGGTGCCCTTGGGGTCATGGCGGGCGAGCTCGACCGGCTCCGGCCGGGCCACGCGCACGTCCTCGAGCCCGAGCAGCGCGACCAGCTCCTGGCGGTAATCCTGCGTCTCTTCGAACAGCTTGCCGGTATCGAGAAAGATCACGGGCGTGGTCGGATCGACGGTTGCGACCATGTCGAGCAGCACGGCACTCTCGGCCCCGAACGACGAGACCAGCGCGGTCCGCCCCTTGAGGGGACCCTCGCGCAGCAGGCTGCGCAGCAGGGCCAGACCACCGAGCCCGCCGCAGGCACGGCGCAGGTCCGCCAGATGCTCGAGCATGCTCATTGGCCTGCACTCCGCGAGCCCGTGCGCGGCAGCCAGCCGCTGCGGTCGATCAGCGCGTCGGTGAGGCCCGCGAGCTCGGCGAGTGGCCGCCGCTCGCGTCGCCAGACCGCGCGCCTGGTCCCCAGCTGGTCGACGCGGCGCGCCCATTCGGGACCGAAGCTTTGCGCCAGCTGGCGCCGGATGCGCGCGGCCAGCCCCGGGCTCTTGCCGCCGGTCGAGACCGTCAGCAGCAGATCGCCGCGCCGCACGAGCGACGGGCTGTGGAAGTCGCACCAGGCCTTGACATCCTCGACGTTGACGAGCAGCCCCAGGCTGCGCGCGAGCTTCGCGAGCGCGGCTGCCCGAGCGGGAGGCAGATCGGCGATCCAGAGAACCCGAAGCCGCGCCAGCTCCTCGATGCTCGGCAGGCGGCGGTGGAGCTGCTCGCCGGCAAGCTCCACGAGCTCGCTCGAAGCCTGGTCCGAGAACACGGCCGACCCCATCCGCGCCGCCGGCGCGCAGCCACTCCAGGCGCCGGCAGGCGACCTCGCCGCGGCCGATCAGCGCCAGCGGGATGACCCTGGGGTCGAGCACGATCGGGATCATGACGGGGCGCGCCTCCTCGCGCAGGGACTCTCCCAGAGCTAGGCGAGCGGCCGCCCGCGAGCAATCGCGTCGAAAGGGCGAAAATGGAAAAATATTTCTCCGATTGCTTTCTTTGGCGACATCGTTAGAACGAGTGGCGGTCCAAACTCCGTTTTCGGAGCATGATGTTCCAATGTCCAACGAACCCCTGGATCAGACCGATCGCCGGATACTGGCCTGCCTGCAGGAGGACGCGACCATGCCGGTCGCCGAGATCGCGCGCCGGGTCGGCCTGTCCTCGACGCCCTGCTGGCGCCGCATCCAGAAGCTCGAGGAGGCCAAGGTCATCCGCGCGCGCGTAGCCCTGCTCGACGGCAGGAAGCTGAACGTCGGCACGACCGTGTTCGTCTTCGTGCGCACCAACCAGCACAGCGTCGACTGGCTGGAACGGTTCGCCGCCGCGGTCAGCGATCTGCCGGAGGTCGTCGAATTCTACCGCATGAGCGGCCAGGTCGACTATCTGCTGCGGGTCGTGGTCCCCGACATCGCGGCCTACGACCGCTTCTACAAGAAGCTGATCGCCCGGATCGAGCTGTCCGACGTCAGCTCCAGCTTCGCCATGGAGCAGATCAAATACACCACCGCCCTGCCGCTCGACTATGCGTGAGCCCGAAGGTCGACCGGACCGCTCCGGTCAGCCGGACCGCTCGAATGCAGGATCGGATCCGGAGCCCTCGCAAAGACCCGCGGCCTAGTTTCTCTCCGACCCTTTGTGGCGGCCGGCGGGAATGGTATGATCGCCATCGATGATGAGAGCGGCCGGATGGAGAATCGCAGGTGGCTGAGGCGGCACGGCGGCTCTGGACACTCGACGAGTTCCTGGCGTTCGACGACGGCACAGACACGCGCTACGAGCTGTTCGATGGCCAGATCGTCGCCATGGCCCCGGCCTCGGACGTCCATGGCGCGCTGGTGGCCCGACTTGCGGTGCGCATCGGAGCCGGCCTGCGGCCGCCCTGCGAGGTCGTGATCGAGGCCGGCATCGTCCCGCCCGAGCGCGCCGACAGCTGGTACGAGGCCGACCTCGCGGTCACCTGCGCCGGCCTGACCGGGCAGCAGTTCGTCGCCGAGCCGATCCTGATCGCCGAGGTCCTCTCGCCCTCGACCGCGGCCACCGACCGCGACCGCAAGCTCCCCGACTATCGCACGATCCCCTCGCTCCAGGACATCCTGGTGGTCTCGAGCAGCGAGCCCCGGATCGAGCACTTCCGCCGCGAAGAGAGCGGCTGGAAAATCCACGACGTGCGAGGTGACGGCACGTTGGGTCTGCAGGCGCTCGACCTCACCCTCGATCTCGCGGAGCTCTACGCGGGCCTCACGCTCCGAGGCACCCGGGCCGAGGGGACGTCCGAGCCTTGAGTCAAACGACCGGCCTTCGTGCAACGGCCGAGCATGGCGCCGATGCATGACTGCAAGAACTCAACCCCGGAGCCAGGCCTGACCCTGGAGCCGATATCTGC
>CAWCRU010000027.1:0-32871 GCA_963798075.1 uncultured Alphaproteobacteria bacterium | reverse complement strand
CGGTCGTTGTCGACCAGGCGCATCGGTGCCTCGCGCCAGTCGCGCTCGTCCTGCGCCCGATAGAGGATGCAGGCAGCGATCTGGTCGTGGCCGTCGCAGAAGATGTCGGCCGCGACCGGCACGACGTCGCCCACCACCCGCTTGATCGCGTGCCGGCCGCCGTCGAGCTCGGGCTCGATCCGCTCGATCACGACGCGGTTGGCAGCGAGCGCCCGCAGGCGCCGCTCGCTCGCCTGCACTGCCGCCTCGCCCTGGCGCGCGGGCGCGCGGCTCACCTCGGCCCGGCTGCGAAAGACGCGCAGCTGCAAGGGCTCGAAGGTGATCGGCCGGCCCGGCTCGAAAGCGACCGGCGGCGTCTGCGGCGTCACGTCCTCGAATTCGCTGATCCGCCCGCCCGCCTGGCCGAGCAGCGGGCCCGGATCGATCCCCCAGGCGCGGCCGGGATCGGGGTTGATCAGAACGATCGCTGCGGCGTCCGAGGACGGCAGATCGCCGCCCGAGAGGCGGAGCAGCCCGACCACGGCGCCGTGGGGTGCCGTGATCTTGCTCTGGGCGCCCTCGACGTTGAGCGCCGGGCAGGCCGCGCGCATGGCGTTGACCGCGCCTATGAACCCCGTGAGGTCGAGCCGCGGCGCGGCGGTCTCCCAGGTCCAGTCGCCGGGCCGGCTCGCGACCACGTCCATGCGCGTCCGGCAGCCGTATTCGTAGCCCATCGGCATCAGCACGCCCGAGGAGAAGGTCGCGGCGGCGAGGTAGCGGAGCCGGTAGTGCCGCTCGAGCGCCGCGGGCTCAGGGTCGCCGAGCTCGATCGCGAGGCGCTCGGTGTCGTGGTTCTCGGGGAACGCGATGGTCGGCGCCACCTGCCGATAGAGCGCGTACTGCTCGAGCAGCCAGGGGGCCCGGAAGTCCCACCATTTGGCGCTGTTGAAGAGATAGTCGAAGCCGGCACCTCTGAGCCCCAGGACCTGGTCCGGGGTGCAGCCGAGGGTCTCGGCGAAGAAGCGGCAGTCCGGGTCGGCGGCCTTGGCCTTGGCGATCAGCGGCTGCCAGACCTCGAGCGGCACCTGATAGGCGGCATCGCAGCGGAAGCCTTTGAAGCCGAGCTTGAGGTGACGCTGCACGAGCTGGGTCCAAAAGGCGATCAGCCCCGGCCGCTGGCGCTGATCGTCGTAGTCGATCTCGGCGAGATCGCCCCAGACCGTGTATTTGCGCGGATCGACCGGGTCGACCGCGCGCGGCGAGCGCAGCTCACCCGCCGCCTCGCGTTTGAACCACTCCGGGTGCTGCTCGACCAGGAGCGCGTCCTTGGCGGTATGGTTGATCACGAGGTCCATCATCACCTGGATGCCGCGGCCGGCGGCTGCCTTGGTGAAGGCCGCCAGCAGTTTTTCCGGGTCGCCGCCGTCCTGGAGCAGCGGGTGCAACCGGGAAAAATCCTTGACCGCGTACAGGCTGCCCGAGAAGCCCGGATAGTGGAACGGATTGACGTAGAGCCAGTCGAAGCCCATGCCCGCGATCCGCTCCAGATGGCCGGACCACGCCGGCACCGGGCCGGCGAGCAGCGGGAAGAGGTTGTAGATCCTGGGTCCGGTCATGGCCAAACTCTGCCTGGTGCAGCGGCCGCCTGGGCCACATTGGTTGGATCCTGGCTCGATGGGAACAAGCCTAGCAGTTGAAAGCGCGGGCGCCAACCGTCCCTCTGGTTTGGCGCCGGCCGCCGGGTCAGACGGTCGTCACGGGCGCTGAGCCCTTCGGGCCTATCTAGGAGTCCTGGCCGGGAATCCCAGGGAGAACGGCGTGAAAGTGACCGAATCGGACCCGTTTCCGCTGATCTCTGACCGCGAGCCGGAGCTGCGCGCGCGCCAGGCGGCCACCAACGCCGGCTGCGAGAAGCTGCGCCCGGCGCCGCCCGATCGAGCTGAGGGTACCGGCCGCGCCCGCTCGCTCAGCGCAGCTCGGCGTCGAGCTCCTGGCAACTGTGCAGGACGATCGGGCCGGAGAGGCTGTCCTTCGTCGCGGCGACGAAATCGGCGACAGCCTGCAACTCGTTGTGGAGCGTCACGGCCGCTTCGTCGCGAAAGCGCTCGAAGGTCGTGAACACGGTCGGGTCATCGCGGTCCTGGCTGACGAAGTAGGCGACCGTCCCCGGCTCATTCGCCCTGACCGCCGCGATCACCGCCTGCAGCGCCCGCTCGACCACGTCCTCCCGCCCTGCCTTGGCGCGGATCACGGCCGTGATGGTCAGCATGGTTGTTTCTCCCACCGAGCTCCGAGCTCACTCGCCTTATCGTCTGGCCGGCTCGGGCTTTGAGGCGACATGCACGGGTCGCACCGTCGCCCGGATCGCGTCCGCGTGCCTGCTCACCTGCGCGTAATCGTAGGCCGCCTGCATGTTGATCCAAACCTGCGGCGTGCCGCCGAAGGCAGCGGCGAGGCGCACAGCCATTTCGGGCGACACCCCCGCGCGCCCGTTGACCAGATTGTCGAGCGTCTTGCGTGACACGCCCAGCACCTTGGCACCCGCCGTCACGGTGAGATTCAACGGTTCAAGGCAGTCATGGCGCACCAGCTCGCCCGGATGAGGTGGATTGGCCATGGGCCCGGTCACGGCTTCGCTCTCGGTCGTCATCAGGGTTGCCTCTTCGCTCAGTGGTAGTCGACGAGGTCGATATCGAAAGCGTGGCCGTCTTCGAAGCGGAAGATCACCCGCCAGTTACCTGACACCCGCACCGCCCAAAAGCCTTTGAGGTGGCCGCGCAGCGGGTGCAACGCAGCCGGGCTGGCTCATGTCCTCCGGCACGGTCGGGCCGTGCAGGCGAAACAGAACACGCCGCAGCTTCGCGGCGAGCCGGGCATCGACCCCGCTCCGGTCGCCCTTCTCGAACAGTCGCTTCAGGCCCCGGTGTCGTATCGTCCTGATCATCGTCTCGGATTAGAATTGAGAATACTCACTTCTCAAACGGAGTGCAACTCCTCAAGCGGCGCCGATGAACTCGCTGATCATGGCCGGATCGTCGAGATCGGCGGGGGCCACCTCGCGGATGATCCGGCCCTTTTGGATGATGAGCACCCGGTCCGAGAGCGCTTTGATGAAATCGAGGTTCTGCTCGACCAGGATCGTGGTGAGGCCGCGCCTTTGCCGGAGCAGCGGCGAGCTTCTCCGCGATCGCCTCGATCACCGAGGGCTGGATGCCCTCGGTCGGCTCGTCGAGCAGGACCAGCCGCGGCGCCTGCACCAGGCAGCGGGCGAGCGCCAGGAGCTGCTGCTCGCCGCCCGAGAGCGCGCCGCCCGCCCGGCCCAGGAGCGGCTGCAGGCGCGGGAACTCCGCCAGCACCCGCTCGATCGCGTCGGGCTCCGCCCGGCCCTTGGCGGCGACCGCAAAGCGCAGGTTGTCGAGCACGGAAAGGCCGGGAAAAATCTCGCGCCCCTGCGGCACGTAGCCGATGCCGCGACGGGTCCGCTGGTGGCTTGCGAGGCGCGTGATGTCCTGGCCTTCGAAGCGCACGCGGCCGGCGCTCGCCGGCAGGATGCCCGCGAGCGCCTTCAAAAGCGTGGTCTTGCCCATGCCGTTGTGGCCGAGGATGCCCGTGAACTCGCCCTCGGCGACCGTGAAGCTGACGCCCGTCAGCACCGGGATGGCGCCATAGCCGGCGTGCAGGTCCAGCGCCTCGAGCATCAGGCGACGCTTCGGCGGCCGAGGTAGACGGCGCGCACGACCGGATCGGCGACCACGCGCTCGAAGCTGTCCTCGAGCAGGATCGCGCCCTGATGGAAGACCGTGACCTTGTGCGCGATCTGGCGGATGAACTGCATGTCGTGCTCGACCACGATCAAGCTGGCGCTGCGGTTGACCTCGCGGATCAGCGCCGCGGTCCGCCTGGTCTCCTCGATGGTCATGCCGGCCGACGGCTCGTCGAGCAGGACGAGCTTGGGCCTGCTGGCGACCACCATGGCGATCTCGACCCATTGCCGCTGGCCGTGGGCAAGGGTGCCGACCGGGGCCTCGAGCAGCCGCTCGAGGCCGAGGCGGGCGGCCAGCTCCTGCACGCGCTCCCGGGCCTGACGCCGGGCGTGGGCGGCGCTCGCGGCGAGATGGAGGTTCTCGGCGACCGACAGGCCGTTGAAGACGTCCTGGACCTGGTTCTTGATGCCGATGCCGAGCCTGCCGATCTCGTGCGGCGCGGCCAGCGTGATGTCCTTGCCCTCGAACAGGATGACGCCGGCGCTGGGCGGGATCTGGCCGGTCAGGAGCTTGAAGAAGGTGCTCTTGCCGGCGCCGTTCGGGCCGATCAGGCAGCGCAGCTCGCCGCGCTCGAGGCCGAAGGTGACGGAGGCCAGCGCGCGCACGCCGCCGAAGCGCTTTTCCAGGCCGCGGGTCTCGAGGATCAGATCGGGGCTCACGGCGAGCGCTCCTTGCGGCCCAAGATCCTGCCGAGCAGCAGGCCGAGCGAGGGGACCAGGCCCTCGCGGAACACCAGCACGAACAGCATCAGCACGAGGCCCAGCACGAGCGTCACCTGGCCGACGCCGATCGTGCCGAGCCGCAGCGTCAGATGCTGGACGAGCGCCGTGCCGACGATCGGACCGATCAGCGTCGACCTGCCGCCGACGATCACCCAGATCACGACCTGGGCCGCCTGGTTGAGGTTGAACATCTCGGGCGCCACGAAGTTGCCCCAGACGGCATAGAGCACGCCGGACAAGGCCGCGATGCCGGCCGCGAGCACGAAGGCCGCGAGCTTGTAGCGCCGGCTGTCGTAGCCCAAGAGCTCGATCCGGCGCTGGTTCTCGCGGATGCCGACCAGGACGCGGCCGAAGCGGGTGACGAGCAGGAGCCGCAGCCCGATGTAGACCAGGACCAGGAGCGCGATCGCGAGATAGAGCACGCCGTCGACGAACAGCTCGGTCGCGGGGTCCCAGGGCAGGCGCAGCGAGGGCACGCTCGGGATGCCGTTCTGGCCGTTCAGGCGGACGCTGCCGATCACATATTCGGGGCCCGAGGTCGAGCGGATGCCCTTCTCCAGGATCAGGGTCACGACCAGGGTGATGACCGAGAGATAGATGTCGCTGACCAGGCCGTAGATCATGAAATAGCCGAGCACGGCCGCGAACAGCATCGCCACCAGGATCGCGGCCAGCGCCGGCCAGGTGGTGGCATCGAAGTTGAGCGCCAGGATCGCGTAGGCGTAGCCGCCGAGCCCGAAGAACGCGGTCTGGCCGAAGGAGAGGATGCCGACGTAGCCCCAAAGGAAGCTCATGCTGAGCGCGAGCAGGGCCAGGATCAAGATGATCGCGAGATCGAGCTGCTGGGCGATGTCGATCCGGGGCGTCAGCCAGAGCAGGAAGGCCGTGGCGAGCGCGACCGCGAGCCACCACCACCAGGGCGGAGCGGCCGAGGGCGGCGTCATGCCGGGGATGCTCCCTGTCATCGCGAGCGCGATCCCGGCGCGATCATGCGGGCAAACCCGATCTGATCGCCAGCGCGACCGGGGTGGTGTGGTGTCAGGGCGGCCGCTCTCTTCGGCGGCAGGGTCAACAGGGGATCGACGGCACTCATCGGCGACGGACCGCCCGGGGCGGTACCCTTGCGCCCGGTCGAGCACGGGCAGGAAGCCAGTCTCCCGTTAACCGCTCGTTAACCATCGGCTGCTACCTTTCCTCCGATGGTCCATGCGACCGTGGGAATCCGCGCCCAGGCTTTCTAGCTGCGGACGGATTCCCACGGTCGCATGGACCACCCGAAGAAAGCATTGACGCCCGAAGATTTAAGCTTCGGTTAACGTCTCGACCTTCGATCCCCGAGCCCGATGGCCGGACCGGCCATGACGGCGGCAGCGAACCCATGGGGCCGGTCCTACAATCCTTGCCGGAGCCGGCCGGTGATGCCGAGCGGCAGCAGGCGGAGCAGCAGGATCGCGACCAGGAGGACGGAGATCTCGCCGACCACCGAGCTGAAGCGGAAGCTCACGATGCCGTCGATCGCGCCGAACAGCGACGCGGCCGAGATCGTGCCGAGCAGCGGCAGGGGTCCGCCCGCGATCACCGTGATGAAGGCTTTGGCCACGAAGAACACGCCCATGGTCGGGGCGACGCCCGTGATCGGCACCAAGACCGCACCTGCGAGGCCGGTCAGCGCCGAGCCGAGGCCGAAGGTCAGCATGTAGATGCGCTCGCGCGGCACCCCGAGCGCGCTCGCCATCTCGGGGTTCTGCATCGTGCCGCGCACGAGCAGGCCGAAGGTCGTGAAGCGGAGCAGCGCGAAGGTCGCGGCCAACATCGCAAACGCGATGCCGATCACGATCAGATTGTAGACCGAGATGGTGATGCCGCCGACCCTGATGTTGCCGAGCGCTGCGCCCACGCTCTCGGCCTGCGGCCCGAACAGCGTCGTGATGCCGCCGACCAGGAACAAGGACAGCCCCCAGGTCGCGAGCAGGGTGTCGACGATCCGGCCATAGAGCCAGCGGATGATCAGGCGCTCGACCAGGATGCCGAACAGCCCGACCGCGAGCGCGGCCAAGAGGAACGCGGCCCACAGCGGGACGCCCCGGTTCGAGGTCAGCGCGCAGACGTAGGCGCCGAGCATGATGAACTCGCCCTGGGCGAGGTTGATCACCCGCATGAGGCCGAAGATGACCGCGAGCCCGAGGCTGATCAGCACGAACAGGCCGATCGAGAACAGCGCCAGATAGAGGCTGTTGACGACCTCCGCCATGGCGCGAGCGGTCGGCGGCCGCTCAGGCGGCCGGACGCAGCCGGGACCGGCCGCGCCCGCCCTGCCCCCGCTCCCGTTGACCGGCGCTCAAATCTGCGGCTCGTATTGGGTTGTGTCCTTGGGGTTCTTGTCGAGGTCGCAGACCAGCTGGGTGTCGCGCGGCGGCCGCTGCGGGAACGACTTGATGACATCGAAGGTGCCGGCCCGGTTGCCGACCACGATGTGGATGTCCATCGTCGTGTGCTGGGTCTTGCCGTCGATCGTATAGAGGCCGCCCGCGCCGTCGACCTTGACACCGCCCTTGGCCAGCGCCCCGATCACCGCATCCGGCGCCGCGTCGCCCGCTTGCCTCACCGCCTCGGCCCACAGCATCAGGCCGCGATAGCCGTATTCGCCGTACTCGCCGACATATTCCTTCTCGCCGGTGTAGTCCTGATACTTCTTGACGAACGCCTTGGCGGCGTCGGTCGGCAGGTCGTCGACGAACGAGGTCGCGATCACGATGCCCTCGCGCTCGTCTTCGGACAATTGCGTGTTCTCGCGGCCGACGCCATAGGTGGTCGAGGCGAGCATCAGGTTCTTCTTGCCGATGGTCGCCTCGAACTGCCGGTAGAAGGCGATATGGGCGCCGCCGACCAGCGCCGACCAGACCACGTCCGGCTGCTTCTCCTGGATGCGGCTGATCGCCGGCGCGAAGTTGGTCACATCGAGCGGGAAGAACTCGACCGCGACCGCCTCGCCGTCCGCTTCGGCCAGGAGCTTTTGCATCCACTTCGACGTGATCTGGCCGTAGTTGTAGTCGGCGGCGAGGACGTAACCCTTCTTCCTGCCCTTCTCTTTGACCACGTAGTCGACCAGCGGCTCGAGCTGCTGCGCCGGCACCATGCCGGTGCTGACATGCCGGCGGTCGCAGACGCCGCCCTCATACAAGGAGTTATAGAAAAGCAGGTTCTTGTACTTGTCGACGATCGGCCGCATGACTTCGCGCGAGCTCGAGGTGATGCCGCCGTGGATCACGCTCACCTTGTCGCGCACGACGGCCTGGGTCGCATATTGGGAGTTGAACTGGTTATTCGACTGGCTGTCGTAGAAATAGAGCTCGAGCGGCCGCCCGAGCAGCCCGCCCGCCTGGTTGAGCTCGTCGACCGCCATCGCCAGCGCCTTGATCTGCTTCAGGCTGTAGATGTTGAGGCCGCCGGTCTGATCGAGGATGTTGCCGACCCGGATCGGCTCCTCGGCGGCAAGCCCGGCGCGCCGGAGCAGCGCCTGGGTGCTGGCGAAGGCGAGCGTGCCGCCCGCGACCTTGGTGAACTGCCTGCGGCTCAGTCTCATGGCGGTGCCCCCGTTGTTCTTGGTTCAAGCCGAACCGACAGCCGGGCTTCAGGCGCTCGAGCGAAGAGCCCCGAGGTCCCGAGATCTCTGCTGGGCTCGGTTATGACCGCGCGCCTGCGGCGATGCAAGAGGCCGCGGGCGGCGGGGCCGAGGCGGAGCCTTGCGCGCCGCGCCGGCAGTTGCGCCGGTAGGAAGCCCGCGCCCGCTCTGCTAGGCTCGGCCGGCCATGAGCACGATCGATCTGATCGGCGTCGCCAAGCGCTACGGCCCGGTGGTCGCGGTCGAAGACATCGACCTCGCGGTCGCGCAGGGCGAGCTCGTGACCGTGCTGGGCCCCAGCGGCTCGGGCAAGACGACGCTGCTCACCATGATCGCGGGCCTTGCCGCCCCCTCGGCCGGCCGGATCGAGATCGGCGGCCGCGACGTCACCTGGCTGCCGGCGGCCAGGCGCAACGTCGGCCTCGTGTTCCAGAGCTACGCGCTGTTCCCGCACATGTCGGTCGCGGCGAACGTCGCCTTTCCGCTCAGCGTGCGCGGCATCGCCAGGGCCGAGACCCGCCGCCGGGTCGAGGACGCGCTCCGCCGCGTGCGCCTTGCGGGCTTCGAGGGCCGCAGGCCCAGCCAGCTCTCGGGCGGCCAGCAGCAGCGGGTGGCGCTCGCCCGCGCCGTCGTGTTCGAGCCCGAGATCCTGCTCCTCGACGAGCCGCTCGGCGCCCTCGACCGCAAGCTCCGCGAGCAGCTCCAGGTCGAGCTCCGCCAGCTCCAGCGCTCGCTCGGGATCACCACGATCCTGGTCACCCACGACCAGGAGGAGGCGCTCTCGCTCTCCGACCGGATCGTGGTCCTGGACGAGGGCCGGGTGCAGCAGATCGCGACCCCCGAGGAGGCTTATCTGCGGCCCGCCAACCGCTTCGTCGCCGACTTCCTCGGCACCGCCAACCGCTTCGAGGGCGTGCTGCGGAACGGCGCCGACGGCTGCCGCCTGCAGCTCGCCGACGGGGCGCTGATGCCCTGCGCCGACGCGGGCATGGCGCAGGGGCAAAGGGTCACCGCGATCGTCCGCCCCGAGCGCATCCGCCTCGAGCCCGCGGCCGCGCCCGCAACCGGCGGCGCCGGCCTCCTGGCCGCGGTCAGCGACGTGATCTATCTCGGCCAGTCGCTCCGCTACCACCTCGATCTGGACCCGCAGACATCCGTGATCGCGACCGCAGCCGACCACGGCGCCCGCTTCGCCCCCGGCACCTCCGTCCGCCTCACCTGGCGCAAGGACGACGTCTGGCTGATCCCCGACTAATTCCGGTCCTAGCCGGTATTCAGACGTGCTCGTCGACGAGACCGTGCCGGTTCGGCGGGTACCAGTCGTGGCTGACGATCGGGTCGAAGCCGTAGGGGCAGATCGTCGGCAGGACCTTTGCCGCTTCGCGCTCACCGTGCTTTGCGAGCGCGAGGACCGCATCGCGTCGGCCGCGCCCGAAGAGTTTCGCAAGCTCCGCCTCCACCTCCGGACGCATGCTCGCCGTGAGATGATCCTCGACCTCGTCGCGGCCCTGATCGACCGAGCGCCGCCAGTCGGCTCGCGGTTCCTGCACCGGTGAGTATTCGAGCTTCAAGAGATGCTCGATGATCCGTCTGATCTGGCTGCGCACCGCGTTCAGGTCGCTGCGGCCCAAGCTCTCCACCTCCTCGGCCAGATTCTCCAGATCGAGGGTGCTGTTCACCCGCGCCGCCGCCATGGCGCGCAGCTTCGCCGCCTGGTCCCTGGTCCAGGCGTAGTAATCCGTCTGGTACAGCGATCGCTCGATCACCTTGGCCATCTCGACCCCTTCCGGCAGGTCGCGTGATCGTAGCGCTCCGGCGTTTGCCTTGCCAGTGCCGGACGGATGCAGCCCGGTCGCATCGGGATCAGGATGATGGCGACGTCCTTGAGCACCCGCATCCCGCCGAGCGCGCAGGCGATCCGGGGGCAAAGGCCACGGGACGGCGGCGCCGGCCGTAGCGACATCGGTCAGCCTTGGCTACTTTGGGCGGGCGCGATCGAGCGAACCGGGAAGTCATCTGGCAGCAGGAGAGAGCCCATGGCCGCCTACATCATCGCCGAGGTCGAGGTGACCGACCCCGAGACTTATGCGACCTACCGCGCCCAGACGCCGGGCGTGATCGAGCGCCATGGCGGCCGCTTCATCGTCCGCGGCGGCGCTGCCGAGCTTCTGGAGGGCGACCTGGAGCCGAGCCGGATCGTGGTCATCGAGTTTGCAGACATCGCGGCCGCCCGGCGCTTCTACGGCTCGCCGGACTACCAGGCGATCATCGGCATCCGGCAGCGGGCGGCCAACAGCCGGCTCGTCCTGGTCGAGGGTCACCCGCCGGCCTGATCCGTGCCGGGCTAAAGCTCGGTGCGCACCTGCCAGAGCTCGGGAAAGCAGACCACGTCGAGCGCCCGCCTGAGGTAGCTGACACCCGAGCTGCCGCCGGTGCCGGTCTTGTGGCCGATGATCCGCTCGACCGTGGTGACGTGGCGAAAGCGCCACTGCCGGAACCAGTCCTCGAGGTCGACCAGGTCCTCGGCCAGCTCGTATAGATCCCAGTGGTGGCCGGCGTCGCGATAGATCGCAGCCCAGGCCTCGAGCACGCTCGGATCCGACCGGTAAGGCCGGCTCCAGTCGCGCTCGGTGCAGCTGCGCGCGACCGCGAAGCCGCGCCGGGCCAACAGACGGATCGCCTCGTCGTAGAGGCTGGGACGCTCGAGCTCCTGCGTGAGCTCGGCATGCACCTGCGGGGCGTGGCGGTGCACGGCGAGCGTCGCCCGCTGCCGGTTGCCGAGCAGGAACTCGACCAGCCGGTACTGATGCGACTGGAAGCCGGAGGCGGGCCCGAGCTTGTGCCGGAACACGAGGTAGTCGGCCGGCGTGAGGGTCGAGAGCACGTCCCAGGACTGGATCATCTGGGCCTGGATGCGCGAGACCCGCGCCAGCATCTTGAACGCCGGCTGCAGGTCGTCGGCGGCGATCCGGGCGCGCGCCGCCCGCAACTCGTGGACCATCAGCTTGAGCCAGAGCTCGCTTGCCTGATGGATCACGATGAACAGCATCTCGTCATGGCTGTCCGAGACCGGCCGCTGACAGGCGAGCAGGTCGTCGAGCGCCAGGTAGCGACCGTAGGTCAGGGCGTCCGCGAGGTCGGTCTGGACGCCGGGCTCGAGGGCAGATTCGGCGGGGGCGGTCATGTCACGGCGGCTCGCTGCTGGTAGGCGGGCAGGTCCCAGGCGCGCTCGGCCATGACCTGGCGGAGCGCCTCCACGGCATCCCAGAGATCGACGAAGGAGACGTAGAGCGGGGCGAGGCCGAAGCGCAGCAGGTCCGGCGCCCGGAAGTCGCCGATCACGCCGCGCGCGATCAGCGCCTGCATGATCGGATAGCCGTCCGGATGCCGGAACGACGCCTGCGAGCCGCGCTCGGCCGCGGCGCGCGGGCTCGCGAGCTCGAGGCCGCAACCGGCGCAGCGCGCCTCGACCAGCCCGATGAAGGTCTCGCCAAGCGCCACCGACTTCTGGCGCAGGGCCCCCAGATCGACCTCGAGCGCAAGATCGACCCCGGCTTCGAGCGCCTTCAGGCTCAGGACCGGCGGCGTGCCGGCGAGGAACCGGGCAACCCCCGGCGCCGGCCGGTAGACACCATCGAAAGCGAAGGGCTCGGCGTGCCCGAGCCAGCCGGTGATCGGCTGGCGGGCCGCGTCCTGCCAGCGCTCGGCCACGAACAGAAACGCCGGCGCGCCCGGGCCGCCGTTCAAATATTTGTAGCCGCAGCCGACCGCGAGATCGGCGCCGGCGGCGTTGAGATCGACCGGCAGGGCGCCGGCGCTGTGCGCGAGGTCCCAGAGCGTCAGCGCCCCCGCCGCGTGCGCCGCCCCGGTCAGCCGGGCCATGTCGTGCAGCCGGCCGCTGCGATAGTCGACGTGGGTCAGCAGCAAAAGCGCGGTCCGCTCGTCGAGGGCCGCCTCGAGCTCCGCGCTCGCGACCAGGCGCAATTCGACCCGGTCGCCGAGCCATCCGGACAGACCCTGGGCGACGTAGAGATCGGTCGGGAAGTTGCTCCGCTCGGAGAGCACCAGCCGCCGCCCGGGCCGCAGGTCGAGCGCCGCGGCGATCAGCTTGAAGAGGTTGACCGAGGTCGAGTTGGCGACGATCACCTCCTGCGGCCCCGCCCCGATCAGGCGGGCGATCTTGGCGCCGAGCCTCTGCGGCAGGTCGATCCAGCCGTGCTTGTTCCAGCTCGTGATCAGGTCCCGGCCCCACTGCCGCCGGACCACGTCCTGGACGATCGCCGCGGTCGCCGCGGGCAGGGGCCCGAGCGAGTTGCCGTCGAGATAGATCACCCCGGCCGGCAGCGCGAAGCGCTGGCGCCACGCCGCCAGCGGGTCGGCGGCATCGAGAGCAGCGCAAGCGGCGCGCGTCGACGCGTCGATCACCGCGGCCTCGCCGGCGGCGGCTGCGGCCGACTGCACATGCTGGTCCTCCGCGCGGCACGACCCGCCCGGAGCGCTATATCGCTCGCCGCTATCGCCCGCGCAAGCCTCGAGGCCCTCGCCGTCTCAGGATATCGGGCGCCGTCCCCTTGACCCTCTGTGCCGGCTCAGGGCTCCTGCGGCCGGTCCGGCGGGAACGGCCAGGGCTCCGCCGAATGGCCGTAGCGGCGGCCGCCATAGTCATCGAGATTGATGCCGGCGCTCTGCGCGATCACGGGCAGGGCCGACTTGAGGAGACGGGCTGCGATTTCGATCCGGTCCTCGATGGCGTCGGCGTCGGGCAGCTCGTCGGCCAGACCGTTCAGGGTCCCTTCCGCGATCAGCGCCTGGACCGCAGCCTCGTCCAGAGTGCTCGCGGGCAGGCAGGCGATCGCCTGCTCGAGCGCCCCGATCGCCTGCAGGTTGGTCCGCCGCCACATCTCGAGCTGGTCGCGCTCAGGTGCTGCGGGCGCGAGCTCGAGCGCGTCGAGCTGCTGCTCCTTCTGCAGCAGCGTCTGCAGCACGGCTGCGAGCGGTTTCACCAGTTCTGCCATGGTCCGGGCCGGTTCCCCGCGAGCTGGAGGCGTGGGTCGCTGACGTCGAAAAGATGACCGGCGCCGGGACCAAAGATCTTTCAAGTAGCAGATCACCCTTCGCCGCTGCCTTGAAGTCGTGGCCCGCTCAAAGCGAGGATGATCGGCCGCCGCCGGCGCGTCAATGACGCAGACATCGCGGCTTGATCGAGAAAATACAACGTCGGCGCGCAAATCTAGCGGGATCATTGGTCGGTACCCGAGACCGAGGACGACTTGCGATTGGGAGAGCCCGGTCCTGAGGCGAGCGACGAGCCCAGACCGCAAGGCCGTGCCGGCGACCGGTGACGGCAGCATCTGGCGCCCGGGGTTCTGCCGCTGCCGTCGGCCTCACCTTTCGGTAGATCAGGGCAGCGAGATTAACCATTTCTTAAGTCTGGCCGCGTAAAACCGGCGCTGGCCTGGACCTGGGCGTCGAGCCACCGAGGACGAAGCGCTTGTCTGATACGCCGGGGGTCGTCGAGTTCCTGAAGCGTCGCTACGCGAGTGCTATCGAGCGCGGCGACGATCCGACTGCGACCCGTCTGCGGGTCGAGATCGACCGGCTGATCAACGGCGCGCCCGCTCGCGCCCTGGCTGGCCGGGTCGCCCGGGTGGGCTGGCCGCAACCAGCCGGAACGGCCCAGCTCCAGCACTGGTACGACGACGACATCTTGGGGCCTCACCTGTGATCGGATCGGACGGCCGACGTCCAGGCGCCAGCCGCCGACGACGGTCCCCGCCCCGCCGCATTCGGCTGCCGCGTGCCTCAGCCCATGGTCGGCATCTTGAACTCGGCGCCGGCGCGAATCCCGGTCGGCCAGCGCGAGGTCACCGCCTTTTGCCTGGTGTAGAAGCGGACGCCCTCGGGGCCGTGCATGTGGTGGTCGCCGAACAGCGAGCGCTTCCAGCCGCCGAAGCTGTGAAAGGCCATCGGCACCGGGATCGGCACATTCACCCCGACCATGCCGATATTGACCCGGTGCGCGAAGGTGCGCGCCGCATCGCCGTCGCGCGTGAAGATCGCGGTGCCGTTGCCGTATTCGTGCCTGTTGACGAGCTCGACCGCGGCATCGAAGTCGGGCGCGCGCACGACCGCCAGCACCGGGCCGAAGATCTCGTCCCGATAGATCTTCATCTCAGGCCGCACCCGGTCGAACAGGCAGCCGCCGAGATAATAGCCCCCCTCGTAGCCCTGGAAACCGTCGAGCCTGAAGTCGCGGCCGTCGACCACGAGCTCCGCCCCCTCCTCGATCCCGAGGTCGACGTAGCCTTTGACCTTGGCCTGGTGCTCGGCGGTCACCAGCGGGCCCATCTCGACGCCCGCCTCGTGGCTCGGGCCGATCTTGAGCGCGCGCACCCGCGGCGCCAGGTCCTCGATCAGCCGGTCGCCCGCATTGCCGACCGCGACCGCCACCGAGATCGCCATGCAGCGCTCGCCGGCCGAGCCGTAGGCCGAGCCGATCAGCGCGTCGGTCACCTGCTCGGGATCGGCGTCCGGCAGCACGACCATGTGGTTCTTGGCGCCGCCCAGCGCCTGCACGCGCTTGCCCTTGGAGGTGCCGGTCGTGAAGACGTGCTCCGCGATCTTGGTCGAGCCGACGAAGCTCACGGCCGCGATCTGCGGATGGGTCAGGATCGCATCGACCGCCGCCTTGTCGCCGTTGACGACGTTGAGGACGCCGTCAGGCACGCCCGCCGCTTTCGCGATCTCGGCGATCCGAATGGGGCAGGACGGGTCCTTCTCCGAGGGCTTGAGGACGAAAGTGTTGCCGCAGGCGATCGCCATCGGAAACATCCAGAGCGGGATCATGGCCGGGAAGTTGAAGGGCGTGATCCCGGCGCAGACCCCGAGCGGCTGGCGGAACGAGAGCAGATCGACGCCGGTGCCGACGTTCTCGCTGAACTCGCCCTTGAGAAGTTGGGGAATGCCGCAGGCGAACTCGACGACCTCGATGCCGCGGACGACCTCGCCTTTGGCGTCGGCCAGCGTCTTGCCGTGCTCGGCGCTGATCAGCTCGGCCAGCTCGTCGATCCGCTGCTCGAGCAGGTCCTTGAGCCTGAACATGATGCGGGCGCGCCGCAGCGGCGTCGTGTCGGCCCAGCCGGGCAGGGCTGCCTGCGCCGCCCGCACCGCGGCATCGATCTCGGCGGCGGAGGCGAACGCCACCCGGCCCGCGCGCTCGCCGACCGAGGGATTGAAGATGTCGCCATAGCGGCCGCTCGCACCCGCGACCCCGCGGCCGCCGATCCAGTGCCCGACGTCCTTGCTCATCCCGCCCTCCTGTCGACCTGCGGTCGCCGCGACCCGCGCCCCTCGGCTGGTATGAGATACTCCCCCGTTCGCCACGCCGTCCACCCCGCCGCGCCGCTCAATGCACCAGCTCGCTCAGCAGAACCACCCGGTCATGAAGACACGGCTCCCGCTGCACGACCATGCGAAACCGGCGGTCGGCCGTGACCACCCGGCAGCCGCTGGCGATCGCCAGCGCCAGGTAGATGCAATCATAGACGGGATGTTCGAGCGCCAGGCCAAGGGTCAGCGCCGCACCGAGGACTTCGGCCGCGGCCGAAATCCGCACCGGCGCTTCGCAGATCGTGGCCCATGCCAGCTGGACGTCCTGCGCCCCCAGGCTGCCTCGGGCGACCCGGGAACGGAGCGCATTGGCGCACTCGATGAGCATCAAATCCGGTGCGATCAGGCTGCCGTCGAGAAGGGCGTAGGCCAGATCCCGATCCGGCTCGTAGATCACCCATTTGATCGCGACGCTCGCATCGACCACCAGTACGGGCGTGATCACCGCTCGTCTCTGAACTTGCGGATGATTTGCCAGCTCTCGTCAGAAACGGGGCCAATCTTCTCGCTCAGCGCCTTCGCCCGGCGCAGCCAGTCCGCAACCTCAGGCTCCGGTAGCAGCGCCCGCTTCAGGATCTCGCGGTGCTCGGCCTCGGCCGAGCGACCGTGCTCGGCGGCGCGGATCTTGAGCCGCCGGATCAGGTCGTCGTCGACCTTGCGGACCGTCAACTGGCCCATCGTCGCCTCCGCTGCGCCTGCATTATGCCTTCAACGTAGGCACAACGCCGCCCGGGGGCAAGCGTCCTCGCCGACGGGAACGCGCAGCGGGCCGCTGCTCAGCCCATCTTGCGCAAGGTCGTGCTCAGGATCTCGAAGATCTGATCGATGTGGCTGCGCTCGCAGATCAGGGGCGGCGAGAACTCGAAGGTGTCGCCCGCGATCCGCGCCATCAGCCCCGCCTCGTAGCAGGCGATCATCGCCTCGAAGCCGCGCTTGCCCGGCTGGCCGGCAATCGGCGCCAGCTCGATCGCGCCCATCAGGCCGAGGTTGCGGACGTCGATCACGTGCGGCAGGTCGCGACAGCTATGCAGCGCGTCCTCGAAGTAGCCCTCGATCTCGCGCACGCGCTCGAAGATGCCTTCCTCCTTGTAGGCCTCGAGGCTCGCGATCCCGGCCGCGGCCGCGACCGGATGGCCGGAATAGGTGTAGCCGTGGAACAGCTCGATGACGTGCTCGGGCCCCTTCATGAAGGCCTCATAGATGAAGTCGCGCGCGACCACCGCGCCCATCGGCACATGCGCCGCCGTCAGGCCCTTGGCCATCGTGACCATGTCCGGCACGATGCCGAGCCGCTCGGCGGCCGACGCGTAGCCGAGCCGCCCCCAGGCCGTGATCACCTCGTCGAAGATCAAGAGAATGCCGTGCTTGTCGCAGATCTCGCGCAGCCGCTCGAGATAACCTATCGGCGGCGGATAGACCCCGACCGAGCCCGCGACCGGCTCGACGATCACCGCGGCAATCGTCGAGGGATCGTGCAGCGCGCACAGGCGCTCCAGATCGTCGGCCAATTCCTTGCCGTGCTGCGGCTGGCCGCGGGCGAACGCGTTGCGCTCGAGATCGAGCGTGTGGCGGAGGTGGTCGACGCCCGCCAGCATCGGCCCGAAGGTCCGCCTGTTCGCGACCATGCCGCCGACCGACATGCCGCCGAAGCCGACCCCGTGATAGGCGCGCTCGCGCCCGATCAGGCGCGTGCGCTGGCCCTCGCCGCGCGCCCGGTGATAGGCGAGCGCGATCTTGAGCGCGGTATCGCAGGCCTCCGAGCCCGAGTTGACGAAGAACACGCGATTGAGGTCGGAGGGCATCGCATGCGCGACCCGGGAGGCGAGCTCGAACACCGGCGTGTGCCCGAACTGGAAGGTCGGCGCGAAATCGAGCGTGGCGACCGCCCGCTGCACCGCCTCCACGACCTTGGGATGGCTGTGGCCGAGATTGGCGCACCACAGGCCCGCCGAGCCGTCCAGGATCGCGCGCCCGTCATGCGAGCGGTAGTGCATGCCCTTGGCCGCAACCACGATCCGCGGCTGCTGCTTGAACTGGCGGTTCGGGGTGAACGGCAGCCAGAGCGATTCCAGATCGTTCGGCGCCCCCGTGGCGACGACCTCATCCAGCTCTTCCAACATGCCTTTTTCTCCCCTTGCCGCCCGCGTTTTTCCTAACCGAGGCACGAACCATACCCCGTACCACGCACTAACGCGAGCCCCCCGCAGCCAAGATCGGGCTCAGACCCTGCGACCGCGCAGCACTTCCGCCTCCTCGACGCTGACGATCGTCCGCCCGATCGGCCAGAGCGACAACAGCGCGAGCTTCAGATGCGCCCAGGCGAACGGCAGGCCGATGATCGTGACCGCGAGCCCGGCCGCGGTGATCACATGGCCGAGCGCCAGCCACCAGCCGGCGAGCACGAGCCAGATCAGATTGCCGAGCATCCCCAGCGGTCCGGTGCCGAGATCGGCCGCCCCTGCGACCTCGTCCCGCGGCAGCGCCACCCGGCCAAAGGGAAGAAACGTGTAGCTCGCGATGCCGAGTGCCGCCCGCGCCCACGGCAGGCCGATGATCGTGATCGCCATGATCACCGCGGCCACCAGCCACCCCGCCGCCATCCAGAGCCCGCCGGTCACCACCCAGAGAATGTTGAGCAGCAGGCTCAGCGGCGACATGGGTCGTTTTCCGATCGGACCGGCGGCGATACCAAACGCCCGCGGGTACAGGGGGCGCTCCGTCTGGGATTGGCACAGAGACCCGAGCGCTCGTCCGTCATTGCAGGCTCTTGGTCGCGATCTCGTAGACGTCGCGGGAGAGCTTGGGGGCGGCGAGGATGCGCTCGAGCTGGGCGCGCATCTGCGCCTGGCGGCCGGCGTCGTAGCGGCGCCAGCGATCGAAGGCCTTGCCGAGGCGCGCGGCGACCTGCGGGTTGCGCGGGTCGAGCTCGAGCACGTGGTCGGCGATCAGGGCGTAGCCGCTTCCGTCGGCCCGGTGGAAGCCGGTCGGATTGCCGGCGGCGAAGGTGCCGATCAGCGCCCGCACCCGGTTCGGGTTCCGAAGCGTGAACGCCTCGTGCCCGAGCAGGCCGGCCACGACCTCGACCGCGTCCGGGCGCTGCGCCATGGCCTGGAGCGCGAACCATTTGTCGATGACCAGGGCGTCGTCCCGCCAACGGGCATAGAAGTCGGAGAGCGCCTGCGGCCGCTCCGCAAGGTCGCTCTCGGCCAAAAGATCGAGGGCGGCGATCGTGTCGGTCATGTTGTCGGCGTCGCGGAACTGGGCAAGGCAGAGGCTCCGGCCCCGATCGCTGCCGGCCGCCATCACATAGCCGAGCGCCAGGTTCCGGAGCGTCCGCCGGCCGACCTCGGCCGCCTCGAACCGATAGGGCGCGTTGGTCCCGAGCGCCTGGTAGCTCTCGAGCCAATCGGCATCCAGGCGCCGGCCGAGCTCCTGGCGGAGAAATTCGCGGACCGCATGGATGCCGTCGACGTCGATCTCCGCCATCTGCTGGCCGATGTGGGTTTCGGACGGCAGGATCAGCGCCTGGGCGATGAAGGCGGGATCGAGCTGCGGGTTCGCGAGCGTCGCCCGGAACGCCTGGGCCAGGCCGTCATCCAAGGCGAGCGGGCGTCCCTGCCGATGCCCGGCGACCAGGCGGAGCATCAGCTTAAGCGCATAGCTCTGGCCGGATTCCCAGCGCACGAAGGGGTCGGGGTCGTGCGCCATCAGGAAGCGGAGGCGGGTCTCGTCGGCGTGACTTTCGAGCACGACCGGCGCCGAGAAGCCGCGCAGCAGCGACGGGACCGGCGCCTCGGGCACGCCCCGAAAGACGAAGCGCTGCTCGGCGTCGATCACCTCGAGCACGCGGGACGTCCCCGCGGGCGCGCCCTCGCCCGCGAGCTGCAACGGCAGTTCCCGACCCTCGGGGTCGAGCAACCCGAGCGCCAGCGGGATGACCAGGGGCTGTTTCTCGGGTTGACCGGGCGTCGGCGGCGTCGACTGGCGGACGGTCAGGGTATAGCTCTTTGCGACCTCGTCGTAGGTCCCGCTCGCCTCGAGCCTGGGCGTGCCGACCTGGGAGTACCAGCGGCGGAACTGCTCGAGATCCCGGCCCGAGGCGTCGGCCATCGCGGCGACAAAATCCTCGCAGGTCACCGCCTTCCCGTCGTGGCGCTCGAAATAGAGCCGCATGCCCTCCTGAAACGCCGCCTCGCCGATCAGCGTGTGCAGCATGCGGATGACTTCCGCTCCCTTCTCGTACACAGTCGTCGTATAGAAGTTGTTAATCTCGACGTAACTCTCCGGCCGGACCGGATGCGCGAGCGGCCCCGCATCTTCCAGGAACTGGCTCGCGCGCAGGCGACGGACGTCGGCGATGCGCTTGACCGCGCGCGAATGCAGATCGGAGGTGAACTCCTGGTCACGAAATACGGTCAGGCCCTCCTTGAGCGACAGCTGAAACCAGTCTCGGCAGGTCACCCGATCGCCGGTCCAGTTGTGAAAATACTCGTGAGCGATCACGCTCTCGATGCCGAGATAGTCGGCATCGGTGGCGCTCGCCGGCTTGGCCAGAACGTATTTGGTGTTGAAGATGTTCAGGCCCTTATTTTCCATGGCACCAAAGTTGAAATCGGAGACCGCGACGATCATGAACTGATCGAGATCGTACTCCAGGGCGAAGCGGTCCTCGTCCCAGCGCATCGCCTTCTTGAGCGAGGCCATGGCGTGGGCGCATTTGTCGATCTCCGGCGGCTCGGCATAGATCTGCAGGGTGACCTCGCGGCCGGAGCGGGTCGTGAAATGGTCCTCGAGCTTGGCGAGCCGGCCCGCGACCAGGGCGAACAGATAGCCGGGCTTGGGAAAGGGGTCCTCCCAGAGCGCGAAGTGGCGGCCGCCGGCGAGGTCGCCCGCCTCGACCGGGTTGCCGTTGGCGAGCAGCACCGGGCAGCGCGCCCGGTCCGCCTCGATCCGCACCCGGTAGCGCGCCATCACGTCCGGGCGGTCCGGAAAGTAGGTGATCTTGCGAAAGCCCTCGGCCTCGCACTGGGTGCAGAAGATCCCGTTCGAGACGTAGAGGCCCTCGAGGGCGGTGTTGCGCTCGGGGTGGATCCGCACCCGTGTCAGGACCGTGCAGGCGTCCGGCAGCTCGTGCAGGCTCAGATGGTCGTCGTCGCGGGCGTATCGATTGGCGCCGAGGGGCAGGCCATCGACCTCGAGCCCGAGCAGCTCGAGCTCCTGCCCGTCGAGGACCAGAGGCCGGCCGCCCTCGCCCGCGGCCGGATTGCGCCGCACCGCAAGGCGCGCCGTCACCTCGGTCGCGTCCTCGCCGAGGACGAAATCGAGCTCGACCCGGTCGACCAGCCAGTCCGGCGGCCGGTAGTCCTCGAGGCGGATCGGCTCGGGCTTCAGGGCATCGGCCATCGGGCAATCCTGTGCGGTGCGAGGGGGCGGCACTCTGCCGCGATCGCCCCCGCCCGACAAGCCCGATCCGCCCTCGCCCTCGGCCGCCCAGGGGAGGCGGTCGCCCTCAGCCCTGCTTCGTTCGCGCCTCGCGCGGCCAGAAGCGGAGCTTGCGGCAGGCGACGAGGAAGGCCTCGACGTCGCGCGGCGAGCCGAGCGCCACGCAGCCCTCGTCAAGGTCCTCGAGCACGCCTGCCTTCTTCAGGAGCGGCTTCGCGGCCGGGGCGTAGCCGATGAACTTGAGGTGCGCGAAGGCGTCGCTGACGAAATCGCGCGCGCTCGCCTCCAAGACGAGCGCGGCCGCACCGACTTCCGACGGCAGCAGCACCACGGCGTCGAACAGGACCGAGGGGCCGCCCTCGATCCTCTCGTCGGCCTCGAGGAAGCTGCCGTCGCTCGCCTCGATGCCGCCGACCGTCGGCGCCACCAGCTTGAGCATGGCGCCTTCCTTCTCGAGCGCCGCCTTGAGCGCCTCGATCAGGGCGGCATCGGCGCCGTCGGTGACGAGCGCGCCCACCTTGCGGCCGGCGAAGGACGCGGGGCCGTTGCGGATGATGCTGAGCGCCGGCGAAGGCTCCAGGTCCTGGCGCGTCGGGCTGGGCGGCGTCGGCGGGCTTGGGCAGGATCTTCAGGCGCAGCCCCATGGCCACCTTCTTGGCCAGCGCCGCGTCGACGTTGAGCAGATGCGCCACCATGCGCGCGCGGATCGCGGGCGTCTCGACCTTGGAGAGCTCGAAGGTGAAGGCGGCGGCGATGTGGCCCTGCTCGGCCTCGGTCTGGCTGAGGTAGAACTGGCGCGCCTGGCTGTAGTGGTCGGCGAAGCTCTCGGCGCGGATGCGCAGCTTCGGCCCGCTCTCCTCGGCGGGATAGCTCACGAAGCCGCGCTCGGGCTGTTCGCGCGGGCCCTGGCCCCAGGAATTGGGCTCGTAGTTGGCGCGGCCCTGGGGCATCGTCATCCGCATGTGGCCGTCCTGCTGGAAGTTGTGGAACGGGCAGCCGCGCGGCCGGTTGACCGGGATCTCATGGAAGTTGGGGCTGCCGAGCCGCTTGAGCTGGGTGTCGAGATAGGAGAAGTTGCGGCCCTGGAGCAGCGGATCGTTGGTGAAGTCGATGCCGGGCACGATGTTCTGGGTGCAGAACGCGACCTGCTCGGTCTCGGCGAAGAAGTTGTCGACCACGCGGTCGAGCACCAGGCGGCCGACCCGGCGCACCGGCAGCACCTCCTCGGGGATGATCTTGGTGGCGTCGAGCACATCGAAGTCGAAGCGGTCCGCAAACGCCTGATCGAACAGCTGCAGGCCGAGCTCCCACTCCGGATAGCTGCCGGACCGGATCGCGTCCCAGAGATCGCGCCGGTGGTGGTCGGGGTCGGCGCCGTTCAGCTTGAGGGCCTCGTTCCAGACCACCGACTGCATCCCCAGCTTCGGCTTCCAGTGGAACTTGACGAAGGTCGACCTGCCCTTGGCATCGACGAGCCGGAAGGTGTGGACGCCGAAGCCTTCCATGAAGCGGAACGAGCGCGGGATCGTCCGGTCGGACATGATCCAGAGCGCCATGTGCATGCTTTCAGGGGTCAGCGAGATGAAGTCCCAGAAATTGTCGTGAGCGGTCTGCGCCTGCGGGAAGCCGCGGTCGGGCTCCTGCTTGGCGGCGTGGATCAGGTCCGGGAACTTGATCGCGTCCTGGATGAAGAAGACTGGGATGTTGTTGCCGACGAGGTCCCAGTTGCCCTCCTTGGTGTAGAATTTGACGGCAAAGCCGCGGACGTCGCGAGCGAGGTCCGCCGAGCCCTTGTTGCCCGCGACGGTCGAGAAGCGGACGAAGACTTCGGTCTTTTCGCCCGGCCGCTGGAACAGGTCGGCGCGCGTCAGATCGGCGAGCGACTCGAAGGGCTCGAAGAAGCCGTGCGCGCCCATGCCGCGGGCGTGCACGACGCGCTCGGGGATGCGCTCGTGGTCGAAGTGAAAGATCTTCTCGCGGAAGTGGAAGTCCTCGAGCAGCGTCGGGCCGCGCGTCCCGGCCTTCAGCGAGTTCTGGTCGTCCGCGACCGCCACGCCCTGGTTGGTGGTCAGGACCGGCGTGTCGCCGCTCGCGGTCTGATGGATCTCGCCGCCCGCCCCCCGCATCGCCTTCTGCTCGCCGAGCTGCACCCGCTCGCGGGCGCCCTGTCGTCCTGCCATGGCCTGCTCCTTGCCGGTGGCGCCAAGCGCCGGCAGCGGCGCACCCACCGCCCGCGCATGGCTGGCTAACCGGGCGGCCCGGGGATGGTTCCCTGCGGCCCGGGCGCCGGCGGCGAGCGCTCGAGAAACAAGAGGACCATGAGCTCCTGGTCGAAATGGCGCTCGCCGACCTTGAGGCCGCGCGGCTCGAGGCCATAGATCTGGAAGCCGAGCTGGCGGTAGAGCCCGCGGGCGGCGAGGTTGCCGGTCGAGACGGTCGCGTGCAGCTGCTCGACCCGGCTTCGGGCGTGGTCGATGACCTGCTCGACGAGGGCGCGCCCGAGGCCCTGGCCGCGCACCGCCGCCTGCACGTAGACGCCCCAAAGCAGGCCCTTGTGGCGTTTCTTGGCGCGCTCGGGCAGGGCAAAGCCCGCGCTGCCGGCGAGCCTGCCGGCGACGAAGGCGCCGAACACGGTCCCCGCCTCCAGACGGCGCGCGACCGCCTCGAGGCTACGGCCGGCCTCCTCCGCGGGCAGGGCCGCGAAGGCCGCGGGGTGGCGCTCGAGCGCCTCCAGCCGGAGGGCCGCAAACGCCTTCGCATCGGCGCCGCTAAGCAGCCTCGTCCGGTGCATGACCGCCTCCCGACCCCGGATCTCGACCCTGGCAGGGGGCAGTACGTCGGCGTTGCGGGCAGGTCGGCATGGCGTCCTCATGGGCTGGAGAGGGGAGCGGGTGCCCGCGGTGCCGCCGCCGACCCCGTGCCGGCGCGCGCCGGCGGCGCAAGGATGAGCCCGATCCGAGGGAAGGCACGGCTGGTCTCTGAGGGTCGCCCGATCGAGATCGGGCCAAAGATCACTGCATCGGCGGCCTTGCCGCCAGGGCGCGCTCAGGCGAGCCGTCGTCGTCGGCTGGGCGCGCTTGGACCGGTGGAGACGAGCCGCATCATGCCCTCGTTTGTAGGGCTGCGGCGCCCGTCCCGCAAGCGCCGTGCGCACCCCGCCCGCTTGACCCCCCGCGCCTGTCCCCCCATGTGGCAGCCACTGGCCGACGGCGGAACCGCGAGAGGGCGCCCATGACCGAGCCATGGCAATACCAGCTGCGCATCGAGATGGCGGACGCGGCCGCGCAGGCGGCGCGACGCGACCCTGCCGATCCGACGCTGCGACCGCTCGCGGCGATCCTCGAGAGGCACAACGCGAAGCTCAAATCCCAATACGACGCGTTCGCCGACTACGTCGCCGAAGCAGAGCGCGAGGGCGTGGAAAAATACCCGCTCTACCAATGGACCAGGGACACGATCGAGCAGCCCGGCAAACGGGAAAAGTACCAAAAGTCCTTCACCCTCTACGTCGACGGCGCCGAGGTCTACGCCCGGGAAAAGGCCGACGCCCTGGAGGCCGAACTGCGCCCACTGGTCGGCGGCCCCCTGATCACCCGCCTGGCCAAACACGACACCAACCCGGCCACCAATCCGCAGATGCCGGCGCGCTATCGCAAGTGACGGCGGACGGCATCAGCCAGCGGCGCCTGGTGTCGTGGGAAGAAATGGAATGAAAAACGCCCAAAGCTGAGGATTTGCCTTGGTCTTGGGTTCGTTCGGTAATTCGGCCCTCGGGGTCGGGGCGAGACGGCGAACGCGCGTGCCTATAGCCGGCGGGGCAACGCGCTCGCGCGCTCGGACAGGATTGCACACCATGCGTCTACCAGATCATAGGAAGTTATGCAAGACAATTGGCGAGGAGATCGAGCTCGCCAGCCTGCTCCTCGGCGCCAAAGCGCCGGGCGCAATAGCGGCCGAAAAGCAGTCGTGACCGCGTTTTTCCGCCACGTCGAGATTTACAATGACCTCAAGGAGGCCGGAGCCTCGGAGGAAAAGGCGCGCGCGGCGGCAACCAGCCTTGCTGGCCGTGATCAGCGGTGGGACGCGGTCGATCAGCGGTTCGACGAGGTGGACCGGCACTTCCGGAGCGTCGAGCAGCGGCTGGACCACGTCGAGCGCGGGCTCGAACGCGTCGGGCAGGCGCTCGAGGCCCTGACCAAGCGGCTCGGCACGCTCGAAGAGAAGGTCATCGCGCTCGCCCAGGACGTCGCGGTGATCAAGGCCGAGTTCGGCCTCATGAAGTGGATGCACGGCATCACGATCGGCGGCGCCCTCGCGCTCCTGGTCAAAGCGTTCTTCGGGTGACGATGCGGGAGGCGAAAGGTTCCTGACATGCGCTGGTTTTGATTCAATGGAAATGCCGGCGTGTAAAAATCTTAGAAAGCAATCGTCTATAGTCTCTTCGCAAGATCTTTACATTGAAAAGTCAAAGTCAAAAACTCGTGGCAAGCGGTTATTTGCGCTCCACTAGCCCCTGTTCGATCCTATCTGACACTGGTTGAACATAACTTGGCTGAAGATACCGCTGTCGAAAATCAGAGACAAGCCTACCAAACTGCGCCATTCTATCAGGAATTTCCTTCAGCGTCTCCTCTAGCAGATGTTTTCGGCTATCAGACATGTTGGTCTTATCTGCGCATTTCGGCCGGCTTAGACAAGGCGCGTACCGTCAGGGGTTTCAGCTGGCACGGTGGGGTCGCGATGCGGGCGAGGTCGGCGTGGAGGGCGCGTTCGAGGCGCCAGCGCCATCTGCATGCGCAGCCAGATCCCGGGGCCATCACCACGGAACTTGCCAAGGCGGAGCGTCATCTCGCGGTAACCGACTGCTCGCCCCGAAGGAGGCGGTAGAGGGCAGTCCGGCTGAAACGAGGCGGTCGCGATTGGGTGTTCTCAGTGCCCGAGCGGACACCTGGTCTTGGCTCGACTGTCGGTCTGCTGCGGTTTCTCGCTCGTCAACGACGTCACGACGTGACGGGCCGCTGCCGCCTCAGCGGTCGCGCTCGAACGGGGTGACGAGCAGGCGGAGCAGCGGCCGCTCGCGGCGGCCTTCGACCCCGATCGGCATGGTGAACCAGCGGCGCGTCCGGCTCTTCGAGCGGAACAAGGGGTCCCAGAAGCTGAAGATGGTGCCGTAGTTGCTGTCCGTGTCGGCGCGCACCGCGTGGTGGTGCACCCAGTGGATCGAGGGCGTGATGATCACCCGCGCCAGCGCCGCCTCGAAGTGGGGCGGCAGGCGGGCGTCGCTGTGGTGGAAGAGGGTCCCGATCAGGAGGAGCGCCTCGAACAGCAGCACCGAGGTGAGCGGGACGGCCAGCAGGATGATCAGGGCCGCCCGCGCCAGAGCGGACAGCAGCACCTCGCCGAAGTGGAAGCGGACGGCGCTCGTGCTGTCCAGCAGCTCGTCCAGGTGGTGGACCTGGTGGAAGCGCCAGAGCCAGGAAAGCTCGTGGTTCGCCCGGTGCCACCAGTAGATCCAAAAGTCCAGCAGCACGAGATCGAGAAGGAGCCCTGGCCAGCCGGACCACCAGGCGGGCCGCCAGCCGAGGCCCTGGCTCGCGGCCCAGGCGGTGATCGGGAGGACCACCAGCGGTGACAAAAGGAGGTTGATGCCGAAGAAGCTGAGGTTGCGGGCAAGGCGACGCCAGGCCGCCCGGCCCGCGCGCCCGAAGCGCACCAGGAGCGGGCTCTCGGCCGCCGGCCAGAGGCGCTCGTACGCGAGGAAAAAGATGAACGCGCCGCCGACCAGCAGGGCCTTGAGCGACAGGAGGGTCTCGAGCGTCATGGCGGGCAAGGATAGGGCGCGCCCGGCCGGTCGCCAAGGTGGTCAGGGCGATGCCAGGGCGCAGTCCAATTTTGCGGGCGCAGCCTCTTGAACTCTTGGCGGCCTTGACCACATAAGGCTCGTCGGTTGCCGGATTGGGACCGACAAGTCGGCAGGGTCCGGTCGCAAGACGGGCCCGCAGTCAATCGCTCCAAGGAGGATGTGACGATGCGTAGCTTTGACCTCACCCCCCTGTTTCGTTACTCGGTCGGCTTCGATCGGCTGGACGATCTGTTCGAGACGGCCTTCCGCGGCACGCAGGAGCCGTCGTATCCGCCCTACAACATCGTCAAGACCGGCCAGGACGCCTACCGGATCACGCTGGCGGTCGCGGGCTTCGGCGAGGACGAGCTCGACCTCGTCGCGCAGGAGAACGTGCTGACCGTGCGCGGCAAGGCCAGCGACGCCGAGGCCGAGAAGGAGGTCGCCTATCTGCACCGCGGCATCGGCCGGCGGGCCTTCGAGCACCGCTTCCAGCTCGCCGACCACGTCACGGTGACCGGCGCGAAGCTGACCAACGGCCTGCTCGACATCGAGCTGGTGCGCGAGGTGCCCGAGGCCATGAAGCCGCAGAAGATCGCGATCGGGCAGGCCGCGAACGGCCAGCCCAAGGCCGAGCCCAAGGTGATCGAGGGCAAGCACGCGGCGTAAAGCCTGCGCGACGACGGAACGCGAGGGTGCCGGGCCGGTGAGCGGCCCGGCACGTCTTTTTGCGCCGCTCGCTCGAGCTGTGCCCGGCAGCGCGCGAGCGGGCGGGACATGGTCCTGAGCCCGGCCCGTGCGGGCCGCGCTTGTTTCGGCCCTGGCGCTCCGCTACAACCTCACCATGATTGCCAGTGAGCGCCCGCCCGTCGTCGGCATTCCGGCCTGCCTGGTCGTGCGCGACGGTTTCGGCTTCCATCAGGTCGGCGCCAAATACGTCGAGAGCGTGATCGATGGCGCCGGTTGCCTGCCGATGCTGATTGCGGCGGTAGGCGGCAGGGTCGATCCCGATGACCTCTTGGACCGGCTCGATGGCCTGATGATCAGCGGCAGCCCCTCCAACATCGAGCCGCACCACTATGGCGGGCCGCCGGCCCCGGCCGCGAGTGCCGCCGACCCGGCGCGCGATGCGACCACCCTGCCGCTGATCCGGCGCGCGATCGCGCGGGCGGTGCCGGTGCTCGCGATCTGCCGGGGCGTCCAGGAATTGAACGTGGCGCTCGGCGGAACGCTCCACCAGGAGGTGCACCAAGTCCCGGGGCGCCTCGATCATCGCTCGGACAAGACGCTGGCGGCGCCGGAGCGCTACGGGCCCGCGCATGAGGTGATCCTGACCCCCGGTGGGAGCCTGCAGGCGCTCTTGGGCGGGGTCGAGCGGATCGCGGTCAACTCCCTGCACGGCCAGGCGATCGATCGGCTGGCGGCGCCGCTCGCGGTCGAGGCGCGGGCGCCCGATGGCACGATCGAGGCGGTCCGCGTGGCGGGGGCGCCGGGCTTCGTGCTCGGCGTCCAATGGCATCCCGAATGGCGGGTGCTCGAGCATCCGATCTCCAGGCGCCTGTTCGCGGCCTTCGGTGCCGCCTGCCGCGCGCGCGCCCAGGCGAGACTCAAGCATGAACGAGATGGAGCGTTGGCTTCGGGAGCGTGAGATCACCGAGGTCGAATGCCTGGTCGCCGACCTCAACGGCATCGCGCGGGGCAAGATCCTGCCCGCGGCCAAGTTCATCCGCTCGCTCGCCGAGGACACGCTGCGCCTGCCCGAGGCGGTGTTCGTGCAGACCGTCACCGGCGACTATCCGTCCGAGGATCGGGTGACCGACCCGGCCTTGCGCGATGTCCGGATGCGCCCCGACCCGCGGTCGCTGCGCGTCGTGCCCTGGTACGAGGAGGCGACGGCGCAGGTGATCAGCGACTGCTATCATCACGATGGCGAGCCGGTCGCGATCGCGCCGCGTCAGGTCCTCCAGCGCGTGCTGCAGGCCTACGAGGACCGGGGCTGGCGAGCCGTGGTCGCGCCCGAGCTCGAGTTTTTCCTGACCAAGATCAACGAGGATCCGGACTATCCGCTGGAGCCGCCGATCGGCCGTTCGCGCCGACCCGAATTGGCGCGCCAGAGCTACGGCATCGAGGCGGTCAACGAGTTCGACCCGGTGTTCGAGGACGTCTACGACTGGTGCCAGGCGCAGGAGATCGACATCGATACCCTGACCCACGAGAGCGGCGCCGCCCAGATGGAGATCAACTTCAACCACGGCGATCCGCTCGAGCTCGCCGACCAGGCGTTTCTGTTCAAGCGCACGCTGCGCCAGGCCGCCATCAAGCACGGCATCTACGCCACCTTCATGGCCAAGCCCATGGAGCGCGAGCCCGGCAGCGCCATGCATATCCACCAGAGCGTGGTCGAGCTCGCGACCGGCGCCAATCTGTTCGCCGCCGGCGAGGACGGCTTCAGCGATCTGTTCCTCCAGCACATCGCGGGACTGCAGAAATATCTGCCGGCGGCGATGCCCCTGCTCGCCCCGAACGTCAACTCCTACCGCCGCCTGCGCCGCCACTCGGATGCCCCGATCAATCTCCACTGGGGCTGGGAGAACCGGACCGTCGGCCTGCGCGTACCCGACTCCGCCGGCAGCGCGCGCCGGGTCGAGAACCGGGTTGCCGGCGCGGACGCCAATTCCTATCTCGCGATCGCCGCCTCGCTCGCCTGCGGCCTGCTCGGCATGACCGACGAGCTCGAGCCGAGCAAGCCGATCGAGGGCAGCGCCTACCGCCTGGCCCAGACCCTGCCGCGGCACATCGCCGACGCCCTCGATCTGCTGCGGCGCGCCCGGCCGCTGCGCCAGATCCTCGGCGAAGAGTTCGTCGAGGCGCTGATCATGGTCAAGGAGGTCGAGCAGGAGGCCTATCAGCGCGTGATCAGCTCCTGGGAACGCGAGCACCTGCTGCTCAATGTCTAGCGGACTGCGCAAGACCTTCCGCCAACCGCGACGCCGTCGCGGTTCAACGCCGGACCGGGGGCCGCCGGGCCGGGCCGGGGGTCGCCCATGAACGCCACCGCCGAGGCGGGCGCGTACGAAGGGCGGCGGCCGCGCCGTCGGCGAGCCGCCCTGGACGGCGGCGCGCTGCGCGCGCTCACGATCGGGGTTGCCGCGGCAACCCTGCTCGCGCTGCTCACCATCGTCACCTTTGGCTATCTGCCGCGCTACCAGCCTGACGGCCGGTCGGTTCTCGACAACGCGGACTTTCGCGAGGGCTTTCGTGGCTGGCAGATCGACGGCCTGGTGACGCTCGATGAGGCCGAGCTCGGCCATGCGATCCTCCAGAACCTGGACCCGGGGCGGCAGGTCTACCTGCGCCGCACGATCCCGCTGCCGGACGGCCCGACCAGCCTGCGCCTGCGCGCCGACATCGCCACCAGTCGGGTCGAGCACGGCCGCGAGCCCTGGCAGACGGCGCGGGTCTACCTGGTCCGGCAGACCGCCGACGGCACCCAGCTCTGGAAGCAGCCCAGCCAGCTGGTCAACCTGGTCGGGACCACGCCCCGCCAGCACTTCGAGGCGGTCTTCGAGGTCTCCGGGACGGTGCCGGAAGTGACCCTCGGCATCGAGCTGCCGTTCACCACCGGCCGGATGGAGATCGCCCATCTGAGCCTCTCGATCGTCGATGAGCGGATGCCGTTCCGCCTGGCTGCGACGCTCCTGGTGTGCGGCTGGAGCCTGCTCGCCTTCCGGGTCGCGAGCGGCCTCTATCGCAGCATCCATATCTCCCTGGTGCGCCACTGGCTGCTCGGGACGCTCGTGGCGCTCGTGATCGGCCTGTTCATGCCGGCGCTCTTGCGCCAGCAGTTGATCGATCGTCTCGCGACCGGGTTCGGGTTGCGTCTGCCCGATCCAGACGCGTTCGGCCACGCCGCGCTGTTCGGCCTGCTGGCGCTGCTGGTGCGGATCGGCCGGTCGCGCGATCCGCTTCTGGTCCATTTCTCGTGCTGGCTGCTGGTCGGGGCGGTGGTCGAAGTGCTGCAGCTGCTGACGCCCGATCGCTCGCCCGAGGCGGGCGACTGGCTGATCGCCGCCATCGGCAGCACGCTGGGTCTCGCCCTCGCCGAGATCGGTCTTTTGATCCATCGCCGCCTCGAGCGGGCCAGGAAGGCACCCCGCTCGCTGCCTCCGAACGCCGAGTTCAGGGATTGAGCTCCGGCCGGCGCCGCCGGCTGCTCCGGCCGTGAAACACCCGGCCGGACGGGCTTCGCCGCTGCCTCCCCCTCAGGTCGTCTTGACCGTGACCGTGCGCCGGCCGGCCTTACCGCCGCCTGATACCTTCAGCACGACCTTGGTATCGGCGGCGGGCGGCGTGGTGACGGTCACCGTGATCGTCGAGCCTGCGACGGCGGCGACCGAGCCGCTCGGCATGCCCTCGCTGGCGAGGGTGTAGGGCTCGCCGCCGCCGGTGATCGTGAGCGTCAACGGCGCGGTCTTGCGGGCCTCGAAGCCGGCGGCGCCGGCGATCCGGATCTGGGGCTGGAGGGTCAGGTCGAAGTCCTTGTCGACACTGTTGCCGGTCCTGCCGTAGGTCACCTTCACCTTGAACACGCCGTCCTCCTCCGGCGGCTGCTCGAGGGGCCCGATCTTCCAGCGCTCGCCGCGGCCGGGGCCGTCGCCGGCGCGCGCGACCGGGGGCCTGGCCAGACCCGCGGGCGGCGTGATGGTGATTGCACGCTCGCCGGCGACGAGCCTGATCGGCAGCGCCAGCTCGAGCGGATCGTCATAGGGCCTGGTCTGCGGCCCGAGCGCCGGCAGCGCCTGGACCTCGAGCAGGAAGTCGCGGATCACCACGAAGACGTCGCCGGCGAGGTAGCTGTGGGCGGAGGCGAGGGTCGGCACGTCCTTGAAGGCGAGGTCGAAGCCCGCGTCATTCTTCTTGATGACGCGGAAGATGCGCATGCGCACCGGCGCTGCCGGGACGGCGGCGGGAAGCTGGAGCTGCCAGCCATTGTTGCCGGTCATCGCCGCCTGGGTCACGCTCGCATCAGCGATGTCGAGGGTGAGCGGCGCGATGCCGACGTCTTCGAGGTTGCCGCTGCCGAGCTCCTTGTGATTGCGCACCCGGAGCGTCGGCGCTTCGGTCTGGAAGCGGACCAGCCGCGTCGTCGGCGCCGTCCCGGCGGCCGGCGGCTCGGCCCAGGCGACCGGCTCCTGGTCGAGGAGCACGTCGTCCTCGACCGAGATGAGCGCCGTCTCGGTGCCGGCGTCGCTGTCGACAAACGAGCTCAATCGCAGCTGGCCCTGCGTCACCGGGATCAGGTACCAGCCCATCGAACGGTTGACCCGGGGGGCAGCGGTACCAGGGCCCGCAGTTTCGGAAAGACCGTGTCGCCCGCGTTGGCGCGCACGAACCTGGCGGTCGCGTGGGCCGGCGGCGGCCCCTCGATGTCGACCGTGGGCGCTGCTCCCAGGCCGGTCGGCCGTGTGACCACGTAGAGCGCGTCGTGGAACAACGCCGTCGAGCCGGGAGTCGGCAGCGTGATCGTGACGAGGTCGTGGACGGCGTAGAGCTGGCGGTAGCCGAGCGGTGAGCCGGGCCGGTCGCCGGCGCCGGCGAGGAAGACGCGATCCGTGCGATAGCCGCAGAAGACGAGCAGCCTGACGATGCGCCCGACGCCCGGATGGAGGTCGGCATCGCTCGTCGTGCTCTTGCCGAATAGGCGGCCCTCAGCCTTGAGGTTGAACCGGTCGTTGGCGCTGAGGATCGTGGAGTAGAGGTCGCCCGAGGCCCGGCTCGCGCCCTGCTCGATGAAATTCTTCGGCCCGTCCGGCAGGAGCAGCGGCACGAAGCCGGTGAACGGAACCCAGGAGCGGAGGTCGAGCGCGCGCGCGACGAGCTGACCCAGGAACTCCAGCCAGCGCTTGCCGGTGGGCGCCTGCGGATCGACCGGCGGCAGCTCGTCGGTGATCAGCCGGCTCAGTGGGTTGAACACCTTGTTGAAGTCGTCGAAATCGAGGTCGTCGATCCTCGAGGCGAGCTCGCCGCTCGCGCGCAGCGGGGCGAGGATGATGTATTTCCAGGCGAGCTGCATCAGCCCGCCGATGCTGTACGACCTGGAACGGGTTGATC
>CAWCRU010000026.1:0-28032 GCA_963798075.1 uncultured Alphaproteobacteria bacterium | reverse complement strand
CGCAGGCCCCGGGTGAAGGCCGCCTCGAGGTCTGCCCGCGCGCGCGAGAGATCGAGCGGCCGTTCGACCGTGCCGTCGGCCCGCACCCGCTCGTCGATCTCGACCACGGCGTCGTAGAGCAGCTCGGGCAGCACGATCCGGCGGGCGAAGATGTCGGGGCGGTGCTGATAGCCGATCCGCAGCGCGTCGCCGAGGCCCTTGGTGATCGCGAGCACGGTCGACGCCCCCCGGCGCTCGAGCAGGGCGTTGGTCGCGACCGTCGTGCCCATCTTGACCGCGGCGATCGCGGCCGCGGGCAGGGGGTCGCCGGCAGCGAGCCCGAGCAGCTCGCGGATGCCCTGGAGCGCCGCGTCCTGATAGCGTTCCGGGTGCTCCGAGAGCAGCTTGTGGACCTTGAGCTCGCCCGTGGGCGCGCGGCCGACGACGTCGGTGAACGTGCCGCCCCGATCGATCCAGAACTGCCAGCCTGCGGGCGCATCCGCCATCGCCGCCCCACTCCCTTGCCGCCGTCTCTGTACGGGCGCGGTTATAGCGGAAAACCTGAACCAATCCTAAGGCCGCGAAGCTTGGCCGGCGGATCGCCGCGACCGGGACCCTGGTCAAGATCCTTGCTGCCCTCGGCCCGGCGGTCTAGATCACCTGGCAGGCAGCAAGCTGGACGGGCGGGATCGGCGTTGGCCATCTGGGGCAAGCTTCTCGGCGGCGCCGCCGGGCTCGCCATCGGTGGCCCGATCGGCGCGGTGATCGGCGCGGTCGCGGGCCATGCCTATGACCGCTACCGGGAGGAGGAAAGCCGCGAGCGTCTGGCGCCGCCGGGCCGGCATCGCGACCGCGATCCCTGGTCGGCCGGCGAGGCGCCCGCGGATCGCGCGTCGGACCCTTGGGCCGATCCGCCGCCGGTGTTCGCCGATCCGACCGAGACCCGCCGGATTGCGTTCGCGACCGCGGTCATCGTGCTCGGCGCCAAGCTCGCCAAGGTCGACGGCGTGGTCACCCGCGACGAGATCGAGGCCTTCAAGCGGGTGTTCCGGATCGCCGACGCCGAGGTCGGCGACGTCGCCCGGATCTACAACCAGGCCAAGACCTCGGCGCGCGGCTTCGAGCCCTATGCGCGCCAGATCGCGGCGCTCTTCAGCAACGATCCGGTCCTGCTCGAGGAGCTGCTGGTGGGCCTCTTCGAGGTCGCCCGCGCCGATGGCGAGCTCAACCCGGCGGAGGTCGATTTCTTGCGCCGGGTGGCGGCGATCTTCGGCTTCGACGTCGGCTCCTTCGAGCAGATCCGGGCGCGCTTCTCGGCGACCGCGCGCAACCTGTCGGGCGCCGACGACGCTTATGCCGTGCTCGGGCTGACGCGGAGCGCCTCCGACGACGACATCAAGCAGACCTATCGCAAGCTGGTCCGCGAGCATCATCCGGACCGGCTGGTCGCCAGGGGCATGCCGGAGGAGTTCGTCGAGCGGGCCAACCGGACGCTGGCCGCGATCAACGCCGCCTACGACCGGATCGAGAAGGAGCGCAACCTCAAGTGATGAAGATCCGCAAGGTGCGCGCCGAAGGGCTGCACGTGCCGATCGCAAAGGTACGGCAGCACACGACCGACTTCGGCCGCATCCGGGCGTTCGATTCGACCCTCGTGCGGGTCGAGACCGAAGGTGGCCTCACGGGCTTTGGCGAAGCCAAGGCCGCGGTCGGCAGCGCCGGCAACAGCGCCGCGCTCGCCGCCTGCATCGAGCAGGACCTGGCGCCCTTGATCGTCGGCGAGGACGCGCGCGACATCAGCGCGGCTTTGGGACCTGATGTACAACGGCTCGCGCGCCCATTTCGCGATCGCCCGCGGCCACGCCTTCCCGGCGCTCGGCCGGCGCGGCCTCTCGATCGGCGCGCTCGCCGGCATCGACATGGCGCTCTGGGACCTGCTCGGCAAGGAGCTCGGCCAGCCCGTGTGGCGCCTGCTCGGCGGCCGGCGGCAGGCGCGCATGCCGGCCTATGCGTCCGGCGGCTGGGCGCCGGTCGACCAGATCGCGGCGGAGCTGCAGGGCTTTCTCGACCGCGGCGGCTTCAAGGCGGTCAAGATGCGGGTCGGCGCCGGCGACGGCACGCTCGACCACTCGATCCGCAGGGTCAAGGCCGCGCGCGAGGGGCTGGCGGACGACATCGACATCATGTGCGACGCCCATGGCACCTGGACGGTGGCCGAGGCGAGACGCTTTTGCCGGGCCGTCGCCGAATGCAACATCGGCTGGCTGGAGGAGCCGGTCTGCGCCGACGACAAGCGCGGCCAGGCCGAGGTCCGCGCGCTGACCGACATCCCGATCGCAAGCGGCGAGTTGGAGTTCACCCGCTTCGACTTTCGCGACCTGATCGACCTTCGCGCGGTCGACGTCCTGCAACCCGACCTCTCGATCGCGGGCGGCATCACCGAGGCGATGCGGATCGAGGCGCTGGCGGCTGCCCATCAGCTGCGCTTTGCCCCCCATCTCTGGGGCGGTGCGCTGACCTTCGCCGCCGGCCTGCAGGTCGCCGCGGTCGCCACCAGCGGCTTCATCCTCGAATATTCGCTCGGCGCCAACCCGATGCTGCACGAGCTCGCGCTCGAGGACTTTCCGGTGGAAGACGGCCAGATCGAGATCCCCGAGCGGCCGGGCCTCGGCGTCACGATCGACGAAGCCTTCGTCGAGCGCTACCGGGTGCGGTGAATGGCGAGGTCGCGCCGGGCCGGCGGGAGGATGCGGATGCGGCCATGACGCACGCAGACGTCACCGACGAGGAGCTTGCCGGGCTCATCCGGCGCACTGCGGAAGCGGCATCAGCGTTCATGCGCGGGGACATGAGCAGATATTTCACGCTGATCAGCTCACGCGCAGGACTTCACGCTCATGGCTCCGTTCGGCGGCGCGCCGACGCGCGGCTTCGACGCTTCGAGCGAGCGCCTGGCCGAGCTCGAGCGCTATTTCCAGGCCGGCGAGGCGGAGCTGGAGCTGGTGCAGTCCTATACCGGCGGCGACATCGTGGTTCTCGTGGTGATCGAACGGCAGCATGGCGAGGTCGGAGGTCTGCCGGACCAGGACTGGTCGCATCCTACTCTGGTCTTTCGCCGTGACGGATCCGAGTGGCGGTTGGCGCATCGGCATGCCGACCCGCTGGTCAGGAACATCGGCATGGAACAGGCGGCGAGGATCGCGCGCGGCTGAGCGCCGACGCGCCCGGCCCTGTTCCCGCAGCCGATCAGGAGGCCTCGCCGAGCCGGGCGGCCTGGTCCTCGGCGGTCAGCGCGTCGACCAGCTCGTCGAGGGCTTCGCCGTTCAGCACCTTCTCGAGCTTGTAGAGGGTGAGGTTGATGCGGTGGTCGGTGCAGCGGCCCTGCGGGAAATTATAGGTGCGGATGCGTTCTGAGCGGTCGCCTGAGCCCACCTGGCCGCGCCGGCTTGCGGCACGCTCGGCGTCGAGCTCGGCCCGCTCGCGGTCGTATAACCGGGCGCGCAGCACGCGCAGCGCCTTGGCGCGGTTCTTGTGCTGCGACTTCTCGTCCTGCTGGGTCACCACGATGCCGGTCGGCAGATGGGTGATGCGGACCGCGCTGTCGGTCGTGTTGACCGACTGGCCGCCCGGCCCGCTCGAGCGGTAGACGTCGATCCGAAGGTCCTTGTCGTCGATCTGGATGTCGACGTCCTCGGCCTCGGGCAGCACGGCCACGGTCGCGGCCGAGGTGTGGATGCGACCGGAAGCCTCGGTTGCCGGCACCCGCTGGACGCGGTGGACGCCCGCTTCGTACTTGAGGCGCGCGAACACGCCCTGGCCCTTGATCGCGACGATCACCTCCTTGATGCCGCCGAGCCCGGTGTCGGAGACGGACAGAGGCTCGAAGCGCCAGCCGTGGAGCTCGGCGTAGCGCTGGTACATGCGGTAGAGATCGCCCGCGAACAGCGCCGCCTCCTCGCCGCCGGTGCCGGCCCGGATCTCGAGGATGGCGCTCTTGTCGTCGGCCTCGTCGCGGGGCAGCAGTGCCAGCTTCACCGCCTCCTCGAGCTCGGGAATGCGCGCTTCGAGCGCCTCGAGCTCCGCGGCCGCGAGCGCTCGCATCTCGGGATCGAGCCCCGGGTCGGCCAGCATCTCCTCGAGTCCCGCGGCCTCCGCGCGCGTCGCCCGCAGGGTCTGGACCCTGCCCGCGAGGTCGTCGATCTCGGCGAACTCCCGGGCGAGCGCCACGTAGGCCTCGCCGGACGCGCTGGTCATGAGCTCACCGAGCTCGACGTGGCGCGCGAGAATGCCGTTGAGCTTGGCCTCGATGCCGGTGGAGGGATCGGCGGTGCCCGTCACCCGAGCCCTCCTCCCGGCGAACGCCGCCTCAGGCCCATGTCAGGCTTCACAGCAGCTTGACCAGCGCCGCGATGATCGCAACCGCGGCAGCCAGCATGCTGCCGACGCGGATGGTGAGCTGATCCTTGACGCGTTGCTCCATGACCACGAGATCCGATCGCAGCAGCGCGACATCCTGCTTGGTCGCGAGCTGCTCGCCGAGCAGGCGGGCATGCTCGTCGGCCAGTATCTCGGCCTGCTCGATCGGCATCCCGGCCGCGGTCATCCGCTTGATGAAGGCGTGGGTGTCGAAGATCGCGCTGGCCATGGGACCAATCTGGTCTCAGCCGGCGGGTTCCGCAAGCAGGCGGCCGGCGAGCCCGGCGCGCGCGACCTCCGCCTGCTCGCCGCGGTCGAGGTCGCGCACAACGGCCGTGCCCTTGGCGATCTCGTCTTCGCCGAGCAGGAGCGCGAAGCGGGCCTGGCGCTGCGTCGCCCGCTTCAGCCGCTGGCCGACCTTGCCGCGAAAGTCCATCTCGACGGTCAGGCCGGCCGCGCGCAGCTCCTCGGCAAGCCGGAGCGCCTCCAGCTCGGCGGCCTCGCCAATCGGCACCACCGCGACCGGGCGCGGCACGGCCGGGGTCGCGTCGAGCAGCATGGCCAGGCGCTCGACGCCCGCGGCCCAGCCGATGCCCGGCGTGTCGGGGCCGCCCATGGTCGCGACCAGGCCGTCGTAGCGGCCGCCGGCCAATACCGCCCCTTGGGCGCCGAGCTCGGTGGTCGTGAACTCGAAGGCCGTGTGGGTATAGTAGTCGAGGCCGCGAACCAGGCGCGGGTTGACCCGGTAGCCGATGCCGAGCGCCTCGAGGCCTGCGCGCACCTTCGCGAAGAAGGCGTGCGAGGGCTCGTTCAGGCAGTCGGTCAGGAGCGGCGCGCCCTCCAGGAGCGCGCGGTCGCCCGGGTCCTTGCTGTCGAGGATGCGCAGCGGGTTGCGCTCGAGGCGCGTGCGGCTGTCGGGGGACAGCTGCTCGCGCAGGCCCGCGAGGTAGTCGACCAGGCGCTCGCGGTAGGCGCTTCGGCTCGCAGGGTCGCCCAGCGTGTTCAGCTCGAGGCTCACCTTGGCGCCGAGGCCGAGCGTCTCGAGGATGCGCCGGCCGAGCGCGATCACCTCGACGTCGGCCTCGGGCTCGGCCGCGCCCAGCACCTCGACGTCGATCTGGTGGAACTGGCGCAGGCGGCCCTTTTGCGGCCGCTCGTAGCGGAACACGGGGCCGCTCGCGAACAGGCGGATCGGCAGGCTCTGACCGAGCGCGCCGGAAATCAGCGCGCGCGCGACGCCGGCCGTGAATTCGGGCCGCAGCGTGATCTGCTCGCCGCCCCGATCCTCGAAGCTGTACATCTCCTTGGTCACGATGTCCGAGGTCTCGCCGAGCGTGCGGGCGAACACCTGGGTCAGCTCGAACACCGGCGTCGCGATCTCGGCATAGCCATAGCGCGCCGCGACCGCGCGGCCGGTCTCGACCACCTGGCGATGGCGCAGCGCATCGTCGCCTACGACGTCGTGGGTGCCGCGGACGGGACGCAGCGCGCTCATGGCGCGCCTGCCGCGCGCCCGTGGGTGAGCGGCTTGATCAAATCGAGCATGGCGAAACCCCATCTTTCGTGCGGGTAGGCGGCGATCTCGGTCCAGCCGTGGGCGGCGTAGAAGCGCCGCGCCCGCTGGTTGTCCTCGACCACGCGCAGATGCGCAACGGCATGGCCATGGGCCGCGATCTGGCGCTCGCCGGCCGCCAGCAGCCGGCTGCCGACGCCGCGTCGGCGATGGGTGCGGGCGATCCAGAGGTCCTCGATCCAGTCGCCCTCGGCGACCACCACGCCGACGATCCGACCGCGCTCTTCGGCGACCAGGCCCTGCGCCCAATTGCCCTCCGGGCGCGGCACGTCGCCTTCGAACAGATGGCCATAGACCTCGCGGCCGACCTCGAGCACGAGCTGCCCGATCGCCGCCAGGTCGGTGGCGGCTGCGGGCCGGATCACGAGCGTGCCGAGCGCCTGCCTGGTCCGGGACAAGGGGTCGGCTCGGCCCTCAGGCGCTCTTGGCGGCGGCCGTGCCGCCGTAGCGGCGCGCGACGTAGTCCTCGACCAGCGCCTGGAACTCCTCGGCGATCCGCTCGCCGCGGAGCGTGCAGGCCTTGCGGCCGTCGATGAACACCGGGGCGGTCGGGCTCTCGCCGGTGCCCGGCAGGCTGATCCCGATGTCGGCGTGCTTGCTCTCGCCGGGGCCGTTGACGATGCAGCCCATGACCGCGACATTCAGCGTCTCGACCCCGGGATAGCGCTGCTTCCAGAGCGGCATCTGGGCGCGCAGGTAGCTCTGGATGCGATCGGCGAGCTCCTGGAAATAGGTGCTGGTCGTGCGCCCGCAGCCGGGGCAGGCGGCGACCTGCGGTGCGAAGGAGCGCAGGCCCAGGCTCTGCAGCAGCTCCTGGCAGACGATCACCTCCTGCGTGCGCGCCTCGCCGGGCCGGGGCGTCAGGGACGCCCGGATGGTATCGCCGATCCCTTCCTGGAGCAGGATCGCAAGCGCAGCGCTGGTCGCGACGATGCCCTTGGCGCCGATCCCGGCCTCGGTGAGGCCGAGGTGGAGGGCGTAGCGCGAGCGCCTTGCGAGCTCGCGATAGACCGCGAGCAGATCCGGGACCCGGCTGACCTTGGCCGAGATCACGATCCGGTCGGCGGGCAGCCCGATCGCCTCGGCCTGCCGGGCGCTCGCCAGCGCCGAGACCACGAGCGCCTCGCGCAGCACGTCCTCGGCCGCCTTCGGTTCGGGCAGCTTCGCATTGTCGTCCATCATCCGGGTCGACAGATCCTGGTCGAGGCTGCCCCAGTTGACCCCGATCCGGACCGGCTTGTCGTGCCGGAGTGCTGCCTCGATCATCATCTCGAACTGCCGGTCGCGCTTGGCGCCGAAGCCGACGTTGCCGGGGTTGATGCGGAGCTTGGCGAGCGCCTTGGCGCAGTCCGGATGGCGGGCAAGGAACAGGTGGCCGTGGTAGTGGAAATCGCCGACCAGGGGCACCTCGCAGCCGCGCAGCCAGAGCCGCTCGCGGATCTGCGGCACCGCCTCTGCGGCCGCGTCGGTGTTGACCGTGACGCGCACGATCTCGGAGCCCGCCTCGGCGAGCTCGATCACCTGCTCGGTCGTGGCCGCGACGTCGGCCGTGTCGGTGTTGGTCATCGACTGGACGACGACCGGCGCGCCGCCGCCGAGCACGACCTCGCCGACCCGCACGGCATGGGTCCGGTGCCGCTCGATCCCGCTCAGTGCGACCATGTCCGCTCCATCTTCGTCGGAGCCGCGAGCGAGCCCCGGACCTCCAGCGCGCGCATCATACGAGGTTTCGCGATCGATGCCAGATCGCGGCCGATCAGCGTGCGTGCGGCCGCCCGAAGCGCAGGCGCAGGCTGGACGGGTCGAGGGCCACGTCGCGGACCACGGCGCCGCTCGTGCCGAGCGGGGCCAGGACGACGCCGTCGACGATCACCTGCAGGCCGCCGGCGTTGCCGGTCCAGAGCTCGAGGTCGGACCGGTTCGGCACCAGGAAGACGTCGTTCGGCTCGAGGGTGCGGTCGCGCAGATAGTCGCCGGCCGCGCTCGAGATTTCGATCCAGCTGCTCTCGAGGGCCCGAATGACCACGCGGGCGTCGGTATTGTCGGGCTCGACGATCTGACCGGGCGGACCGCCGGTCGCGGGATCGGCGGCAAGGCGGCGAGCTGGTCGGGGCGCTCGCCCGCCGCGGCTGCTCGCCATCGGCGGCGGCGGCGGCGGCGGCGGGCTCGTTCTCGGGCGGGGCCGCCTCCGCGGGCACGGTCGGCTGTGCCAGAGCATAGGCCCGGGCGGCTGGTTGCGGCCGGCGGTTCGGGTGCGGCTGAAGGCGGCGTCACGGGCGGCGGCAGACGGTCGGGCGCCGCCATGGCCGGCCCGCTCGCGCGGGGCTCCTCCGGCGCCGCCGCCACGATCGGGGGCGCCAGATCGGGCGCCGGGACGGCGGCGCCGGGGCCACGCTCGCAGCGCGGCTCCCGTGCCGGCGCCGGAGCCTCGCTCGGCCGCAGGCGGCCCGCTCGCCGGCGCGGCGCCGACGGGGTCCGATCCGGCAGCGGGCGGCGGCGCGGGCCGCGCCATGGCGGCGCGGGTCTCCTGCGCCGGCGGTCCGCTGCCTGCGGCTGGACGCGGCGGCGACGGTTCGCCGTCCTCGCGCAAGTTCCCGAACGCCAGATTGCGCAGATTGGCCGGCACCTCGGCGACCGTCTCGATCACCAGCTGGCTGCCGCGGTTGACGTACGACCAGCCGGTATAGATGCCGGCGACCACCGCCAGCGACAGCACCAGGATCGGGGTCTTGGGCAGGCGGCTCTCGGGCAGCGGCGTGCGGATGCGCAAGCGCGTCTTGTCGGTCAGGTTGGCGACCGTCGACTTGATCTGGGTGATCAGGTCGTCGCCGTCGAAGCCCAGATAGTCGGCATAGCTGCGCAAAAAGCCCAGCGCATAGGTGCGCCCGGGCATCGCCGACAGATTGCCCTCCTCGATGCCGAGCAGATAGACGGGCTTGATCCGCAGATGCTGGCCGACGTCGTCGAGCTGCTCGCCGCGCTCCAGCCGCACCTGGCGCAGCTGGGCGCCGACCTCACGCATCAAGGCCTCGGCGGGGTCGAGCTGGTCGGGGTTCTCATTCATCGAACCGGGCATCTCGTGCGCGACCGCGGCCGGGGTGGCGGCCTCGACCCGGCGAGGGACAACTGTCAGATATGCAGCTGCACGCCGTGATCAAGCGCGTAGTGCCGCAGTCTAACACGCAGGCTGTGGTCGGGCAAATCGCAGAGCTGGGCGAGATAGTCCGCGAGCCGGCCGCAACGCAGCGACCGCAGCATGGCCTTGACCGGGCCGACATCGGCGGGTGTAAGCGACAGCGTGCGTACCCCGAGGCCCAAAAGGACCATGGCCTCGAGCGGGCGCGAGGCCATCTCGCCGCAGATCGAGAGCGTCACGCCTGCCGCCCGGCAGCGTTCGACCAGCTCGCGCAGGAACGAGAGCACCGGCGGCGACAGCACGTCATAGCGGTCGATCAGCTCGGGATTGCCGCGATCGCAGGCGAACAGGAACTGGAACAGATCGTTGCTGCCGATCGAGAGGAAGTCGATCCGCGGCAGGAGTGCGGTCAGCTGCCAGAACAGCGAGGGCACCTCGAGCATGGCGCCGACCCGGATGCGGCTCGGCAGCAGCTGGCCACGCTGCTCGGCGCGCTCGAGCTCCATGACCAAAAGCCGCCTCGCGGCGGTCAGTTCGGCGACCTCGGCCACCATCGGGAACATGAGGTCGAGCGGCCGCCCCTTGGCGCTCCTGATCAGGGCCCGCAGCTGGGTGCGCAGGATCGCCGGCCGGTCGAGGACCATGCGCATCGCGCGCCAGCCCATGGCCGGGTTCTCCTCGTGGGGAAGGCTCCAGTAGGGCAGGTGCTTGTCGCTGCCGACGTCGAGGGTGCGAAAGACCACCGGCTTGTCGCCGGCCACCTGGCGGACCTTGGCGTACAGCTCGCTCTGGGCGTCGACGTCGGGCAGGCGGTCGCCGACCATGAAGGCGAGCTCGGTGCGATAGAGCCCGATGCCGTCGGCGGCGGTCGCCTCGAGCGCTGCGAGGTCGACGAGGAAGGCGGCGTTCAGATGCAGGCCGACGCGCATGCCGTCCAGGGTCACCGCCGGCTGGTCGCGCAGCGTCGCGTAGATCCGCTGGCGCTCGGCGCGATCGGCGAGCGAGCGGCCGAACGCCTGCTCGACGTCCTCGCCCGGCCGGATGAACAGCTGGCCGTTGTCGCCATCCAGCGCCAGCCGGTCGCCCGGCTCGATCCGGCCCATGGCGCCCCGCACCCTTCCGACCATCGGGATGCCGAAGGCGCGGGCGACGATCGTCACATGGGCGGTGGCAGAACCCTCTTCCAGGACCACGCCGCGCAGGCGCGAGCGGTCGTATTCGATCAGCTCGGCCGGCCCGAGCGAGCGCGCGACCAGGATGAACTCGTCCGGCAGGGAGGCGGGGTCGTGCAGCTGGCTGCGCCCGGTCAGGTGGACCAGAAGGCGATCGGCCAGCGCCTCGAGGTCGTGGAGGCGCTCCTTCAGATAGGCATCGGCGACGTGCGCCATGCGCAGCCGGGTCTCCTCCTGCACCCGGCGGACCGCCGCCTCGGCGGTGAGGCCGGTGCGGATCGCCTCGCGCATGCTGCGCCGCCAGCCGGCGTCGTGGGCGAACATGCGGTAGGCCTCGAGGACCTCGCGGTGCTCGCCGTTGGCGACCTCGGGCATCAGCAGGAGCTGGTCGACCGAGGCGCGCAGGCCGGCGATCGCGGCCTCGAGGCGCAGCGCCTCGCTGTCGGGATCGTCGGCCACCAGGCGGGTGACCTCGATGCGCAGCTGGTGCAGGAGGGCCGTGCCGAGCGCCACGCCTTCGACCAGACGCTGGCCCTCGAGCCGCTCCGGACCGGCCGCCCGGCCGAGCCCGGCCGGGAACTGGCTGGGGTCGAGCAGGCCGCCCGAGGCCAGCATCTCGGCGAACACGGTCGCGATGATCTGGAGGGCCTCGACCTCCTCCTCGGAATAGTGCCGCCGCGTGCGATTCTGGATCACGAGCACGCCGGTCACCCGGCCGCCATGCACGATCGGCACGCCGAGGAAGGAGTGGTAGATCTCCTCGCCGGTCTCGGGCCGGTAGGCGAAGTCGGGATGGCTCTGCGCGTCGGGGAGGTTGATCACCGAGCCCTGGGCGGCGATCAGGCCGACCAGGCCCTCGCCGATCCGCAGCCGGGTGTGGTGGACGGCGCTGCGCCTCAGGCCCTCGGTCGCGAACAGCTCGAGATACTCGCCGCCGCGCGTCACATAGGCCGAGCAGACCTCGGCCACGATGTCGGCGGCGATCATGCGCACCATGCGGTCGAGCCGCTCCTGCGGGCTGACCGTGGTCGCCATGACCTCGACCAGGCGCCGGAGCAGGCGGCGGGCGGCGCTGAGCTCGTCGCCGCGGCGCTCGGCCGTGGGCGTGGGCGGGCCACTGCGGCCCGTGGCGAGCGTCATTCGGCGGCCGCCGGCAGGGGCTGCGGGCTCGCCATCTCGCGCTCGAGCGCCGCCACCGTCTGCGCCACCAGCTCGGCCAGGATCAGGGCCACGGGCTGCTCCCTCTCGACCAGCCCGACGCTCTGGCCGGCCATCAGCGAGCCGCTCTCGACGTCGCCGTCGATCACCGCCCGGCGCAGCGCGCCGGCCCAGAAATGCTCGATCGCGAGCGCCGCCTGCTCGTAGCTGAGCTCACCGGCGCGGTGGCGCCCGATCACCTCGAGCTGGGTGTCGACGAAGCGGCGGCTCGCCTGGTTGGCGAGCGCCCGCACCGGGATCACCTTGAACTCCGGATCGACCTGGACCGAGGCCACGGCGTCGCGGGCGCTCGCCCGGATGAACGCCTGCTTGAAGGCCGGATGGGCGATCAACTCGGCGGCGCAGACGAAGCGCGTGCCCATCTGGCAGCCGGCCGCACCCATGCGCAGATAGGCACCGATCGCCTCGCCGTGGCCGATCCCGCCGGCGACGAACACCGGCACCGCGCCCAGGTGCGGCAGGATCTCCTGGGCGAGCACGCTGGTCGCGACCGGGCCGATGTGGCCGCCCGCCTCCATGCCCTCGATGATCAGGGCATCGGCGCCCTGGCGCACGAGCCGCTTGCCGACGCCGAGGCTCGGCGCAAAGCACAGCAGCCTGGCGCCGCCGTCCTTGACCTTTGCGATGGTCGCGCGTCCCGGCAGGCCGCCCGCGAGCACGATGTGGCCGACCTGCTGCTCGTGGCAGACGGCGATCAGCTCGGCGAGCATCGGATGCATGATGATCAGGTTGACCCCGAACGGTCGCGCGGTCAGGGCCCGGGTGGCGGCGATCTCGGCGCCGAGCTCGGCCGGGGTCATGGCGCCGCAGGCGAGCACGCCAAAGCCCCCGGCATTCGAGATCGCCGAGACCAGCCGGCGCTCCGAGACCCAGGTCATGGCGCCGCCCATGAGGGCTAACGGGCAACCGAGGAACTCGGTTCCGGCGCGCCAGAGGCGCTCGAGCCGGCGGTATCCGGGCGATGCTCCCGAGGTCGGGGCGGGCTCAGGCGGCATCGAGGCCATAGGCCGTGTGCAGCGCGCGCAGCGCGAGTTCGGTATAGGCCTCGTCGATCAGGATGCTGATCTTGATCTCCGAGGTCGAGATCGCCTGGATGTTGATGCCGCGCTCGGCGAGCGTCTTGAACATCACGTGCGCGATGCCGGCGTGCGAGCGCATGCCGACCCCGATCACCGAGATCTTGACCACCTCGGCGTCGGCGTCGATGCGGCGGCAGCCGAGCTGGGCGCGCATGGCCTCGAGGGTCGCAAGCGTGCGCTCGAGATCGGCGCGGCCGACCGTGAAGGTCAGATCGGTGGTCAGGCCATCGGCCGAGACGTTCTGCACGATCATGTCGACGTTGATGCCGGACTCGGCCAGCGGGCCGAAGATGGTCGCGGCGACGCCCGGCCGGTCGGCGACCGCCACCAGGGTGACCTTGGCCTCGTCGCGGCTGTAGGCGATGCCGCTTACGACTTGCTGCTCCACGATCTCGCTCTCATCCACCACCAGGGTCCCGGGGCGATCGTCGAAGCTCGAGAGCACGTGGATGCGCACGCCATGCTGCATGGCGAGCGCGACCGAGCGGGTCTGCAGGACCTTGGCGCCCTGCGAGGCCATCTCGAGCATCTCCTCGTAGGTCACCCGCTCGAGCTTGCGCGCCTTGCCGACGATCCGGGGGTCGGTGGTGTAGACCCCGTCGACGTCGGTGAAGATGTCACAGCGCTCGGCGCCGAGCGCTGCCGCGAGCGCCACGGCGGAGGTGTCGGAGCCGCCGCGGCCGAGCGTGCTGATCCGCTGGCCGGGTGCGATGCCCTGGAAGCCCGCGGCGATCGCGACCTGGCCCCGGTCGAGGCAGGCGCGCAGCGCGCTCGCATCGAGGGTCCGGATCCGCGCCCGACCGTGGCCGGCGTCGGTCTCGAGCGGCAGCTGCCAGCCCATGAACGAGCGCGCCGGCACCCCGATCGCCTGCAGGGCGAGCGCCAGCAGGCCGCTCGTGATCTGCTCGCCCGAGGCGACCACGGCGTCGTACTCGGCAGGGTCGTGCTGGATGCCCCCGATCTCGGTCACCCATCTGATCAGCTGGTCGGTCGTCCCGGCCATGGCCGAGACCACCACGGCGAGCCGGTTGCCGGCCTGCACGCTGGTCCTGATCCGATCGGCGACGGCGCGAATCCGGTCGAGGTCGGCAACCGAAGTGCCACCGAATTTCTGCACCAAGAGGGCCAATGCGCCGCCTCCGAGCCGAGCGAAGCCCGCGATCCCCTCGCAAGCCTTATGCCAGGCGGCGACGCTGCCGACCGCACGCCCCTCTGGCCAACCGCAGGCTGCGTGTACATAGTCGGCCGGGGTCACCGAAGCAACCCTGCCGCCCCCCGAACCGACGGCCGTTCGTGCCCCCGCCAAAGGCCCTTTGATCGATGCCGAAGGCCCTGCCCTTTGCCGCCCGCCGCCCGTCCGTCGCCAGCGCCGACGCCCGGGAGCTGCGGCGGTTCGCCGGACTCGCCGGACAATGGTGGGACGAGGCCGGCCCGCTCGCGCCGCTGCACAAGCTCAACCCGACCCGGCTCGGCTACATCCGTGGCCTGGCCTGCGCCCGCTTCGGTCGCGACCCGCGGGCGCCGCGACCGCTCGCCGGGCTTGAGGTGCTGGATGTCGGCTGCGGCGGCGGCCTGCTCTGCGAGCCGCTGGCAAGGCTCGGCGCCGGCGTCACCGGCATCGACCTCGAGCCTGCCAACCTCGAGGTGGCGGTCGCGCATGCGACGGCCGGCGGGCTCGCGATCGACTACCGGCAGGCCGCGGCCGAGGAGCTCGCGGCCGCGGGCGCCAGGTTCGACCTCGTCTGCGTCATGGAGGTGGTCGAGCACGTGGCCGACCAGGCGGGCTTCCTTGCCGCCTGCGGCCAGCTGGTCGGGCCCGGCGGCGGCCTCGTGCTGGCGACCCTGAACCGCACCTTGCGGGCCTTCGCGCTCGGGATCGTCGCCGCCGAGTACGTGCTCGGCTGGCTGCCGCCCGGGACCCACAGCTGGTCGCGCTTCGTGCGGCCGTCAGAAGCTCGCGCGCGCGCTGCGCCAGAGCGGCCTCGCGCTCGCCGACCTTACGGGGGTCGGCTACGATCCGCTCCGCGACCGCTTCCGGCTGAGCCCGGACCCCGCGGTCAACTACATGCTGTTCGCGGTCCGCGACTGAAGCGCGCGCGCGCTCAGCCGTCGTGGCGAGGCAGCCAGGGGATCTGGCCGACCTCGATGCCCTCGTCGCGCAGCTCCTTGGCCTCGCTCGTGGTGGCCTCGCCGTAGATGCTGCGCTTGTCGGCTTCGCCGTAGTGCATCTTGCGCGCCTCCTCGGCGAAGCGCGGTCCGACGTGGTCGAAGGTCTTCTCGATGTGGTTCTGGACCTGGCGCAGGGCCCGCATCGCGGCCGCCGCCCGCTCCGGATCGAGCTTCGGCCCGTCGGCAGGCGGCCCGGCGCGATCTTTGGCGGCCGCCCCCTCGCCCGGCTCCGGGCGGGGTTTTGCCGGGTCTGCCTCGCGCCCCCGGCGGGGCTCGCGCCGCGGCGAGCGGCGACCCACCGCCGGCGCCATCAGCGCCTTGCCGACCTTGCCGTCGCCGCAGATCGTGCAGCTGATCGCGCCGGCCGCGGCCTGGCGATCGTAGGTGGCGCCGTCGCGAAACCAGGCCTCGAAGGCGTGGCCTTGCGAACAGCGCAGCTCGAACAGAATCATCCTGCGGCCGGCTCCTTGGGCGATCGCTCTCCGCTAGACCTGGGGGCCGGAGGCCGACCGTGCAAGGGCCGGGGCCGAGGCTAGCCCTGGTCGAGCAGGCGCTCGAGCTCGCCGCTCGCCTCGAGCGCCGCCAGCTCGTCGGAGCCGCCGATGCCGCGGCCATCGATGAACAGCTGCGGCACGCTGGTGCGGCCGTCGGCGCGCTCGACCATCTCCGGCCGGCGACCGGACTCCTGCCAGAGGTCGATCTCGGTGAAAGCCAGACCTTTCTTGGTGAGCAGGCGCTTGGCCCGCCAGCAATAGGGGCACCAGGGGGTCGTGTAGATCTCGATCTCGGCCATGCCTCGACCACGCTCACGGTTTTGCGGGCCCGCCGCGCGCCGCCCGTCCCGGTGCTCAGACCTGGCGGTCTGCGAGCCGGGCCGTCAGATCATAGTGGGGGTCGCGGCGTCGCGCACCACCCTCGTGAGGGTCAGCACGTCGACCTGAACGGCGCCGGCCTGGCGCAGCACCCGGGTGCAGGCGGCGACCGTGGCGCCGGTGGTCAGCACGTCGTCGACCAGGACCACGCGGCGGCCGGCCGCCCGCCGGCGGTGCCAGGGGTGCGGCCGGAACGCGGCGGCGGTGACGTTGGCGAGCCGCGCCTGGGCGGAGAGCGTCTGTTGCGAGGGCGTCGCCCGGTGGCGCTGCAAAAGATCCGGGATCATCGGCAGGCCGGTCTCGCGGGCGAGCGCCCGGGCGAGGACGGCCGCCTGGTTGTAGCCGCGCCTGAGGAACCGCCAGCGGTGCAGGGGCACCGGCACGATCAGCTCGGCCTCGGCGAGCAGGGCGGCGCCGGCCTGCGCCAGCCAGCGGCCGAACGCCGGCGCGGTGTCGGTGCGGTCGGCGTGCTTGAAGGCCAGGATCAGGCCGCGGGCGCGGTCGTCGTAGCGCAGCGCCGCCCGCGCCCGGTCGTAGGCCGGCGGCTCGACCGCGCAGCGGCCGCAGAGCGGCGCGTCGGGCTGGGCGTGGGGCAACGGATAGCCGCACAGGCGGCACTGCGGCGGCCCGAGGAAAGAAAGCTGGCGCCAGCAGTCGGCGCACAGCCGCCCCTGGCTCTCGACCGCGACGCCGCAGGCCAGGCAGCGAGGCGGCAGGACGAGATCGAGCCCGCCGCCGAGCGCGCGCAGCGCCTGCGCCGCGATCGTCACTTCAGGGCTCCTGCCGCCGAATCATCAACCACAGGTTATAGCGGCCGTCGCCGCCCCTGGCCAGACGCATGACCAGCGCAGATAGTCGCCCGACCCGGCGCGGACGTAGACGGCTCACGTGAGTTGTGAGCTGATCTCTCCAACATATCGGGAAAGATGGTCGGAGCGCCGAGATTCGAACTCGGGACCTCCAGTCCCCCAGACTGATGCGCTACCAGGCTGCGCTACGCTCCGACCGGTCTCAGATCTCATATAGCGGTCCCGGCGCGGCGCGACAACGGCCTCAGTCGGCCGCCTCCCTCAGGGCGGCGCGCAGCGCGATCAGCTCCTCGCGCAGCCGGCGCAGGCGCGAGCGCACCTCGGGCGCCAGGACCACGGCCGCGACCGGCTCGCCCGCGGCCGTGGCGGGCTCGGCCCGCAGGACGAACTCGTCGTCGACGCCGACCTCGTCATCGGCGCCCTCGTCGCCCGGGGTGCGCTTTTGCCCCCGGAGCAGCTTCTGGGCGCCCTTGATCGTATAGCCTTCCTCGTACAGCAGCGAGCGGATCTGGCGCAGGAGGTCGACGTCCTCGGGCCGGTAGTAGCGCCGGCCGCCGCCGCGCTTGAGCGGCCGGACCTGCGGGAACTTGCTCTCCCAAAAGCGCAGGACGTGCTGGGCGACGTCGAGCTCGCCCGCGACCTCGCTGATGGTTCGAAACGCCGCCGCCGATTTCGGGGGCCGCGCCCCGGCCCGCTGCCTTGCGGTGGTAGCGCCTTCCGCCGAGCCGACCATCAGTTATCCTCCGCGTCGGGCATGGACTCGCCGTCGCCGTTGATGCGATCCTTGAGCAGCTGCGAGGGACGGAACACCAGGACCCTGCGCGGCATGATCGGCACCTCCTCGCCGGTTTTCGGATTGCGGCCGATCCGTCGACCCTTGCGGCGGACCGAGAAGGTGCCGAAGGACGAGATCTTGACGACGCCGTCCGCGACCAGGGAATCGCCGATTTCGGTCAGGATCAGATCGACCAACTCGGCGGACTCGCTGCGTGACAGCCCGACTTCCTGATAAACCGCTTCGGCAAGATGTGCCCTGGTCAGGGTCCTGCCCTTCATCGCCTCGGAACCTCGAAAAGGTCTGCGCTCAAAAAACCTAGCGGTTTCAGCGGGTTCCGTCAACAGGCGAAGACCGAGCCTCGGGCGGCCCGGTTGCAGGCCCGCAGCTACCAGCGCGCGAGCGCCGCGCCCCAGGTAAATCCGCCCCCCATGGCGTTCATGACGATCAGCTGTTCGCCTTGCAAACGCCCGGTTGCGGCCGCCTCGGCGAGCGCCAGCGGGATCGACGCGGCCGAGGTGTTGGCGTGCCGGTCGACCGTCACCAGCACGCGGTCCTCGGCGATCCCGAGGCGCCTGGCGACCGCATCCAGGATCCGCTGGTTGGCCTGATGGGGCACCAGCCAGTCGACGTCGTCGACCGCGAGGTCGGCCGCCTCGAGCACCCTTTGGCTGGCCGTGGTCAGGGTCTGGACGGCGTGCCGGAAAACCTCGCGGCCGTGCATGCGCAGATGGCCGGTCGTGCCGGTCGAGGACGGGCCGCCGTCGACGTAGAGGTCGTCGTAATGGCGGCCGTCGCCGCCCAGATGGGTCGCGAGGATGCCGCGGTCGAAGGTCGTGCCGGTGCCGCGCTCGGCGCGCAACACGACCGCACCGGCGCCGTCGCCGAACAACACGCAGGTCGTGCGGTCCTGCCAGTCGAGCAGGCGCGAGAAGGTCTCGGCGCCGATCACGAGCGCGGTCTTGGCCTGGCCGGTGACCAGGAACTTGTCGGCGACCGCGAGCGCATAGATGAAGCCGCTGCACACCGCCTGCAGGTCGAAGCCGACCGCGCGCAGCGCGCCGAGCTTGCGCTGCACCGCCATGGCGCAGGCCGGGAAGGTGTGGTCCGGGGTCGAGGTCGCGACCACGATCAGATCGACCCGCTCGGGCGCAATGCCGGCATCCGCGAGCGCCGCGGCGGCCGCCGCGCGGGCGAGATCGGAGGTCAGCTCGCCCTCGGCCGCGAGGTGCCGCTGGCGGATGCCGGTACGTTCGACGATCCAGCTGTCGCTGGTGTCGACCGTGCGGGCGAGCTCGTCGTTGCTGACCACCCGGGCGGGCAGATAGGCGCCGCTGCCAACGATGCGCGCGCGGAGCATCCCCTGCGGCCCTTTGCCTAGGAGGCCCGTGCCGGCCGGGCGCGCAGCGCCTCTTGCTCGAGCTGGCGGAGCTCGGCGGTGATGCGCTCGTTGGTGCCCTGCTGCACGAGGTCGACCGCGACCCCGATGGCGTTCGCGAAACCGAGCGCATCCGTATTGCCGTGGCTCTTCACGACGATCCCGTTCAGGCCCAGGAACATGGCGCCGTTGTAGCGCCTGGGGTCGAGCCGCTGGCGCGCGAGCTGCAGGGCCGGCCGCGCCAGAAGATACCCGAGCTTGGCGAGCGGCGAGCTCCGGAACGCCTCGCGCAGGAACTGACCGTAGAGGGCGACGGTGCCCTCGGCGACCTTGAGTGCCACGTTGCCGGTGAAGCCGTCGGTGACCACGACGTCGACCTTGCCGCTCGTGAGATCGGTGCCCTCGACGAAGCCCCGGAACTCGATCGGGAGGCCGCTCGCGCGCAAGGCGGCCGCCGCCTCGCGGATCGTCTCGTGGCCCTTGACGTCCTCGGTGCCGATGTTGAGCAGGCCCACGGTCGGTTTGGCGAAGCCGAGCACGGCGCGGGCGAAGACCTCGCCCATGACCGCGAACTGGACCAGGTTGGCGGCATCGCACTCGGCGTTGGCGCCGAGGTCGAGGACCACGGCTTCGCTCCGGCGCGTCGGCACCAGGGTCGCGATCGCCGGCCGCTCGATGCCCGGGAGCGTCTTGAGCGCGAATTTGGCGAGCGCCATCAGGGCACCCGTATTGCCGGCCGAGACCGCGGCGCAGGCATGGCCGTCGCGGACCGCATCGATCGCCAGGCGCATGCTGGTGTTGCGCCCCTGGCGGAGCACCTGCGAGGGCTTGGCGTCGGCGCCGACCTGATCGGGGGTGTGCTCGACCGTGGCGTGGGCGGCGAGCGCCGCGCGGCCGTCGAGGCAGCGGCTCACCTTGTGCTGATCGCCATACAACAAGAAGCGCAGGCCGGGAAACCGTTCCCGCGCCATGTCGGCGCCCGCGATCACGATCTGCGGCGCGTGGTCGCCGCCCATGGCGTCGAGGGCGATGGTCAGCGTCACGGCGGCTGACCGCTCAGGCAGCGGCGCTGTCCGTGACCCGCGCCGTAACCTCCCGCCCGTTGTAGTGGCCGCAGGCCTTGCAGATGTGATGGGGCAGCTTGAACTCGCCGCAGTTGCTGCATTCCGCCAGGTTCGTGGGCTGCAGGCGGTCGTGGGAACGACGCATGTTGCGCCTCGATTTCGACACTTTTGCTTTAGGTACTGCCATAGGTCTCGACCTCGGGTTGCGCGGCGGCGATCACCGGGCGCGCCTGTCCTCAAGCTGCGTCAGGGCAGCCAACGGGGTCTCGGGCGGCTCGGCCACGCCGAAGCTGATATTGGGGCCCAGACGCTCCGATACCAGAGCCTCGGCATCGGCGGCGCGCGGATAGGGGTCGAGTGCGAGCGCCAGCTCCTCGGCCACCGCCTCGCCGAGATCAAGGATTGGGCCGCTCAACGGCTCGATGTCGTCGTCGCCGACCAGCCACAGATCGGGCGGCGTCGCGGCCGTGCCGGTCGCGATCCGACCCTGCAGCGGGCGCCAGCCGCGCGCGATCGGCTGGCGGATGGTCGCCGGCACCGGCTCGAGGCTGACCACGCAGGTCTGGACGACCTCGGCCTCGAGCCAGCCCTCGAACCAGATCTCGCGGCCGGGCACGCGGCGCTCCAGGCGACCGCGGGCGCGCAGCGAGCTCAGCTCGAGCAGATCGAACCGGCGCGCGAGCGCCCGCTGCTCGGCCGGATCGGCCGACAGCTCCACGGCAACGCCGCCTTCGGGCCAGGGCTCGATCACGACGGGACGGACGAACTCGTTCGTCGGGGCCACCCAGTAACTCCGCTCCGAGGCCGCAACTGCCTCGCGGGAAACCGCGGTCAGCTTAGGGCCAAGGCGAGGCGAGGGTCAATGGCCTTGGGGATCGCCCTGCCGCTCGCTGCCGGTGTCGGCCGTGCGTCCTGCGAGCCAGGCGAAGGTTGCCTCGCCCGCCAGCAGGGCGCCGGCGCTCTGGCCGCCGAGCCGCCGCTCGGAGCGGATCAGGTAGTCGGCAAGCGCCGCGACCTGGGCGGCGCCGGGCTCGGGCCCGCCGTGCCAGACGTTGGCGCGCAGCATCGCCGCGAGGCGTTCCGGCTCGCCGCCGCCGATCGCCGCGTCGAGCGCGTGCAGGCGGGCGTAGAACTGGCCGGCGAGCCGCTTGACCTGCTTGCCGACCCCGAGGTCGCCGATCCCGAGTTCGCGCAGACCCTGGTCGAGGTCGGCGACCATCAGATCGAACACGACCTGGCCGAGCGCCTGGCCGGCAGCACCTTCGCGCTTCAGGCGCAAGAGGAGCAGCGCCGCGTGCAGGCCGATCATCTCGAACCGGCCCTCGGGGGTGTCGGGCACGCAAAGGTCGCGAAAGAAGCCCGGCGCCCGCGCGCTCGCGACGAGATCGCCGTAGAGCCGGTACGCCGCCGCCTGCAGCCGCGCCCGCCGCCCGCTAAGACGCCGGGTCCACGACCACAGGCGCCGCACCCCCGAACGAGGGGCCTCGGCATGGGGGGCCGGGCGAGCGTCGGCGCCGCGACCCGCTGCCCGGCCGGATGGTTGTGCTCGGCTCATGGTCTGCTAGACTGTCAGCCGCCTGTCCGAGGATCAAGACGATGGTACGAACCGGCTGGAGGGCGGCGCTGGCCGCCTCGGCTCTGCTCATCCCGGTCGCCTGCACGCCCGAGATCACGACCCATGGCTACCGCTTCGACGAGGCGACGCTGGCCCAGCTCGAGCCGGGCCGCACGACCCGCGACGGCGTCCTCCGGCTGCTCGGCTCGCCGTCGTCGACGGCGACCTTCGACGACAAGGTCTGGTACTACGTCAGCCAGCGCAGCGAGCACATGTCGTTCTATCAGGACGAGGTGATCGAGCAGAAGGTGATCTCGGTCACCTTCGACGACGGCGGCCTGCTCCAGAGCATCGACCGGCACGGCCTCGATGACGCCCGCGAGGTCGCCCTGGTCGATCGCGAGACGCCGACCTCGGGCAACGAGCTCAGCATGCTCCAGCAGTTCCTCGGCAACATCGGCCGCTTCAACCCGCAGGGCGAGGAGAAGCCCAACACCGGCGGCCCCTGAGGAGCGGCCCCCCAAGGAGCGGTCCCCCCAGGAGCGGTCCCCAAGGGTGGCGAACGGCGCGCTCCAACCTCTGCGGCAGGCAGATGCGCCGGCAGGAAAACGTTTGCGCCAACGTTTCGACGGCTCTATGAACGAGCCAACGAAGCGAGCGTCGGCCGGTCCGGCCCCAAGGGTCGAGCGATACCGGCGCTGATCGGGGAGAGGGTGCCCGGTGATCTTGCCCGACCGGCGCGCGATCGGGGCCGTGTCGGCTGGCCGCGGCGCTGCGGCCGCCGAGGGGGACCGCGATCGTGGCGACCATCGTTGACGTCGCGCGCCGCGCGGGCGTCTCGGTCTCGACGGTCTCGCACGTCGTCAACGCCACCCGGGTCGTCAGCCCGGACACGACGCGCTCGGTCGAGCAGGCGATCGCCGCGGTCGGCTACACCCCCAACACGATCGCCCGCTCGCTGGCGCGCTCGGCGACCAGCAGCGTCGGCATCGCGATCTCCGCGATCTCCAATCCCTACTTCAGCGACATCATCTGCGCGATCGAGCGCGAGTGCTCGAGGCTCGGGCTGATGGTCTTCCTCTCGGACACTCACGACGATCCGGCGCTCGAGCTGCAGGTCGTGCAGGCGCTCCATCAGCGCCGCGTCGACGGCATCATCCTGGCGCCCTCGGCCGATCCCGGGCAGCGGGCGCTGGCCTATCTCGAGCAGACGGGGGTGCCCTGCGTCCTGGTCGATCGCCTGCCGTCGAGCCGATTCGACCGGGTCGGCGTGCAGAACAAGTGGGCGATGGCGCTGCTGGTGGGCCACCTGATCGGGCACGGCCACGAACGGATCGGCCTGATCGCGGGGCAGCCGGGCTTCGCGACCACGCTCGAGCGCATCGAGGGCTACCGGGCGGCGCTGCGGACCCACGGTCTGGCGTGGGATGACGCGCTCGTGCAGGCGGGCAACCCGACCGTCGCCTCGGCGGCCGCGGCGACCGCCAGGCTGCTCGCCCTGGCCGACCCGCCCACGGCGCTCGCGACCGGCAACAATCTCGCCACCGTCGGCGCGGTCCAGGCGATCCGCGCGGCCGGCCTGCGGGTGCCGGCGGACCTGGCGCTCGCCGGCTTCGACGATTTCGAGTGGGCGAGCTGCTTCGAGCCGCGCCTGACCGTGATCGCCCAGCCCTGCCAGGAGATCGGCCGGCGCGCAGCCGCGCTCCTGGTCGAGCGCATCAAGCGGGCGGACGCCCGAAAGCGCAGCATCCGCCTCAAGCCCTCCCTCGTGATCCGCAACTCCTGCGGCTGTCCTTGAGGTGATGGACGCTCTCCTCGAAATGCGCGCGATCGAGAAGCGCTTCGGCGGCGTGCAGGCGTTGCGCGGGGTCGATTTCGACCTGCGCCCGGGCGAGGTCCATGCGCTGCTCGGCGAGAACGGCGCCGGCAAGACGACCTTGATGAACATCCTCTCCGGCGTGATCGCGCCCGACCATGGCGAGATGCGCGTCGGCGGCGAGCGCGTGCACTTTGCGAGCCCGCGCGATGCCCAGGCGAGCGGCATCGCCACGATCTTCCAGGAGCTCGACCTGGTGCCGCGGCTCGACGTCACCGCCAACCTCTTTCTCGGGCGCGAGCTGACCCGCCTGCCGGGCCGCCTCGACGAAGCGCGGATGGAGCGGGAAGCCCGGGCGCGGCTCGCGGCTGCCGATGTCGACCTCGACACCCGGCGTCCGGTCGGCGATCTCAGCATCGGCCAGCGCCAGCTGGTGGCGATCGCCAAGGCGCTCTCGCACGCGTCGCGCATCCTGGTCATGGACGAGCCGACGGCGGCGCTGACCGCGGCCGAGGCCGAGCGGCTGTTCCAGGTCGTGCGCGCGCTCTGCGCCCGCGGCGTCGGCATCGTCTACATCTCGCATCGGCTCGAGGAGGTGCCGCGCGTGGCCGACCGCGTCAGCGTCATGCGCGACGGCCTGATGGTCGGCGAGACCGGCCCCATGGCCTCGCAGGCCGCGCTCGTGCACATGCTCGTGGGCCGGCCGGTGGATCAGCTCTTTCCGCCGCCCGCAGCCGCCATGGGCCAGGTGCTCCTGCGGCTCGAGCGCGCGCGCTTCGTGGCCAGACGGGCGCCGGCCGGGTGGCAGGCGCCCATCGACGTCTCGCTCACGGTCCGCGCGCGCGAGATCGTCGGCCTCGCCGGGATCATGGGCGCCGGCCGGACCGAGCTGCTCTCGACCCTCTACGGCGCCGGCCCGCGCGGCCGCTGGGCCGGCACCGTCGAGGTCGCCGGACGACCGGCACGGCTCGCCACGATCGCGGCCGCCCGGCGCGCCGGCATCGCGATGGTCACCGACGACCGGCGCGGCAGCGGCCTCATGCTCCAGCAGACGACCGGCCGCAACATCGTGATGTCGGTGCTGCGCCGGATCTCGCCCTTCGGCCTCATGTCCCGGGCCTCGGAGGGCGAGGCGGTCGCGCGCTCGATCCGGCAGTTCGGGGTGCGGCCGCCGCGCGGCGACATCGTCGTCGGCAATCTCTCGGGCGGCAATCAGCAAAAGGTGGTGTTCGCCAAGGAGCTGCTCGGCGGCCCGCGGCTCCTCCTGCTGGACGAGCCGACGCGCGGGGTCGACGTCGGCGCCAAGGTCGAGATCTATCAGCGCCTGCGCAGCCTCGCCAACGACGGCCTGGGCGTGCTGGTGGCGTCGAGCGAGCTGCCGGAGCTGGTCGGCCTGTGCGACCGGATCGTCGTGATGCGCGGCGGCCAGAGCGTCGCCGAGTTCACGGGCGAGATCGACGAGGCGACGCTTTGGGCGGCCGCGACCGGCGTCACTCGGGCGGCGGGGTGAGGGAGGAGCAGATGGAGATCGCCCGCGCGGGCGCCGAGGCGCCGGCAGCGCCGCCAGCGGCCCGGTTCTGGCGCGATCCTCTGGTCCTGATCGTCCGCTTCCAGAGCGTGATCGGCCTCGTCCTGGTCCTGGCCGGCGGGATCGCGTTCTCGCCGAGCCGGCACGGCCAGCTCCTGTTCCTCGCCCCCGACAACGTCGCCAACATCGTGCGCGCGATCTCCGAGACCGGGATCATCGCGCTCGGCATGACCTTCGTGATCATCACGGGCGGGATCGATCTCTCGGTCGGCGCCGCGCTCGGGCTGGCAAGCGTGCTCACGGCGACCTTGATGGTGAACTTCGGCTGGGGCATCCTTGCGACCCTGCTCGCGGTCGCGGCGGCCGGCACCGCCTATGGCGCGCTTCAGGGGGCGATCTCGACCCGCTTCCGGCTCGAGGCCTTCATCGTCACGCTGGCGGGCCTGCAGGTCGCGCGCGGCCTCGCTCTCGTGGTCTCGCACAACGAATACATCAACATCTCCTACGGCGACGGCCCGGGCCTGGCGCCGCCCGCCTTCAGCCTGCTGGGCGAGCGCCTGTTCGACAACACCGTGCCGGTCGCGACCCTGATCTTCCTGGGCCTCGCGGTGGTCGCGACGCTCGTGCTCAACACCACCCGCTTTGGCCGCTACGTCTTCGCGGTCGGCGGCAACGAGCGCGCGGCGCGCTTGTCCGGCATCCCGGTCGCGGCCGTGAAGACGACGGTCTACGCGATCACGGGCTTTGCGGCCGCGGTCGCCGGCACCGTGCACGCCGGTCAGTTCAGCTTCGGCAGCCCCAACGACGGCGCCGGCTACGAGCTGACGGCGATCGCTGCGGTCGTGATCGGCGGCACCAGCCTGTTCGGCGGCGCCGGCACCATGATCGGCACGATCGCGGGCTGCATCATGCTGGGCGCGCTCGCTAACATCCTCCAGCTCAACAACATCAATGCAGCGCTGCAGCTGCTCGCAACCGGTGCGATCATCGTCGTCGCGGCGGTGCTGCAGGCCCTGGTCGGTCGCCGGGAGGGCAGCCTGCGTTGAGCGCCGGCGGCGACATCGCGAACCCACAGGACCTCTCGGGGAGGAGAGCAACCATGCCAGAGCATCTTTTCACGACGGCGCGCCAGCGCGGCCTTCAGGCGGCCTTTCTGAGCTTCCCGCTCCTGCTCGCGGCCGGTGCGTGCGCGCAGGCCGGCCCGATCGCCAAGGCCTGCGGACCGGACGATCACTATGTGATCGGGTTCTCGCAGGCGAACTACGCCGAGCCCTATCGCCAGCACGTCAACAACGACCTGATCGCGCGCGCCAAGGCGATCCCCCAGTTCGAGCTGCTGGTGGCCGACGGCGCCGGCAACGACAACACCCAGACCTCGCAGGTCGACAACTTCATCACCCAGAAGGTCGACCTTCTGATGATCTCGCCGTTCGAGGCGGCGCCGCTCACGCCCGCGGTCGGGCGCGCGGTCAAGGCCGGGATCCCGGTGATCGAGCTCGATCGCAAGACGGTGGGCGAGCCCGGCAAGGACTACACGGCCTTCGTCGGCGGCGACAACTACAAGATCGCCTACGAGGCCGGCACCTACACCGCCAAGACGCTGATGCCGGACGGCGGCGAGGTCGCGGTGCTGGAAGGCCTGCCGAGCTCGACGCCCGCGGTCGAGCGCCTGAACGGCTTCAAGGACGGCGTCAAGGAGAACCCGAAGATCGAGGTGGTGGCCGAGCAGGCGGCCGACTGGCTGCCGGACAAGGCCGAGACCGCGTTCGCGGCGATGCTCCAGGCGCACCCGGACATCAAGGTCGTCTACGCCAGCAACGACCTCATGGCGGCCGGCGCCTACCTCGCCGCCAAGGGTGCGGGCAAGGCGGGCCAGATCGGGATCATCGGCACCGACGGCCTGCCGGGCCCGGCGGGCGGCATCGCGGCCGTCGCCGCGGGCCAGTGGGCAGCGACCTACATCTATCCGACCGGCGCCGAGGATCCCTCGACATCGCCAAGAAGATCCTCCTCGATTGCGCCGACTCCGTGCCCGCGTCCATCACCGTCCCGACGCTCGCGATCAACAAGGACAACGCCAAGGATCTCAACGAGAATCTCAAGTTCTGAGCGCAGGGCCGAAGCCCTCTTTGCCCCCCGCACGGGACGGCGCAGGGACGGGCCGGTTCCAGACGCTCCCCGCCCCCTGCCGCTACCGCTGCTGTCGTCTCCGCCCAGCTGCACGCCCGCCAAAGCTTCGGCAAGGCTCAGCTCCGAGCCCCAGCGCCTCCAGGTGCAGAACGGCGTCTCCGTACCACGAAGATACAGACTCCGCCAGACCTCGCCATCGCTGGACGAGACCTCCGCCTCTGCCTGATCCTGCGCGATCAGCACATAGTGCCTGAGTGATGGAATTGTGGCATTAGTCCCAGCGCTCGCATCCGTGACCGCGCTCCTCGGTGCTGCCGGACAACACCTCGACGACCACGACCGGATCGCGGACCTCCGCGTCGCTGTCCCGCCTGGCGCCGCAGGCGACCACGACGTCCGGATACATGACATCGCCCCTCGTGGTGACCACCCGGGCGTCCATCGCAAACGCCTCGCAATCCGTCCCCCCGAAGCAGGCGCCGCAGCGTCGAATAAGACGTTGAGCGTGATGCGGCTTGTGCCCGAGCGTGCCGCCGGTCATCGCGAACCAGGGTGCCGCCGATGCGCTCGTGACGCAGCTCCTGCGCCGCCTCCCATTCGAGGAACTCGGCCCGCCCCATCCGCCCGGGCCTGGTCTGACGTGCCGCTTCGGTCATGCGCGCACCCTATCAGGGCCTACCCACGTCGTCATGGCCGTTCTCCTAACTCCCCTTCCGGCCCACGATCCTCCTGCATCCGCTGCAACACCTCGGCGATCGGCCCGAGCAACCTCGGCATCCGGCTCGCGGCCGAGCTGCTCGCAGCGCTCGATGTATTGCCGGCACATCGGCACCATCCAATGCGCGAACGCCGGCGGCTGCGCGAGGAATGGTCCCGAGAGGGTCGCGATCGCCTCCCGGTTCACGTCCACGGCTTCGGAAACGCGATCGGCAGCTTCGAGCGCATTCGCGAGCACCGCGAGCGAGACCGCCAGATCGGGCGTGAAGGCGTCGGGCCGCGCCCGCGCCAGTTCGCGGTAGAGGTTCGCCGCCTCCTCGGCGGCCTGGAGCGCCGCCTCGCGCCGCCCGAGAGCGCTCAGCACATTGGCCAGGTTGCTGAGGGACCTCGTCAGATCGGGCGTGAAGGCGTCGGGCCGCGCCAGCGCCAGCTCGCGGTACAGCTCCGCCGCCTCCTCGGCGGCCTGAAGCGCCGCCTCGCGCCGCCCGAGCGCGCTCAGCATGGCGGCCAGGTTGTTGAGGGACCCGGCCAAATCGGGCGTGAAGGCGTCGTGGCGCGCCCGCGCCAGCTCGCGGTACAGCGCCGCGGCCTCCTCGGCGGCCTGGAGCGCCGCCTCGCGTTGCCTAAGGAAGCCTAGCATTCCGGC
>CAWCRU010000025.1:0-75337 GCA_963798075.1 uncultured Alphaproteobacteria bacterium | reverse complement strand
CGCATCTTCGCGCCCGGCTCGAGCCCTGAGCAGCTCAAAGGGGGTTGCATGATCATCCGGGAGTGGCGCGGTCGCACCAGCGAGACGGGAGCCGAGGCCTATCGCAGGCACTTCCGGGAGACCGTGATCCCGGAGCTGCGCAACATTCAAGGCTTCCTCGGCGCCCATCTCTGCCGGCGCCGGACCGGCGACCGGGTGGAGTTCCTGGTCCTCACCCGCTGGCGATCGATGGCGGCGATCCGTGCCTTCGCCGGCGCCTCCGTCGATCGGGCCGTGGTGGAGCCCGGCGCGGCCGCAGCGCTCACCGACTTCGATGCCACCGTGCAGCACTACGACGTGATCGAGGACGTGATTTCTCGATGATCGCACGAGCCCCGGCGGCCGGCCCTCGCGGGCGCTGTCGCGAGCGGATGGGAGAGACGCCATGCTTCTGGTCGGCCAGTACGACTCGCCTTACGTGCGCCGGGTCGCGGTCTCGCTCCGCGTCCTCGGCTTCTCGTACAGCCACGACACCCGCTCGGTATTCACCGATTTCGATGCCATGCGGACGCTCAACCCGGTCGGCCGGATTCCGTCACTTGTGCTCGACGACGGCGAGGTCCTGATCGATTCCGCCGCGATCCTCGACTGGCTCGACCAGACCGTCGGCCCCGAGCGCGCCCTCATCCCCCTAACCGGACCCGAGCGGCAACGGGCGCTTCGCCGGATAGCCCTCGCGACGGGTGCCATCGACAAGATCGGCGCCGCCACCTACGAGCGCCTGATGCGACCCGCCGCGCTGCGCTGGCCCGACTGGATCCTTCGCTGCCTGACCCAGGGCACCGGCGCGCTTGCCGCGCTTGCCGCCGAACCCTGGCCGAGCGGGGAGAACCTGGACCAGGCCGAGATCACCACCGCCTGCATGCTGCGCTACGTCCAGCTGGCGGATACCTCCCTCCTGCCCCCCGGCCGCTTCCCGAGCCTCGATGCCATCGCCGCCCGCTGCGAAGCCCTCCCGGCATTTCGGGCCACCTACCCGGCCGCCTACGTGCTCCCCAAAAACGCCTGAGTTAAAGGACGGCGATGCTCGGGTGGCGGCTGCTGGCTTCGCTCGCGCTGAGTACGATCGGCGGCATCGGGCTTTGGTCGGTGGTGGTGGCGCTGCCGGTGATCGAGGCGGAGTTCGGGGTCGACCGCGGCGGCGCGTCCTTGCCGTATACCGCAACCATGGTGGGGTTCGCGCTGGGCGGCGTGCTGATGGGGCGGCTCGCGGACCGGTTCGGCATCATGGTGCCGGTGATGCTGGGCGCCTGCATGCTCGGGATCGGCTATGTCGCCGCCGCGCAGTCGACCAGCTTGTGGCAGTTCATGCTGGCGCAGGCGCTGCTGATCGGGCTGCTCGGCAGCTCGGCGACCTTCGGTCCGCTGGTCGCGGACGTCTCGCTCTGGTTCAAGCGGCGGCGCGGAATCGCGGTCGCGGTGGTCGCGAGCGGCAATTATCTCGCCGGGACGATCTGGCCCCCGCTGCTCCAGCATGCGATCGAGGCGGTCGGCTGGCGGCGGGCGCATATGGCTATCGGAGGGCTGTGCCTGGTCACCATGCTGCCGCTGGCGCTCGCGCTGCGCCGGCGGCCGCCGCTCGAGGATGCGAGGGTCGCAGGTCACGCACGCGTCTTTGCCGGCATGGCGAGCGTGTCGCCATCGGTCCTGCAGGGCCTGCTGGTCGTCGCCGGGCTCGGCTGCTGCATCGCCATGTCGATGCCGCAGGTGCACATCGTCGCTTACTGCGGCGATCTCGGTTACGGGCCCGCGCGCGGCGCCGAGATGCTCTCGCTGATGCTGGGCTTTGGCGTCGTCAGCCGGCTGGGCTCGGGCCTGATCGCCGATCGGATCGGCGGCATCCGGACCCTGCTGCTCGGCTCGAGCCTGCAATGCCTGGCGCTGTTCTTCTATCTGCCCTTCGACGGCCTCGCCTCGCTCTACGTCGTCTCGGCGCTGTTCGGGCTTGCGCAAGGAGGCATCGTGCCGAGCTATGCGCTGATCGTGCGCGACCATTTCCCCGCCCGCGAGGCGGGGGCGAGGGTCAGCCTCGTGCTGATGGCAACGGTCCTTGGCATGGCGCTCGGCGGCTGGATGGCGGGGGCCATCTACGATCTCACCGGCTCCTATCGGGCGGCTTTCCTGAACGGGATCGCCTGGAACCTGCTCAACATGTCGATCGCCTTTTGGCTCCTGATCGCCGGCCCCCGGCCGCGGCGGTTGCCGGCGTGAGGGCCGGCGCAGCACAGCTCCCACCCCGGGCCATCCCGGGGGCGAGGGATTGTCAGGCAAGCCGGAAGGGCGCAATGTGGGAGTTGAAGTCCGGTATCTGGGACATTCCGGGTTGAACATCGCAAGCGTCCTGGCCGATGAGCTCGGCGACCGGCTGGCCGCCAACTACGGGGCGATCTTTGGCCAGCTGCGACCCGAGTTCGGCGACATGCTGCGCACGATGGCGCGGGTCGGGATCGAGCGGATCGCGAGCAGCGATGCACTCTACCACGACGCCGATCACACCATTCTCGTGACCATGGTCGGCCAGGCGATCCTCAAGGGCCGGATCCTGGTCGAGCACGTGACCGCCGAGGACTGGCTGCATTTCACGACCGCGACCCTCGTCCACGACATCGGCTATCTGCGCGGCATCTGTGCTGGTGATCGCGACGGCCGCTACGTCGTCAACGAGGCGGGCGATACGCTGGTCCTGCCGCGCGGCGCGTCGGATGCGGCGCTCGCGCCCTATCACGTCGATCGAGGCAAGATCTTCGTGCGCCACCGCCTGAAGGAGATCGCCATCCTCGATGCGGAGCGGGTCGCCCACGGCATCGAGCTCACCCGCTTCCCGGTGCCTGCCGACGACGACCACCAGGATACCGCGGGCGAGCCCGCCCTGGTCCGCGCGGCCGACCTGATCGGCCAGCTGGGCGATCCCTTCTACCCGAGCAAGTTGACCGCGCTGTTCTACGAGTTCGCCGAGACCGGCATCGCCCAGCGGCGGGGCTACGAGACCCCGGCAGATCTCGCCGAGGACTATCCGCGCTTTTTCTGGGCGAGCGTCGAGCCCTACCTTCAAGAGGCCATCGGCCATCTCGATCGCACCCAGGAGGGCAAGGCCTGGCTCGCCCAGCTCTACAGCCATGTCTTCGTCGAGGAGCACACCCGCAGGCGACATGGCCCGGAACGAGCGCACAATGCCGATGCCGAGGCGAAGCTCGCGGCCAAAGGCGACTAAAGCGCATGGGTTCCGGCAGGTCCGGCTTGACCGAGGCCGGCCGCGGCGCAGATTGTCGCTCACTCGCCGGCGGGCACAGGATCGGAGCCGTGAGCGCAAACGAGAGCACGAGCAAGCGCACCGCCCGTTGCGGCTGCGGCCAGCTGACCGCCACCGCGCGTGGCGAGCCGACCGTGGTCTACGCCTGCAGCTGCAGCAACTGCCAACGGCAGAGCGGCGGCGGCTTCACCTATAGCGCCTTCTATCCGGTAGCGGCCGTGGCGGTGACCGGCGCGCGCACCCTCTGGCGGCACCAGGGCGCTTCCGGACGCTGGACCGAGACCGAGTTCTGCCCGACCTGCGGGGTCACGCTCTGCTTTCGGACCGAGGCCTACCCGGGCATCGTCGGCATCGCCGTCGGCGGCTTCGCCGATCCCGACTTCGCGCCCCCCGAACGCCTCTACTGGGCCTCGCGGCGTCACCGCTGGTTGAGCTTTCCCGAGGCCATCGAGCTGGTCGACACCCAGCCCGGCTGAGCCTTCGAACCGCCCCGGGATCGAGGCTGCCTTCGCCTCTCGCCCACCGCGCTCAGGGGCGAGCGACCTTTTCTGCGGCCCAGGAGCGAAAGATTTCCGCGGTGGCCTCGTCCATCGCGAAGAAGCATTCGATGCGCAGCTCCTGGAGCGTGATGTCCTGGGGCGTGCCAAGGGTCGCGATCGTCGTGAACAGGCGGAGCGAGATTTCGCCCTTTCGAAAATGCATGGGCAGAACGGGGCCGGGCGCCGGCTCGACGTGCATCCGCCTGAGGACGACGTCGACGCCGGGAGCGGCGAGGAGCCGGCGCAGGAGCGCTCCGGTCTCGGCGGTGCCGTCCGCGGCGGCGTCGGCCTCGACGCTGCGAATGAAGTAGCGGACCACCTCCTCCCAGTTCACGAGGAAAGGGCGCAGGATGTCCGGCCCGAGCAGGGCATCGGCGAGATTGATCGAGGCATCTCGAGCGAGCGGCCCGACCAGGAACTCGACCAGGCGGACGGCCCCGGTGTTGGCTTTGAGGAGGTTCCAGCGGCGATCGACGACGACCGCGGGGAAGGGCTCCTGCTGGCTCAAAATGTAGTCGAGACCGTTGCGGACGGCTGCGAGCTCCGGTGCTGCGAGCTCGCTCTCGCGCCAGACCGGCGCGAAGCCTGCGGCCAGGAGGAGCGCGTTCTGCTGGCGAAGCGGAACCGTTAGCGCGGTGGCGAGGCGCAGGACCATCTCGCGGCTCGGGGCGGACCTGCCCAGCTCCAAAAAGCTCAGGTGGCGCTGCGAGACCTCGGGCCGGCCCGCGAGCTCGAGCTGCGAGATTCCCCGGTGCCGGCGCCACCAGCGCAGCCTAAACGCAAAATCAGACGGCGCGCCCATGACTACCTGCCACGTAGTTGATGGGACCACGGCCGTCGACAATAAGCCGATGTCTCGAGGTGTTGGTCGGGAAACGGACGATGAATGAGCAACTGGGGGTCGCGATCGCGCTGCTGTCGAGCGCGCTCGGCGGCACCGCGGCCGCGGTCACCCGTTTCCTGGTGAGCAGCGCCGATCCGATCACGCTCGCGGTTCTGCGCTGGGGCTTCGGCTTTCTCTGCGTCCTGCCGATCGCTCTGGCGCTGCGCGTGCGCTGGCCGGCGCGAGGCGACTGGGCGGGCGTCGTCGCTTTGGGGTTGGCCTTCTTTGGGCTGTTTTTCGTTCTCTATAATATTGCGGTCGGCTACACGACCGCGGCGCGCGCCAGTCTCGCCCTCTCGACGCTGCCTTTGCAGACGATGGCGGTCGGCGCGCTGTTGGGCATCGAGCCCTTGACCGCCCGCAAGACCACGGGCGTCGCGATCGCCATGGCCGGCGTCTTCGCAGCGCTCGCTTCGAGTCTGGCGGCCGCCCCGCCCGGGGCGTGGCGGGGCGAGCTGATCATGGCGGGCGCGGTCTTGTGCATGGCGTTCTACAATGTCTGGTCGCGCCCGTTCATCCAGAGATCGAGCGCCTTGGGCTTCCTGACCGTCGGGATGGGTGCCGGTGCCGCCGCGTTGCTCCTGGTCGATGCGGTCACCGGCCGCCTCGCGGTCGTGCGCAGCTTCGGGGTCGAAGAGTGGGCCGCGGGCCTCTACCTCGGCATCGAAGGGGGCGCCCTGGCGTTCATTCTGTGGGTCCTCGCACTTGAGCGGGCGACACCGACGCGGGTCGCCTCCACGATGACGGTCAATCCAGTCGCCGCCGCATTGCTGGCGGCCATGCTGGTGCGAGAGCCGGTGACGCTCAACCTGATCCTCGGGCTGATCGCCGTGTTCGCAGGCATCTGGATCGCGACGACGGGCAGACCCGGTCGTGATCGCGGCGCTCCGTGAAGACCCGCAGCTACAATCTTCGGCCAGATCACCCAGGCAGGATCCCAGAGGTCGCCTGATCTCATAAATTGAACTAAGATACGGGCAATACTTATTAAATCGTAACCCGGCAATAAATGATCACTAACAATAACTGGATAGTATGTGATTTGAGCAAGAGGGCGCAAGGCGCGGGCGACATTGATGCAGGCACTCCAATTCAGACGCAGATCGAGAAAACAGCAGCGCGAGCCGCGGCCAGGGCAGGCGCAATGGCGGCGGCTCGCAGCCGCGACCGGGGTCGCCGCCGTCCTGGCGCTCGCGGCTGCGCTGCATCCGGATCTGACCGGCGCCAACAGCGCCTTTGCGCTCGGGGGCGGCGGCAGCTTCGTGATGAACGGGGGCGGCAGCTTCACGCTCTGCGCCTACGCGCGCGCGCCGAACTGCGTGATCGACGGCGACACCATCCGTTACGACGGCATCAAGATCCGGCTCGAGGACATCGACGCGCCCGAGGTTTTCAGCCCGAAATGCGCGTCTGAACTGGCGCGCGGCGGCCGCGCGACCCGGCGCCTGCTGGAGCTGATCAACGCCGGCCCGTTCGAGCTCTTGCGCGCCGGCGATCGCGACGAGGACCGCTACGGCCGCAAGCTGCGCACCCTCGAGCGCGCCGGCCGCTCGCTGGGCGCGATCCTGGTCGCCGAGGGCCTGGCGCGACCTTGGGACGGCGCCCGGCGCAGCTGGTGCGGTTGAACTAGCCATCCTGCACCGCTTCTTCGCGCGGCGTGCAATGGCCGGCGCCACGATCATGCCGATCTGGGATCGGGCCGCTCAGGCGCCGGCGCTATCCTTGCGGATTGAGCTGGCGGAAGGCGTGGACGATCCGCTGCATCGCCGAGAATGCGGTCAGCGCCACCAGCAGATAGACCGCCGCGGGCAGCAGGCCGAGCATCAGGCCGAAAGCGACCAGCAGCACGCGTTCGGCGCGGGTCATGATGCCGACCTTGCACTCGAGGCCCAAGCCCTCGGCGCGGGCGCGGGTGTAGCTGACGAGCACCGAGCCGAGCAGGGCGAGGACCGCGAGCGCGGCATCGACCGACTGCCCCCGGCTCGCGAAGTGATAGGCGATCGCCGCGAACACCACCCCCTCGGAGACCCGGTCCGCGGTCGAATTCGAGGAAGGCGCCAAAGCGGCTCGCGAGCTTGGCCAGCCGCGCGAGCACGCCATCAAGCAGATCGAGGCTCGCGGCCAGAATGTAGAGCAGGCCGGCGAGCAGCAGCCGGCCATCGACGATCAGCGCGGCCGTGACCAGGGTCAACAGCACGCCCATCAGCGAGACCTGGTTCGGGGTCACGTGGCACCGGAGCAGCACGGTCGCGACCGGCGTCACCACCCGATCCAAGAGCACGCGCACGTAGGCCCGTACCGTTTCCATCCCTGTCCCCGATCTTTGGGCCGTAATCTCCGGCGTCCGCACGGGAAACGTTCCGGCACCGAATTGCATTCCGCAACCCCGGCCTCACCCTAACAGATGGCGCGGCGCCGGCGGAGCGCAATCCTCGCGCCCGGGCCGCCCGCCTGGCGACCCTGCGGGCGGCGGCATCGGGGCCTGCTGGGGGGGCCTGCTGGGGGTCTGCTGGGGGCCTACTGGCGGGCCTCCGGGTAGAAGTCCGGATTGCGGTAGACGAACAGGTCGTCGTCGAGCGCGACCCCGGTCTCGACCCGGTCGAGCAGGACGTTGGTGGCGTAGCCCTGCGGATCGATCACGGTCCAGTGGCGGAGCTCGAAGGGCTGTTCGGCGAAGGCCATGATGATCGAGCCCTGGTTCGGCTCGTCGGTCCTGACCAGCGTCACCCTGAGCTCGCCCCCGCGGCGTTCGAGACTGGTCACCGTGACGTCGCCGCTGAGTTGGATGTGCTTGGTCAAAAGGAAACCGAGCGGTGTCTTGCTGGTGAACAGATGGCTGACCTGCTTGAGCTTGCGGTCCTGGTAGACCAGGTCCCAGCCGTTGGCGATGATCAAGAGCTTGCTCGGCGGGTCGTAGTCGAGGCGCATCTTGTCGGGGCGCTCGTAGGACAGAGTCCCGGTCACCATGCCGCCGTCCGGGTTGATCTGGACGAAGGCCGCACGCAGGCTGTGCAGGCCGTTGAGATAGGCCTCGATCCGCGCCACGTCCTCGGCCCGGGCGGTGGCCGCATCGCGGATCGCGGCACTCGAGGGCCCAGCGGCAAGGCCGCCGAGCAGGATTGCCACGAGCGCCACGGCGCGCAGCAGATGGTTCATCCGCATCTCCCGGGGCGCCGGCCGCAGGCTCACCAAGGCGTGCCGTCGGGCTCGGCGTCCTGGCCGCCGATCAGCACCTGCCGGCGGCCGACGTGGTCGGGATGGCTCACGTGGCCATCGGCCTCCATCCGCTCGATCAGGCGGGCGGCGCTGTTGTAGCCGATCCGCATCTTGCGCTGCAGGAAACTGGTCGATGCCTTGCCCTCGCGGGCGATGATCTGCAGCGCCTGGGCGTATTGGGCGTCCTCGCCGTTGGCCGCCGGCTCGCCGAGCCCGGGGCCGATCGGGGCGGACGCGTCCAGCGCCGCCTCGTCGGTCACCGAATCGAGGTAGTCGGGCTCGCCCTGCTGGCGCAGGAAGTTGACCACGCGCTCGACCTCCTCGTCGGTCACCAGCGGCCCGTGGATGCGGGTGATCCGCTCGCCCGGCATCATGTGCAAAAGGTCGCCCTGACCGAGCAGCTGCTCGGCGCCGGGCTCGCCCAGGATGGTCCGGCTGTCGATCTTGGAGGAGACCCGGAAGCTGATCCGGCTCGGCAGGTTGGCCTTGATTACGCCGGTGAGGACGTCGACCGAGGGCCGCTGGGTCGCGACGATCAGATGGATGCCGGCGGCGCGCGCCTTCTGCGACAGTCGCTGGATCGCGGACTCGATCTCCTTGCCGGCGGTCAGCATGAGGTCGGCGACCTCGTCGACCACGACCACGATCAGCGGCATCTTGCGCATCTCGATCGGCTGCTGCTCGAACACCGGCACGCCGGTGCCGGGCTCGAAGCCGGTCTGCACGCGCCGCGAGAGCTGGTCGCCGCGCTCGAGCGCCTCGCCGATCCGGCGGTTGTAGGCGAAGAGGTCGCGCACGCCCAGGTGCGACATGAGGCGATAGCGGTCGTCCATCTCGCGCACCACCCACTTGAGCGCGACCACGGCCTTGTGCGGCTCGGTGACCACCGGCGCCAGCAGATGGGGGATGTCCTCGTAGACCGACAGCTCGATCACCTTGGGGTCGATCATGATCAGCTTGCACTCGTCGGGCGGCAGCCGGTAGAGCAGCGACAGGATCATCGCGTTGATCGCCACCGACTTGCCCGAGCCGGTGGTGCCGGCGATCAGAAGATGGGGCATGCGCGCGAGATCGACCACCACCGGATCGCCGCTGATGTCCTTGCCAAGCGCCAAGGTCAGGCGCGCCGACGTGTCCTCGTAGGCGGGGCTCGCCAGAAGATCGCGCAGATAGACGGTCTCGCGCTGATCGTTGGGCAGCTCGATACCGATCACGTTGCGCCCCGGCACGGTCGCGACCCGCACCGACATCGCGCACAGCGAGCGGGCGATGTCGTCGGCGAGTGCCACCACGCGGGCGGCGCGGGTGCCGGGCGCCGGCTCGAGCTCGTAGAGCGCCACGACCGGACCCGGCCGCACGTCGACGATCTCGCCGCGGACGCCAAAATCGTCGAGCACCTTCTCGAGCGCGCGCGCGGTCTCGGCGAGCGCCGCGCGATCCGGGGTGACGCCGGTGCGCTGACGCGGCTGGGCCAGGAATTTGAGCGGCGGCAGCTTGAACTCGCTATCCGGGATCAGCTCGGCGGCGGCCTGCGGGCGCACCGGCGCGGGCGCGGGCGCCGCGGGCGCGACCACGGGCGCTTCGGCGGGCCGCGGCGAGGGCTCGGGCTTATCCGCCGACGGCCGCCGCCGGCGCGCGCTCTCGGTGGCGGCAAGCGCCGGATCGACGGTGCGCATGAGGTCGGACCGCGGCCGCCCTGGCCGCTCCCCCGATGGCCGCAGCCGCGCCGCCAGGCCGCCGATGAACTGACCGACGAAGCTGAAGCCCGCCGCCAGCGGTCGCCTGGGCTGCGCCCGGGGCGGCGGCGCGCCGTAGCGCTCCTCCATCGCCTGGGCCCAGCGCGGCTCGCTGCGCGCCGCGGGCGCGGCCTGCCGGCGGCCGAGCCGGAACGGCGCCAGCGCCAGCGCGCGGCCGACCTGCCAGACCTCGCGCCAACTCAGGCCGATCGCCAGGATCACGCAGACCAGGGCGACGCTGCCGGTAATCGTCGGATAGATGTCCGCGCCGATCGGGTGCTGCAGACGGTTGAGCATGAAATCGCCGACGAAGCCGCCGAGGCCGACCCAGAATGGCCAGCTGTCCGGCAAGGGGCGGGTTGCGAGCCAGGTCGCGCTCGCGAGCAGGGCGAGCGGCAAGGCAGAGACCGGCAGCCACGGCCAGTCGAGCGGCCTGGCGAAAATCAGGCGCATGGCCCAGAGCGGCGGGATCAGCACCACCAGCCAGGCGGCGAGCCCGAGCGTCTGCTGCAGCACGTCGGCGATGCTGGCGCCGAAGCTGCCCAAGGGATTGGTGCTGGGCCCGGCGGTCGCGTGGTTGAGCGATGGATCGTTCGGATCGTAGCCCCAGAGCGCCACGGCCACGACCAGGGCCGCCGCCAGCAGGCCGAGACCGAGCGCCTCGGCCGCCCGCCGGGCGAGGAACTCGGAGACGCCGGCGCGCTCGGCGGAGCGAAGGGAAGGGGCGGCCATGATGCGCTAGGGTCCTCCTCTTCAGGCCTCGGGTCAGCCCAAGGTCGCGACCAGATCGGCGAGCGCCGCATCGGTCGTCGCCAGATCATGCACCAGGGCGACCCGGATTGCGCTTTCGCCCGGGTTGTGACCGCTGCGGTCCGGGCGCCCGATATAGCCGCCCGGCAGCACCTTGACCGCGGCCTCGGCCCAGAGCCGGCGCGCCGCCGCCTCGCCGTCGCCGACCTCGAGCCACAAAAAGAAGCCGCCATCCGGCCGGTAGTAGCCGAACCGGCGGCGGAGCCGGTCATCGGTCAGGTCGAACTTCTCCCGATAGAGTGCGCGGTTGGCGACCACATGGTCTTCGTCTTGCCACAGCGCGGTCGCGGCCGCCAGCACCGGCAACGGCTGAACCGCCGCCGCATAGCTGCGCAGACGGGTGAATCCGGCCAGGATCTCGGGATCTCCGGCCACGAACCCCGAGCGCAGGCCGGCCGCGCTCGAGCGCTTGGAGAGGGAATGGCAGACGATCACCTGGTCGAGGCTGCCGTCGAGTGCCACCGCCGCTTCGAGGGCGCCGGCCGGCGGGGTCTCCGTGTAGATCTCGGCGTAGCATTCGTCAACGATCAGCAGGAAGCCATGGGTCCGCGCCAGCCCGATCAGCCGCTGCAGATAATCGAGATCGGCCGCCACCCCCTGCGGATTGGCCGGTGAGCAGATGTAGAAGGCGGCCGTCCGCTCGAGCAGCTCGGCGCTAAGGTGATCGAGCATGGGCAGATAGCTGGTCGCGGCCGTGACCGACAGCAGCACGGGCTCGGCCCCGGCCATCAGGGCGCCGCCCAGATAGACGTTGTAGAACGGGTTCGGCAGCAGCACCGCCGGATGCCTGCCCGCCTTGCGCTCGGGCATGACCGCCTGGGCGATCATGAACAGCGCCTCTTTGGTGCCGGCGACCGGCAGGATGTGGCGATCGGGATCGAGCGTTCCGATCCGGCAGATTGTAGCGCCGGGTCAGCCAGGCCGCGGCCGCCTGGCGAAACGCCGGGGTGCCGCCCACCGGCGGATAGCGGCCCCAGAGATGCTCGTTAGCACGCAGCGCCTCGATCATCAGCGGCGGGATCGGGTGCATCGGCTGGCCGAGCGCGAGATCGACCGCGGCCCGCCGCCGCGGCGGCTCGATCGGCGCGAGCAGCCCGGCCAGACGCCGGAACGGGTAGTCGCTGAGGGTCTCGAGCCGCGGGTTGAGCATCTTCCGGCCGCTGGTTGCGAGCATCCGGCGGAGGCTTGCGCGCCCGCCCGTGCCAGAGCACATTAACATTTCCTAACAAGGTGCTTCAACCAGGCAAAAAAGCCGCCAAAGACCGAGCGGGCCGTCGGCTGCGACCGGATGCCGCACGAAGGCTGGCCGCCGCGGCCGGCACACTTGCGGCCATGGCGCGTGACCCGGCCTTCGACCTCGCGATCATCGGTGGCGGCATGACCGGCCTGGCGCTCGCCTGCGCCACCGCCGGCGCGGCGCTGCGGGTCCTCCTGGTCGAGCGCCAGCCGCTCGCCGCCACCGTAGCGCCGCCGTTCGACGGGCGCGTGACGGCGATCGCGCCGGGCTCGAGGCACCTGCTCGGCGGGCTCGGCGTCTGGTCCGAGCTCGCGGGCGAGGCCGAGCCGATCTGCGCCATCCGGGTCGGCGAGCGCCACTCGCCCTTGACCGTCCACTACGACCACCGGGCGGTCGGCGACCAGCCGCTCGGGCATATCGTCGAGAACCGGGCGATCCGGGGCGCGCTGCTGCGCCGGCTCGAGGAGCTGCGGGCGAGCACGCTGACGCTCGCCGCGCCCGATCAGATCCTGGGCCTCGAGCGGAGCAGCGCCGGCGCCGAGCTGCAGCTCGCGAGCGGAGCGGTCGTGCGCACGGCCCTCGTCGCCGCGGCCGAGGGCCGTGCGTCGCCGACCCGCACCGCCGCCGGCATCGGGGTGCTGCGCTGGGACTACGGCCAGACCGGCATCGTCGCGACGCTGGCGCACGAGCGAGCGCACCGGGGCCTCGCGGTCGAGCGCTTCTTCCCGGACGGCCCGCTGGCTCTGCTGCCGATGACCGGCCGGCGCTCGTCGATCGTCTGGGCGGCCGAGGACCGGCTCGCGCGGGAGCTGACCCTCCTCGACGATGCCGACTTCCTGGCCGAGCTCGGCGAGCGCGCCGGCGAGCGGCTCGGCGGGCTCGCGCTCGCCGGCCCGCGCTGGCACTACCCGCTCGCGATGATCCAGGCGCAGCGCTACACCGAGCGCCGCCTCGCCCTGGTCGGCGACGCCGCGCATGCGATCCACCCGATCGCCGGCCAGGGCTGGAACCTCGCCCTGCGCGATGTCGCGGCGCTGGCCGAGCTGGTGATCGACGCCAAGAGGCTGGGCCTCGATCCCGGCAGCGCCTCGGTGCTCGCGCGCTACGAGCGCTGGCGGCGGTTCGACTCGCTCGCCCTGATCGCGATCACCGACGGCCTCAACCGTCTGTTCGGCAACGACCTGCTGCCGCTGCGCCTCGCCCGCGAGCTCGGCCTCGGCCTGGTCGAGCGCACCCCGCCGCTGAAGCAGTTCTTCATGCGCCACGCGATGGGCCTCTTGGGCGACCTGCCGCGGCTGATGCGCGGCGAGGCGCTCTGAGCAATGGATCTGGGGGCCTGGAGCATAGCCGCCCCCGCGATCGGCGCGGCTTTCGCGGCGTCGCTGGTCGAGGTCGTCGAGGCGTTCACGATCGTGCTGGCGGTCGCCACCCTGCGCGGCTGGCGGCTCGCGGCGATCGGGACAGCCGCGGCGCTGGTCGTGCTCGGGCTGCTGGTGGTGACGCTCGGTCCCCTGCTCGATCGGCTGCCGTTGCCGCTCCTCCAGCTCGCGATCGGCGTCCTGCTTCTGCTGTTCGGCATGGGCTGGTTGCGCAAGGCGGTGTTGCGCCGGGCAGGCGTGATTGCGTTGCACGACGAGGACGCCGCGTTCGCGGCCGGAACCCGCGAGCTTGCCGAAGCCGCGCGCCCGGCCGCAGCGCTCGACTGGATCGCGGGCCTCGCGGTCTTCAAAGCCGTGCTGCTCGAAGGTCTGGAGGTGGTCTTCATCGTGATCGCGCTCGGCGCCGGGCGCGGGCTGCTGTGGCCGGCCAGCCTGGGCGCGCTGGCTGCCTGCATGGCCGTGCTCGCGGTCGGCGCCGCCCTCCACCGGCCGCTCGCGCGCGTGCCCGAGAACACGCTCAAGTTCGGGGTCGGCGTGATGCTGTCGGCGTTCGGCGTGTTCTGGACCGGCGAAGGCCTGGGCGTCCGCTGGCCGGAGCAGGACCTGGCGCTCCTGGTCTTCGCCGCGCTGTTTCTCGCAACCGGGCTCCTGACCGCGCGCCAGTTGCGGCGGACGCCCCCGGCGTGCGCGCGATGACGCTGCTGCGCGAGATCCTGGCCGGGCTGATCGGCATGTTCGCAGCCGACGCCCGCCTGACCTTCGCGATCCTGGCCCTGGTCGCGATCGTCGCGAGCCTGATCCTCGTGCTCGGCGTCGACCCGCTGCTCGCCGGCGGTGCGCTGCTGGTGGGCTGCCATCTGATCCTGGTCGAGGCCGCGCTCCGGGAGGCGCGTCGCCGGCGCCTGGATCGGTGAAGGATCTCAGCGCACCCAGGCGATCCGCAAAAGGTTGGTCGACCCGGGGGTGCCGAACGGCACGCCGGCCGTGATCACGAGGCTCGAGCCGGCGCTCGCGATGCCGCTCTCCTGCGCGTAGTGGCAGGCCCGCTCGACCATGTGGTCGATGTTGCGGGCGTCCTCGCAGACCACGGCGTGCAGCCCCCAGACCAGGGCCAGGCGGCGCGCGGTCGCGAACTGGGTGATCAGCCCCAGGATCGGCTGATCCGGGCGCTCGCGCGCCGCCCGCAGGGCGGTCGAGCCGGTCGTGGTATAGGTCACGATCGCGGCCGAGCGCATGGTACCGGCGACCGCGCGGGCCGCGAGCGTGATGGCGTCGGCGGCGGTGTGCTCGGCCTCGGCGTGATAGGCGTCGAGATAGCTGCGGTAGAGCGGGTCGTGCTCGACCTTGGCGATGATCCGATCCATGATCGCGACCGCCTCGGCGGGATAGGCGCCGGCCGCGGTCTCGGCCGAGAGCATCACGGCATCCGCGCCGTCATAGACCGCGGTCGCGACGTCGGAGGCCTCGGCCCGGGTCGGCGCCGGCGCGCTGATCATCGATTCCAGCATCTGGGTCGCGACCACGACCGGCTTGCCGGCGGCGCGCGCCGCCCGGATGATCCGCTTCTGCAGGCCCGGCACGTCCTCGGGCGGCAGCTCGACGCCGAGGTCGCCGCGCGCGATCATGATGCCCTCGGAGAGGTCGATGATCTGGTCCAGATGGTCGACCGCCGCTGGCTTCTCGATCTTGGCCATGATCGCCGCCCGGCCGGCGACCAGGCGGCGCGCCTCGGCCACGTCTTCCGGCCGCTGGACGAACGAGAGCGCCACCCAGTCGGCGCCGAGGTCGAGGCCGAACTGCAGGTCGCGCCGGTCTTTCTCGGTCAAGGGCGACAACGGCAGGATCACGTTCGGGACGTTGACGCCCTTGCTGTTGGACAGGCGGCCGCCGCTCACGACCTGGGTCTCTGCATAGTCCCGTCCGACCTCGTCGACCCGGAGGCGGATCTTGCCGTCGTCGAGCAAAAGCTCGGTGCCGGCGGCGAGCGCCTGGAAGATCTCCGGATGCGGCAGGCAGACGCGCTGCCGGTCCCCGGGCTCGGGGGCGAGGTCGAGCCGGAAGCGGTCGCCGCGCGCGAGCTCGATCGCGCCTTCATGGAATGAGCCCACTCTGAGCTTCGGGCCCTGCAGGTCGATCACCACGGCGATCGGCCGCCGGGTCTCCGCCTCGACCGCGCGCACCGCCCGGTAGCGCTCGGCCTGATCCTCATGGCTGCCATGGGAGAAATTGAGCCTGAAGGCGTCGGCGCCGGCCTCGAACAGGGCGCGGATCCGCTCCTGCGACGAGGTCGCCGGCCCGAGCGTGGCGAGAATCTTCGCGTAGCGTCTGCGACGCATGGCCAGCCGTCTCCTGGCGCCGGCGGCGCGGCATCGCGCCGGCGGCCACGCCTCGATAGCCCCTGGCGCGCCCGCTGTCACCTCGGGTTCGCGCGGCGGGCGGCTTGACGCGGCCGCAGCCGCCCACCTATTGCTATGGCCTGGCCACAGAGATCGGGGGTGCCGTGCTTCCCACATTGGTTGGCGGAGGGATCGCGCTGATCGTCGCGATCCTCTTTCTCGGGACCATCCTGGTCAAGATCTCCTCGGTCGCACTCTGGACCGTGGTGCTGGTCGGCATCGTCTTGATGGTGGTCAGCGTGGTCGAGGCGGTGCGCGGCGGCGAGGACCAGTTCGGCAACTAGGCCTGGCCGCTCGGCCTAGGCGGGCTCGCTCGCGACCTCGGCGCGCAGCGTCTCGACCAGCCAGCGCGCGGTGCGCAGCAGCCGCGCGTCGTCGCCCTTCTGCCCGACCAGCTGGACGCCAAGCGGCAGGCCGTTGCCGGCCTCAAGCAGCGGCAGGCTGACCGCGGGCATGCCGCAGAGCGTCCAGATCGTGCAGAACACCGGACTGCCGGTGGCACCCAGCCCGTGCGGCGCCGGCCCCGTGGTCGCGGGCGTCAGGAGCGCGTCGTAGCGCTCGAACAAGGGCTCAAGCGTGTGCGCGAGCCAGGGGATCGCATCGACCGCCCGGTTGTAGTCGACCGCCAGGCACTGCTGGCCGCGCTCGATCATCTCGCAGAGCCTCGTGGTCAGCCGGTCGCGGCCGCGCTGATAGTCGGCCGCGAAGCTGCGGGCGAGATCGGCTTCCATGATCGTACCGTGCAGCGAGATCGCCTGCTCGAACCCCGCCGGCAGATCGACCGCCGTGATTCGCTCGCCAAGCGCCGCCACCACCTCCTCGAACGCAGCCTTGGTCTCGTCCTCGGCCTGATCCCAGGCCGGGCCGCGCACGAAGCCGAGATCGGGCACGACGGGCGGCGGCTGCAGGGCGACTTCGAGCAGGTGGGGTCGCGCGACCGGTCGCAGCGCCGGGTCCTTCGGGTCGTAGCCCATCAGCACCTCGGCGAGCAGGGCGAGGTCGGGCAGCGAGTTCGCCATCACGCCGACCGTGTCGAGGGGCGGCGACTGGCGCAGAATGCCGGCCCGCGAGATCAGGCCGTGGCTCGGCTTGAAGCCGTAGACGCCGCAATAGGCCGCCGGCCGGACCACCGAGCCGTTGGTCTGCGTGCCGATGGCCAGCGGCACCATGCGGGACGCCACCGCGGCCGCCGAGCCCGACGACGAGCCGCCCGGCGTGTGCTCGAGGTTGTGCGGATTACGCGTCTGGTTGGGCCCGTAGACGGCGAGCTCGGTGGTCACCGTCTTGCCGAGGACCACGGCACCAGCCGCGCGCAGCCGGCTGACCACCGTGGCGTCGGCGCGCGGCTGCCGCCCGGCGTGCAGCACGGTGCCGTTCTCGGTCGGCATGTCGTCGGTGTCGATGATGTCCTTGACGCCGATCGGCAGGCCGTGCAGCGGCCCGAGCGGCCGGCCGTGCCGGCGCATCTCGTCCTGCGCCTTGGCCTGGCCCAGCGCGTGCTCCGGATCGAGGAAGGCGAACGCCTGGACCGCCGGCTCCCTGGCCTCGATCTGCTCCAGGCAGGCGCGGGTCAGCTCGAGCGCGCTGACCTTGTGCGTGCGGATCAGCTCGGCCGCCTGGACGGCGGTCAGGGTCACAAGCTCATGGGTGGCTTCGATCATCGCTCGCCCGCGCTGCCGGGACCCCGCGTCAGCCGCTGTAGAGGTAGCGCGGCAGCCACTCGACCAGCCCGCTGAAGTTGTAGACCAGGACCATCGCCAGGAAGACCATCGCGAGGAACGGCATCACGCCGCGGAAGATGTCCATCAGCTGGACATTGGGCGGTGCGATGCCCTTGAGGTAGTAAGCCGACATCGCCATCGGCGGGGTCAGGAACGAGGTCTGCAGGTTGAGCGCCACCAGCACCCCGAAGAAGATCGGGTCGACGTTGAAGTGGTGCAGCAGCGGCAGGAAGATCGGCACGAAGATGATGATGATCTCGGTCCACTCGAGCGGCCAGCCGAGCAGGAAGATGATGAACTGGGTGAGCATCAGGAAGGTGACGGTGCCGAGATTGAGGTGGAGCACCAGGTTCTCGACGACGTGGTGGCCGCCGAGGTAGGAGAACACCGAGGAAAACGTCCACGAGCCGACGAACAGATAGCAGACCATGGCGGTCGTGCGGGCGGTGAGGAACACCGCCTCCTTGAGGCGGGTCCAGGTGAGTGCGCGGTAGGCGACCGCCAGGACCAGGCCGCCGAGCGCCCCGACCGCGGCCGCTTCCGACGGCGTTGCGAGGCCGAACAGGATCGCGCCGAGCACGCAGGAGATCAGGATCGCGAGCGGGAAGAAAGAGGTCAGCAGCTGGTAGATGACCTGGGTGAACGGGACGTTGGCCTCCTCCTCCGGCAGCTTGGGCGCGAGCTTGGGATTGATCACCACGCGCGCGATCACGTAGACCACATAGAGGCCGGCGAGCAGCAGGCCCGGCAGCATGGCCGCGGCGTACAGCTTGACCACCGAGACCCCGGCGGTGGCGGCGTAGACGATCAGCATGATCGAGGGCGGGATCAGGATCCCGAGCGTGCCGCCGGCGCAGATCACGCCCGCCGACAGCTTGGTGTCGTAGCCGGACTTGAGCATCGCCGGGAAGGCGAGCAGCCCCATCAGGGTCACGACCGCGCCGACGATGCCGGTCGCGGTCGCGAACACCGCGCAGGTGATGAGCGCCGCGACCGCCATCGACCCCGGCACGTGCCGGGCGGCGAGCTGGATGCTGTAGAACAGCCGGTCGATGATGTTGGCGCGCTCGACGATGTAGCCCATGAACAGGAACAGAGGCACCGCTACCAGCACGTCGTTCGACATGATGTCGAAGGTGTTCTGGACCAGCAGCTGGAAGATGTGATCGCCCATGGCGTAGTAGCCGAAGAAGACGCCCATCGCGACCAGGGTGAACGCGATCGGGAATCCCAGCATGATGATCACGATGAAGAACAGCAGCATCCCGACGCCGATTTGGGGATCGGTCATCGAGGCGTCTCCGGCGCGGGCGCGGCGTGACCGAGCGCGATCTCGTCCTCCTGGTGATGCAGGATCGCCAACTCCAGCTCCTCGACGTCGTGATAGCGGGCCGGCCAGTAGCCGTCCCGGATGCAATGGACGCAGCGGACCAGCTCCGAGATCCCCTGCAGGAAGAGAACTACGCCGGCGATCGGGATCAGCGCCTTGAGCTGGTAGACCGGGATGCTCGCCGGGCTGTAGACGCTGGTCTCGCCGTAGCGCCACGACATGTGGGCGAAGGTGAAGCCGGAATAGATCAGGGCGCTCACGCCCGGGAAGAAGAACAGCAGGTAGAGCGTGAGGTCGATCATCGCCTGCACGCGCTGCGGCCACAGGCGGTAGATGACGTCGCCGCGGACGTGGCCGTCGCGCGACACGGTGTAGGCGCCCGCCATCAGGAACAGGGCGCCATACATGATGTAGCTGACGTCGTAGGCCCACGAGGTCGGGTCGCGCAGGACATAGCGCACGAAGACCTCATAGGACACGGCGAAGGTCAGGATGAGGATGCACCAGGCGAACACCTTGCCCATCCACATGCTGAGCCGGTCGATGAACATCAGGTACCGGTCCACGGTCCCCATCTCCCCGAACGATGTCGCCCCGAACGGTGGGAGCGCGCGCCCCGCTCTGCTCATGACGCGGGGCGGTGCCGGCCGGCACCGCCCCGTCGCTGGTCTGCCCCGTCGCTGGTCTGCCGAGGTGGTCCAGTCCGCCTACAGGGTCAGCGCGCCGAAGTAGTGCTCATAGGCGAGTTTGGTGTCGACGTTGTTGAACAGGACATAATAGCCGACCCGCTTCGCCCAGTCCTTCTGCGAAGCGATCACCTTCGCGAAGAAGGCATCGGCGGACAGCTGCTCGACCACCTTGTCCCAGGCGTCGAGCTGGGCGGCAAAGACGTCCTGCGGCGTGCGATGGACCGTGACCCCGTCCTCGGTCTGGAGGGCGTCGAGGTCCTTGGAGTAGCGGTCGAACGCCTTCCACAAGGTGGACGAGGAGGCGGCTTCGGCGGCGTGCTTCAGGATAGCCTGCTGCTCCGGAGCCAGGCCGTCGTAGACCTTCTTGTTGAAGATGATCTCGAAGAACTCGTTGGCCTGGTGATAGCTGCCGAGCATGTAGTGCTTGGCGACGTCGGGCGCGCCGAGCAGCCGGTCCGAGGTCGGGTTGTTGAACTCGAACGCGTCGATCACGCCGCGCTCCATCGCCGGGATGATCTCGCCGCCCGGGATCTGGGTGACGGCGAGGCCCATCGCCTGCATGACCTCGGTGGCGAGGCCGACCGTGCGGTACTTGATGCCCTGGAGGTCGGCCATCGACGTGACCGGCTTCTTGAACCAGCCGAGCGGCTGCGGCGGCATCGGGGTCGAGAAGAAGCTGACGATGTTGAAGCCCAGGATCTGCTGCATCAGCTCGGTGTGCAGCGCGTCGCCGCCGCCGTTGTAGATCCAGGCGATCGCCGAATGGGCGTCCCAGCCGAGACAGGGGCCGGTGCCGAACAGCGAGGCCGCCTTGTTCTTGCCGTAGACGTAGGCCGGCACGGTGTGGCCGGCGTCGAGCACGCCGTCGTTGACCGCGTCGTAGACGCTGAACGCCTTCACGACCGAGCCCGAGACCAGATACTCGATCTTGAGCCGGCCGCCGCCCATGGCGTTGACCCGGTCGACGTAGTCGGTCGCGAACTCGTTCAGGATGTCCTGGGGCGCCCAGGCGCCCTGCATCTTCAGGGATACCGTCTGCGCGCGCGAGATGTTCGGCGCGGCGAGCGCCGCGGTAGCGCCGGCGGCGGTGACCGCGGCGCCCTTGAGGAACCTGCGCCGCGAGGGCGCGGGTGCCGGCGCCGCCGGACTGCCCGAAGTCGGTTGCTTGATCATGTCGTTGCTCATCGTCGAACCTCCCTTGCGCGCGGGCCGATCGCTCCGGTGCCGGATCACCGCCCCATCGCCTGTCTCAAGATGCCGGCTAAAGTGGTCCAGAACCGAAAGCCTGTCAAACCGGCGCGGCGCGCACCGGCCGCCAGACCGATCAGGCGGACGCGGTCTTGCGCCGGCCCGAGAAGCGGCGGTGAGGAGCTTTCGAGGGCGCCCGCGGCGACCACCGCTACCCTGGCGTTCGGCCGCCGTCCGCCCTATCTAAGCCGCCAACCCGTTCGGTCCCTCCAGTGAGGGACACGAGCCAGTGAGGAACACGAGAATGCGCCGGCTGCTCGCGGTCCTGCTCCTGACGCTGCCCCTCGGCCTGCCGGGGAGCGCCCACGCGGCCAAGGACGAGCTCGTGATCGGGATCACCCAGTTCCCCTCGACTTTCAACCCCGACATCGATGCCATGGCCGCCAAGAGCTACATCCTGGGCATGGCGCAGCGGCCGTTCACGACCTACGACGCGAGCTGGCAACTGATCTGCATGCTCTGCACCGAGCTGCCGACGCTCGAGAACGGCAAGGCCGTGATCGAGAAGCAGGACGACGGCAGCGACGGCATCGCGCTCACCTACACCATCCAGCCCGCGGCCAGCTGGGGCGACGGCACCCCGGTCACCACCGACGACGTGCTCTTCACCTACGAGGTCGGCCGCCATCCGGCGAGCGGCATCAGCAACGCCGAGCTCTACCGGCGAATCACGGCGATCGATCGGGTCGACGCCAAGACCTTCGTGATGCACGTCGACCGGGTGACCTTCGACTACAACGGCATCAACGACTTCCGGCTGCTGCCGGCGCATCTCGAGCGCAAGGTGTTCGAGGCCGAGCCGGCCGCCTATCGCACGCGGACGACCTTCGACACCGAGACGACCAATCCGGGGCTCTACTTCGGCCCCTATCGGATCACCGAGGTCTCGAGCGGCGCCTACGTGGTGCTCGAGCCCAATCCGACCTGGTGGGGCGACGAGCCGTATTTCCGCCGGATCGTGGTCAAGGTGATCGAGAACACCGCCGCGCTCGAGGCCAACCTGCTCTCGGGCGGCATCGACATGATCGCGGGCGAGCTGGGCCTCACCATCGACCAGGCGCTCGCCTTCGAGAAGCGTCACGGCCAGGACTACCAGATCGTCTACAAGCCGAGCCTGGTCTACGAGCACGTCGACCTCAACCTCGACAATCCGATCCTGGCCGACCGCCGGGTGCGCCAGGCGTTGCTGATGGGGCTCGACCGCGAGGCGCTGAGCCAGCAGCTGTTCGAGGGCCGCCAGGCGGTCGCCGACACCACCGTCAACCCGCTCGACTGGGTCTACAGCCAGGACGTGCCGAAGTACCACGAGGACCTGGCGGCTGCGGGCGCGCTGCTCGATGCCGCCGGCTGGAGCGATCTTAGCGGCGGCGTCCGCCACAACGCCCAAGGCCAGCCGCTGACCCTCGAGCTGATGACCACCGCCGGCAACCGCACCCGCGAGCTCGTCGAGCAGGTGCTGCAGAGCCAGTGGAAGAGGCTCGGCGTCGACATCCGGATCCGCAACGAGCCCGCCCGGGTGTTCTTCGGCGAGACCGTAACCAAGCGCAAGTACAGCGCCATGACGATGTTCGCCTGGATCAGCGCACCCGAGAACGTACCGCGCACCTCGCTGCATTCCGACCAGATCCCGACCGCCGCCAACGGCTGGGCCGGGCAGAACGACACCGGCTTCAAGAACGCCGAGATGGACAAGCTGCTCGATGCGATCGAGCGCGAGCTCGACCGCGACAAGCGCAAGGCGATGTGGCACCGCCTGCAGGAAATCTATGCCGAAGAGCTGCCGGCGCTGCCGCTCTACTTCCGCTCCGAGCCGCACATCTGGCCGCTCTGGCTCGAGGGCGTGGTGCCGACCGGCCATCAGAACCCGAGCACGCTCTGGGTCGAGCACTGGCGGGCCAAGGCCGCCTGAGGCCGGCCGGCGCCGGCCCTTGCTGCGCTACCTGATCCACCGCCTGGTCGAGGCGGCGCTCGTCCTGCTGCTGATGTCGTTCGTGATCTATGGCCTGATCGGCCTGATGCCGGGCGACCCGATCGATCTGATGGCGAGCGGCAATCCCCAGATCACCTCGGCCGACATCGCGCGCCTCAAGGCCGACTACGGCCTCGACCGGCCGCTGCTCGAGCGTTACGGCCACTGGCTCGGGAGTGCATTGGCGGGCGAATTCGGTTATTCGCGGGCCTACGCGCGGCCGGTGCTCGAGGTCCTGCCGCCCCGGCTCGCCAATACGTGCCTGCTGATGGGGCTGAGCTTCGCGCTTGCCCTGGTGATCGCGCTGCCGGCCGGGATCGTCGCCGCGCTGAAGCCCCGCACCGTCCTCGATTACGGCCTCAATCTGATGGCCTTCGCCGGCATCTCGATGCCGTCCTTTTGGCTCGCCCTGCTGCTGATCCTCTTGTTCTCGGTCGAGCTCGGCTGGCTGCCGGCGGGCGGCGTGCAGACCGTCGGCGTCGATCGCCTGGGCGACCGCCTCGCGCATCTGGCTCTGCCGGTGCTGACGCTCACCGCGCTGACCGCCGGCAGCGTGCTCCGCTTCACGCGCAGCGCGATGCTCGAGACGCTGCGTCAGGACTATATCCGGACCGCCCGCGCCAAGGGCCTGGGGCCGCTCGGCGTGGTCCTCGGCCACGCGCTGCGCAACGCCATGATCCCGGTCGTGACCGTGCTCGCACTGCACTTCGGCGCGTTGTTCTCGGGCGCCCTGATCGTCGAGACCATGTTCGCCTACCTCGGCATGGGCAAGCTGATCTACGATTCGATCATGGGCAACGACTTCAACCTCGCGCTGGTCGGCCTGCTGTTCGCAACGCTTTTGACTTTGGCGAGCAACCTTGGCGCCGACCTGATCTACGCCTGGCTCGACCCGCGGATCTCCTATGCAGACTGAGGCGGGTGCGGTGCTGAGGGCGGCCCGCCGCGGCCCCGAGCGGCCGAGCGCGGGGCCGCGACGGCTCGTGCTGCGCCGCTTCCTGCGCCACCGCCTTGCGTTGGCGAGCGCCCTGCTGCTGGCGGCACTCGCGCTCGCCAGTCTGGCTGCCCCGCTCTTTGCCGCCTGGCTCGGCCACGACCCGAATGCGGTCGATCTGCTCGGCCGCTTCGCCGCGCCCGCCCGCGACCACCCGCTCGGCACCGACGAGCTCGGCCGCGATCTGCTGCTGCGCCTGCTGTACGGCGGCCGGATCTCGCTGTTCGTGGGACTGGTCGGCGCGCTCGCCGCCGCCGGGCTCGGCACTCTGATCGGCCTGGTCGCGGGCTATGTCGGTGGCCGGACCGACGCGCTCCTGATGCGGCTCACCGACGCCGTGATCGCGCTGCCGCTCCTGCCGCTCCTGATCGTGCTCGCCGCGGTCGATCTGACCAAGCTCGGCTTGCCCGCCGGGCTGGCGGGCTCGGAGGCCGCGAGCCTCTATCGCATCCTCGTCATCGTCGCCCTGGTCGGCTGGACCACGGTCGCCCGGCTGGTGCGAGGCACGACCCTCTCGGTACGGGCGCGCGACTTCATTCGGGCGGCGGTCGCCCAAGGGGCTGGCCCGATCCGGATCATGCTGCGCCACGTCCTGCCGAATGTGGTCTCGCCGATCATCGTCGCCACGACGCTCTCGGTCGGCAACGTGATCCTGACCGAGTTGGTGCTGAGCTTTCTCGGCCTCGGCATCCAGCCGCCACTCCCCAGCTGGGGCAACATGCTGACCAACGCGCAGGAGTTGATCGGGCAGGCGCCGGCGCTGGCGATCGAGCCGGGGCTGCTGATCTTCGCGACCGTGATCGCGTTCAACTTTCTCGGCGACGGCCTGCAGGACGCCATGGATCCGCGGGCGAGCGAGCCGTGAACGGGGCGGTTGCGGACGGGGCTCGATCGACTGTCGGGCAAGGGTGCGGCGCTTGCTTGCCGCGCGGGCGCCGTGATAGCCTCGCTCAGGCTGGCGCCGGCGCCGGGAGACCGGACGGGATCGAGGTAGCCCGAACGGCACCTCGACGCGTTAAGCATATCTATGGTATTCTCAGCGGTTGCATACTATGGATGGTGCTGGTGAATGCTGAGCTCGGTCGGCCCCACGCGGGCGCCAGGGCAACGAAGGAAGCGGTCGTTGATAATAGTTCCCGTCCGAGAGCGGCGCGGCGGTCGAATCGCCAGACCGCACCCCTCGGTGCACTCGATTCGGGCGTCTGGCCTCGATACGGCTCTTGACGGCGCGAGTTCGTGGTTGTCATTCTGCCGTCCTGCTACCTCCGTCCCCTTGGCACGAGCCACCGGCGGGCGCCGTCTTCGAGCGCCGGGGCGCGCCGCCGTCGATTGGCATGCCTCGGCCGGCCCTCGGTGGCGGCGGACGCTGCCAGGGTGTTCCGGTGCGGGCAGGCAAGCCGGTTCTGGCCCAGGTCCCAGGTGAAGGTTCAGGTGAAGGTTCAATAGCATGGCGAACGAGGCTCTACGACTGATCGGCGCCAGTTCGGAGGCCAACGTTGGTGGTACGAGCGCGAGCGCGAGCGAGGAGCTGAACCTGCGCGAGCTATGGCGGGCGCTCAGGCGGCGCAAGTTCCTGCTGCTGGCCACCATCGTCGTGCTCACCGGGGGGGCGTTCGCCTACGCCCGTCACGAGACGCCGCTGTACACCGCCACGGCCTTGATCCACATCCAAAACCGGGACTCCAAGGTCGTCAACATCGACGGCGTGGTCGACGACATGGTGGCCGATCCGGCGACCATGGAGAGCGAGCTCCAGCTGTTGATCTCGCCTGCCTTCCTGCGCCGGAACGTCGAGGAGCTCAATCTGGTCGACGATCCGGAGTTCAATCCGACCCTGCTCAACGACGGCAGCGAGCCGTCCTTCCTGCAGATCATCAACCCCCTGCAATATATCCCCCAGGAATGGCTGGCGGCGCTGCACGGGTCGCAGACCGCCGAACCCGACGCGGCGGCGACGAAGCTCGACCCGGCCGCGGTCGAGTTGAACCGCGTCATCGGTGCGGTCGGGAGTTGAATCGACGCCGCCCAGGTCGGGCGCTCCTACGTGATTTCGCTGGCCTTCTCGTCCGAGGAGCCGACCAAGGCCGCCGACATCGCCAACAAGCTGGCCGAGGAGTACCTCGTCACCCAGCTCGAGGCGAAGTACGCCGCCGCGCAACGGGCGACCGAATGGCTCTCGAAGCGGATCGAAGAGCTGCGCGGCCAGGTGCTCGAGGCGGAAGCCAAGATCGTCGAGTATCGGACCAAGAACAACCTGGTCGACACCACCGACCAGAACAACCCGATCACCTTGCAGTTCTTCCAGCTCAACACTCAGCTGGCGCTGGCTCAGGCGCAGCGGGCGGAGTCGGAGGCGCGGCTCGGCCAGGCCAAGAGCATGCTCAACTCCCCGGGCGGGGTGTCGGCGGCGGCGCTGGTCCTGACCTCGCCACTGATGACCAGCCTCAGGGAGCAGGAGACCGAGCTGATCCGGCAATTGTCGCAGATGGGGGCCATCTACGGCGAGAACCACCCGCAGATGGTCGACACCCGGGCCGAGATCAAGAGCGTTCGCGACAAGATGCAGGACGAGGTGCAGCGGATCCTCCAGGACGACATCAACGAGGTCGCGGTCGCCAAGGCGCGCGAGCAGGAGCTGACCAACAGCATGGCCAAGCTGCAGGGCAACGCCGCCCGCGTCGATCTGGCCGGGGTCGAGCTGCGCGACCTCACTCGCGAGGCCGACACCAATCGCGAGCTGTTTCAGACTTTCCTGACCCGCTTCCGCGAGATCGTCGAGCAGCAGGGGCTGGCGGAGGCCGACGCCAAGGTCCTGTCCGCCGCCGACGTCCCGATCTCGCCGTCGCATCCGAGGACCGTGCTGATCATGCTGATCGCCTTCGCCGGTTCGCTGGTGCTGGGCGTGCTCCTGGTGTTCGTCGTCGAGCGCTGGGATTCCGACTACGGCTTCCGCAGCGCCGACGAGATCCAGGCGGCACTCGGGGTGCGCGCGCTGGCCCTGGTGCCCGACCTCAGCCGGCGCGAGACCCAGGGCATCCCGGCCGAGGACTACATCCTGCAAAAGCCCAACTCGGCCTATGCCGAGGCCTTGCAGCGGATCCGCACGAGCCTGTTCCTGACCGATGGCGAGCATCCGCCCAAGACGATCCTGATCACCTCCTCGGTGCCGCTCGAGGGCAAATCCACGATCGCCGCATCGCTCGCCCGCCAGTCGGCGCGCTCCGGCCTCAAGGTGATCCTGATCGACGCCGACCTGCGCCGTCCGCGCCTGCACGAGGTGATCGGCCTGCCCAACCAGAACGGCCTCTCCGAAGTTCTGACCGGGCGCGCCAATCCGGAAGCCGCGATCAAGCGCGACGAGAAGTCCGGGCTCGACTTCCTGCCGGCCGGCATCGGCGTGGTGAGCCCCCCCGACCTGTTCCGCTCCGCGACCATGAAGATCCTGCTCGAGGAAATGGCCGCCTACTATGATCTCGTGATCATCGACACGCCGCCGGTGGCCGCGGTCTCCGACAGCTTCACGCTGTCCGGCATCGTCGACAAGTCGGTCTACGTGATCCGCTGGGAACAGACCCCGCGCAACGTGGCGCTGGCCGGCATTCGCCAGATGATCGACGCCGGCGCCGACATCGCCGGCATCGTGCTGGCGCGGGTCGATGTCAAGAAGCACTCCCGCTACGGCTATGCCGACTCGGGCTACTACCAAGGCTACTACCGCAAGTATTACGTCAACTAGCGGCGCGCGAGCGCTCCTTAAGGGGTCATTCGGCAGCCGCGGCGTGGCCCTCGAGGTGGCGCTCGATCGCGCTCAGCGCCGCTTCGGCGCGGCTGCTGTCGGGACCTCCGCCCTGGGCGAAGTCGGGGCGGCCGCCGCCGCCTTTGCCGCCGAGTTCGGCGACGCCGGCGCGCACCAGGGCAACCGCGTCGATCCGGGCGGTCAGGTCCTTGGAGACCGAGATCACGAGCGTGGCCTTGCCTTCGCGGCGGCCGATCAGGGCGACGACGCCGCTGCCGGCGGCGCTCAGGAGTTCGTCGGCCATGGCGCGGAGTGCGGGTGCCGGCAGGTCCTCGACGGTGCGTGCAAAAAAGGAGATGCCGGCAACCGCCTTCGCCGCGACCTCGGCGCGGCCGCCGCCGGTCGCGAGCTGCTGGCGTAGTTTTCCGATCTCCTGCTCGAGGCGCCGGCGTTCGGCGACGAGGGCGAGAAGGCGCGCGGGCAGGTGATCGGGGGCGACCTTGAGGGTGCTTGCGGCCTCGGCGAGCAGGCGTTCCTCGTCCTTGACGTGGCGGTAGGCGGCCTCGCCGGTCAGCGCCTCTATCCGCCGAACGCCGGCGGCGACCGCGGCCTCGGAAAGGATCTCGAACAGCGCGATGTCGCCGGTGCGCCGCACGTGGGTGCCGCCGCAGAGTTCGGTCGAGGTGGTCTTGCCGTCCGGCTCGCGGCCCATGCGCACGACCCGCACCTCGTCGCCGTATTTCTCGCCGAACAGCGCCATCGCGCCGGCGCCGATCGCCGCCTCGCGGTCCATCAGGCGGATCGTCACCTCGTCGTTCTGGCGGAGGAAAGAATTGACCTCGGCCTCGATCGCGGCCTGTTCCTCTTGCGTCACCGGCTTCGGATGGCTGAAGTCGAAGCGGAGCCGGTCGGGAGCGACGAGCGAGCCCTTCTGGGTCACGTGGTCGCCGAGGTGGCGCCGGAGTGCGGCGTGCAGCAGGTGGGTCGCCGAATGCGCCCGCCGCAGCCGCGCCCGGCGCGCGGCATCGATCGCGAGCTGCACAGTGTCCCCGACCTCGAGCGCGCCCCCTTCGAGGCTGCCGATGTGGACGTGGAGGTCGCCGCCCGCTTTCTTCTGGGTGTCGGTCACGGTGACCACGGCCGGGCCGCGGCGGATCGTGCCGAGATCGCCGATCTGGCCACCCGATTCGCCGTAGAACGGCGTCTGGTTGACGACGACCATGACCTCGCTGCGGGGCTCGGCGCGGTCCACGGGCCGGCCGCCGACCACCAGCGCCCGCACCTGGCCCTCGGCCTGATCGACCTCGTAGCCCAGGAACTCGGTCGTCCCCAGCGTCTCGCGGAGCTCGAACCAGATCCGCTCCTCGGCCTGCTCGCCCGAGCCCTTCCAGCTCGCGCGCGCCTCGGCCCGCTGGCGCGCCATCGCGGCCTCGAAGCCCGCCTTGTCGACGGTCATGTCGCGGGCGCGCAGCGCATCTTCGGTCAGATCGAGCGGGAAGCCGTAGGTATCGTAGAGCCGGAACGCGGTCTCGCCGGGCAGGACGCCGCCGCGGGCGAGGCCGGCGGTCGCCTCCTCGAGCAGCCGCAGGCCGCGCTCGAGCGTGTCGCGAAAGCGCGTCTCCTCGAGCCTGAGGATCTCGGTGATCAGCGCCTCGGCGCGCACGAGCTCGGAGAACGCCTGGCCCATCTCGGCGACCAGCACGGGCACGAGCCGCCACATCAAGGGCTCCTTCGCCCCCAGCATGTCGGCGTGGCGCATCGCCCGACGCATGATCCGCCTGAGCACGTAGCCCCGGCCCTCGTTGGACGGCATCACGCCGTCGGCGATCAGGAACGAGCAAGCGCGCAGGTGGTCCGCGATCACCTTGTGCGAGGCGCGGTTCGCGCCGGTCGCGCGCGTCCCGGTCAGCTCCTCGCTCGCGCCGATGATCCGGCGGAACAGGTCGATGTCGTAGTTGTCGTGTTTCCCCTGAAGGACGGCGGCGATCCGCTCGAGGCCCATGCCCGTGTCGATCGAGGGTTTTGGCAGGGGCTCCCGCTTGCCGGGCGCCAGCTGCTCGAACTGCATGAAGACGAGGTTCCAGATCTCGATGAAGCGATCGCCGTCCTCCTCGGGGCTGCCGGGCGGACCGCCCGGCACGTCGGGGCCGTGGTCGTAGAAGATCTCGGAGCACGGGCCGCAGGGGCCGGTGTCGCCCATCTGCCAGAAGTTGTCCGCGGTCGGGATCCGCAGCACGCGGCTCTCGGGCAGGCCCGCGATCTGGCGCCAGAGATCGAACGCCTGGTCGTCCTCAGCGTAGACCGTGGCCAGCAGGCGGTCCGCGGGCAGGCCGTACTCCTCGGTGATGAGCTTCCAGGCGAGCTCGATGGCGACGTCCTTGAAGTAGTCGCCGAACGAGAAGTTGCCGAGCATCTCGAAGAAGGTGTGGTGGCGGGCGGTGTAGCCGACGTTGTCGAGATCGTTGTGCTTGCCGCCGGCGCGCACGCATTTTTGCGAGGTGGCGGCGCGCTGATAGGGCCGGCGCTCGAGCCCGGTGAACACGTTCTTGAACTGGACCATGCCGGCGTTGGTGAACAGCAAGGTCGGGTCGTTGTGTGGCACCAGCGGGCTCGACGCCACGACCTCGTGGCCGTTGCGGGCGAAATAGTCGAGGAAGGCCTGGCGGATCTCGTTCGAGCTGGGCATGGCGTCTCGGGCGGTGCCTGGGTTCGTCCGACGCTCTAGATAGCCGGCCTCGCCGGCCGCGAAAAGCCCCCGCACGGCGGCGGCTCTCGCGGCGCTGCCGTTTCTCCTTTTTTTCCCTGTGTCCGCAAGCTTTCTGGGCTGATCTGCGCGCCGGTGGTCTCAGTGTACCACTATCCCGCTGGCTTGATATTTTGATTGACAGCGAAAAAGTTGGTCGGGTCGTATTTTTTCTTCGCTTCGGCAAGACGAGGATAGTTCTCGCCAAATGCGGCTCGGATCGTGTCCGCGCTTTCCTCGCTCAGAAAATTCAACAGATAGCGGCCGCTCGAATAGGGACTGAGCGCGTTCGCCATCGCGCGCGCCCAATTGGCATGGGTATCGGCCTCGGCCGGATCGGTCCATTGCGCCATGAAGCCGACGTCATACTCCGCCTGACGCTGCGCAAACGCGGTATCGGAGGTGCCGACCCGGCTCGCGGCCCCGCTGTAGAACTCGATGACGACGGCCGACAGCGGCGATCGCATCTTGTTGGCGTGCTCGACGATCAGGTCGATCGCCTCGTCGCTCAGCGCGGTCACGAAGGTCGACTTCCAGTAGTTGTAGGTACCATCGGGAAAGGCGCCGTCGAGCAGCTTCTGCATCGCCGGAAACGGCATCGGCTGCACCGCGTCCATCAGAGGCGAGCCAAATTGGCGAAGCGGCCTGATCACTCGTTCTCCTTCCGAGATGTCGCCGCAATAGCAGGGGATCACCGCGACCGCGGGTTGGCCATCCGGTGTCGATATCAGGGCCGTGTAGGCGGTGAGCTCTTCGGGTGCCGATACCAGGAAGTCCCGGTAATGACGGATGACCTCGCGCGCCCGGTCGCGTGCGTGGACGATCAGCCCGCCCAGCACGGTTGCGACCGGATGGGCCTGAAACAGGAAAGACGTGACGATGCCAAAGTTGCCGCCGCCGCCGCGCAACGCCCAAAAGAGGTCCCGGTTCTCCTCGGCACTCGCCGTCAGCAGCTTGCCTTCGGCGGTGACGACCTCGAAGGCGAGAACGTTATCGCAGGTCAGGCCATATTTGCGGACCAGCCAACCGACGCCGCCGCCGAGCGTGAGGCCGGCGATCCCGGTCCGAGAGACGACCCCCGCCGGCACCGCGAGGCCATACAGGTGCGTTTCGCGATCGACATCGCCAAGCGTTGCGCCTCCTTGGACCCGCGCCGTACGCCGGCCCGGGTCGACGAAGACCCCCCTCATCAGGGACAGATCGATCACGATTTCGTGGTCGCAGAGCGCGCGCCCGGCGACGTTGTGGCCACCGCCCCGGACGGCGACGAGCAGGTCGTTGGCACGCGCGAACTTGACCGCGTGGACGACATCGGCGGTACCACAGCACCGGACGACCATGCCCGGACGCTTCTGGATGCTGGCATTCCAGATCCGCCGGGCGCCGTCATAGTCGGAGTCGGTCGGCAGGATCACCCTGCCGGCGATGCCGCTCGAAAAATCCTCGATCAATCCGCGCTCGATCGAAGCGCCGCTACGGTTCTTCAGATCTGATGTTGCCACGATCCCTCCCAGACCAAAGACACAGGTTGCCACTCTGAAGCCGGGGCCGATGTTGGCGCTTTTTGGGCCCTCAGGCAAGACGGACGCGGGGCGTGGACGGCCGGTCTGGTCAGCGCTCCGCGCCCGGCGGTGTCTGGGGGGCGCGCAGGCTGAGGTATCAGCGCGCCCGGCGGACGGCGCGGCTGGTGGCGACCAGGCAGAGGATCTCGAACATCAGATTGGCGGCGTTGATGCAGGTGATGCCGGTCGGGTCGAGTGGCGGGGCGACCTCGCAGATGTCGCCGCCGATGATGTCGAGGCCGGTCAGCGCGCGCAGCAGCACCTGGCTGTCGCGCATCGAGAGGCCGCCCGGCTCGGGCACGCCGGTGCCCGGCGCCTCGGTCGGGTCGAGGCCGTCGATGTCGAAGGTGAGGTAGGCGGGGCCGGTGCCCACGACCTCCCTGATCAAAGCACCCACCTGGTCGCGGCCGAGGCGCTCAAAGTCGTCGATCGTGATCACGCGGATGCCGGCCGCCCGGCTGTAGTCGAGGTCGTCCGCGCCGTAGCGGGTGCCGCGCAGCCCGATCTGGATGCTGCGGGCGGGCTCGATCAGGCCCTCCTCGATGCCGCGCCGGACGAAGGTCGCGTGGTTGATCCTGCTGCCCATGAAGTCGTCGAACACGTCGGCGTGGGCATCGAACTGGATCAGCCCGACCGGGCGCTCGCCCGCGATCGCGCGCAGCACCGGCAGCGGCACGGTGTGATCGCCGCCGATCGCGACGGGCGCCGCCCCGAGCGCTTGGATCTGCGTCGAAAAAGGCCTGGATCAGCGCGACGCTTCGGACCACATCCAGCGGGTCGGTCGGGGCGTCGCCGACGTCGGCCACCTTGCAGAGCTCGAACGGCGCCACCCCGGTTGAGGGATTGACCTGGCGGATCAGGCGCGAGGCCTCGCGGACGCCGGCCGGGCCGTGGCGGGCGCCCACGCGGTAGGTGGCGCCGAGATCGAGCGGCACGCCGACCAGCGCCACCTCGAGCGGCGGCGCGAGCTCGGCCCGGGCCGCGCGCATGAAGGTCGCGATCTCCTGATAGCGCGGCACCCGGCCGGAGTTGAACGGCTCGAAGTGGCCGGTGCCGGGCATGGCTCGAGCTGCCCCCGCCGCGGCCGGCCGGTCAGAGCCGCGAGCCGGGCAGGAACGGATCCAGCTCGACGCCGGAGAGCGGGTTCGCGGCGGGCACTTCGGTCGCCGGCAGCTCGTGGGCGTGGACATCGTCGGCGCCGCTTGACGCGAGGATCGCCAGCGCCCGGCGCTCGTGTTCGTCGTCGCGCAACGCCACCCACAGCAGCAGCCCGCCGTGGTCGAGCTGATGCTGCAGCTGCCGGGCCCGATCGCGGCCGAGCCAGCGGGCCGCCCAGGCGCCGAGCATGCCGCCGCCGCCGCCGGCTGCGCACGCGGCGACGATCGTCGCGGCGAGCGCACCGCCCGAGGCGACGACCGCGCCGGCCGCGACCGTCGCGCCGACGTAGGCGAGACCGCCGATGATCCCGATCCGGCCGCTCGAGAGCGAATGATTGCCGACGAAGGCGGCGCGCGGCACGGCGTCGTCGTCTTCCAGCTCCTGGACCTTCTGATAGGCGTGGCCGAGCTTCTGCTCGACCGCCCTCTCGCCGGCCAGAAGGCTGAGCTCCGAGCGATCGAAGCCCGCGTTCAGCAGGTCTTCGACCGCGTTCAGGAAAGCCTTGCGATCGTGGAAGACCCCGACCGCTTCGCGAACTCCAGGAACCGCTTTGACCGCGTCCATCGCCGACCTCCCGATCCTTTGCGGCGCGAGGACACGAGAACGCGCCCGAGCCCACGGCAGGGTGCCCTCGCGCGCCACGATCATGCCGCAGACGGCCGCGGTTGGCCAGCAGGAACGCCGACCGACGGCAGGACGCCGGCAGCTACGACTTCGGCAGCAAAGGATCGATCAGGCTCGCGAACTCGTCGATGTCGCGCACGCCGGCGTAGGCCTTGTCGCCGATGACGAAGGTCGGCGTCGAGCTGACGTCGTGCTGGTTCTGGGCATCGAGCCGCGACTGGAGGATCCGGTTGGTCAGATCCTGGTCGGCAAAGCAGGCGTCCATCTGCGCTTCGGTGAGGCCGCCGAGCTTGCCGATCTGCTTGAGCGCCGCCTGATAGTCGTCGGCGCGGGCCCAGCCCTCCTGGGTCTGGAACAGCACGTCGAGGAAGCCGAAATAGCGCTCAGGCCCGGCGCAATGGGCGAGGATGCTGCCCGCCAGCGCGCGCTGATCGAGCGGGAAGTCGCGATAGATCAGGCGGACCTTCCCGTTCGCGATGTAGCGCTCCTTGAGCTGGGGCAGCACGTCCTTTTGGAAATGCGCACAGTGCGGGCAGGTCAGCGAGGCGTATTCGATGATCGTGACCGGCGCGTTCGGGTCGCCGAGTGCCTCTTCCTGCGGCTCCGCCGCCGAGCTTTGGCCGAGGACCAGCGGCAACCACACGAGCGTCCACAGACCGAGCACCGCCACCAGACTGCCGGCCAGCCGCAACAGGACCTTCTTCACCTGTCCCTCCTCGATCCGGATCGACCCGAGCGTTCACGCCGACGATACGTCGGCACTCGGCGCGCGACAACCCGAAGCCAATCTATCAAGTTTGCCTTAAGCGCGGCTGAATGACCCGGCGGCCAGACTCAGCGCAGACCGTTGTTGCTCTGCCAGGCCTCGGCGCGCTGTTGGGCCGTCTGCACCGCCCCGGGACCGAGCCGGGCGCTGAGGGCGTCGATCCGCGGGGCGGCGTCGGCGTAGCCCTGCTGTTCGGCGACCATGTACCAGCCCAGCGCCTCGACCTGGTCGACCTCGACGCCGCGGCCTTGCTCATAGACTTCGCCGACTTTGAACAGCGCCTTGGGATCGCCGTGGCGGGCGCCGTCGCCGTACCAGGTCAGGGCCTGGGCGTCGTCGCGGGCGACCCCTTTGCCCTTGGCATAGAGGTCGCCGAGGGTGGCATAGGCGCTGGTCTCGCCGTCGGCCGCGAGCCCCTCGAGCAAGGCGACCGCGCGCGGTGCGTCGGCCGGTACGCCTCGGCCCTCGGCATAGATCCTGGCGAGCGCCAGGCGGGCGCCCGTGTGGCCCTGGTCGGCAGCCATCTGGTAGTATTTCACGGCGCGCTCGGGGTCGGGCACAACACCGTCGCCGCCCTTGTCGTAGAGCCGGGCCAGCGCCGACTGGGCGTAGACGCGGCCGCCATCGGCGGCGGCCTGCAGCCAACCGAGCCCCTGGGCCGGGTCCTTGGGCACGCCTTGTCCGGTCAGATACAGCTCGCCGAGCTGTTGCTGCGCCCTCGCATCGCCGCCGCCGGCCGTGGTTTGCAGGGTCTTGGCAGCGGCCGCCGCCCAGCGCTCGGCCTCGGCCGGATCCTTGGCCACGCCCGTGCCCGTCCGATAGAGCCGGGCGAGCGCCAGCTGCGCGTCGGCGACGCCGGCGTCGGCGGCGATCCGGTAGTGCGGCACCGCGGCCGCCGGGTCGGCCGGCACCGAACGGCCCTCCTCGATATAGCGACCGACGTCGTATTCGACCGTCGGATTGCCGCTCGCGGCCGACTTCTGGTACAGCTCGAGTGCCTTGGCCTCGTCCTTGGGCACGCCCCGGCCGGCTTCGTACGCCTTGGCCATGGGTTTGAACGCGCGCGGATAGCCGAGCGCGGCCGCCGCGCCAAACCAGCGTGCCGCCTCGGCATCGTTCTGCTCGGTGCCCCGGCCGTCCTGGTACATGCGCGCGAGGTTATACTGGGCGAGCGGGACGTCGTGCCCGGCGGCGCTCTGATAGATCTCGAAGGCGGTCTGATCGTCGCCCCGGCGCTCGGCCGACACCGCCGGCTCGAGCAGCATCCGCTGCCCCTTGGTGGGCACCGTGCTGGGCGCGCAGGCAGCGAGTCCCAGGACGGCGACCATGAGCCGCAAGGCCGCTCGGCGGCGCCCGGGCGCCGCCGCGCTCCGCGTCACGCGGCGCCTCGCCGGTCGTCGTCGGCGTCGGGGATCTGAGCCGCGAGCGTGCGCCCGAGGCCGGCAAGCGCGGCCCGGAGCTCCGGCGGCCGCACCGGCTCGACCAGCACCGCCAGGGCGCCCAGCTCCTCCGCCGCCAGCGGCCGTAGCGGGCGCGGACCGCGCCGCTTGACCGGGCGCGCCGGCGGTGCGTGAATCAGGCGCAGGCGGGCAACCGCCGGATAGCCGAAGAACCCGTTGATCCGCTCGAGCAGCTGCGGCGCGCTGTGCTGCAGCTCGAGCGCCGAGGTGCTGCCGACATGGATCGTGAGCACGCCGCCCGCGCTCCCCTGGGCGCCGGCCAGCCGCACCGGCTGACAGCGCGCCGCGAGCTGCGGCCCGATCACGAGCGGCCAATCGGTGAGCAGGCGGGCTTCGGCCAGCCCACGCCGGCGCGCCGCCGGCTCGAGCAGCCGGCCGAGCAGCTCGGGCAGGCGGCGCAGCCCGCCGCCCCGGCGCATCGCCTCCGGCCTTGCTCGCAGCTTCCGGCGTGGTCGTCGGTCGGGCATCCGCGGGGCGCTCTGGTTCCAGCCTGGGTCACTGTCGGGTTCGGGATAGCCGCCGAGCACGCCCGACAGCTCCCTCATTAAACATGGGCGGTGTGCTGCGGCGGGCAAGTGACGGCCGCTCGGCGGCGGCCGCGACCCTCATCGGTCGGCTGCTCGCCTGGTACGACCGCCATCGCCGGCTGCTGCCATGGCGCGCGGAGCCGGGGTCGGCGGCCGACCCGTATCACGTTCTGCTCAGCGAGTTCATGCTGCAGCAGACCACCGTGGCGACCGTGGGCCCGCGGTTTGCGGACTTTCTCGCGCGCTTCCCGAGCCTCGACACGCTCGCGGCGGCCGACCGGGCGGACGTGCTGCACGCCTGGCAGGGTCTCGGCTACTACCGGCGCGCCCACGCCCTGCATGCGCTCGCCCGGACCGTGGTGGCCCGCCATGGCGGCCGATTGCCGACCGATGCGGCGGCGTTGCGGGCGCTGCCGGGAATCGGGCCGTACACGGCAGGCGCGCTTGGCGCGATCGCGTTCGGGCAGCCTGTGGTGCCGGTCGACGGCAATGTGCTGCGCGTGCTGGCGCGGCTGCACCGGGTCGAGACGCCGCTGCCGGCGGCACTCCCCGAGCTGAACGCGCTGGCCGAGGCCCTGGCGACCGATCATCGCCCGGCCGATGTCGCCCAGGCGCTGATGGACCTCGGTGCGACCGTCTGCCGGCCGCGTCAGCCGCGTTGCGAGGTCTGCCCGTGGCGAACCGCCTGCGCCGCCCATGCCGCCGGCATCGAGGGGCAGCTGCCCAGGCGCGCCGCGCGCCCGGCGCGGCCGGTGCGGCGCGGGCTCGCCTTCTTGCTGGCGCGGCCGGACGGCGCGCTGCTGTTCCGCCGGCGGCCCGCACAAGGTCTGCTCGGCGGCATGCACGAGCTGCCGTCCAGCCCCTGGCAGGAGGGCGAGCTCGCGCTCGAGGCGGCGCTCGGCCACGCCCCGGCCGCAGCCCACTGGCGCCTGCACGCGCCGCCGGTCCAGCACGTCTTCACCCATTTCGTGCTCGAGCTGACCCTCGCGCAGGCAACCGCCAAGGCGACCACGACCGCGGGCCCGGCCGGGCTCTGGTGCCAGGTGGCGGACCTCGATCGTCTGGCGCTGCCGACCTTGATGCGCAAGCTCCTGCGGCGGGCCGGCCTGGAAGATCCGTACGGGGTCAGCGCGGCGAACCGCTGATCACGCTGGCGCGGGCGATCCGAGATTGTATCATGCGGCCGTAGGGATCGGGTTCGGCATCACCAAAAGGTTGCGTTTTCCCGCGTTGCGGTTAAGCCTCCGAGCCGGGGAATCGCCTGCGCGGCTACCGATCCCGATCGGCGGTCGCGGGATCCGGAGCTGAACGCCATGGTTGGAAGGTGGATCGCGATGCGGCCCTCGTGCAAGCCGCTGCTGCTGGGAGGTCTCCTGGTCGGCCTCGGCGCGTGCACCACGGCGTTGCCGCCGGAGAAGATCCAGGCGATGCGGCCGCCGCTGCCGTTCAACGAGGAGATCAAGGAGGGCTATCTGCGGCTCGCCGAGACCGAGGGCGACCAGACCCTCTTCGGCGACGGGTACCACTTCCATAACAAGGCGCGCGAGGCGATGCTGGGCGATACGGTCTGGCCGGACAAGGTCGCGAGCCGGCAGATCCCCAAGTCTTCGCAGATCGAGGCGATCGAGCTCCGCGAGCGCCTGATTCGCGCCCTCGAAGGCGGCGCGCGCGAGACCGCCCCGGCCGACGCCGCGGCCGCGCAGCTCAACTTCGACTGCTGGTTGGTCGAGCTCGAGTGGGTCAAGGACCCGACCCAGCGCAGCGACTGCCATGACAGCTTCCTGGCCGCGCTCACCAAGGCCGAGAGCACGCTGGTCCACACGCCCTATACGGTGTTCTTCGACCCGGGCAGCGACCGGGTCGGCCCGGATGGCATGAACGAGGTCACCTATGCGCTGCGCGCGGCGCGGATCGCGCAGCCGGCGGCGATCGCGGTGACCGGTTATGCCGACCCGTCCGGCGATTCGCGCGCCAATCAGGCGCTGTCGCAGCGCCGGGCCGAGGCGGTGGCCGAGGCGTTGCGCGCGGGCAAGCCGCCGGCCAGCACGATCGACGTCGCCGCGCGCGGCGCGACCCCGGGCACGACCGGCGAGCAGGCGCGTCGGGTCGAGATCACCTTCGGCGGCTGAACCGGATCGAAGGCGCGAGCGGCCCCCGAGGCCGCGCGCAGCTCACGTCGGGCGCTCGCGATCAGTTGAGATCGATCCGAATTCGGGCGCGCACCGGTTGTCACCGGGTGAGCGCCTCCGCATATAGAAGCGGATCCGAGCGCGTCGCTGCCCCGAGGTGCGCATGAAGAAGGTCTTCCTGATCCTCTTGGGCCTGGTCGTCGTGGTGATCGGCGCGGCGCTCGTGCTGCCGTTCGTCATTCCGACCGAGACCTACAAGCAGCAGCTCACGGCGCAGGTCGAGCGCACGACCGGCCGCCAGCTGAGCATCGAGGGTCCGCTCCGGTTCTCGCTGCTGCCGAGCGTGGCGCTCAAGGCCGAGAACGTGCGCTTCGCCAATGCGCCAGGCGCCGCCGAGCCGGACATGGTCAAGCTCAAGGCGCTCGAGGTCGAGCTCAAGGTGCTGCCGCTGCTGCACGGCGCGGTCGAGGTCGCGCGTTTCGTCCTGGTCGAACCCGAGATCCATCTCGAGGTCGCCAAGGATGGCCGACCGAACTGGCGGTTCGGGCCGCAGGCCCCGGGCGCCGCGAACCCGGCGCCGGCCAGCGGCGGGGACGCCGCAGGCGGCAGCTCCAGCCTGCCGATCACCGAGGTCAAGCTCGGCGACATCCGGATAGAGAACGGCACGCTGACCTATAGCGATGCGAAGAGCGGTGCCAGCGAGCGTGTCGAGCAGATCAACCTGAGCCTCCAACTGCCGGACCTCGAGAGCCGGCTGCTGGCGAACGGGTCGCTCGGCTACAAGGGCCAGGCGATCAAGCTGGACGTGACGCTCGATCAGCCGCTGACCGTGATCCGGGGCGGCGGCTCGCCGCTCCGCCTTGCGGTCGATTCGAAGCCCGCGCGGCTCGGCTTCGAGGGACAGGTGAGCAACGGCGCCGAACCTGCGGCCGCGGGCGAGCTCGATCTGAGCGTGCCCTCGATCCGCGAGCTCGCGGCCTGGCTCGGCCAGCCGTTCGCCTTCGCGGGCGAGGGCCTGCGGACGCTCACGCTCAAGGGCAAGCTGGACGCCTCGGCCAAGCGGGTGGCGTTGACCGAGGTCGCGATCGGCCTCGATCAGATCGCGGCCAAGGGCGAGGTGATCGCCGACCTCGGCAGCCAGCTGCCCAAGGTCAACGGCCGCCTCGATCTCGGCGCGGTCGACCTCGACCCCTATCTGCCGCCGCCGGCCGAAGGCGGCACCGGCCGCGGCGGTCAGCAGCAGGCAGGCGGCGGGCAGGCGCCGCAGGCGCCCGCGCCGGCGGGCGGGACGCCGGCACCGGCCGGGCAGCGGCCGGTGGCCGGGGCCGGCGGCTGGTCCGACGAGCCGATCGCGCTGCCGCCCATCGGCGGCGCCGACGTCGCCTTCGAGCTGACCCTGAATTCGCTCCGGGTGCGCGCGCTCGAGGTCGGCCGCACGGTGCTCGGGCTGACCCTCAAGGGCAATACGCTCGAAGCGGCGTTGCGGGAGTTCGCGCTCTACGGCGGCCACGGCAGCGGCACGCTCCGGGTCGTGGCCCAGGACCGCGTGCCGGCGATCAGCCAGCAGTTCAGGCTCGAGGGCATGCAGGCGCTGCCGTTCCTGACCGCAGCCGCAGGGTTCGACCGCCTCGAGGGCACGACCGGCGTCGAGCTGTCGACCACCACCCGCGGGCAGAGCCAGCGCCAGCTGGTCGAGAACCTGAACGGCAAGGGCAAGGTCACCTTCGCCAATGGTGCCATCGTCGGGATCAACCTCGCCGCCATGGTGCGCAACGCGACCAACGCCTTCCTCAACCCCGAGGCCGGCCAGGCGCGCAAGACCGACTTCGCCGAGCTCGGCGGCACCTTCACGATCAAGCAGGGCATCCTCACCAACGACGACATGCACCTGCAGGCGCCGGCGCTCCGGGTCGGCGGCCGCGGCCAGGTCGACCTGCCCAGGCGCACCATCGACTACCGGATCGAGCCCAAGGCCGCGAGCACCCTCGAGGGCCAGGGCGGCCAGCAGGAGGTCACCGGGATCCTGGTGCCGGTGATCATCCGGGGCCCCTGGGACCATCCGAGCATCACGCCGGACCTCTCCGGCGTGGTCGAGAGCGCGCTCAAGAATCCCGAGGCGGCCAAAAAGCAGCTCGAGGAGCTGGGCGCCCAGGCCAAGGACCTCAAGAGGACGCTCAAGAAGGGCGGCAGCGACGCCCTGGTCGAGGGTCTGGTCGGCGCCCTCGGCGGCAACCAGAAGAAAGCTCCGGCCGGCCAGGATGCTGCCAAGGATCAGGGCAAGAAGCCCGAGGAAGAGGTTCAAAAGCTTCTCAAGGGCCTGCTCGGCAATTGAGTGGCAGCGCGACTGGCGCTGCGCAAGGCGATCGAGGCCGACCGGTCGACGCGGCGCGGTTGATTGATGCGCGCGCGATTCAGCTTGCTGGCTTGCTTTGAAGCTGTCAAATCAGCCTTGTAGCAGCAAGCTCCACTCAAGATGCTTTGCCGGGGAGGGATCCGACATGCAGGGGATCATCGGGCTGATCATCGAGCTCATCGCCGGTGCGATCGGCGGCAATGCGGCCGGCGCAGCCGCCAAGAATTTCAGCCTCGGGACCGCTGGCAACTCGATCGCGGGCGCGATCGGTGGCCTGGTCCTGGGGCAGATCCTGGGCGCTCTCGGGATCGGCGAGCCGTCGATGGCCGTGGCCGAAGGGGCGGCTCCCGCCGCCGGCGGGCTCGACATCGGGGCTTTGCTCAGCCAGGTGATCGGGGGCGGCGTCGGCGGCGCCGTCCTGACGTTCATCGTTGGCCTGATCAAGAACATGATGCAGAAGTGAGCGGGGCCTGAGCGTTCCCCTGCGCGATCGGAACGACGCTCGCAGCCCGGGAACTCGCCGCCGGTCGGTCGCCGGACCTGGCCTATGCGGCGCGTTCCTGGCGCCGGGCCCGGAGCAGCTCGAGGATCTCGCGGGCGGCTTTGGGGATGTTGGTCCCGGGCGGGTAGATGGCGCTGACGCCTGCCTCGCGCAGGAACTCGTGATCCGCAGGCGGCACGACGCCGCCGACCACCACCAGGATGTCCTCGCCGCCCTCGCTCTTGAGCGCCCGGATCAGCTCCGGCACCAGCACCTTGTGGCCGGCCGCGAGCGTGCTTACGCCGACCACGTGGACGTCGTTCTCGATCGCCTCGCGCGCCGCCTCCTCGGGCGTCTGGAACAAAGCACCGATGTCGACGTCGAAGCCGATGTCGGCGAACGCGGTCGCGATCACCTTGGCGCCGCGGTCGTGGCCGTCCTGGCCGAGCTTGGCGACCAAAAGGCGCGGCCGGCGGCCCTCGGCCTCGGCGAACGCCTCGACCTCGCGCTGGATGGTCATGAACTCCTGATCCTCCTTGAAGGCGCCGCCATAGACGCCTGCGATCGTGCGCACCTCGGCGCGCCAGCGGCCGAAGATGCGCTCGAGCGCGGTCGAGATCTCGCCGAGCGTGGCCCGCGCGCGCGCCGCCTCGATCGCGCGCTCGAGCAGGTTGGCATCGCCGGCAGCCCCTTGGGTCAGCGCCTCGAGCGCCGCCCGGCAACGCTGCTCGTCGCGTCCGGCCCGCACCTCGGCGAGCCGCCTGACCTGCGCCTCGCGCACGGCCGTGGTGTCGATGTCGAGCAGCTCGACCGGGTGGTCCTCGGCCGGCCGGTACTTGTTGACGCCGACCACGACCTCCTCGCCCCGATCCCAGGCCGCCTGGCGGCGGGCGGCCGCCGCCTCGATCCGGGCCTTGGGCATGCCCGCCTCGATCGCCCTGGTCATGCCGCCCAGCGCCTCGACCTCGGCGATCAGCCCCGAGGCGGCCTCGACCAGGCTCGCGGTCAGGTGCTCGACGTAGTAGCTGCCGCCGAGCGGGTCGACGACGTGGCGGATGCCGGTCTCTTCGGCCAGGATCAGCTGGGTGTTGCGGGCGATCCGGGCCGAGCGCTCGGTCGGCAGGGCCAGCGCTTCGTCGAAGGCGTTGGTGTGCAGCGACTGGGTCCCGCCGAGCACCGCCGCCAGCGCCTCGAGGGTGGTCCGGACGACATTGTTGTCGACGTCCTGGGCCTGCAGCGAGACGCCGCTGGTCTGGCAATGGGTGCGCAGCATCAGCGAGCGCGGATCGGTCGGCTGAAACTCGCGCTCGATCAGCCTGGCCCACAGGAAGCGCGCGGCGCGCAGCTTGGCGATCTCCATGAAGAAGTCCATGCCGATGCCGAAGAAGAAGGAGAGCCTGGGCGCGAAAGCATCGATCGCGAGGCCGCGCGCCACCGCCGCGCGCGCGTATTCGAGGCCGTCGGCGAGCGTGAAAGCGAGTTCCTGGACCAGTGTCGCGCCGGCCTCCTGCATGTGGTAGCCGGAGATCGAGATCGGGTTGAAGCGCGGCATGTGGGCCGCCGCATAGCCGATCACGTCGGCCACGATCCGCATCGAGGGTGCGGGCGGATAGATGTAGGTATTGCGGACCATGAACTCCTTCAGGATGTCGTTCTGGATCGTGCCGGCGAGCTGGTCAGGGCGCACGCCCTGCTCTTCGGCGGCCACGATGTAGAAGGCGAGTACCGGCAGCACGGCGCCGTTCATGGTCATCGAGACGCTGACCCGCCCGAGCGGGATGGCATCGAACAGGATCTTCATGTCCTCGATGCTGTCGATCGCGACGCCCGCCTTGCCGACGTCGCCCGTGACCCGGGGGTGGTCGCTGTCGTAGCCGCGATGGGTCGCGAGATCGAAGGCGACCGAGAGGCCCGTCTGGCCGGCGGCGAGGTTCCTGCGGTAGAAGGCGTTGGAGGCTTCGGCGGTCGAGAAGCCGGCGTATTGCCGAAGCGTCCAGGGGCGTTCCGCATACATCGTCGCGCGCGGCCCGCGCAGATAGGGCGGCAGCCCGGGCAGGCCGCCCACGGTCTCGAGGCCCTCGAGATCGGCCGCGGTATAGAGGGGCTTGACTGCCAGGCCCTCGGGCGTCGCCCAGACCAGCGCCGCCGCCCGGCCGTCGGTCTCGCGATCCGCGAGCGCCTGCCACTCGCGAAGCGTGGGCTTTCGGGCTCCGGCCCGAGATCTGCTCATGAGACGCTCTCCGCGGCCCGGCCGAGGCCTGCCCTCGACCGGTCGCTACTATGTGGGCAGCCGCGGCGAAGCGTCAAATCGCGCCCGCGCGGCGGCTGGGGCTCAGGCGAGCTGGTCGAGACCACTCCTGATCGCCGCCATCACTTTGGCGGTCACCCGGCCCGCCACCAGCCACTGCCAGCCCGTGCGCAGCGCCCAGCGATGGGCGGCATTCGTGATCGGCCCGAACTCGGTATCGATCAGCTTCTTGCCGACCGCTTCCAGCCGCTTGCGCAAACGCTTGTCGAGCTCGTCGAGATCGACCCGGGCGGGGTCGACCGGCGGCGGCGGCGGCACCTCGCGATCGGCTTCGCCGACCAGCGGCACGATCGGCAGCATGCGGACCAGGCTGCCATCTTGCGCACTCGATGGCGACCGGCCGGCCGTCCCGCTCCCGAATCGCCAGCGCCGCGCGCTGCGCGTCCGCCAGCCCGGCAAACAGGGGGTTGCTCTCCGGCAGCCGGAAGTGCCAGCGCAGGAAGGCCTGACAGTTGCGCCGGCCAAGCTGGAAATCGTGGCGCCGGAAGTCCTCATGGAGGAACGCGCCGAAGCCGCCGAGGATCGCCGCGGTCATCGCCGGCTCGAGCGGCGCGCCGTCGGCGTCGGTCCGCGACGGTGAGATCATGAAGCGGCTGAACACGTCGTCGCGCTCGGCGAGCGCCAGCTCCTCCGGCTTGAAGCGGGCCTGGTTGATCAACGCCGTGAACATGGCGCCGATCACCCGCACCAGCCGGTCGTCGGCGTGCCAGGCCGGGTCGAACGCGATCCGGTTGGGGAACGGATCGACCATCAGCACCGCCCGGGTCGCGAGGTCGCCGGCCCGCGGGTTGGTGCCGGGCGGACCGCCCGCGAGATGGCGGCGCGCGAGCTCGAGGGGCTCGTTGTCCATCAGCCCGCCATCGACCGCCAGCAGGCGATAGGGATCGACGACCGGATCGCCGAACTCGGGCGGCCGGTCGAAGCGGTGCCGGTAGTCCGCATGCGGGCGATCCAGGTCGCGCGCTTGCAGCCCGACCGGGAAGGCGCCGCTGGCGATCGCCGCCATGGCGAGCTTTGGCCAGTTGCCGGCGGGAGCGTCGGCCGGCGTCAGGGCGATCGCATCGGGCAGCGCGCGGCCGCCGGCGCTCAGCGCGAAGGCCATGTGGTCGGCATGGCTGGACATCCCGTAGAGCGTGTCGGGACGGCTGCCGAACAGACGAAAGCCGTAAGGAACGCCGCGAAGATTGCTGATCGTGAGGAAGACCGCGAGCGGATCTGCGATATAGGCGCGGGGTGCCGCCCTCGCCTGCATCCGCAGCGCGCCAAGCGGCAATCTCCGCTAAAGTCGTCGAATTCGAGCAGCGAGGTGACCTTGTCGGCGCCATCCAGATCCCGCACCCCGAGCAGCTGGTGAATGTCGATCTGCCGCACCCAGGCATCGTAGAGCCGGTTGAGTTCGGGCGCCGGCGGCGCCGCGATGTCGGCGACCGGCCGGGTCTCGCTGGCGAAGCTGACGGTCGCGATCGCCGCCGCCATGGCGCCGGCGGACGCGCCCGACATCACGGGGATCACGACCTGGTGGCGCGGCACGTCCGCGCCCTGCGCCTTGAGCGCCTCCCAGGCGTCGAGCGCCTGAATCAGGAAATCGACCACGCCTGCGGCGTAGGCGCCGCCCGAGATCGCGCCGGCCATGACGAGACCGAGCTCGAACGTCGCCGGCAGATGCGGTTCGGGCATGATGAGCTCCTGCGATCGCCTTCTGCAGCTTCGCAAAAGTCGCAAGATCTGGAAAGGTCAATTCGCCTTATAGTTTTGCCGCCGGGCGCCTTCGCGCGGCAACCGCGGCGGCGGCGACCGCTCCTTTCAGGGCAGCTCGCCTAGCGCCGCCACCGCGTCGTGCAGCCGGTCGGCGAGCCGGCGGTGGCGCTCCCCGTTCGGCGCCGAGCCGTCCTGCTCCAACGCGAGTGGCGGGCCGAAGCGGACCAGGATCGGCCGCAGCCGCGGCCAGCTGCGCCCCGGCGGCCAGGCCTCGAAGCTGCCGCCGATGAAGACCGGCACCGCCGGCACCCCGGTGCGCTCGAGCAGGAGGCCGGCGCCGGGCAGGAACCGGTGCATCCGGCCATCGGTCGAGCGGGCGCCCTCTGGGAACCAGACCAGCGCCGAGCCGCGTTCGAGGGCGGCGAGGCCGAGCGGCAGGGTCGAGGTCAGGCCACGCTCGGGGTCGACCGGCAGGACCCGGGCGGCGCGGCTGAATAGGCGGGTCAGCGGGCCGCGGAACAGGAGCCCGGTCCAGCCGGCCCAGTAGAGCCGGCGGAGCTCGGACCAGGAAAGCGCGGCGGCGATCGCGAACGGGTCGAGGTAGCTCGCGTGATTGGGCGCGAGCAGATAAGGGCCCTGGGCGGGCAGATGCTCGCGGCCCTCGACCCGCAGCCGGAACAGGCCGCGCATGAGCAGGCGATTGAGCGCGAACAGGACCGCCGCCAGCGCCCGCAGCGGCCCGCCCTGCGGCTCGAGCCAGCGTTCCTGCTCGGGGCTGAGGTCGCGGATCTCGACCGCTGCCGCGCCGCCCTCGCGGGCGCGCTCGATCTCGACCAAAAGGTCGCGAAGCGTCGCCACCCGGGCGACGGCGTCCTCGCTGAGCTGGGCGCCGAAGCGCTCGCCGAGCTCCATCGTGAGCGTCATCCAGTCGAACGAATCGAGGCCGAGGTCGAGCTGCGGGCTGCTGTCGAGGGTCAAGGGCTTGGGCGCGAAGCGCTCCTCGAACCATTGCCAGACCTCGCCGAGTGCTGCCGAATTGAGCAGCGCCCGATCGCGCGCCGAGAGCTCCGGCCGGACGGTCTCGGCGCCGGCGCCCGCCTTGGCGCGCTCGAACAGCGGCTCCAGCTCGTGGCGGCGCAGCTTGCCGATCTGGGTCCGGGGCAGGGCCTCGGCGGTGACCGCGAAGTCGCTGAGCCGCTGGTAGGAGGCGAGGTGCTGCGAGCGCTCCTCGAGTTCGGCGCGCAGGCGCTGGCGCAGGGCGTCGCCGCCTTCGCTCCGCAGCGCCCCGATCTCGGGCACGATCAGGCCGACCAGCCGGCCGTCCCGCTCGAGGACCGCGAACTCGTGGATCGAGGGGCTCTCGGCGTAGACCGCCTCGACCTCCTCGGGGAAGATGTTCTTGCCGCCGGCGAGGACGATCAGCTCCTTGCTGCGACCGACGATGTGCAGATAGCCCTCGGCGTCGAGGGCGCCGAGATCGCCGGTGCGAAAGAAGCCGTCCTTGGTGAACGCCTCGCGCGTCGCCTCCTGATTGTGCCAGTAGCCGGCGAAGACGTTCGGGCCTTTGGCCTGGATCTCGCCCTGGTCGGGCGGCGTGTCCTCCTGCGGCGCGATCCGCAGCTCGACCCCTTCGACCGGCAGGCCGGCGCTATCGAGGCGGGCGCGCCCGGGCGGATTGAAGGTCAGGATCGGCGCGGTTTCGGTCAGGCCGTAGCCGGTCAGCACCTCCCATCCGAGCCCCTCGAGCTTCCAGGCGATCTCGGGCTCGAGCCTGGCGCCGCCCGAGGCGAGCAGGCGGAGCTCGGGCCCGAGCCGCCGATGCAGCGGCCAGAACAGGTAGCGTCCGGCGCGCCATCCGAAGCGACGCCTGAGTTCGATCGCGAGCGCCAGCAGGCGCCGGTAGCCTCGCCCGACGACCTCGGCGCGGCGCATGACCCGGCTCTCGATGCCGTTCAGCATGGCCTCGTAGAGGCGCGGCACGCCGACCATGATCGTGCAGCGGCCATCGGCGAGCGCACGGCTGATCTCGGGCCCGCTGATCCCGCTCGGCAGCACCACCGCAGCCCCCGCCGCGAGCGCGGTCAGGAGCCCGACGGTCAGCGGGTAGGCGTGGTGCAGCGGCAGCGGCAGCAGCACGCGGTCGTCCGGCCCGGCGAGGCGCTCGTGCAGCAGCGCGTTGATGTTCGCGGCGAGGTTGGCGTGGCTGAGCGGTACCCCCTTCGGGGTGCCGGTGGTGCCTGAGGTGTAGACCAGGACCGCCTGCTGGTCGGGTTCGAGTTCGGGTCCGGCCGCGGCATCCTCCCGCAGGAGCTGGCGCCAGTGGTCGGGATCCTCGGCGTCGTCCGCGCGATCGAGCCGGACGATCGAGCGCTTGCCCGCCTGCTCGTCGTTCGTCTCCTCGTCGCCGGGTGGCTGCAGGCCTTCGAGAATGGCGACAAACGGCTTCGTGGTGAAGACTCGCCGGCAGCCGCTATGGCGCAGGATCCGCTCCAGCTCCGGTGCCGTGATCTGCTCGCTGAGCGGCAGCGCGATGCCGCCGGCGGCGACGATCGCGAGGAACGCCAGGACCCATTCGGGCTGGCTCGGCGCCAGCAGTCCGACCACGCCGCCCTCGCCGAGGCCGCTCTGGCGAAGGCCAGCGGCGAGCGCGCGCGCCCGGCCGGCGAGCTCGCCTCGGGTCCAGGTCTCGGCAACCTCCGTGCGATGGACGATCACGGCCGGCGCCGCCGGCCGGCGCTCGAGCTCGTCGATCAGGCAGCCCAAGGTTTGCAGCGCCATCGGCGGTCGCCCTTCGCCCAAGAGACCTCCACGCGACCCCGCGGGTCCGGCCGGTCGCGTCCGCAGCCCGTCTGATCGCCCCGGTTCGAGGCGGGCACGGGGTCGTGCGGGCCGCCGGCGCGCGGATGGACCCGACAGGACCTAGCGCATGATCACGCCAGCCGCCAGCCCGGTCCGCGAAGCGCCGGCTCGTCGAGGCGATCGCCGCCGGCAGGAGACGGCGTCCAGATCGGTTCGCAGATTTCGGCGAAGGCTTGGCGCAGAACTCGAAGCGGATGGGGAGCATGCGCCTTGTCGGCGGCTTCCGGGTCGCCTAGCCTCGCTCGAAACCACCGAGGCGAGCGATGGGTTCGGGCGCGGACGGCGCGGGCGGGCGCGAGATTGTGGTGATCGGTGCCGGCATCGTCGGCATGTGCTGCGCCTGCTGGTTGCAGCAGGGAGGCTTCAAGGTCACCGTCGTCGACCGGCTGGCGCCGGGCAGGGCTACGTCTTACGGCAACGCGGGCGGGGTCGCGACCGGCGAGATCGTGCCGCTCGCGGTGCCGGGGCTGCTGCGCGAGGTGCCGGGCTGGCTGCTCGACCCGCTGGGGCCGCTCGCGGTTCGCTGGCGCTATCTGCCGCAGGCGCTGCCCTGGCTGCTGCGCTTCCTTGCGGCCGGCTCAAAGGCGCGCGTGCACGCTCTGGCGGAAGCGCTCGCCGCGCTCTCGCATGCGGCCCGGGCGCCGTTCGAGCGGCTGCTCGCGGCCGCCGCCCTCAGCGACCTTTTGGCGCGCGAGGACTGCCTCTACCTCTATGACGACGAGCGCCAGCTGGCGGCGGAACGGCTGCACTGGGACCTCCGGCGCGCCCACGCCATTCCCTTCGAGCGGGTCGCAGGCGGGGCCCTGGCCGAGCTCGAGCCGGACCTCGCTCGCGATTTCGCCTGCGGCATCCGCATGCCCGGCTGGTACCACATCACCAATCCCTATCGCCTGGTTACCGGTCTGGCCGACCATTTTTCGCGCGTGGGCGGCCGGCTGCTATGCGCCGAGGTCGCCCGCATCGAGGTCCGCGACCGGCGGGCCCTGGCGCTCCGGCTTGCCGACGGCAGCGCACTTGCCCTGGATCAGCTCGTGATCGCGGCCGGCGCCTGGTCGCACATCCTGGCCAGGCAGCTCGGCGACACCGTGCCGCTCGAGAGCCACCGGGGGTATCACGTGACGCTTCCCCACCCCGGCATCCGACCGCGGCGTCTCGTGCTCTATGCGCCCGAGCATTTCGTGGTCACGCCGATGGAGATGGGCCTCCGGGTCGCCGGCACGGTCGAGATCGCGGGCCTCGAGGCGCCGCCCGACTACGCACGGGCGCGAGTCCTGGTGCGCAAAGCCAGACGCGTCTACCCGGCCCTCGATGACAGCGGCGGCAGCGAATGGATGGGCCATCGCCCGGCGACCCCGGATTCGCTGCCGGTGATCGGCCGCGCAAAGCGCGTCGGCAATGTCAGCTATGCCTTCGGACACGGCCATCTGGGCCTGACCTTCGGCCCGGTCACCGGGCAGCTGATCGCGGAGCTGGCCGCAGGCTTGCCCGCGAGCGTCGACCTGGAGCCCTACCGGGTCGACCGGTTCTAGCCGGGCGGCGGACCGCAGGCGGGAGGTCATGGCAGCCGCTGGGATCGCGATCGTGACGGCCGCGGGGCGGCATCGGCGAAAGCGTGGCGCAGGCTTTGTGCCTCGCACTGGCGCTCGGGGCGGCCCATTTCGATACGTCGTCATCGCCGCAGCGGACGGTCTCAACCGGCGGCCGCCGCCTGACTTCGTGCGCGAGCGTCCATGGTTCCTGCCCGAGATCCGCAAACCCGAGCTCTGCCGGCGCCTGGAGAGTACATCGATCCTCGACATCAGCCATGCCAGCGACGTTTTTGGCCTTCGGGCCGACCGGCGACTGGCGGCGCCTGCGCCCGCCATCGCCGGGCTGACCGGGAGTCGGAGCATGCCCAGCGATCGCTTTCCGTTCGCAATCAACACCTATGCCTATACCGGCTCGCATTCGGCGGCGGATTGTCTTGCCCACCTCGCGGACCAGGGCTACGCCGACTTCGAGCTGATGATGGTTCCGGGCCATTTCTGGCCCGCGGACGCCGACGCTGAGGCTCGGCGGGCGCTGCGCCGGCTCGCGGAGGATCGGGGGCTCCGGCTGGTCAGCCTCAACATGCCCAACATCGACCTCAACATCGCGGCCATCGCCGAGCAGATGCGCCGGCACACGCTGGGCCTCCTGCACGGCGTCCTCGGGCTCGCGGGCGATCTTGGCGTCCCGGGCGTCGTGATCGGCCCGGGCAAGGCCAACCCCCTGATGCCCGCACCGGAGGACGTGCTGCTCGGCCACTTCTTCCGCGCGCTCGACGAGCTCGCCCCCCACGCCGAACGGGTCGGGACCAGGCTCTACGTCGAGAACATGCCGTTCGCGTTTCTGCCGCGGGCCGATCAGTTGATGGCGGCGCTCGAGCGCTACGGCGACGAGCGGATCAGGATCATCTACGACGTCGCCAACGGCCACTTCGCCGGCGAGGACCCGGGGAACGGCCTGCGCCGGGTCAGCTCACGCCTTGCCCTCGTGCACCTCTCCGACACGCCCCGCGAGGTCTACCGCCACAGCGCCGTCGGGGAGGGCAGCGTGCCGTTCGCAGCACTGCCGGCGGCGCTCGAGGAGATCGGCTATCGCGACGTGGCGATGCTCGAGATCATCGCCGACGACCCCGACCGGGCCATCGCGGACAGCGCCCGGCGCCTGCTCGAGCTGGGCTGGGCGCGAGCTGCCGGCGGCCCTCCCTGACCCCTCGCCTATCCTCGAAGAGCGGATGCCGGCCGGGACGGCGCCCAAAACGGTCTTTCAGGGTCAGGCCAAATCCCATACGATGAGCGCGGGAGGCGGCCATGCGGGCTGCTTGGCGATATAGGGGAGAAAGCAACATGAGCAGCCAATCACGGCGCGATTTTTTGAAGGTCACGACGGCGGCCGCAGCCGGCGCCGCCCTCCTGCCGGCGCCGGGACGGAGCGCCGACAAGACGGTCACCATGATCCACGAGAGCTCGTTCATCCCGCCCTTCGACGAATACATCAAGACGACGCTGGCGCAGGAGTACGAGCAGCAGACCGGCGTCAAGGTTGTCTACGAGACGACCGCCGTCGGCGGCTTGGCGACGCGGATCAGCACGGTCATCGAGACCGGCGCCGGCGCCGACGTCTCGATGATGCAGCTTTTGCAGCCGTTCCTCTACGCCGACAAGCTGATGGACGTCGGCGACATCGCGGAGGAGATGGGCAAGATGGAGGGCGGCTGGTACTCCGCGGCCACGGAGGCCGGCGTCCGCGACGGCAAATGGATCGACATCCCGTTCGCCAACATCGGCCAGCTGATGGTCTGGCGGACCGACTGGTTCGGCGAGGTGGGCGTCAAGAAGTTCCCGGAGACCTGGGACGAGTTCTACGAGGTCGGCAAGAAGCTGAAGGCCGCGGGCTATCCCTACGGCCTCGAACTCGGCCACGGCTTCGGCGACAATCACGGCTGGATTTATCCGCTCCTGTGGTCGTTCGGCGGCCACGAGGTCGAGGCCGACGGCAAGACCGTCGTCATCGATTCGGACGAGACCGCGCGCGCCCTCGACTATGCCCGCAAGCTGTTCACCGATTGCGTTCTCGAGGACTGCCTCGGCTGGACCGACGTCAGCAACAACAAGGCGTGGATGGCCGAGCAGATCTCGTGCACCAACAATGCCGAGAGCATCCTCTGGTTCGCCAAGGACAAATTCCCGGACATCGCCAAGGTCACCGATCACGCGCAGAACCCCGAGGGGCCGAAAGGTCGCTTCCATCTTCTGAACTACATCAGTCACGGCGTCTTCAACTTCAGCCCGGTGAAACAGGAGGCGTACGATTTCCTGACGTGGCTGATGCAGGAGAAGCAGCTGGGCAGGTGGTACGGCGTTGCCGACAGCTACTATCAGCCGTTCGTGCACGCTTACGACGACGCGCCGATGTGGCAGGTCGAGCCGCGCAACATTCCCTACCGCGACGCGATGGCGAGCGCGCACCTGCCGGGCTGGCCGGCGCCGCCCAATCGCCAGCTCGCCGAGAACGTCGCCAAATACATCGTCGTCGACATGTTCGCCGCGGCCTGCAGCGGGACCTCGACCACGGACGCGATCAAGAACGCGGAGAACCAGCTGAAGCAGATCTACGGCGCCGCCTGAGGCTTTCTGGCGGGGCCCGGCATGTCGGTCCGCAGCGAGCCGTTGATCGGCGCGGTGCGGCCGGCGCGTCGGCCTGTGTCGCTTGCCGGCTGGCTCGACCGTGAGGACGTGTTCAGCTGGCTGATGATGGCGCTGCCGCTCCTGTTCCTCGTGGCGCTGGTCGGCTATCCGCTGGTCTATGGCGTCCTGCTCAGTCTCGAGGACCGCGTGATTGGCAAGCCCGGCCATTTCGTCGGGCTCAAGAATTTCATCACCAATGTCCACGACCCGATCTTCTGGCGGGTCGCGCTCAATACTTTCATCTACACGATCGCCGCGACCATCTTGAAGATGATCGGCGGGCTCGGCCTGGCGCTGGCGATGAACCAGCACTTCCGGATGCAGAAGCTGGTCCGGGCAGTGCTGCTGCTGCCGTTCATCGTGCCGACAGTGCTCAGCACGGTCGCCTGGCTGTGGATGCTCGACCCGGCGTTCAGCGTCGTCAATATGCTCTGGGTCGAGCTCGGCGGCACGCGGCCGGGGCCGTCCTGGCTCGGCAACGCCAAGCTCGCGATGTTCTCGGTGATCATGATCAACACGTGGCGCGGCCTGCCGTTCTACGGGATCACCCTGCTCGCCGGCCTGCAGACCATCCCGCCCGAACTGTACGAGGCGGCGACGATCGACGGCAGCACCGGCTGGCAGCGCTTCCGCTACGTGACGCTGCCGCTGCTGAAGCCGGTCATCCTGATCGTCACGCTGTTCTCGGTGATCTTCACCTTCGCCGATTTCCAGCTCGTCTACGTCCTGACCCACGGCGGCCCGAACAACGCGACCAACCTGCTCGCGACCTACGCCTTCGACATCGGCATGACCGCGGGCCAGCTCGGTCTCGGCGCCTCGATCGCGCTGACCATGCTGCCGGCGCTGGCGCTCCTGATCGTGGCACTCACGCTCTACATCCGGAAACCCTGATGGTCACCGGCCACGGGCAGATCAATCACGCGCTCCGGGTCTGGCTGCCGGTCGGTTTCTTCCTCGTGCTGGCGCTGTTCCCGTTCTATTGGATGGCGATCACCTCGATCAAACCGGACTCCGAGCTCTATAACCGGCACCTGATGCCGCTCCTGATCCGCAATCCGACGCTGGAGCACTATGTCGATCTCTTGACCCAGACGCATTTCCTGCGCTGGACCTGGAACACGATGCTGGTCGCCGTCGTCTCGACGGCGATCTCGCTGGTGTTGGGCACGATGCTCGCCTATCCGCTCGCGCGCATGCGCTTCGCCGGCGCCGGCCTGATCGCGATGACGGTCGCGGCGACCTACCTCGTGCCCCAGCCGTTGCTGTTCCTGCCGTTCGCCGACGTGATCAACCGGCTCGGCCTCGGCAACACGCTGACCTCGGTGATCCTGACCTACCCGACCATGCTGGTGCCGTTCTGCGCCTGGCTCTTGCTCGGCTATTTCAAGAGCGTGCCGCGCGATCTCGAAGAGGCGGCGCGCATCGATGGCGCCAGCCGCCTGCAGACCATGCGCCAGATCTTCCTCCCCTTGTGCACTCCCGGCTTCATCTCCGCCGGCATCTTCGCTTTTACTTTGTCGCAGAACGAGTTTCTCTACGCCCTGATTTTCCTGACCAAGAGCTCGGTGCGCACGGTGCCGGTCGGCGTCATCACCGAGCTCATCCGCGGCGACGTCTTCTACTGGGGCCAGCTGATGGCCGGCGCCCTCCTGGGCTCGATCCCGGTCGCCTTGATCTACTCCTTCTTCGTCGACCACTACGTCGCCGGCCTGACCTCAGGCTCGGTCAGGGGCTGAACGCCCGCCGCCGGCCATCCGGCCGAGATCCTCGAGCGGTCCGGAAAGGCTCCTTTCGGGCTGAAAGCCAGAGTTTGCCCGGGTTTTGGGTTCGTTCGGCAGAATTGGCCTTCGGTTCCCCGGGGCCGGTTGACCGCGGCACGGTCCGAGTCCTTGTACCAGATCATGGGGACATAAGCAAGAAGAGGCCTCGCCTGACATCTTTTGAGCGTTCTGCGAGCAACTTTTTTCGATCGTGCATTTGATATATAGTTACGATAAAATCTGTCGGCCTTGTTCCAGATGCCGGAGCGCTTCGTCACAGCAATGGGCAGGTTTGCCGGGCAAGCGCGAGGTGCCGGTGATCCTGTTTGACGCGTTCGCGAATGACCATGAAGACGATGCATTCGTCAGCCTGGCCGGCGAGATCACGGCGCTCGCCGAGGCCAAAAGAAGAAAGGTTCCTGACACCTTTCTTTGCTGACACCTTTCTTTGCTGACACCTTTCTTTGTACCTGACACCTTTCTTTGTACCCTTCTTCGTCGACCACTACGTCGCCGGCCTGACTTCCGGCTCGGTCAGGGGCTGAACGGCCGGCGTCGGGCGAACTTTGCATCGGGCGCTTTGACCCGAAAATCCGCTTGGCTTAGAAGTGCGCAATGACCAAGAGCACCGCAACGATCGCGGACGCAGGCAAGACCACGCACACCTACCGGGTGGTGGTGGAGCCGGACGAGGATGCCTGGCACGCCTGGTGCCCGGCCCTGCAGGGCTACGGCGCCGCGACCTGGGGCAGGACGCGGGCCGAGGCGCTCCGGCACATCCGGGAAGTGGTCGCGATGGTCGTCGCCGAGCTCATCGAAGATGGCGAGAACTCTGCCCGCCGACGAGGCGGGGAGCGCAGGCACGCTCGTTTCCGTCACCTTATGACCGAAATCGACTGGTCGCGCCTGCGCTCGACCACCGCGCGTGAGATCATCAGCGCCCTCATTCGCGACGGCTTCTCGCTTCGCAGCCAGTCCGGCAGCCACCAGCGCTACCGCCACCCGGACGGCCGGCGCGTCACGGTCTCCTTCCATCGGCCGGGCGACACTTTTCGTCCCAAGACGCTCCGCAGCATCGTCCAGACCCAGGCCCGCTGGACCGCGGACGACCTCCGCCGGTTGCAGCTCATCAAGTAGGATGGCCAGAGCAAAGAAGCCCACCATCAGCTTGACCCCGCATCGCCGCCGAGGTCGCCCGCGTCGCGTGATCCCTTATGGCCGCCCGCGCCAAAATGCTTGAACGCAAGACCTGACCCTGGAGCCAAGACCTGACCCTGGAGCCAAGACCTGACCCTGGAGCCAAGACCTGACCCTGGAGCCAAGACCTGACCCTGGAGCCAAGACCTGACCCTGGAGCCAAGACCTGACCCTGGAGCCAGACCTGACCCTGGAGCCTCCGCCAAAATGCTTGAACGCAGCGCTTCGCCGCCCGCCACCACACTACGATAGCCTAACCGGTCGCTGACTTTCCTATCCTACGGTTGCACGACTGGTACCAAACGTGCGATATCCGCTAACCCATCAGCCTCCCGGGAGACACATCCGATGCCTGGGTTCCTACCGCTGGAACGCATGTGGGCCCGTGCCGAACAGGACAAGCAGAGTCCGACTACGCTTACGTCACATCCCTTCTCTACATGGGAGAGATGCTAGCAAAACTCGTCGCCGCGGGCATGGTCGCAGCTATCAGAGACGACAAAGACAGGCACCGATACAGCCATATCCACGCCCTCCTTCGAGCAGACGGGATCGGCGATTGGGCACAGATCCTTGACAAAATCCTACACGGACCCGCGGCCCAATTTCTCGATGACAGTGCCCGCCAAGAGCAAAGAGAACTGACTCAGAAATCCGGTCGTTCCACCTGGCAATATGACTCCACCGCGCTGATGCACGAATGTTGCCGCCAGGTACAGATTGGCATTGAACCCCTTCCGACCACGGTTTCACTTACACGCACTCTCCATCTCTTTGCGCAGCTGCGCAACAAAACCCGCGGCCACGGCGCCCCCAACCATCGGCTCTTGCGACAATTGTGCGATCCATTAACTCAAGCTCTACGGCTGTTCTCCGAGAATTTTTCCCTCTTTGAACGCGAATGGGCTTATTTACATCATAATCTCTCTGGTAAGTACCGCGTCACACGTCTGAGCGCCGCGTCACAACGTTTCGACTACCTCAAACAATTGACATCAGAAACTTTTGCTAACGGCGTATACATTTCCTTTCAGCAAATCCACCCCGTGGAGCTCGCGCTCTCCGACCCCGACTTATCTGACTTTTTCCTCCCCAATGGCCATTTTACAGATAAGCGTCATGAATGGCTCTCATACATAACCGGCGCCACCGTCGCTCGAGACTCGACTCCTTATCTCCCACCCCCAGGTAGCCTACCGGAAAGCGAGACAGGAGGCGCGCGGAGCTTGACGTTCTCGGTCGCTGTTTCACGAACCTTCCGCGCGTCCCGTCAGACTTCATTCGGCGCGACGAGCTCGAGGATGAACTTCACTCTTTGCTTCTCGATCAACGTCATGAAATCGTGACGCTAATCGGCCGCGGCGGTATCGGCAAGACGAGCCTCGCCCTCAAGGTTCTACATGATCTCTCCTCCGACAATCGCTATGATTTAATCATTTGGTTCAGTGCGCGCGATATCGAACTCAGCCCAAACGGACCCAAACAAGTTCGACCGCGTGCCGTCGACGTCATCGACCTTGCGACACAATATGCTTCTCTCATATCCTCCACGACCCCGGAGGATCCTGTCAACTTTCTCGCCCGCGAATTGTCGGGCAGCGAGTTAGGTCGCGTGCTGTTTGGCTTCGACAACTTCGAGACGGTCACGAGTTCCGTGGAAGTATATACTTGGATAGACACCCACATTCGACCTCCGAACAAAGCACTCATCACGACTCGATACCGCGAGTTTCGAGGAGATTACCCTATCGAAGTGCGTGGAATGAATGAGGATCAATGTAATCTGCTCATAGACGCGACATCGGGCAGACTTGGAATTCGGGAATTGATTTCGCGCGAGTACCGTCAACGACTTCTTGAAGAGGCGGGTGGGCATCCGTATGTCATCAAAGTGTTGCTCGGTGAGGTCGCAAGGGCACGTGCAATAGCACCAGTACAGCGGGTTATGGCTGGCAAGGAAGAGATCTTGATCGCTTTGTTTGAGAGGACGTATAATAGCTTACCGCCGTCGGCGCAGAGGCTTTTTCTCACCTTGTCGAATTGGAACTCCGCGGTTCCACGAATTGCGTTGCAGGCGGTGATGTTACGGCTGCGGCACGACTTTGTCAACGTTGACGATGCCCTGGAAACATTGCAGAAGAGTTCGTTTGTCGACGTGGAGGTGTCCGAGGCGGATGGACAGGAATTTCTGCAGGTGCCGCTTGTAGCTACGTTGTTTGGGAGGAAAAAACTGTTGGCCAGCCCGTATCGGGCCGCCGTTGAGGTCGATACGAAGCTGCTTCACGAGTTCGGCGCAACGCAGGCTGCGTCGATAAAACGGGGTATCGAATTGCATGTAAGACGGTTTACGGCGTATGTAGCTAGGGAGATCGAGAAGCGACCCGAGGATCGAGGGGAGTATATTGGGATGTTGGAGCTGCTCGCTCGTCGACATGCAGTGACATGGCTGGACATTGCGAAACTCTGGAGTGAAATGGACGATGGCGGGGAATTGGATCATGCGAAAGCCGCGGTGCGGCAGTACCTCGAGCAGTCGGGTGACGCAGCGGGGCCCGAGCCGTGGAGGATGCTAGCGGATTACTGTCGCAGTTCGGGAGACATTATAGGAGAGATTCACGCACTTGTTGAACTCTGTAAAAAAGCGGACGTCGAGTTCCACGTAATCAGCGCGTGGGCAAGTCGGTTTAATGGCGTTGTTGCCGCGGCGCGAGACGTTCTTGAAAAGGACGAAAAGATGATGCTCGCTGACGAGATCGCGAGCGTGATGGAGGGGCGTATAGATGAAGGAAATGCAACTGATCGCTCAAGAGTAGCGTGGCTTTGCCTTCAATTGGGCGACGTGGAAAGAGCATGGAACCATACGCAAGAGGGTTTGAAGTTAGACCCGGAGAATCCACATTGCGTCAAATTGCGGGAGCGATTGGGGTAATCTGGGTACGTTGCGCGCCACGGTGGTCGGGATGCGGGCGAGCTCGGCGGCGAGCGGGCGCTCCAGGCGGCAGAGGGCGCGCAGCATCTACATGCGCAGCCAGAATTCGGGCCGTTGTCGCAGAGCTTGCCCAGCCGGAGCGCCATCTCGGGGGTGACCGCCTGCTCGCCGCGCCAGAGCCGGTGCAGGGTCATCCGGCTGACGTCGAGGCCCCGTTGCGCCGGGATGGCCAGAAGTCGCCGAGGACCTGGTCGAGGGTGTAGGGGCAGCGTTCGGGCAGGTGGCGCGCGATCTCGGCCTCGCCGTAGGGCTCCAGCCGGCTCTGCAGATGGCGGCGGGCGTAGTCGTAGAGGCGGGGCAGCTGGCGGCTCAGGTCGCGGCGCAGGGTGGGGCTCAGGCGCAGGTCGATCTCGCGGCGGAAGTTGGCGATCTCGTCGATCCAGCCGCGGCGCGGGGCTTCGGCCGGCGAGTGCTCGAGCAGGAGCAGGTGCTCGAGATGCGGACGGTCCAGCTGCGCAGCGCGTTGCGTTGCTCCTTGCCCAAGTCGGCGATCTCCTCGGCAAGGTGCGGAAGGTCGAGCGGCAGGTTCGGGCGGGTGCGCGCGAACCGGCGCAGCTCCTTCGACTGGTGCTGCGTCCAGGCGAAGAAGTCGGCCTCGTACAGGTCCCGCTCCAGAACCTTGGTCATGGTGGGGAATTTACGTGTCGCGCCGCGCGAGAGCAACCGGCGCCCGTGGGTCCGTTGACACGCTCACTCGTCGTCGGGTGGTGAGGTGATGACCAGGAAGACGAGGTCGACGAGGCCGGTGTTGGAGATCGCGTGTTCGACGCCGGGCGGCAGGAAGATGACGTCGTGGCGGCGGACCACGCGGCGTTCGCCCGCGATCTCCATCAGGCCCTCGCCGTCGAGCACGTGGTAGACCTGCTCCTGGATTTTGTGGGCGTGCGGCGCGACGTAGGCCATGGGTTGGTAGCAGGAGATCCGGTGGTCGATCCGCCTCGAGCCCGTGGTCTCGGGGCGCACGAGCATCTTCGAGAGCGCGCCGCCGTGGTGCGCGGGCGGCTCTTGCCAGGGGACCTCGGCGATGTTGCGGATCAGCGCGCGCGGTTCGTCGGCCATGACGGCTCCTCAGTCGCCCTGCGCGGGCTCGGGCAGGTAGGGCTTGCCGAACACCGGCTCCTTGTGCGGGATCGGCGGCAGCGCCCAGGTGCCGGTCGCGGGCGGGCGGACCTCGGCATCGACGTGGACATCCAAAAGATACGGCCGCTCGGAGCGGATCGCATGCTCGAGCGCGCCCGCGAAATCCTCGGAACGGGTGATGGTCGTCGCATCGACGCCGGCCGCGCGCGCCCAGGCGGCGAAATCCGGGTTGTAGGGCTCGCGGTTGGCGCCGGCATAGAAGCCGGTGCCGATCTCGCGGCCGTCGAACAGGCCGTACTGGATGTCCCGGATCGCGGCCCACGAGAAGTTGTTCCAGACGACCCAGACCGCCGGGATGTCGTACTCGACCGCGGTGCAGAGCACATGCGGCACCATCGCAAAGCCGCCGTCGCCGCAGATCGCAACGCAGGGGCGATCGGGGGCCGCGAGCTTGGCGCCGAGGATGCCCGCGGGTCCGAAGCCCATCCCGGAAAAGCCCCAGGTGTTGAGCATCGTCTGCGGCCGGCGCGCCTGCCAGAACTGCATGAACCAGTTGTGATGGACGCCCGAATCGAGCGAGATGATCGCATCGTCCGGGAGCACGCGGCGGCAGTCGGCGACGATCCGCTCCGGCCGCAAGGGCGACGTGTGGAGCTCGAAGTTGGGCGCGACGTGCGCGTCCCAGGCCTGCCGCCAGGCGGTGATCTCGGCCTGCCATTCGGCGCGCTCCGGGGTCATGCCTCGGCGCTCGATCCCGGCCAGCAGCTGGCGGAGGAAGGTGCGGGCATCGGCCAGGATGGGAAGTGTGGGCGGATAGTTGCGGCCGAGCTCGGCGTGGTCCACGTCGACCTGGATGAGTTTGGAAGTTGGAAAATTCCAGGAATAGCCGGGGAGCCAGGACGAGGACGAGCGGTCGTCGAAGCGGGCGCCCAAGGTCAGCACGAGATCGGCGTGGCGGCCGGCCTGGTTCGCGGGGTAGGCGCCGTTGCGGCCGATGAAGCCCAGCGAGAGCGGATGCGCCATGTCGAGGCAGCCCATGCCGTTCGGTGAGCTGATCACCGGGATCTGCAGGCGCTCGGCGAGCGCTGTGAGCTCCGGGCCGGCCTGCGAGAGGGTGACGCCGTGGCCGATGAAGAGCACCGGCCGCCGGGCGGCGGCGATCAGTTCGAGCGCGCGCTCGATGTCGTCCGGGGAGGCGCCGCTACGCTGTGCCAGATAGCGGGGCGAGGGCGGCTCGAGTGCCACCTCGGCGGTCTCCTGGAACAGGTTGAAGGGCACGTCGAGCTGGACCGGCCCGGGCCGCCCGGCGAGCATCGTCGTGGTCGCCTGGCGCAGGAACAGGGGCAGCATCTCGACCCGGGTCGGCTGGAAGCTGCGCTTGACCACGGGCCGGAGCACGTTCGGGAAGTCCGCCTGATAGTGCCGGTTCAGCTCCTGGAATGCGCCGCGGTTGAACTGCTGGGTCGGGACGTTGGCCGTGATTGCGAGCAGCGCCGAGGAGTCGGAAAGCGCCACCGCCAGCGCCATCACGAGGTTGCAGGAGCCGGGGCCGCAGGAGGTGAGCGTCGCGGCCGGCTGGTGGCGGACGCGAAAGAACGCGTCCGCCATGTGGCCGGCGACCTGCTCGTGGCGTGGCGAAACCAGGCGGATCCGGTCGCGGGCGTCGTAGAGGGCGTCCAGCAGGCCGACGTTGCCATGGCCGCAGATGCCGAAGACGTAGGGGATGCGTTCCCGGATCAGGAACTCGGTGATCAGCTCGGCACCCTTCGCGTCCGCCATCGCGCCTGCCCGCCCCTTTGAACCACCGGCAGCCTAGGCCCGGCCTCCCGGCTGTCAACCGACCGCGGTGGTCAGGACCAGCTTGCCTGGCGATCGACCGCCCGCCACGAGTTCCAGGGCCGGCCCGAAGTCGGCCATCGGGAAGGTCCGCGCGATCTGCGGGCGGAGCTTGCCGGCCTGGTAGAGGTCGAACAGCTCGTCCTGGACGCGGCGCACCCAGGCTGGATCGCGGTCGCGATAGTCGCTCCACTGGAGACCGCTCGCACTGATGTTCTTGACCAGCAGGTAGTTCGCCCGAAGCTCGGGAATTCGGCCGGCGGCAAAACCGATCACGACGATCCGGCCGCGCCAGGCGAGTGCCCTGAGGCTCGCCTCGAAGACGTTGCCGCCGACCGGATCGAGCACGATGTCGACGCCCTGCCCGCCGGTCGCGGCGTGGACCTGGGTGCGCAGCGCATCGCGAAGATCAGGGACGCCGAGATCGATGATCGCATCGGCACCCGCGGCCCGGATCGCCTCCGCCTGCGCCGGGCGGCGGGTGCCGGCCAGCGCAATGCCGCCCTGGGCTTTGACCAGTTGGACCGCGGCGAGGCCGACCGCACCGGCAGCTCCGGTCACGAGCACGCTCTCGCCCGGCCGGAATTCGCCGCGGTCGATGAGCGCGAAGTGCGCGCTCTGGTAGGCGAGGCCCATTGCGGCGGCCTCGGTGAAGCCCATGGCCGCCGGCATGACGTAGGCGTGCTCGGCCGCCGCCAGGATCTGCTCGGCATAGGCGCCGTGCTCGACCTGGACCAGCACCCGCTCGCCGGGGCGGCAGTGACCGACGCCCTCCCCGACCGCGGAAACCACCCCGGCTGCGGCCTTGCCCGGCACGAACGGCAGCGGCGGCAGCGTCTGGTACGTGCCACCGATCACCAGAAGATCCGGGTAGTTGACGTCGATCGCGCGGACGTCGACCCGGATCTGACCCGGCCCTGGCGCTGGCGTCGGCCAGTCCTCGATCGTCATGGCTGCGGGCGGCCCGAACTTTCTGACCACGATCGCGCGCATTTTTTTCCTAGATTTCGTCGAGCAGCGCGTTGGCTTCGCCGAGCGCCGGATAGCCGGCGGGCGCAGGGCTGCGGAACTCCGGCGCGACCGGCACCGGCATCGCGGACACCCTGCGCCCGTCCGCCTGCAGCTCGTGATCGAACAGGCCACGGCCCCGAAAATGCGGGTCGGCCAGCGCGTCTTCGAGCGTGCGCACGATGGCGCAGCAGACGTCCTCGCCTCGAAACCGCTCCTCCCAATGCGCCGCCGGCTGGCTTTGGATGATCTCGGCCAGGCGGGCGATCGTTGCCGCCGGATCATGGGCATCGTTGCGAAAGCGCGCCTCGAGGCCGATCAGGTGGCAAAAACGCTCCCAGAAGCGCTGCTCCAACGGCGCCGCGGCGAGAAAGCGGTCGTCGGAGGTGCGGAAAATCCGGTAGCGCGGCGAGCCGCCGGTCACGAGTTCGCCGCCCGGGCGCGGCCAGCGGCCGGTCGCGAGGGCGTTGCCGAGCGCCCAGTACATCAGCGGAAACAGCTGGTCGGTCATCGCGATGTCGAGCCGGCAGCCATGGCCAGTCCGGGCGCGTTGCTGCAGGGCCAGCAGGATATTGATCACCGCGGGATAAGCGCCGCCCGCGATGTCGGCGATCAGGGCGGGCGGGATCACCGGCGTGCCGGCGGCACCGGCCGAGAGGCCGAGCAGCCCGGTCTCGGCGATGTAGTTGAGGTCGTGCGCCGCGACCCTGGCCTTCGGCCCGCTTTGCCCGTAGCCGGTGATCGAGCACCAGATCAATCCTGGATTCTCCGAGCGCAACGCCTCGTAGCCGAGGCCCAGGCGGTCCATGACCCCGGGCCGGAACTGCTCGATCAGAACGTCCGCCTTGCGGATCAGCGGCAGGAGGCGATCGCAGGCGCCCGCCGCCTTGAGGTCGAGCGCAATCGAGCGCTTGCCGCGGTTGAGGAGCGCGAAGTTGACGCTCGCCTCGCCGAGCCTGGGCTCGTAGGCACGCATCTCGTCGCCCTGACCCGGGCGCTCGATCTTGATCACGAGCGCACCGGCCTCGGCCAGGATCAGACCGGCGAACGGCCCCGGCAGGAGCGTCGAGAAGTCGAGGACGGTGACGCCGGCGAGCGGCTGGCTCACCGGCCGCGCTCCGCGCGCTGCTTGGCGACCACGGCCCGGCGCGCGGGCGCAAAGCCCTGCGTGCCGTAGACCTCGAAAAGCGCCTTGCTGACGTCGTGATGGTGAGCGAGACCGCCGCGCAGGACCCGCTCGATCGGGCCGTCCGGATAGCCGAGGCCGAGCCGGCAGGTCATGTCGATCGCGTCCGCGCTCGCGAGGCCCTCGTCGAGCAGGCGGAGTGCCGTGTTGTAGACCGGGCGCAGCAGCCGATCGAGGATCCGGCCGGCCTGGTCGGCGGCGATCACGACCCCGAGGCCGGCGCTCTCGAAAACGGCGCGCGCGGCCTCGATGGCGCTCGGAGCGCTCTTGGGCTGGACCACGAGCTCGATCAGCTTGGACGGCGGATCGTCGCCGTTGCGGTAGCGGGCGAAGCCCAGCACGTTCGAGCCCTCGCCGCCATAGCCCTCGCCGGTATGCGCGCCCAGGCACTCGCTGCGGAGCTCGACCAGAATCGCTTTCTTCGAACCGTCGGCGGCGTGGGCAACGCCGAGGTAAAGGACGATGTCGCCGTCAGCGCTCGCTCCCGCAAGGAACGGGTCATCCGTGGGAAAGGACCGGCTTTCCCCCTGCCGTACGACCCGATAGGGCATCCCCTAGCCTCCGAACATCGCGTCGCCCTCGTAGCGGAAAAAGCCGCGGCCCGCCTTGCGCCCGAGATGGCCGGCCGCGACCATGCGTCGGAGCAGGGGCGGCGCTGCGGCGCGCGGATCGAGGGTGATCGGGTAGAAGGCCTCGCAGAGGCGGAGCTGGGTGTCGAGCCCGATCAGGTCGACGAGCTCCAAGGGACCCATCTTGTAGCCGAGCCCGACCTTGACCGCCTTGTCGATGTCGGCGGCGGCCGCGACGCCGGCTTCGAGCGCGCGTATCGCGTCATTGTTGAAGGGCACCAGGAGAGCATTCAGGATGAAGCCCGGCCGGTCCTCTGTCCGGACCGGCGTCTGGCCGGCCGCCTCGCACCAGGCCCATGCCGCCTCGAACGTGGCCTTGCTGGTGTTGAGGCCGGGCGAGAGCTCGATCAGCTTCATGAGCTGCGCCGGCAGGCAGAAGTGCATGCCGACCACCCGGTCCTCGCGGCCGCAGCCGGCGGCGATCTCGGTGATCGAGAGCGTCGAGGTGTTGGAGGCAAAGATCGTCTCCGGCGGGCAGACCTCATGCAGCGCGCTCAGCAGCTTCTGCTTGGTCGCAAGATCCTCGAACACCGCCTCCACCACCAGATCGCACGCCCCAAGGTGGCCAATATCAGTTGTTTGGACGAAGGATTTGAGGATTAAGTCGAATTCCTCGGGGGTGAGCTTGCCGCGCTCGATCGACCTTGTGAGAAACGCCTCGGTCTGGCGGCGGGCGCGATCGAGGGCTTTGGCCTCGAGGTCGCAGGCGATCGTCCGGAAGCCGGCGCGCGCGGCCACGATCGCGATCCCCGCCCCCATGGTTCCGCCGGCGCCGACGACGCCGACCGTCCTGATCGTCCGGCTCATTTTCGGGTGAAACTCCGTCCAATCAGCTGCCGGTGGATCTGGTTGGTGCCCTCCCAGATCTGGGTGATCTTGGCATCCCGCATCAGCCGCTCGACCCGCTGGTCCTTGCAGTAGCCGTAGCCGCCGAACAGCTGCACGACCTCGGTGGTCATGCGCATGGCGAGATCGGAGGCGCGCAGCTTGAGCACCGAGGCGTCGATGCCGATGTCGCTCTCGCCGGCGTCGAGCAGGGCGCCCACGTGCCAGAGGAAGCGCTCGCAGAGCGCGAGCTCGCTCGCGAGGTCGGCGAGCAGGAACCGGATGCCCTGGAACTCGACGATCCTGCGGCCCGACTGGCGGCGCTCGTTGATGTAGGCGACCCCATCCTCGAAGGCCGCGCGTGCGATCCCGAGCGCGTGCGCCGCGATCGAGGGGCGGGACTTGTTGAGCGCCGCCAGCAGGATCCTGAGGCCATCGCCGGGCTCGCCCAAGAGGTTGGCGCGCGGCACGCGGCAGTCCTCGAAGGCAAGCGTCGCGGTCGAGGACGCGCGGATGCCCATCTTGTCCTCGGTGCGGACGACCGCAAGGCCGGCGGTACCGCCTTCGACCACCAGAACCGAGATCGCCTGGCGCGGGTCGTCAATCCCGCTCCATTTGCCGAACAGGAGCAGACGGTCGGCGACGTTGCCGTTGGTGATGAAGGTCTTGCCGCCGTCGATCCGGATCTGGTCGCCATCGAGCGTGAAGGAGGTGCGCATGCCGGTCGCGTCCGAGCCGGCGTCGGGCTCGGTGATGCACAAGGCTCCGAGCCCGCCCGCGGCGATCTTGGGCAGCAGGCGGCGCTTCTGCTCCTCGCTGCCGAAGTCGATGAGCGGCTTCATGGCGTGGAAATTGGTCGACCAGACGCTGCCGGTCGCGGCGCAGGCCTTGCTGAGCTCGCGCACACAGGCGAGGTAAGCACGGTACGAGACCGGCTGGCCGCCGTAGGCCTCGGGCACGAACATGGCGTTGAGGCCGAGGGCGTTGATCGCCTCGACGTTGTCCCAGGGGAATTCTGCGGTGCGATCGTGGTGGGCGGCGCGCGGCGCGATCACGTCCTCGGCCAGCCGGCGCACCGTGCGCACCAGCATCGCCTCCTCGTCTGCGAGGCCCTCTGGCGCATCGAGGCGGTCGAGCAGGCTGGTCATGGTCGGTCTTGCGCTGCGAAGCGGCAGGGCAGCGGTGCGATCCGGCCCTCGCGCGCCCAGACCACCAGGTCGCGCTTCAGGATCTTGCCGCTCGCGGTCAACGGAAACTCGTCGAGCAGGACGAAGTATTCCGGCATGTCGTAGATCGAGAGTCCCGCGGCGAAGAGCTCATGCAGCAGCGCATCCGCCTGCGGCGGCTCGTCACCGGCAGAGCTGACCGCAAGGCAGAGCCGCTCGCCGAGGCGCTCGTCCGGCACCCCGAAGGCGGCGGCGCGCCCGACCAGCGGATGGCGCAGCGCCAGCTCCTCGACCCTGGCCGGGATGGATGTTGTGGCCGCCCCGGATCACGATGTCCTTGAGCCGGCCGACAATCTGCAGATTGCCCCGGGCATCGAGCCGGCCGAGGTCGCCCGAGAGGAACCAGCCGTCCCGGTTGAAGGACTGCTCGCTTGCCGCCTGGTTGCCGAAATAGCCGAGCATCAAGGCCCCGCCGCGGCCGCCGATCTGGCCGATCGTGCCGGCCGGGACCTCGCGGTCCGGATCGGTCTGATCGAAAATCTTGACCTCGTAGCCCCGCCCGCCGCGGCCGCAGGTGGCGCAGATGGTGTCGGCATCGTCGTCCGGGTGGGTGTAGTGATGCGAGGAGTTCTCGGTCATGCCGTAGATGTTCTGCGGCTTGATGCCCTGTTCGAGAAAGCGCTCGCAGACCGCGCGCGGGATCGGCGCTCCCGCCATGTAGAAGAGACGGACCGCGCCCAGGCGCTCGAGCCCTCGCCGCCGCTGCTCGGCCAGGATGTCCATGGCGTGGGTCGGCACGCCCATGACGTAGGTGGCGCCGCTCTCGAGCAGCCAGTCGAGCCGGCTCAGGCCTTCGGGCGGATCGTCGATCACGAGCTCCATGCCGGCGCTCAGCGCCTGGCCGGCGGCGACCCAGGCGATGTGGTGCGAGAGCGGCGAGAGGCTCAAGAGCACGGTCGTATGGTCGTGGCGCCAGTCGCGCACGAGGTCGCGGCAGTTGGCGAGCAACGTGTTGTCGGAATGCATCACGGCCTTGGGCACGCCGGTCGTGCCCGAGGTGAACGCGAGATAGGCGACCTTGTCCGGATTGTCGTCGACCGGCCCGAGCCCGTTCGCCGCGACCTCCGGCCCGGGCAGCTCGGGTCCCGGCACGCGCGTCCGCGGCAGCCGGTAGAGCCTGCGCATGCCCGGCAGGGTCGTGAGCAGGGCCTCATGGCCGGCATCAGCACCCCAGCCCTCCTCGACCAGGATCGCGCGCGCGTCTATGTAGCGCAGCAGGTCGCCGACCTGCTCGACCCGGTAGTTGCGGTGCAGCGAGGGGTTGCAGACGTAGCCGTTGCGCGCGCAGGCGAGGAACGCGACCAGCGCCTCGAGGCGGTTGGAGAGCCAGAGGCTGACGCGCTCGCCGGGCCGCAGGCCAGCTTCGGCGAAGGCATCGGCCATCGCATCGACCCAAGCCTGCAGCTCGGCATAGGTCAGCCGCCTGGCGCCGTCCCGGGCTGCGAAGGCCTGCGGCCGCTCGGCGGCATGGCCAGCGAGCAGCGTGTAGAAAGTGTCGGTGCGCCAGACGCCCGCCTCATAGTAGCGCCTGGCGGTGCGCGGATCATGCAGGGTCAGGAGATGGCCCATGGCCGGGCTGCGCCTCAGCGGCCGAACGTCTCGGGGTCGGGCTTGCGGCGCCCGGCGAACGCCGCGCCCAGCTCCTTCGATTCCTCGCTCTCCAGATACTGGCGCAGCAAGAGATCGTGGGCCACCCGGGCGAGCCCGGCAACGCCGCCGTGACGGGCGCCGAAGGCTGCCTTGATCGAGGCGAGCGCGAAGGCGCCCCGCTCCGCGACCTCGAGCGCCCAGGCCCTCGTCTCGGCGCGCAACCGGTCGTCCGGCACGACCCGGTTGATGAGGCCGATCGCCTGCGCCTCTTTGGCCGTGAGCTTGGGGTTCAGGTACCAGAGCTCCTTCGCCTTCTTCTTGCCGACCAGGTCTTCAAGGTACCAGGTGCCGTAGCCGGCATCGAAGCTCCCCATCATCGGCCCCACCTGGCGGAAGATGGCGCTCTCCTTGGCGATCGTGAGATCGCAGACGACCTGGAGCACGTTGCCGCCGCCGACCGCAAAACCGTTGACGGAGGCGATCACGGGCTTTTGCAGCCGATCGATGCTCTCGTACATCTCGAGCGTGGGCAGGACGCCCGCATAGAGCTTTGTCTCCTCCATCCCCTCCTTGCGACCGCCGAGGCAGAAGAACTTCTCGCCAGCGCCGGTGATCACCAAGACGCGCGTGCGCGTCTCGCGCCGGACGGCGTTGATGCAGTCGCGGATCTCGTGGCACATCACAGCGGTGAACATGTTGCCGTCCTCGGGCCGGTTGAGCGTCAACCAGCCGACCGACCCGTCTTCCTCGTAGAGGATGGTCTCGAAGTCCAACGCCTGCCTCCCGGTGTTGGTATATGGTGCCCCGTGGCAGTCCCGTTTTGCCTAGGCGCCCGGCCGGGCCGATGCAAGCGCTTCGCAGTGGAGGAAAAGGCGATGAAGCTCAAGCTGCACCACATCAACCTGTGCACGACCGACGTGCCGGCGATGGATGAGTTCTACCGCGACGTGCTTGACCTGGAGCCGGAGCCGTCGATGAACGCGAGCCGGGTCGTGAGCCAGGAAGGCTATGCCGGCGATGTCGCTTTTGTCACCGACGGCACGACCCAGATGCATATCGCGGAAAAGGACTGGACTGCACCCCCGAAGTGAGACACGGGTAATGAGGGACAGTTCTCGGAAGGAGAACAGATGTCCAAGGTCATTGCCCGTGCGTGCAGCCGTGAGTTCAAGCTCGATGTGGTGCGGCGCCTGGAGGCCGGCACCAGCGCCAGTGCGCTGGCGGGTGAGCTGGGGCTGCGGCGGAAGCTCTTGAACCAGTGGCGCGATGCGTTCCGGCGTGGCGGACCGGCGGCGTTGCGCGGGGTCGGGCGACCCCGCAAGGCACCCTTGGCGTCGGGCTCGCCGCCGGCAGGGGGCCGCAGCACGGACCCGCTGGCGCGCGCGCAGGAGCGCATCGCCGCGCTCGAGCGCAAGGTCGGGCAGCAGCAGCTGGAGCTCGATTTTTTCACGCGCGCCTTGCGGCAGGTCGAGGCGTCACGCCGGCCGAGCGACGGACCTGGCGGGACGGCGTCTACGCCCTCATCCAGGCGATGACGCGACCGCAGGGCGAACTCCCGGAAGCCAGGCTTCCGGTCGAGCGGATGTGCGCGCTCGCCGGCGTCAGCCGCGCGAGCTATTACCGGTCCTGGCGGGCCTCGGCGCCGCGCCGGGAGGAGACCGCGGTGCGCGATGCCGTGCAACGCCTGGCACTGGCGCACCGGCACTACGGCCACCGGCGGATCAGCGCGCTGCTGCGGCGCGCGGGCTGGTGCGTCAACCACAAGCGCGTGCTGCGGCTGATGCGTGAGGACAATCTGTTGTGCCTGAGGCGGCGGACCTTCGTGCCGCCGACCACCGACGCGCGCCATGGCTGGCGGATCTACCCGAACCTCGCCTGGCGCCTGCAGCCGAGCGCGGCCAATCAGCTCTGGGTCGCCGACATCACCTATGTGCGGCTCGACGAGGAATTCGCCTATCTCGCGGTGGTGCTCGACGCGTGGAGCCGGCGCGCGGTCGGCTGGGCGTTGGCCAGTCATCTCCAGGCGAGCCTGGCGCTGGCCGCGCTCGAGTTGGCGCTGGGCAGCCGCGAGGTCGTGCCGGGCAGCCTCGTCCATCACTCCGATCGCGGCGTGCAGTACGCCTGCGGCGACTATATCGGGCGCCTCGCGGCGGCCGGCATTCAGCCGAGCATGAGCCGGGTCGGCTGCCCCTACGACAACGCCATGGCGGAGAGCTTCATGAAGACCTTGAAGACCGAGGAGGTCGACGGCCGCGCCTACCGCGACCTCGCCGCCGCGCAGGCGGCGATCGGCGCCTTCATCGAGGAGGTGTACAATCGACAACGTTTGCATTCGGCGCTCGCCTACCGCTCGCCGATCGAGTTCGAAGCCGACCTGACGACCTCAGAGGCCGCTGCGCAGCGGCCTCTGAGGTCGTCCCACCCAACCTGTCCCTGATTTCCCTGTCTCACTTCGGGGGTGCAGTCCAGGACCTCGAGTGCGGGTTTCGCATGAAAAAGCCGGTCAACCCGCTCGAGCGGGGCCACATCGCGTTTCGCACCGACGACATCGATAGCTTCAAGCGCCGGCTCGAGGCGAAAGGCGTGCCCTATGCCGACTATGGCGGCTTCGCGATGAGCGGCTGGCAGCAGATTTTTTTCTATGATCCTGAAGGCAACGTCATCGAGGTCCATCAGGCCCCCGCCTGAGCCGGCGGCTTTGCCGGCACGTCCGCGGCCTGAAGGTGGGCGATCTCGTCGTCGCTCTTGCCGGGCATCCAGCGCAGGATCCATCTCGGTGGCGCCGCCAACGCGCCGCGTGCCGTCCGGCGCGGAGGCGAGCCTCGGTTGACCGAGCGCTCCTCACCTCTCCTTCTCAGGCGGGGTATTCCGGCGGCCGATCTGCCGCTCGGCAAGAGCCTGCTGCGCGATCACAGACAGTACATGCTCTCCATGGGCCTTCGCGCGAATGCCCATTTGTTCGATCTGTTCGATAGTTGTATTTGAATCAGTAACTGTTTCGCGAAATTTCCTTTGCTTTCGTGTTTCCTCTCATTCTTCCGGGCCATCAGATATCAAGCTCACTACTATTAATAATCCTCCGAGGATGTAGCTGCAAGTCGTAAAATGAACGCTGGCGAATGACATCGCATCTGATGTTCGGGAAAAGACCACGTCAAAATCGGAACCAATACTGAAAAAGAAGCCACAAGGAGACTGCCAACACAGCTCAAGAAGGTGAACTCCCCGAGTTTGGCGTTTCTCGGTGAACCGCTCTTCCGCCAGAGTAAGAACGTCACCGCCAGATAGAGCAGGAACACGCACCCAAAGGTCAGGATGGCGACGCCGGGCACGGTCTGTTCGAGGAAGTCACTCCACGACGGTTTGACCATGCCGAGAGGTCCGGCAGAGGGATGGCTCACCCCAGGAAATCCAAGACTGCGCCGAGGCTGCGCAGGCCCGGAGTTTGAGTGCCTCTTTCGCTTGCAGGCTCGCCACCCGCATCAAGCGACGCTAGTGGACTAAGTCTAACGAAAGATTCCCTGAGCGGCATGGCGATGATAGGCTGTGGCCATGCGCAAGGGGATCGAGATCGAAGTCATCGCCGGCGATCGGACGCGGCTCGAGGCGATCGTGGCGGACCGCAACAGCCCGCAAAAGCATGTCTGGCGGGCGCGGATTATTCTGGCGAGCGGGGATGGCTGCGGCACCGCCGAGGTGATGCGCCGGTCTGGCATGTCGAAACCGTGCGTGTGGCGGTGGCAGGAGCGGTTCATGGCGGAGGGCGTTGACGGTCTGCTGCACGACAAGACCCGGCCGTCGCGCATCCCACCGTTGCCTAAGGCTGCGGTCGAGGGGGTCGTGATGCGTACGCTGGAAGAGGCGCCGCCGGACGGGGTGACCCACTGGACGGCGCCGGCGATGGCCGCGGCCAGCGGGCTCAGCGTCAGCTCGGTGCAGCGGATCTGGCGGGCCCACGGGCTGCGACCCCATCAAGTCCGCAACTTCAAGCTCTCGACCGATCCGCATTTTGCGGCCAAGGTCGAGGACATCGTCGGCCTGTATGTCGATCCGCCGGCCCATGCCGTGGTGCTGTCGATCGACGAGAAGAGCCAGATTCAGGCGCTCGACCGGACCCAGCCGGGCCTGCCGATCAAGCCAGGCCGCTGTGGCACCATGACCCACGACTACAAACGCAACGGCACGACCACGCTGTTCGCATCGTTCAACGTGCTCGACGGCACGGTCATCGGCCGATGCATGCAACGGCACCGGCATCAGGAGTTCATCCGCTTCCTCAATGGCGTCGAGCGCGCCGTGCCGGCCGGCAAGGTGATCCACGTCATCCTCGACAACTATGCCGCCCACAAGCACGCCAAGGTGCGGCGATGGCTGACCCGGCATCCGCGCTGGATCTTCCACTTCACTCCGACCTCATGCTCCTGGCTCAACGCGGTCGAGACCGTGTTCGCCAAGCTCACCAAGCGCCGGCTCAAACGCGGCGTGTTCCCCTCCGTCGTCGCCTTGCAGGAAGCCATCAACTGCTTCGTCGCGGCCCACAACCACCACCCCCAGCCCTTCGTCTGGCGAGCCGACCCCAAGGCGATCATCGCCGCCGCCAAAAGAGGGTACCAAGCGTTAGCTTCGATCCACTAGCATACTAGTGGTTGTTATCGCGCGAGCGACTCCCTGGGTAGCGCACCGCCCCGAGCAAGCCCGCGGCACCGCCCACGACGACCTAAGGGTTTGCCAGAACGCCCGCGACAGTGCATCGTTGGCGCCAAGGACAACCAACAGACGGAGGCAGCGATGCTCTGGAGTGTGGTCAACAAACTCGGTACGGGGCTCGCGAGCGGCGCGCTGGCGGCGGCGCTGGCGGGCGGCGCCCCGGCCATGGCCCAGGACGGCACGCTCAAGCTCGGCATCGTCGTCTTCCTGTCCGGACCTGCCGCCGGCCCGTTCGGGGTGCCATCCCGCAACGCCGCCGAGCTGATGATCGAGAACATCAATGCGGGCACCCTCCCCGCCCCCTACGACAGCAAGGGAATCGGCGGGCTCAAGGTCCAGCCGGTCTACATCGACGAGGCCGGCGGCACGACCACCCAGGTCACCGAGCTGCGCAACCTCGTCCAGCGCGAGAACGTCGATGCGATCATCGGCTACATCTCGTCCGGCGACTGCCTCGCGGTCGCTCCGGTCGCCGAGGAGCTCAAGGTCCTGACCGTCCTGTTCGACTGCGGCACGCCCCGGATCTTCGAGGAGAACTCGTACAAGTACGTGTTCCGGACCGCGCCCCATGCGACCATGGACAGCGTCGGCGCCGCCCGTTACATCACGAGCAAGCTCGGCGACATCAAGAGCTTTGACGGCATCAATCAGAACTACGCCTGGGGCCAGGATTCCTGGCGCGACTTCGTGCTCGCGATGAAGACGCTGGCCCCCGACGCGACCGTCGGCAAGGAACTGTTCCCGAAGCTGTTCGCGGGCGAATACGGTTCCGAGATCTCAGCACTCCTGGTCGACAACGCCGACGTCCTGCATTCGAGCCTCTGGGGCGGCGATCTCGAGAGCTTCATCTTCCAGAGCCTGGCCCGTGGCCTGCCGCAGCGCGTCCCGATGGTGCTGACCTCGGCCGAGACGGCGATGTTCCGGCTCGGCGCCAAGATGCCCGAGGGTGCCGTCATCGGCGCCCGCGGCCCGAACGGCGTGCTCGCCCCGGACAGCGAGATGAACCGCTGGCTGCAGAGCAACTTCACCGATCGCTACGGCACCCCGCCGATCTACTCGGCCTACCACATGGTGCAGGCGCTGATCGGGCTGAAGACGGCCTACGACAAGGCGGCCAAGGGCGGCAAGCCCGCGACCGACGACGTGATCAAGGCGTTCGAGAACCTGACCTTCGAGGCCGCGGCCGGGCCCGTCGCCATGACGCTTGGCAACGGCCATCAGGCGGTCAGCGACACCGCCTATGGGACCTTCAAGTTCGACAAGGAGAGCGGCAAGCCGACGCTGATCGACGTGGTCCGCTACCCGGCGGACTGCGTCAACCCGCCTGCGGGCATGACCAGCGGCGACTGGCTCAAGGGGGGCATGGCGGGCGCCAAATGCGGCTGAGCGGCCGGCCCGCCGCCGACCGCTCAGGGGGGCGGTGCCGCGCGCGCCGCCCCGTCCCGCGCTAGACGGTAGCAGGCGGCGGTGCTCACGGCCTTTGCGATCCTGATGGACGGCCTGGTCTACGCGTCCTGGCTGTTCATCGTCGCGGTCGGACTGTCGCTGATCTTCGGCGTGATGAAGATCCTGAACGTCGCCCACGGCTCGTTCTACGCCTTCGGCGCCTATGGGGCGGCGACCCTGGTCGGGCTCTATTTCGACGCCGGCCTGCCGGTCGTGGGCGGCTTTGCGGCCATGCTGCTGGCCGCGGTCCTGATCGGCATCCTCCTGGGCACGATCCTCGAGCGCGGCCTGCTGCGCTGGATCTACGGCCGCGACGAGGTGATCGTGGTGCTGGTCACCTACGCCGTGTTCCTGATCCTCGAGGACGTGCTGCGCCTGATTTGGGGCGCCGATTCCTATTTCGCCTACCAGCCCTACGTCGCGCTCGACAACGTGATCGTCGGCGACCTGATCATCTCCAACTACGACCTGGGCCTGATCGGGCTCGCCGGCCTGATCGCGCTCGGCGCCTGGTGGGGCCTGAACCGCACCCGCTGGGGCAAGCTCCTGGTCACGGTGATCTACGACCGCGAGATGGCGACCGCGCTCGGCATCAACGTCACCCGGGTGTTTGCGATCACGTTTTTGATCGGGGCGGTGCTCGGCGCCTTCGGCGGCGCCGTCACCGCGCCCAAGATCTCGGTCACGCCGGGCCTCGGCGTCGAGGTCATCGTGATCGCGTTTGCGGTGGTCGCGATCGGCGGCATGGGCAGCATCCCGGGCGCTTTGATCGGCTCGCTGATCGTCGGCCTCGGGCGGGCGGCGGCCGTGCATCTGTTCCCGCAGGTCGAGCTGTTCGTCGTCTATGCGGTCATGGCGCTCGTGCTCGCGGTCCGGCCCGAGGGTCTGTTCAGCCGGATGCAGGCGAGGAAGATCTGATGCTCGATCGGACCATCCTGACGCTCGCCCTGGTGTTCGTGGTCGCGGCGGTCGCCGGGTTCGTGCTGCCGCAGTGGGCGCTGTTCCTGATCACGGTCGCGGTCGCCAAGGCGCTGGTCGTGCTCGGTCTGATGATCCTCTGGCGGGCGGGCCTGGTGTCGTTCGGCCAAGCGCTCTATTTCGGCGCCGGCGGCTACGCGGCGGGCTTGGCGGGCCTCTGGTTCGGGCTCTCGGACGCCGTGCTCCTGCTGCTGCTCGGCGGCGCGGTGGCGGCGGTGGTCGCCTGGGTCGTGGGGCTCCTGCTCGCGCGCTACCGCGAGATCTTCTTTGCCATGCTGAGCCTCGCGTTCTCGATGATCCTCTATGGTCTTCTGGTCAACACCGAGGCGCTGGGCTCGACCGATGGCGTCAACATCACGCCGCCCTCGTTCCTGGGCTACGCCCCGAGCGGGGCCGCGGTCGTCCAGAGCATCTATCTCTTGACGATCGTCGCCGGCCTGATCGCCGCCTGCCTGGTCCACACCTTCCAGGAATCGACGATCGGCCAGCTGGCAGCGCCGATCCGGGACAACGAGATCCGGGTCGAATATCTGGGCGTCTCGGTCCGCGGCGTGGTCCACCTCGAGGTCGTGATCGCCGGCGCGCTCGCGGGCTTCGGCGGCGTGCTGACGGCGCTCGCGGTCGGCCACATCGACCCCGAGATGGCCTACTGGACGACCTCGGGCGGCTTCGTGTTCGTGACCATTCTGGCCGGCACCGGCAGCGTGATCGCGCCCTTCCTGGGCTCGCTGCTGTTCGAGCTGGTGCAGAGCTTCGCCATGGCCTACACGCCCGACATCTGGCAGATGATGCTCGGCACGGCCCTGCTGCTCACGATCCTGTTCTT
>CAWCRU010000024.1:0-59444 GCA_963798075.1 uncultured Alphaproteobacteria bacterium | reverse complement strand
TCTGGATCTGCTGGATCTCCATCAGCCGCTCCCACTGGTGCTGCAGCAGATGGTCCAGCTTCTCGTGCAGCTGGCGGATCTCGAGCTCGGCCTTGAGGTTGACCCGATAGTCGTTCTCCGAGCGCAGCCGGTCGCGCGCCTCCTGGCGGTTCTGGCTCATCATGATGATCGGCGCCTGGAGGGCGGCGAGGCAGGACAGGAACAAGTTGAGCAGGATGAACGGGTAGGGATCGAAAGCGCGCGCGAGCAGGAAGACGGTGTTGATCAGCACCCAGATCAGGATCACGGCCCCGAACAGCAGGATGAAGGTCCAGCTGCCACCGAAGTCGGCGATCCGGTCGGCCAGCCGCTCGCCGACCGAGAACTTGTTCTGGAACTCCGTCTCGACGTTCTGGGCGAGCGTCTCATGGCGCGCCAGGCTCTCGAGCACCGAGCGATCGAGCGAGGACAGCTCGCCCCTCTCCTGCTGGAGCAGAGCCTGGACGTAGGCGCTGCGGAACCGGTTCAGATCGTCCTGACAGATGTAGCCGGCCGCGGACCAGGTCGGACAGGCGCGCAGGATCTGCTCGACGAGCGAGGCGCGCACCAGCGCTGCGGGCAGCAGGGCCGCTTTGGTCTTCGAGCGGCCGCAGATCTGGCAGGTCGGGGGCGGCGCGGCGGGGGCTCGCGACTTGGTCATGATGGCGGTCATCCGGACTTCGGGATGTGGCTGGCGGCGGGCGCCAGAAATTCGGCCGCGACAGGCGGGAGCGCTTCGGCCTCGAGGCCGGCCGGCGCTCGGAGCCGATCCCGTCCGGGCGGAAAGACCAGCTCGAGCGCTGACGGCAAGAGCTCGATCCGGACCGGCAGGCGGGCGATGACGTCGCCGTCGGCCTGGACGGGCTCCCCCGCCGGCCCCTCGATCTCGATCCGGCGCCCGGCCAGGATCCGATAGCTCTTGAGGCGCGGCAGCAAGCCCAGGAACAGGGCAAGCGCGTAGCCGATCGCCGCCGCCCGGCCGGAGCGCTCGAACAGGCCGACCTCGAAGGTCGGGCTCTCGAGGTCGGCGGCCGGCGCGGTGACGAAGCGGCCGCCGTAGAAATGGGCGTTGGCGACCACCGCCGAGGCGGCCCTGTGGACGACGCCGTCCAGGGTCACCCGGTAGCTCGGAAAGCCGTAGACCAGCAGCTGGCGGAGGATCGCGAGCCCGTAGGCCCCCCTGCCGAGCCAGCGCTTGAGCCTGAGGTCGACGGTCGCGACCACCAGGGCATCGAAGCCGGCGCCGGCCATGAGGATGAAGCGACGGCCATTGGCGATGCCGACCGTGACCGGGCGCGCCGCGCCCTGCGCGATGGTCCGGGCGATCGCGTCGGGATCGCCGCGCTGGCCGAGTTCGGCCGCGAGCACGTTGGCCGTGCCGAGCGGCAGGATGGCGAGCGGCAGGCGCCGGTCGCCGAGGCCGTTGATCGCCTCGTTGACCGTGCCGTCGCCGCCGGCCACCACCAGCAGATCGTAGCGGCAGGGGTCGAAGGCGGCGGCCAGGCGCTCGGCGTCGCCCGCCGCCCTGGTCTCGTAGACCTCCGCCTGGCAACCCAGCGCGCGCAGCCGTCCCAGCACCGCGGCGAAACGCCGCCGCCGCCGCCAGCCGGAAGTCGGGTTGAAGATGATCATAAGTCGACGGCCGTGCGACTGGTCGCTCACGCGCTCCTGCCTCCGCCCGGAATTCCCAGCCGCGCCGCCCAGGTCGCCGCGGCCGGGCCCCGCCACAGCCCAGCCTCGTCGCGCTTTATTAATGAAAGGTAAGCAACGCCAGCAGAGCGACAAAAGTCATGTGCTGTCATACGACCGTCACGATTGTGTGGGTACTTCGCGCTGGCGCTTCATGAGTGATCAGGCGTGAGTCAACACTATGCTCGGGAACTCGTCCTCGCGACCAACCGGGGCACGACCGGCCAGCCAGCGCTATCGGACGGTCTTCATCTCCGACTTACATCTCGGCACACCGGGCTGCAAGGCGGACTGTCTGCTGGATTTCTTGCAGCACGTCGAGTCCGAATATCTCTATCTGATCGGCGATGTCGTCGACGGCTGGCGCCTGCAGAAACGGTGGTTCTGGCCGAAACGGCACGGCCAGGTCCTGCGCGCGCTGCTGGCGCGCTCGCGCCGCGGCACCCGCGTCGTCTATCTGCCGGGCAACCACGACGAGACCCTGCGCAAGCGGATCGGGCGCGGCTTCGCCGGCGTCCGGGTGCTGCACGATGCGATCCACGAGACCGCCGACGGCCGTCGCCTGCTGGTGATCCATGGCGATGCTTTCGATGGCGTCTGCACCGACATGCAGTGGCTGGCGCGGCTCGGCTCGATCGCCTACGACCTCGCCCTCCAGGCCAACACCGGCTTCAACCGGCTGCGCCGCTGGCTCGGGCTCCGCTACTGGCCGCTCTCGGCGTTCCTCAAGGCCAGGGTCAAGGCCGCAGTCAACTTCGTCGAGCGCTACGAGCATGCGCTTGCCGCCGAGGCGCGCCGGCGCGCGGTCGCCGGCGTGGTCTGCGGCCATGTCCACAAGCCCGAGATCCGGACCATCGAGGGCGTCCAGTACTTCAACGACGGCGACTGGGTCGAGAGCTGCTCGGCGCTGGTCGAGCACATGGATGGCCGCCTGGAGCTGGTGCACTGGGCGGAGCGGCGCCAGTTCGATCTGCTCACGGTCAAGCGGCAGCTGGCGCCGCGCGCCACCGGCAAGGCCGCGATCGCCGCCTGATGCGCATCCTCCTCGTGACCGACGCCTGGTCGCCGCAGGTCAATGGAGTGGTCCGGACGCTGCAGCGGGTCAGGCAGGAGTGCGAAGCCCTCGGCCACCGGATCGAGGTGGTGGCGCCCGACCAGTTCCGGACGATCCCCTGCCCGAGCTATCCGGAGATCCGCCTGGCGCTTCGGCCGGGGCGACGGATCGCGGCGCGCCTTGCGAGCTTTCGCCCCGATTGCGTCCACATCGCGACCGAGGGGCCGCTCGGGCTCGCGGCGCGCCGGCAATGCCGGCGACGGGACCTGCCGTTCACGACCTCCTACCACACCCGCTTTCCGGAATACGTCCATGCCCGCTGGCCGGTGCCGCTCAAGCTCGGCTACGCCTGGATGCGCTGGTTCCACCGGCCCGCCGAGGGCGTCATGGTGGCGACCCGGACGATCCGGCGCGAGCTCGAGGCGGCGGGCTTCACCAACGTCAAGGACTGGTCGCGCGGCGTCGACCTCGAGCTGTTCCGCCCCGACCATCGGCGAGCGCTCGAGCTGCCGCGCCCGGTGCATCTCTACGTCGGCCGGGTCGCGGTCGAGAAGAACCTGGACGCCTTCCTCGCCTTGCCGGTCGCGGGCGGCAGCAAGCTCGTGGTCGGCGACGGGCCGGCAGCTCGCGCGGCTGCGCGCGCGCTATCCGGAGGTCCACTTCGCGGGCGCCCGGTTCGGGGTCGAGCTCGCGCGCCACTACGTCTGCGGCGACGTCTTCGTCTTTCCCAGCCGGACCGACACCTTCGGCCTGGTGCTGCTGGAGGCGCTGGCCTCGGGGGTGCCGGTCGCGGCCTACCCGGTGCCGGGGCCCCTGGACGTGATCGGCGCATCGGGCTGCGGCGTGCTCGACCCGGACCTCGGCCGGGCGGTCGCGCATGCCTTGCAGATCTCGCGGGAGCGCTGCCGCGCCTACGCCACCACCTTCTCCTGGCGCCGCTGCGCGGAGCAGTTCCTGGCCAACCTCAGGCCGGCCGCGGCACCGCCGAACTCGGACCCGGTGGCCCGGGCGGCCGAATAGACGCCCGAGCGGCCCTCAGCCGGCGTCGCGCGAGCTGGCCCAGCCCGGATGGCGCGGCAGGCCGTCGGCCGGGATGACCACCAGCGGATGCCTGGAGCTCGTGAACACCCAGCGGTCCGGCGGCGTGCCGACCTCGGCCTCCCGATTCACGGTCGGCACGTGCACGAACACGAAGTCCGGGAATGCGTCGGCGTAGAGGAACATGTGGCAGCCGCAGGCGCCACAGAAGCGGCGATGACAGCTGGGCTTGGTGTCGTAGTTTTTGATCTTGCTCTCGCCCGCCATGACCTTGAAGGCGTTGCGCTCGACCACCGCGATCAGGGCGAGCGCGCCGCCGCAGATGGCGGTACAGTCGGTGCAGCAGCAGAAATGGGTCTCGATCGGCCGCCTGGTGTAGCGATAGCGGACCGGGCCGGTGTCGCATCGGCAACCGCCCGCCGCCTCGAAGTTCCTCGCCATGGTCAGCGCCCTTCGTGTTGCGGGCTGCAGCGCACCGAACCGCTCGGCCATCCCGAGGCAGCGCTACCGGGCCTTGAAGCGGAGCGTGCCATCCCGCTCGACCGCCGGCACCAGCGCCGTTTCCCAGCGCAGGTAGTCGCGCATCGCCTGCTCGACCTGCTCGGGCGGGCGATCGTAGGGCCGCAGGTAGGCATCCTCGTCGCCGTCGTCCCGTCCCAGGCGCCGGGCTCGAGCGGCCGGCCGGTCGCCCGCCAGGCTTCGGTGCCGCCGGCCAGCACCCGCACCCGGCCGGGCCGCAGGCGAGCCGCCTCGGCGAGAGCGAGGCGCGCGAGAATGCCGTCCTCCGAGGTCAATACGTAGGCGGGCGCCGCCGGCACGCGCGCGAGGTCCGTCTCGAGCTGCCCGCGGCGCACGCGGCGCGCCCCCGGCACGTGCCCGGCGCGGAAGGTCCGGCTGTCGGCGAGGTCGAGAACCCCGACGTCGCGGCCGCGCTCGAGGCCGGCCAAGGCCTCGACGTCGCACAGCAGATCGGCAGGCGTATCCTCGAGGCCCAGGACCGGCGTGCCCTCCGGCCCGGTCTCGAGGTCGGCGCCGAACCCGTCCTCCAGGACAGAGACCGCCCAGCGCCCGATCTGGAGCAGCCAGGACGCGGTCATGGTCGCGCGCACGCCGTCGTCGTCGACCAGCACGACCCGGGCACCATGGGTCCCGAGCCAGCTGTCGCTCGCCTGCACCAGCTGGCCGCCCGGGGTGCAGAGCGCGCCGGGCAGGTGGCCCGCCGCATATTCCTCGGGCGAGCGCACGTCGCAGACGTAGAGCGTCCGCCCTTCGCCGCGCCAGCGGGCGAGCGTGGCGTGGTCGATCATCGGCACGCCGAAGCGTTCTCTGACCTTTGCGGCCGCCTGCCGGGCCCAGAGCCGCCCCGCCGTCCTTAGCGGTGGCGGGACCCGCGCCTGGCCGTGCTCGAGCTCATGGCCGGCCAGTGTCCAGCCCATGGTGCCGTTCTCGAGCGCCACCACCCGGTTGGCGACGCCCGCGTCGATCAGCGACTGGGCGCCGATGATGCTGCGGGTGCGGCCGGCGCAGTTGACCACGACCAAGGTCGTCGGGTCGGGGGCGAGGTCGTGGATGCGGTGGACCAGCTCGGCACCCGGCACGTCGATCCCGCCCGGGATGTTCATGCGCCGGTACTCGTCGAGGGGACGGCTGTCGAGGATCACGAGGTCGCTGCCGGCGGCGCAAAGACGCGCGAGCTCCGCGGCGCTGATGTGGGGCGTGCCGCAGACCGCCTCGACGTACTCGCCGAACGCCTTGCTCGGCACGTAGACGCCCTCGAACAGGACGTAGCCCGCCGCCTGCCAGGCCTGGACGCCGCCTTCGAGCACGGCGAGATCGCCGTAGCCGAAGCGCGCGAGGCTGGCGGCGGCGCGCTCGGCGGAGCCGTTGCCGTCGTCGCAGAGGACGACCGGCGCCGCTTGCCGCGGCACCAGGCGCGGCACGTCGATCTCCAGGCGCTGCTCCGGCGCGTTGCTGGCCAGCAGGATATGGCCGCGCGCGAACGCGCCTGGCGTCCCGGACGTCGAGCAGGGCGAGCTCGTCCCGGTTCTCGGCGAGCCGCGCGTGCAGCTCGGCCGAGGCTATCGTCCGCGTCATTTCACGATGTTGGGGCTGGCCGGGTAGACCGCGTAGGTGCCGGCTGCCATGTCGAACTGCCGGCGGGCCGGCAGATGCTCGAGGCTCTTCCCGTAGAGGTGGAAGTGGAGCATCGGCGCGTCGCTCTCGCGCTCGATGCTGTGGATGTCGTCGGGCATCAAGGCGACGCCGGTGCCCTCCTTGACCAGCGTCGCGCCGGTCTCCTCGAGCCGTGCCCGGCCCGATGCGGCGCCGTCGTCGAGGCGCCGGTAGTGCTTGTTCAGCTCCTCGCCCTCGACGCCCACGACCACCGCCCAGGTGGTGTGGTCGTGCGGCGGCGTCCGGCTCGCGCTGCGGGCCGCAACCGCATAGAGGGCAAAGCCGCGATCCGCGTCCTCGGAGAGGAGATGGATCGTGCTGCGCTCGTGCAGCAGCGGAAACGCGGCGAAGGAAAACAGATCCCGCCTCGCTGCGAGCTCGAGCAGCCGGCCCTTGACCCGCTCCAGCGCTGCGCGTTCGACGCCCTGCTCGCGGATGATCGCCTTGACGTCCTCGATACAGTCCGCCACCGCCTGCCGGCGCTCGCTGGATACCTCGGCGATCCTGCCGGTCATCTCGCCTCTCCCTCTCCCGTGCTCGCAGATCCGACGCATCGGCGTGATCGTCATGCATCGCCGGCGCCGGGGTGGCCGTCGCGAAACCCACCACGGAACGCGGGCGACGTTCGAGATGCAGGCATACCACGATCGGGCCGGAGATCGACAAGACGGTATTCCAGGTGCGCGGTGTCGATGAGCGGGGTCGGCGGCGATGCACCGGCGCGATCTTTCGCGGGGTGACGGCTCTCGCAGGCCCAGCTTCAACCCCAAGCCTCGGATAGCAACCGCGTTGGCAACCACAACTAGCGGGCCTGGCCATTCTCGCGACCGTCAACGTGACCGGGCCCGCCCTGCCCATTGACGCGGACGCGGTCTTGACCGACAAGATTCAGGCTCGCCCGCAAGGGCGTGGCACGGCCCTTATTGTGGGTCGGCTCGGGAGGGATGGACGTGGCGACGCTTCGCGGGACCCCACAGGACGACATCTTGCGCGGCGGCGGCAGGGACGACCAGATCTTCGGGCTGGCCGGCGCCGACGCCCTCTTCGGTGGCGGCGGCAACGACAACATCCAGGGCGCTGCCGGCAACGACACCATCCAGGGCGCTGCCGGCAACGACACCATGCGGGGCGGCGCCGGCGATGACCAGCTGTTCGGCGGCGTCGGCAACGACTTCCTCTATGGCGACAGCGGCCAAGACCGGATCGATGGCGGCGCCGGCGCGGACCGGATCTGGGGTGGGACCGCCCTCGACATCCTTGCCGGCGGCGCCGGCGCCGACCAGATCCGGGGCGGCGCCGGAAACGACCAGATCCGGGGCCAGGCGGGGTGCCGACCACCTGTTCGGCGACGCCGGCAACGACCAGCTGTTCGGCGGCCCGGGCAACGACATCCTGACCGGCGGTGCGGGCGCCGACCGCTTCGTCTTCAGCTCGGCCGCCGAGGGCCGGGATCGGATCACCGACTTCCATCCCGCCGAGGGCGATACGCTGCGCCTGACCGGCGCGCTCGCGGGCGCCTCGGTCCGAATGGTCGACGACGGCACCAGCACCACGGTCCAGGTCCATACCACCGCCGCCAACGCCTTCACCGATCTCGCGGTGCTCCAGGGTCACCGCGAGCCGATCGACGTCTGGTACGGCGACCACCAGCAGTTCGGCGACCCCGGCGAGGCCCAACGCTGGGTCAACATCCTCGGCACGGTCGCTCCGAGCGGCCTCGACTCGCTCGCCTACTCCCTGAACGGCGGCCCCGAGCATGCCCTTGCGTTCGGTCCGTTCGATCCGGATGCCCGCGCCGACCGGAACTTCACGCGCCTGGTTGGAGACGGCGACTTCAACGTCGAGCTCGACTATCATCAGCTGAACCCCGGCGCCGCCGACGACGTCCTCAGTATCATCGCCCGCTACGACAACGGCGACACCTTCAGCCGGGACGTCACGATCGACTACGAAGGCGGCCACCACTGGCCGACCACCTACAGTATCGACTGGTCGCATGTGACCCACCTCCAGGACGTGGTGCAGGTGGTCGACGGGCTCTGGTCGTTCGACGCGAGCGGCGTCCGCCCGGCCGTGCAGGGCTACGACCGGGTGCTGGCGATCGGCGATTTGTCCTGGGACAGCTACGAGCTCAGGCTGTCGATCGCGATGCATGATCTGCATACGGTCGATCCGCGCCACCGCGATGGCGGCGGCATCCTGCTCGGCCTGCAGTGGAACGGCCATACCAGCAGCCCGGTCGGCGGCGATATCGCGCCGCACCTCGGCTGGATTCCGAGCGGGGCCTTCGTATTCACTGGCAATCAGGGCAATCGCGTTGACCTTCATCCAACCGAATGGTTCCGAGGGCCAGTAACCCGATCGTGAGGCAGTCGCTCCAACTCCAGGAGGGGCACACCTACAATTTCCTGGTCGACAGCCAGCGCCTCGCCTCCGACACCGACCCGGCCGACGGCATCGATCGCACCTATGGCCTCAAGGTCTGGGAGCAGGGCGACCCGGAGCCGCAGGGCTTCCTGATCCACCAGACGATGGTCGATCAGGTGGCGCACGGCGGCATCTACCTGAACGCCCACTATTTCGACATCACCTTCGGCGACCTCACGGTCACGCCCTTGCCGCCTGACAATGAGGTGCTGCCAAGCCAGACCAGCGTGGCGGCGTTGCTGGAGACGGGTCTCGGGCCCGCGTCGCCGGCGCCCGTCACCGTCGCCGCGGGCCATGCCAGCGCTGCGCCCGAGCCGGCGGCGCCGGGTCACAGCCTTGCCCATCTGGTGGCCAGCGGCGATGAGGCCGCGGCGGCAGCCTGAGACGCGCGCCTGATCTGCCGGCGCCCGCTGTAGCCCGGCCGCGCTGCCGGTCGGGGCCAGGACCGGCCGGCTCGGGGGCACGTCCCGGGTCCGTTCGCCGAGAATGTCTGCCGGGCAGGCAGAGCCGCGGCGGACGGGTGCAACCGCATGGCTGGTATGGTAGGCTCGAGAAATCACGCAGTCGGGCGGGGTCCATGAGCCACGTCTTCCACCGCCAGCCGAGGCATGACTATCCGCTCGCGGTCGCCGGCGACGGCATCGCGATCGTCGACCGGGCCGGCCGTCGCTATCTCGACGCCAGCGGCGGCGCGGCGGTGTCCTGCCTCGGTCACGGCCATCCGCGGGTGATCGCGGCGATCAAGGCGCAGGTCGACCGTCTGGCCTATGCCCACACCAGCTTCTTCACCAGCGAGCCGGCCGAGGAGCTGGCCGATCAGCTGATCGCCGCAGCGCCCGAAGGCATCGAGCGGGTCTACTTCGTCTCCGGCGGCTCGGAGGCGATGGAGGCGGCGCTCAAGCTCGCCCGCCAGTATTTCCTCGAGATCGGCCAACCGGAGCGCCGGCATTTCATCGCGCGCCGCCAGAGCTACCACGGCAACACGCTGGGCGCGCTTGCGGTCGGCGGCAATGCCTGGCGCCGGCGCCCGTTCGAGCCGCTCCTGGCCGAGGTCGCCCACGTCAGCCCCTGCTATCCCTACCGGGGCAAGGCTCCGGGTGAGGGTGACGAGGCCTATGGCGCGCGCCTCGCCGCCGAGCTCGACGCGACCGTGCAGCGCCTGGGGCCCTCGAGCGTGATCGGCTTCGTCGCCGAGCCGGTGGTCGGCGCGACGCTGGGCGCGGTGCCGGCGGTGCCGGGCTACTTCGAGGCGGTGCGCGCGGTCTGCGATCGTTACGGCATGCTCCTGATCCTCGATGAGGTGATGTGCGGCATGGGCCGCACGGGCACGTTGTTCGCCTGCGAGCAGGATCGCGTGCGGCCGGATCTGGTGACCATCGCCAAGGGCCTGGGCGCCGGCTATCAGCCGATCGGCGCGACTCTGGTGGCGCGGAGGGTCTTCGAGGCGATCAGGGACGGCTCGGGTTTCTTCCAGCACGGCCACACCTATATGGGCCATCCGCTCGCCTGCGCCGCGGCGCTTGCGGTCCAGCGGACGATCGTCGAGGAGCAGCTGCTCGGCCGGGTCCGGCTCCAGGGCGAGAGGCTGCGCGAGTTGCTGAACGAGCGCCTGGGGGCGCATCCGAACATTGGCGAGATCCGCGGCCGCGGCCTGTTCCAGGGGTTGGAGTTCGTGGTCGATCGCGCCAGCGCGCGGCCGTTCGCGCCCGAGCTGAAGCTGCATGCCCGGATCAAGGCGGAGGCCATGGCCCGCGGCCTGCTCTGCTATCCGATGGGCGGCACGATCGATGGCCGCCTGGGCGATCATCTGCTGCTGGCGCCGCCGTTCATCGTCACCGACGGCGAGCTCGAGGCGATCGTCGGCCGTCTCGAGCTGGCGATCGGCGCCGCGATCGCGAGTGCCGTCCGGGTCGCCGCATGACGCCCTTGATCGTCACGGTGGCGCCGAACGGGGCGCGCCGCACCAAGGCCGATCATGCCCGGTTGCCGGTCACGCCGGCCGAGATCGCGCGCGAGGCCGAGCTCTGCTGCGCCGCCGGGGCGACCGTTCTCCACCTGCACGTGCGCAACGGCGAGGGCCGCCACTCGCTCGACCCGGTGCACTATCGGGCCGCGATCGCCGCGGTCCGCTCGGCGCTCGGCGAGCGCATGGTGGTCCAGGTCACGACCGCGGCGGCCGGCCGCTATGGCCCGACCGACCAGATGACGGTGGTGCGCCAGCTGCATCCCGAGGCCGTGTCGCTGGCGCTCACCGAGCTGATCCCCGATGACGCGGCAGCCGGCGAGGCGGCGGCGTTCCTGAGCTGGCTGCGGCGCGAGCAGATCGCTCCACAATATATCCTCTACACGCCGAATGACGTCGCCAGGTTTCATGGTCTGCACCGCCGCGGCGTGATCCCGCAGCGCCGGCCATTCGCCCTGTTCGTGCTCGGCACCTACGCCGACCCGACCGAGCTCAGGCCCCGCGACGTGCTGCCCTATCTCAAGGCCCACGACGCCGATTGCCCCTGGGCGATCGCTGCGGTCGGGCCGAGCGAGAGCGCCTGCGCGTTGACCGCGGCGGGGCTCGGCGGCCACGCCCAGGTCGGTTTCGAGAACAATCTCTGGCTGGTCGACGGCCGGCTCGCGGCGAGCAATGTCGAGCTGGTCGAGCCGATCGCGGCCGGGGCGCGGCTGCTCGGCCGCGACCTCGCCGACATCACGACCACCCGCGCCTTCCTCGCCGAGACCGCCCGCTAGCCGGACCGGCGCGTGCCCTCTCCGATCCAGCCACAACCCCGCCAGCCAGACCCTCTCCCAGCCATGCCGCAACCCAGAGCCATCGCTGATCCAAGCCCCCGGCCGCCCGGCGGGCGCGCCGGACGATCGCCGGCCTGACGGCCGCTGCGCTCGCTGATCGCGATCCTCGCCCCGGCGGCCGCCTGGGCGCAGGCGGCCGCCGCCAACCTCTCCAAGGACCAGGCGGCTCGGTTTGCCGAGCAGGCGCAGGCCTGGCGGCAGCAGCTGGCTGATCAGGTCATGCCCTACTGGTACGGTCACTCGACCGATCCGGACTTCGGCGGCTACGTGCTCGAGGACGCGATCTCGCCGGAAAAGCTGGTCGTGACGCAGGCGCGCCTGATCTGGGGCTTTGCGCACGCCTACCGGCTCGGGCTGCGCGATCCCAAACGCGACTATCTGGGCGCGGCCGCACAGGGCTACCGGTTCCTGCTCGCCCATTTCCTCGACCCGCAGAGCGGTGGCTATTTCTGGACCACCAACCGCCCGGGCCAGCCGGTCGACAATCGCAAGTTCCTCTACGGCCAGGCGGCGGTGATCCTGGCGCTGGTCGAATACTACCTGGCGTCGGGCGACCCGGAGGCGTTGGGCTACGCCACCGACCTCTACCGTATCGTTCAGGCCCACTGCCACGACCCCGAGAATGGCGGCTGGGGCGAGCACTTCGAACGCGACTGGCGCCCGATCACCGACGATCAGACCCTGGTCGACATCGGGATCGTCGGCATGAAGAGCGGCGAGACCCTCCTGCAATGGATGGAGGCGCTGATCGAGCTCGACAGAGTGACGCGCACGGTCAAGGGCGACGCTGCGGTGCGCGACCTCGGGCTCGAGGATGCCTTGGCCGAGGCCCTCGACCTGAACGCGACCGAGTTCTTCCCGGCCAAGCCAGGGCAGGCCTATCCCTACCGCTATCCCGACTGGCGGCGGCCGATCGGGCCGCGCTTCAAGGAGATCTCCTACGGCCGCAACGTCGAGTTCGCCTGGCAGATGCTGGCCGCCGAGCGCGCGCTCGGCCGGCCGCTGTCCTGGGACCGCTTCGACGCGCTGCTGCAGCATGCGCTCGCCTACGGCTACGACCGCGAGCGCGGCGGGCTGTCGCAAATGGGCTTCGAGAACCGGCCGGCGGTGGACACCGACAAAGTGTGGTGGGCGCAGGCCGAGCTGCTCGCGGCCTTGACCGAGAGCCTGAGCACAGCGGCCCAACCCGGACTATGCCACGGCGCTCGACCAGCTGCTCGGCTTCCTGACCGCGCACCAGATCGATCAACGCGATGGCCTCTGGTTCGATACGGTCGCCGCCGATGGCTCGCTCAGGCGCCAGGCCAAGGCGCACAACTGGAAGGCCAACTACCACGATCTGCGCGCGATGATGAAGTTCGTCCAGGCGTTCGGCGGAGGCTTCGGCAGCGAGCAGGCCAAGTCGCCCTGAAGCCGCCAATGGCACCGGAGCCGTCCGCGGCGGCCCGACCCTGGCGGCTGGCGGTGCTCGAAACCTGCACCCGAGGCTCTGCCTCGGTGGCGATGATGGAAATTGGAAGCTCACCATGAGCGGGATTCGCAACCCGAGGAAGGCAGGACCCGACGGACCGGGTCTGATCCGCCACCGCGGCACGCACGCCCGATTTCTGCTGCTGGCCCTGCTGCCCCCGATCGTCCTGACGCAGGCGGTCTGGAGCGAGGGCGGCTTCGTGCGCGAGGGTCTCGAATGGCTGGGTTACCTCGCGATCGTGATCTGCGTGCTCGGCCGCGCCTGGTGCACGGCCTACATCGCCGGCCGCAAGAACCGGGAGCTGGTCGATTGCGGCCCCTACTCGGTGGTCCGCAACCCGCTCTACGGCTTCAGCCTGCTGGGTCTCGCCGGGGTCGGACTGCAGACCGGCTCGCTCACTCTCGCGGCCCTGCTGCTGCTCGGCTGCGGCTTCTACTACCACATCGTGGTCGGGCGCGAGGAGATCCACCTGCAAGGGGCCTTCCCGGCTCGCCTATCGGCGCTATCTGGCGAGCACGCCGCGCTGGCTGCCCGACCCCCGTCGGTGGCGGGATGTCGAGCAGGTGACCATCCGCCCCGCGCTGGTCGCGCGCGCCCTCCTGGACGGCGCCTGCTTCTTTGCCGCCTATCCGCTGCTCGAGGCGCTCGGCGACGCCCGTGCGGCCGGGATGCTCCCGGGCCTCCTCTCGCTGCCCTGAGCGCCGTACGACGGCTGCGCTCAGGCGCGCTCGGCGGTCGCCGGCGGCACGATCCGCAGGAGCATGATCTGATTGCGCTGGCGGCGCAGGACCTCGAAGCGGAAGTCGTGGAAGGCGAAGCTCTGGCCGACCTCGGGGATCATGCGCGCCTCATAGATGACGAGGCCGGCGACGGTCGCGGCCTCGTCATGGGGCAGCTTCCAGCCGAACTGGCGGTTGAGGTCGCGGACCGTGACCCAGCCGCTGACCAGCACCGAGCCGTCCGGCTGGGACTCGATGCCGACCGCCTCGACGTCCTTCTCGTCGGTGATCTCGCCGACGATCTCCTCGAGGATGTCCTCGAGCGTCACCAGGCCCATCAGCGCGCCATATTCGTCGACGACGAACGCCAGATGCGAGCGCCGCTGCCGAAACGCGAGCAGCTGGTGGAGCAGGGCCGTGGTGTCGGGGATGAACCAGGGCGGCGTCGCGAGCGCCGCCACGTCGAGGCCGGCGAGGTTGGCCGGATCGCCGCGCGCGCGGCCGAGCAGGTCCTTGGCGTGGAGCACGCCGATGATGCTGTCCGGATCGCCGCGCCAGACCGGCAGGCGCGTGTAGGGGCTCTGCACGACCTGCTCGAAGATCTGCTCCGGCGGCGCGTCGGCGTCCAGGCTCGCCATGTCCTTGCGGTGGGTCATGACCTCGCTGACCTCGATGCCGGCGAGGTCGAGGATGCCGCCCAGCATGTCGCGCTCCTGCTTGCCGACCATGCCGTGCCGGCGCGAGACGTCGATGAGGTCGCGCAATTCCTCGCTCGAGAACACCTCGTGATGGCTGACCTCGGCGACCTTGAGAAGGGTCAGAATGGCGCGCGAGGCGCGGTTGAGCGCCCAGGTCAGCGGGTAGGAGATCAGGAAGAAGACGTGCAGCGGATAGGCGATCCAGAGCGCCAGCGGCTCGGGCTTGCGGATCGCGAAGGTCTTGGGCACCTGCTCGCCGAGCACGATGTGCAGCGAGGAGAAAATCAGAAAGCCGAGCAGGAAGGAGACGGTGTGCAGCGCCGGCGCGCCGAGGCCGAGCGCCTCGAACAAGGGCTCGAGGAGCGCGCTGACCGCCGGTTCGCCGACCCAGCCGAGGCCGAGCGAGGCCATCGTGATGCCGAGCTGGCAGGCCGAGAGATAGGCCTCGATCGACTCCAGCATGCGCAGCGTCATGCCGGCGACCTTGCTGCCCTGCTCGATCAAGGCCTCGATCCGGATGCCCCGGACCTTGACGATCGCGAACTCGGCGGCCACGAAGAAGGCGTTGGCGGCCAGCAGCAGCAGCACCTCGAGGGCGGTCAGGAGCATCGCGGTGCGGCCACGCGCCGGGCGGGCGGCGGTGTCCGCGCCGGCCGGCGGGGTTGAGCGTCCCGATCAGGGTTCGGGCGCACTGAGGAGGGCCGTGAGCTCTGCGGGCTCGACCTCTGCGCCGGCGAACGCCTGGCCGATGCCGCGCAGGAGAACGAAGCGGGGGCGGCCGCCCTGGACTTTCTTGTCATGGCTCATGGCGGCGACCAGGGCTTCGGCCGTGAGGCCGGGGACCGGCAGCGCGGCGCGCGACGTCGGCAGGCCGACCGCCTGGAAATGGCGCCGGATGCGCTCCGCGTCGGCCGGCGGACAGAGCCCGAGCCGGACCGAGAGCGTCGCCGCCAGCACGATGCCGACCGCGACTGCCTCGCCGTGCAGCAGCGCCTCGCCATAGCCCGCGAGCGCTTCCAGCGCATGGCCGAAGGTATGGCCGAGATTGAGCAGCGCACGGGCGCCCGCCTCGCGCTCGTCGGCCGCCACCAGGGCCGCCTTGGCGCGGCAGCTCTCGACGATCGCCTGCTGCTGGAGCGCGCCATCGCCCCGCAGCAGCGCGGACCCCTGGCGCTCGAGCCAGGTGAAAAATTCGGGCCGGTCGATCAGACCGTATTTGACGACCTCGGCGTAGCCCGCGCGCAGCTCCCGCGCCGGCAGGCTCTTCAGCACGTCGGTGTCCGCGAGCACGAGGCGCGGCTGGTGAAAGCTGCCGATCAGGTTCTTGCCGTGGCGCGAGTTGATCCCCGTCTTGCCGCCGACCGCGCTGTCGACCTGAGCGAGCAGCGAGGTCGGGATCTGCACGTAGTCGAGGCCGCGCAAGAGGATCGCCGCGGCGAAGCCAGTCACATCGCCGACCACCCCGCCGCCGAACGCGACCAGCGTCGTCCGGCGCTCGATGCCCTCTGCCAGGATCTGCTCGAGCAGCCGGTCGAGTTCGGCCATGCTCTTGGTCGCCTCGCCGGCCGGCAGCACGATCCGGCGCGCCGCGATGGCGGCGGCCTCGAGGCTCGCTTCGAGCGCGGCCAGGTGGGCCGTTTGCGCCAGATGGGCGTCGGTCACGACGATCACGCTCGGGTGGCGGAGCAAAGGCCGCAGCTCGGCGCCGGCGCGCTGCAGCAGGCCCGGCCCGACCACGATCTGGTAGCTGCGGGCGCCCAACGCCACTTCGAGGCGGGTGGCGGCGGTCATGACGCGCTGTCGACCCGGGCCGCCGGCAGCGCCGCGAGGATGCGCGCGACCACGGCGTTGATCGGCCCCTTGCCGCTGTCGACCACGAGGTCGGCCTCGGCATAGACCGCGGCCCGTTGCGCCAGCAGCGTCGTCAGGATCGCCCGCGGATCCTGGCCGGTCAGCAGGGGCCGCTTGCCCGCCGTCGAGGTGCGCCGGACGAGCACGTCGACCTCGGCCCGCAGCCAGATCGAAAAGCCATGGGCGCGGACCCGGGCCCGGGTCTCGTGATCCATGAAGGCGCCGCCGCCGAGCGCCAGGACCTGCCGCTCGGCGGTCAGCAGGCGCGCGATCACCTGGCGCTCCTTGGCCCGGAAGGCCGGCTCGCCGATCTCGGCGAAGATGTTGGCGATGGTCGTGCCGGCGGCCGCCTCGATCGCCGCATCGGCATCCCTGAACGGCCAGTTCAGCGCCCGCGCGAGGCGACGCCCGATTGCGGTCTTGCCGGCGCCCATCATGCCGACCAGAACGACGCTGCGGTCGATGGCCGGGGGCGGCGCGGATACGGACGGGACTGCCATCGGCCTGCTAGTCAGAGGTGAAAGGCCGCCCAGACGTTTGACCGAGCGTTGAAAGTCAGCGATGCAACCCGATATAAAGCGACGATCCGGGCGTGAGGCAAGCCTCTCGCCGGGTTGCCCGCTTCGAGCGTCGCTGGGAATCATGTCGACCATCAATCGCATTCTCGTAGCCTTGCTCCTGGTGCTCGTCCTGGGCGGCACCGCGTTCCTGGTCACCTGGGACATACCGCCGCCGACCGCGCGGGTCGAACGCGTCCTGCCCAGCGACCAGTTTCCGCGCTGAGGTCCGGTGCCCCCGATCGCCCGCCGACGACCGCACGCGGGGGGCTCTGACCCGGGCGGTGCCGGGCTGGACCGGGGCCTGGCTCGGGGCCTGGATCGCGCTCGGACTGCTCGCCCCGACCCCGCTTGGCGCCCAGGCCGGGCCGATCCAGCTGTTTCCCAGAGAGCTGCCCGGCCAGCCCGGTGGCGCCGAGCCTCCGGCCGGCGGCGAGGCCGGCGGCGCGCCACCCGCCGGCGAAGCGACGACCGCGCCGCCCGCCGGCGAAGCGACCACAACGGCGCCAGCGGGCTTCCAGGTCGAAGGCCTGGCCCCGCCGGAAGTCGACAGCATCGGCCTCAGCGGCCCGAGCGACGGCGGCTTCGAGCGCACGCTCTGGGCGGGCAGCGATCCGCAGCTGGTGCTGACCCTGCTCGCCCAGTTGCCGGTGGCGACCGCCAATCCGCCGCTCCGGGCGCTCACCCGACGCCTGCTCGCCACCGGGGCGCCGCTCGACGACGGCATGGCCGGCGGCCGCGTGCTCGGCGCCCGGGTCGAGCGTCTCCTGGCCATGGGAGATTTCGATACCGCCAAGCGGCTGCTCGATCAATTGCCGCAGTCGCGGGGCGACTCCCAGCTTGCCCGGCTCACGGCCGAGGCGGCGCTGCTCGACGGCGACGATCCGGCCGCCTGCGAGCGCGCCAATGATCTGGCGCCAACCGGAAACGCCGAGTTCTGGGCCGAGATCGCGGTCTATTGCCGGCTCGCCGCCGGCGACGTCGATGGCGCCCGGCTCGGGCTCGATCTGTTGCGCGAGGGCGGCCAGCCCGACGACGCCGGGTTCTTGCAGCTGGCCGGCGCGGTGGCCGATGGCCAGACAGACGGCGCCCTGCCATCCCTGGCATCGCCGGCCGCGGTGGACATCGCGCTGCTGCGCCTGGCCGGGCAGCCGCTGCCCGCGGCCGCGCTCACCGATCCCTCGCCCGCCGTGCTGGCCGTGGCGGCCCGCGAGCCGAAGCTGACGGGTGACCGGCAGCTCGAGATCGCCGAACGGGCGTTCCAGGCCGGCGGCATCACGGCCGCCGATCTGGGCGCCGTCTATGCCGAGCGCGCGCCCGCCGGCGATGCGCTCGGCAGCCTGCGCACCGCCTGGGGCCCGGCGGCCCGGGCGATGGCCTATCAAGCGGCCGGCGAGCAGCGGAACCCGCAGGATCTGGCCGCGCTGCTGGCGGCGACCTGGCAGGCCGCCAAGGGCGACGAGCGCTTTCTGGTCGCCCCGCTGTTCGCCGCGCGCTTCGCCGACCTGCCGGTCGAGCGCTCGCTGCTCGCGGTCGCGCCGAGCGCGGCGCGGGCGCTGCTCGCGGCCGCCCGGCCGCTGCCGGCGGCGCGCTGGTTTGCCCTGCTCAATGCCGAGCGCGCCCGGGACAGCCGCGCCCAGCGCGAAGTCGCGGCTCTGACGCCCCTGTTCGCCCTGGCCGGGATCGGCGGCAGCGAGGCCGTGCCCAAGCTGGACGAGGCGGCGGTCGCGGCCTGGCGCCAGGCGACCCCGGACGAGGCTGCCAAGGCCGAGCGGCTGTTCGCGCTGCTCGACGGCGTCGGCGCGCCCGTGCCCGGACCGGTCTGGTCGCAGGAGCTGAGGCCGCCCTTGCAGCGCTCGATGAGCGTCCCGGCGGGCGCGCTCTGGCGCGGCCTCGATCGCGCCGCCGCGGCCAGACGCCTCGGCGAGACGGTGCTGTTCGCCTTGCACATGCTGAACGGCGCGCCGGCCGCGGCTCATCCGGAGGTGCTGGCCGCCAGCCTGCGTGCCCTGCGAGCGGTCGGGCTGGACCAGGAGGCGCGCCAGATCGCGGTCGCGACGGCGATCGCCATGGACCTCTGAGCGCCGGGCGGGCGTCGCGAGCGGTGGTCGTCATGCGGCGGGTGCGGTGAGCTCTGCGGAGATCTTTCTCGAGATGATGGCGGTCGAGCGGGGCGCCTCGCCGCATACCCTCGACGCCTACCGCCGGGATCTCGCGGGCTACCAGGGCTTCCTCGCCGGCCGCGGGGCCACGATCCTGACCGCCGAGCGCGACGCCGTGCGCGGCTGGCTTGGCCAGCTTTCGAGCGCCGGCCTCTCGAACGCGACCATGGCGCGGCGGCTGTCGGCGGTCCGCCAGCTGCATCGCTTTCTCTATCTCGAGGGCGCGCGCGCCGACGATCCGACCCAGATGGTCGAGGGTCCGGTCCGGCGGCGGCCGCTGCCGAAGCTCCTCGACCAGGCCGAGATCCTGGCCCTGATCGAGGCCGCCGGCGCGCGCGCCGATGCCCAGGGGCTGCGCCTGCTGGCCTGTCTCGAGCTATTGTATGCAAGCGGGCTGCGGGTCTCGGAGCTGTTGACGCTGCCGCTCTCCGCGCTCGCCCCCGACCGGCGCTTCGTGGTCGTGCTCGGCAAGGGCGGCAAGGAGCGCATGGTGCCGATCGGCGGCGCCGCCCGCAGCGCGCTCGAGGCCTATCTGGCGATCCGCGACCAGTTTCTGGCCGGACGGCCGAAGGGCCGGCCCTATCTCTTTCCGTCGCGGGCGCGCAGCGGCCATCTGACCCGCCAGCGCCTGGCCCAGCTCCTGAAGGCGCTGGCGCCGGCGGCCGGCATCGACGCCGACCGGATCTCGCCGCATGTGCTCCGGCACGCGTTTGCCAGCCACCTGCTCGCGGGCGGCGCCGACCTGCGCGCGTTGCAGACGCTGCTCGGCCACGCCGATATTGCTACCACCCAGATCTACACCCATGTAGAGGGCGCGCGCCTGGCGGCGGCGGTGCAGGCGCATCATCCGCTCGCCGGGCCGCGGCGCGAGCGCGAGCCGGAGCCGGGCTGAGCCGGCGCCGAAGCCGGCAGCTCATGCCGCCGGCGGCCCCGCGCCTCCTGAAGGAACCAGTGCCTTGAGCTTCACCGTCGTCGAGAACTGCACGCCGCGTCTGCACCGCTCCGAGCTGGCCGTGCCCGGGAGCTCGCCGCAGTTCTTCGAGAAGGCGGCGCGCTCGGCCGCCGACGCCGTGTTCCTCGACCTCGAGGACGCGGTCGCACCCGACCGCAAGGTGCAGGCGCGCAAGAACGTGATCCAGGCGTTGAACGACATCGACTGGGGCCGCAAGACGCTGACCGTGCGCATCAACGGCCTCGATACTCACTACATGTACCGGGACGTGATCGAGGTGATCGAGCAGGGCGGCGAGCGGCTCGACCTCGTGATGATCCCCAAGGTCGGGACTGCGGCCGACGTCTATGCGCTCGACATGCTGGTCAGCCAGTGCGAGGCGGCGATCGGGCGGACCAAACGGCTGGGCTTCTCGCACATCATCGAGACCGCGCTCGGCATGGCGAACGTCGAGGCGATCGCCGGCGCCAGCCGGCGCAATGAGGCGCTCCACTTCGGGGTTGCCGACTATGCCGCCTCGACCCGCGCCCAGACCACGAGCATCGGCGGCCCCAACCCGGCCTACGCGGTGTTGACCGATCCGACCGAGGACGGCGGGCGCGCGCGCCACTGGGGCGACATGTGGCACTATGCGGTCGCGCGCATCGTGGTCGCGGCGCGCGCCCACGGGCTGCGGCCGATCGACGGGCCGTTCGGCGATTTTTCCGACCCCGATGGCTATCGGGCGGCGGCGGCGCGGGCGGCGGCGCTCGGCTGCGAGGGCAAATGGGCGATCCACCCGAGCCAGATCGCGCTCGCCAACGAGGTCATGGGCCCGCCCGCGGCCGAGGTCGAGAAGGCAAGGCGCATCCTCGCCGCCATGGCCGAGGCCGGGGCCCAGGGCAAGGGCGCGGTCAGCCTGGATGGCCGGCTGATCGACATCGCCTCGATCCGCCAGGCCGAGGCGCTGGTCGCCAAGGCCGATCAGATCGCGGCCGGCGCCGGCTGAGCCCCCATGCTCACCCGCTAGCAGGGAGTGCCCGGAGCTGCTGGAGTTCGAGAAACCGATCAGCGAGCTGGAAGGCAAGGTCAAGGAGCTGCGCCACCTCTCGAACGGCAGCGACCTCGACCTCGCCGAGGAGATCACGCGCCTCGAGACCCGGGCCGAGAAGCTGCTCCGCCAGACTTACGCCAAGCTCAACGCCTGGCAGAAGACGCAGGTCGCGCGCCATCCCGAGCGGCCGCATTTCTCCGACTACATCGGCGGACTGTTCGAGGACTACACGCGGCTCGCGGGCGATCGGGCGTACGGCGACGACCGCGCCATCCAGGGCGGCCTCGCGCGCTTTCGCGGCCACTCGGTGGTCGTGCTCGGGCACGAGAAGGGCACCGATACCGAGGGCCGCGTGCGCCACAATTTCGGCATGGCCAACCCGGAAGGCTACCGCAAGGCGGTGCGGCTGATGCACCTCGCCGAGCGCTTCGGCCTGCCGGTGCTGACGCTGGTCGACACGCCGGGCGCCCATCCGGGGGTCGGCGCCGAGGAGCGCGGCCAGGCCGAGGCGATCGCGCGCGCGATCGAGACCTCGCTGCAGCTGGCCGTGCCGCTGATCGGGGTGATCATCGGCGAAGGCGGCTCGGGCGGGGCGGTGGCGCTTGCGGTCGCCGATCGCGTCCTGATGCTCGAGCACGCGGTCTATTCGGTGATCTCGCCGGAGGGGTGTGCTGCGATCCTCTGGCGGAGCGGCGACGAGGCGCCGCAGGCGGCCGAGGCCATGCGCCTGACCGCGCAGGACCTGAGCCAGCTCGGCGTGGTCGACCAGATCATCCCGGAGCCGCTCGGCGGCGCCCATCGCCAGCCCAAGGAGACCGTGCAGGCGGTCGGCGATGCCCTCGAGGCGGCACTCGACCCGCTGCTCGTGCTGTCGGGCGCCGAGCTCCGCCACCAGCGCCGCCAGAAGTTCCTCAAGATGGGCAACGGCGCCGCGATGTGATCCGGCGCCGGCATTGCCGGCGCTTCGTTCTCAGCCGTCGCCCTGCCCGCGCGACCTGTCGCGACCCTTCCGGGTCGAAGGCGCACCCCCGGGCCCGAGCCGGGCTCGGCGCCGATCTGCACAATCTTCCTAAAATTCGATATAATACCCGGAAAGGGAGATTGTCCGATGCGCAGCGGGATCCTCGTCCTGGCTTTGCTGACCATGGCGACCCTGGCGGCCCTGCCGGCCAAGGCTGACGGGTCATGCCGGGGCGGCTGGTGCGACCTGCCGCATGCCCAGGAATTGGCCGCCGGACCCGAGCCCATGGCCGGTCAGCCGCCGGACGGCCAGGGCGTCGTCGTGCTTCGCCAGTGGCACGATTGGACGGGCGAGACGCCCTGGCACTATCACCTGGGGCCCGAGGACTGCCCGCCGCCCTACTGCCTGCCGTCCTACCATCGCCATCGGGAGTGGCACGTGTGGCCCCGGCCCTTGCCGATCGCCGTCGTGCTGCAGCGTCTCCGCCATCTCGACTACGACGGCTTCACGACCGTGTTGCTGGACGGCGCCAACTATCAGATCGACGCCCGCAATCGCTACGGCCACCCGGTCCGGCTGTTCGTCAGCGCCACAACCGGCCTGCTGCGCCAACAGATCATCCTGCCGACGTACTAGGCTGATCAGCTCACCCTCGCTACCCGGGCCTCGGGCCTCCCTACGCTGGGCCCGAGGGGTCCTGGCCGGGCCCGCTGCCACCGATCAGGAAGCGTGCTCGAAGCGATTGCGGGTGCCCATGGAGCCGCCCCAGGCCCCGGCGGCGGCGCCGAGCACGAAGGCGATGAACGCCCAGATCGACGCCGACGATGCGGCGCTGGCCGTGGAGTCTGCGGCTTCGGTCGCCGCCGCCTTTGCCTGCTCGGCTTTCTGCTTGGCCTCGGCCTCGAGCTGGTCGAGCCGCTGTTTGGCCTGCTCGGGGCTGATGCCGGCCTGCTGGGCGACGATCGCGACCGCGCGCTCGCGGGCCTGTTGCGCCTCCTGCTCGCTGCCGGTCGCGATCTTGCCGAGATCGGCGACCAGCTCGCTTTGGGCCTGGTCCGGGCTGAGCGCACCCGGCTGCTCGGGGCGCAGCAGCTGCTGGGCGCGCTGCTTGATCTGATCGACCGAGACGCCCGCCGCGTCGGCGGCCTGCGGCACCGCCTTGGCGACGCCTTGGCCGACGCTGGAGAGCGTGTCGCCGACCACGTTGAACGCGCCGCCGATCATGCCGCCGACGCCCGTGGTCAAAAGATAGATCGTGACCAGCAAAGTCACGGCCCAGGTCAGCACGCCGTGAAGGATGCCATCGCCGCGCAACGGCATGCCGGACAGGCGCGCGGCGACGTAGCCGCCGATGACCAGCGCAATCAGGTTGCTGACCACCCACCAGATCCCGGCGCCCAGGCCGAAGCTGGTGGCCTGAGGCGTCTCACCGGCCGCGAGGTCGACGGTCGACAGGCCGATGCCGAAGCCGAGCAGGCTGAGTGAGAGCTGGACCGCGATCACGATCGCGGCGCCGGCGAACACGGCACCCCATGAAATCCGTCGAAGCCCCGTGGTGGGCACGGCCACCGCCTCCGGTCCAGCGGGGTAGGTTGCGGCGCGAATTGTCTCCGCCATGTCGACTCTCCGTTTTGTGTGTTGATCGGGCCCGGCGTGCGATGCGAACGGCACATGGCCCTGCTGCACCGCAACAGACGATGGCTGCGCGGAAAGGTTCCAAGCTGCTTTCCGTCAACCTGCAACTACCGGCAGGCGGGCGCTCGCGGGCGCGGAAGCTCAGCCCGCGAGCGCAAGGCGCCGGCAATGGATCGGCCGGTCGGTGCCGCGAGCCGAAGAAAGCCGCTGATGATCGGCGAACGCTCTAGGCGCCGCCGCCCTGTTGCTTGCGGCCGAACATCTGCACGAGGTCGGTCGGGAAGGGGAAGACGATGGTCGAGGAGCGCTCGTTGGCGATCGTCATCAGCGTCGAGAGATAGCGCAGCTGCATCGCTTCCGGCCGGGTGGCGAGGATGCTCGCGGCATCCAGGAACTTCTGCGCCGCCTGGAACTCGCCCTCGGATTCGATGATCTTGGCGCGCCGGATGCGCTCAGCCTCGGCCTGGCGCGCGATCACCCGGATCATGCTCTCGTCGATGTCGACGTGCTTGAGCTCGACGTTGGAGACCTTGATCCCCCAGCTCTCGGTCCGATCGTCGAGGATCCGCTGCAGGTCGGTGTTCAGCTTCTCGCGCTCGGCCAGCATTTCGTCCAGCTCGTGCTGGCCCAGCACCGAGCGCAGCGTGGTCTGGGCGAGCTGGCTGGTCGCCTGGTTGAAGTCCTCGACCTGGATGACCGCGTTGCGCGCATCCATGACCCGGTAGTAGACGACCGCGTTGACCTTCACGAGCACGTTGTCGCGCGAAATGATGTCCTGGCTCGGGATATCGTGGACCCGGATCCGCAGGTCCACCTTGACCGCCTGCTGGATGATCGGGACGACCAGGATCAGGCCCGGCCCCTTGACCTTCCAGAAGCGGCCGAGCTGAAAGATGACCGCGCGCTCGTACTCGCGCATGATCCGGATCGCCGAGAACAGGAACAGCACCAGCAGGATCACGGGGATCGCGAAGAGGGCATTGTTGAGCGCGAACGTCATGATGTGATCTCCGCTCATGCCTCGGGCTCCACTTCCACGGTCAGGCCCTCGATGCCGGTGATGCGGACAGCCCGGCCGGGAGCGAGCTCGGCCGGCCCGCGCGCCGCCCAGGTCTCGCCGTGGACCCGGATCCGACCACCCTCGGCGGCCCAGTCCACGACCCGGCCGCGGCTGCCGATCATCTCCTCCTGACCGGTCGCGACCGGCCGCTTCTGACTGCGCGCCAGCATCGCCATCATCAGCATCAGCAGCACCGCCGCGGCCAGTGCTATGCCGCCGATCAGCTGCCAGGCGACCCCGAAGCCCGGCGCCTCGGTGTCGATCAGCATGACCGAGCCGACCACGAACGCGATGATGCCGCCGATGCCGAGCGCCCCGCTCGGGACCAGCATCTCGGCCACCATCATCGCGAGGCCGAGCGCGATCAGGCCGAGGCCGGCGTAGCTCACCGGCAGCACCTGGAAGGCGTAGAGCGCCAGCAGCAGGCTGATCGCGCCGGCGACGCCGGGCAGATAGAAGCCCGGACTCCAGAACTCGAAGATGATGCCGTAGATCCCGACCAACATCAAAAGATAGGCGACGTTGGGGTTGGTGATGATGCCCAGCAGCTCGGTCCGCCAGTCGGGCTCGAGGGTCAGGATCGTCCGCCCGCGGGTCTCGAGGGTGAGCGGCTTGCCGCCGATCTCGACCTGCCGGCCGTCCAGCTTGGCCAGCAGAGCGTCGAGGTCGGGTGCGATCAGATCGATGACGTGCTTGTCCAGAGCGTCGGCCGCCGAGAGCGTCGCCGCCTTGCGCACCGCCTGCTCCGCCCATTCGACGTTGCGCCCGCGCAGCTGGGCGAGCGAGCGGATGTAGGCGATCGAGTTGTTCAGGATCTTGTCCTCCATGCCGGCCTTTTTGGGGGACTTTTTCGCGGCCTGATCGGAGCGGTCGCCATCGTCCTTCCGATCGGCGGGCGGCTGACCCGGAGAACCGCCGCCGAGCTGGACCGGGGTCGCGGCCCCGATGTTGGTCGCCGGCGCCATCGCCGCGACGTGACAGGCGTAGAGGATGTAGGTGCCGGCACTCGCGGCGTGCGCCCCGCTCGGCGCGACGAAGCCCACCACCGGCACCGGCGAGGCGAGGATGCGCTGAATGATGGCGCGCATCGAATCGACCAGGCCCCCCGGCGTGTCCATGCGCAGCACGATCAGATCGGCGCCTTGGTTTTGCGCCTTGTCGAAGCCGCGCTCGATGTAGTCGGCGGTCGCCGGGCCGATCGCACCCCGGATGTCGAGCACCGCGACCGGCCCAACCTCGGCGGCCGCCGCGCACCCCGGCCACGCGCCCACGAGCAGCAGGGCCAATGCCAGCGGCGCCGGCCCCCACCGTCGAACGGATCGTCGCGCGCGCGCCATAACGCGCTGAGATATGGACCCAAATGTTCCGCGACGCCAGCCTCGGGCAGGAGCCGCGGCTTCGGGTCAAGCCGCCGGGCTGCCGGCAGGCGCCTGGCTGCCCGTGCCCCGCGCCGGCGCCATCCTCAGGCGAGGAAGCCCGCGACGATGTCGTTGAACTTGTCGTGGCCCTCGATGAACATGAAGTGGTTGCCGCCCTGCGCCTCCTCGAAGATCTCGAGGCGCGAGTTCTTGATCTGGTCGCTGACCCATACCTGCGACTTCCACGGCACGACGCTGACCCGGCCGCTGACCACGAGCGTCGGCGCGTCGAGGCGCGGGATCAGATCGCGCCAGTCGCTGGTGCTGTGGTTGTAGAGCAGGGTCGCCGCGTACTCGCGCGGCATGCGCAGGTTGCGCTCGATGATCCAGGCCTTCTCGTCCGCGGCGATGTTCTTGGTGACCATGTTGCCGATGAAGCCCTTGGTCGTCTCGACGCCGTCGCGGGCGAGCGCCAGGATCGTGTCGTGCACGTCTCCCTCGGCGAGGCGGCTGATCTGGTGATGCAGCCGAACTCCGGCCTTTCGTGCCGCGAGATCTTGGCCGAACTCCGCTTGGTCCGCCGCATGTCGACCGCGATCACCCGGTAGCGGTCCGAGAGCCCGGCGATCTGGTACTTGAACTGCTCGGCGGTCTGCGACCAGCCGGGGATCATCAGGACCGGCTTGCCCTTGCCGGCCTCGAGGTAATAGAGGCTGACGCCGTCGCTGGTGGTCACGTGGCCGACCTTGCCCGGAACCTCGGCGCGCGTCGACCGGCTGGTGACCGTCGAGCCGACTGCGGCGCTGAGCGCGAGCGCGCCGGCGCCCTTCACGACCTGCCGGCGGCTGAGGCTGCGGTCGGCCTCGGCAGCGAGCGAGCCATCATCGTCCCGCGTGATCGTCATCTTGCAGCCCCCTTGATTCGGACCCCGGCGTTGCACCGGCGGTTGCCTCGATTCCAGCACAATGCGGCCGCCAGGATCGCCTGTAAACGCGAATCGGTGCCCGCCCGCTGTCACCAGGGCATCGGCTCTTCGGCCTCCTGCAGCTGCTTGCGCCGCTGCTCCTGGCGCCAGATTTCGGCCGCCTGGAAACGCTCGCGCAGCTCTGCCATCAGCTGGCGGGCGGCCTCGGGGTCCAGCGCCGCCGGCAGCGGCGGCGGCCCGGACGCCCGCCCCTGGTCCTGGTCGTTGGCGAAGTTGCCGAGCAGCTGGTCGACCGGCAGTTGCCGCGCCCGGCGGTTGCGATCCGGGTGCGCCTGGCGCTGGCTGTGGCCCTGGTTGCGGATCTGGTCGGCGAACGCGCGGCCGCGCCGGAACGAGGTCCCCTCGGAAGGCTTCTGCGCGTCCTGCTGCTCGCGTGAGGCCTGCTGCTCGAGCCGGTGCTGGAACCGGTAGGCGAGCTCGAGATTGTAGCGGGCGTCATCCCGGGCGACGTCGAGCGCCAGGCTGGCACGGAAATAGCGGACGGCCGCCTGGGTCAGCGGCAGGGCGTCGGCGACCTCATGCGCGGCGGCGAGCGCCTGGCGATACTTGATCACCCCGACGTTGTAATTGGCGCGGCCGGCGAGCTTCGGGTCGTCGGCGCCGAGCGCCGCGAGAAAGCGGTCGAGCGCCTGCTCCTGGTTGAGGGTCTTGAACAAGGCGGCGCCCTGGTCGAATCGGATCGCGGCCGATTCGGGCCGGAGCGCGGCTGCGGCCTCGTAATGGTCGAGAGCTGCCCGGTACTGCCCCGAGCGATAGAGCAGGTTGCCCTCGTGCACCGCCCGCTCCGCCTGGTCCGAGCCCAGGATCGGGAGCAGCGCCAACAGACCGGCGAACAGCCGCGGCCGCGGCCGGAGCCGGAAAGGCGGCGGCGCGGCGCGACCGAGCGCCAGCTCGAGCAGCAGAAGGAAGATCGCCGCGAGCAGGAAGATCCGATAACGGGCGCCGAGCTCGGGGCTGGCGGCCGCCGCCAACTGACGGCGCGGCGCGCCGGCGATCTGCTCGCGATAGAGCCGCTCTAGGCCGCCCGAGCCGTCCTCCAGGGCCGAATAGGTGCCGCCCGCGGCCGCGGCCATGGCGGTCAGCGAGCCGCTCTGCAGGCGCGTGCGGACCTCCTGGCCGTCGTGGCTCAGATAGGCGCGCGGGGTCCCTTCGGCGATCGGGATCGGCGTGCTCCGCTCGGGGTCGCCGACGCCGACGGTATCCAGACGGAGCCCTTGCCGCTTCAGGGTCGCCGCCGCCTCGGCGGGCTCGTCCTCGTGGCTCTCGCCATCGCTGACCAGGATCAGATCGGTATAGCCGGGCGTCAGCTCGCCGAACCCGCGCCCGGCGGTCTGGAGGGCAGCGGCGATCGAGGTGCCCCGCCGGGTCACCCCATCCGCCGAGGCGTCCTCGAGCCGCTTGAGGAACAGGCCGTAGTCGCGGGTCAAGGGGCAGAGCACGTCGGCCTGGCCGGCGAAAGCCAACAGGCCGAGCCGATGGCCGCCCTCGCGCTGGACCGCGTCGACCAGAGCGCGGATCGCCCCCTTGGCGCGCTCGAGCCGGTTCGGCCGGGCGTCTTCGGCGAGCATGCTGTAGGACACATCCAGCAGGATGATCACGTCGCGTCCGAGCAGCGGCAGCGTCTTTGCCCCCTGCCCCCAGTGCGGCTGCATCAGCGCGACCACGAGGCAGGCCGCCGCCGCGAGCAGGCAAAGCGCGCCCGGCCAGCGCGCCTGCGGGCGGCCTGCCGGCAGCAGCCGCGCCGCCAGACCCTGCTCGACGAACGCGGCCAGCGCCTGCCGTCGCCGGCGGAAGCCGTAGCCGTACAGCAGGCCCAGCACCGGCAACAGCGCCAGCAGCAGGGCCGCGGGCTAGGCCTCGAAGCGCATACGCCCTCAGCTCCGCCGCATCTCGAGGGTCCCCATCTCAGGGAACCGTGCGCAGGCGGGTGTTGACCATGACCATCTCGAACGCCAGCAGCGCCAGCGCGAGCGCCACGATCAGCGGGTAGAGCTCAAAGTAGCGCTGTTGATGCAGAGCGACGTTCGGGGCCTTCGCGAGGCGGTCGATCTCGGCGTAGATCGAGCGCAAGGCATCGGCGTCGGTCGCCCGGAAATAGTGGCCGCCGGTGAGCTCCGCGATCTGCTCCAGGGTCTGCTCGTCGATCGTCACCGCCGAGGACACGTAGCCCGCGCTGGCGTCGCCGGCGGCGACCGGCATCAGCGCCATGCCGCGCGAGCCGGCGCCTATGGTGTCGACCTTGATGCCGTAAGCGGCGGCCAGCTGGGCCGCGACCAGGGGCTCGACCTCGCCGGCGTTGAAGCTGCCGTCGGTCAGCAGCACGATCACCTTGCTGGCGCCCTGGGCCTGGTCGAGCAGATCGACCGCGCGCACGATCGCATCGCCGATCGCGGTGCCGTCCTCGGTCGCCAGCGCCACCATGGTGACCTGGTCGAGCAGCCCGAGCAGCGCCTCGTGGTCGAGGGTCGGCGGGCTGATCGTGTCCGGGTAGCGCGCGAAGGTGACCAGGGCGATGGCATCGCCGCCCCGGCCGCCCTCGGCGACCGCGCGGCCGGTGATGAAATCGCGCAAGGTCGCCTTGACGACGTCGAGGCGGTTGCTCGGGTGGTCGCCCTGCTTGAGGTCGATGGCACTCATGCTGCTCGAGGTGTCGACCACCAGCGCGATCGCGATGCCTTCGCGGCGGACGGTGGTGGTCTCGACGCCCCATTGTGGCCCGGCCAGCGCCAGCACCGCGAGCCCGATCACGAGGCCCCGGAGCCAGGGCAGCGCCCGGTGCAGGCGGACCGCGAGCGAGGGCGGCAGGCGCCGCAGCTCGCCGCTCACCGGAAAACCGAGCGCGAGCGGCCGGGCGCCCCGCCGCAGGAGCCCGACCAGGATCGGCACCAGCAGCAGGAGCAATAGGAGCTTCGGATCAGTGAACCGCATCAGAGCTCGGCGCCGTCCCGCGGTCCTCGAGGCTTCGGCTCGGGTGGTGAATAGAGGCAAGTCGGCGTCGGTTGACAAGGGTGTTGGCGGCGCTCCTGCGCGCTATAAGGGCAGGACGAGCACGAGCGGCAAGGAGGCGGCGGCATGCGATCGCAAGCGCGGGTGGTGGTGATCGGCGGCGGCGTGGTCGGCTGCAGCGTGCTCTACCACCTGACCAAGCTCGGCTGGCGGGACGTGGTCCTGCTCGAGCGGGACGAGCTGACCTCGGGCTCGACCTGGCACGCCGCCGGCGGCATGCACACCATCAACAGCGACCCCAACGTCGCCAAGCTGCAGGCCTATACGATCCGCCTCTACCGCGAGCTCGAGGAGATCTCGGGCCAGAGCTGCGGCATCCATCTGACCGGCGGGATCATGCTCGCGGCGACGCCGGCGCGGCTCGACTTCCTCAAGACCGCGCACGCCCGCGGGCGGCTGCTCGGCCTCGAGAGCGAGTTCATCCCGCTCGCCGAGGCCAAGCGCCGCCATCCGCTGATCGAGACCAGCCACTTCCGGGGGGCCCTGTTCGATCCCAACGAGGGCCACGTCGACCCCTCGGGCGTGACCCAGGCCTACGCCAAGTCGGCCCAGAAGGGCGGCGCCGAGATCCACCGTTTCACGCCCGTGACCGAGCTGCACGGCCGCCCGGACGGCGGCTGGCGCGTGGTTACGCCCAAGGGCACGATCGAGGCCGAGATCGTGGTCAATGCCGCGGGCCTTTGGGCGCGCGAGGTGGGTCGCCTCGCCGGCCTCGAGCTGCCGGTGCTGGCCATGGAGCACCACTATCTGGTGACCGAGGACCTGCCCGAGATCCTGGCGCGCAGCGAGGAGTTGCCGCACGCGATCGACTTCGAGGCCGAGATCTACACCCGCCAGGAGGGCAAGGGCCTTTTGCTCGGGACCTACGAGAAGGCGTGTGTGCCCTGGTCGCCGCAGACGACGCCCGCGGACTTCGGCCACGAGCTGCTGGCGCCGGACCTCGACCGGATCGCGCCCTCGCTCGAGCTCGCCTTCGCGCATTTTCCGGCCCTCGAGCAGGCCGGCATCAAGCGGGTGATCAATGGCCCCTTCACCTTTGCGCCCGACGGCAACCCGCTGGTCGGGCCGATGCCGGGGCTGCGCAACTTCTATCTCGCCTGCGGCGTCATGGCCGGGTTCTCGCAAGGCGGCGGGGTCGGCCTGACGCTCGCCAACTGGATCGTCGAGGGCGACCCCGGCATGGACGTGTTCGCGATGGACATTTCGCGGTTCGGCGACTTTGCGACCCGCGCCTACACCAACGCCAAGGTCCGCGAGAACTACAGCCGCCGCTTTTCGATCACCTTCCCCAACGAGGAGCTGGCGGCGGCGCGGCCGCAGCGGACGACGCCCGTCTACGATCGCCTCCAGGCCAGGGGTGCCGTGTTCGGGGCCAGCTTCGGGCTGGAGCACGCGCTCTGGTTCGCGCCCGCCGGCAGCGAGCGGCACGAGGTGCCGACCTTTCGCCGTTCCAACGCCCATGGGCCGGTCGGGGAAGAGTGCCGGGCGGTGCGCGCGGGCGTCGGCCTGCTCGAGATCGCGAACTACGGCAAGCACGAGATCACCGGGCCCGGAGCCGAGGCCTGGCTGGATCGCATGCTGGCGGGCCGGCTGCCGAAGCCGGGGCGGATCACGCTTGCCCCGATGCTGGCGCCAAGCGGCAGGCTGATGGGCGATTTCACCGTCTCGAGGCTTGGCGACGAGCGCTTCATGATCGTGGGCTCCGGCGCCGCCGAGCGCTTCCATTTGCGCTGGTTCGAGGCCCACCTGCCGGACCGGGGGGTGGCGGTGCGCCCGATCACGACCGAGCGGGTCGGGTTCGCGCTCGCGGGCCCGCGCTCGCGCGAGCTGCTCCAGCGCCTCAGCGATCAGGATCTCTCCGCCGCCGCCTTCCCGTTCTTCCATATCCGGCCGATCGACGTCGCGACGGCGCCGGCCCTGGTGGCGCGGGTCTCGTTCACGGGCGAGCTCGGCTTCGAGATCTACGTCGATGCCGCCTATGCGCTCGCCCTCTACGACGCGCTGGTCGCGGCCGGCGCCGACCTCGGGCTCGCCCATTTCGGCGGCCGCGCGCTGAACTCCCTGCGACTGGAGAAGAGCTTCGGCGCCTGGCTGCGCGAATACACCCCCGACGTCACGCCGTTCCAGGCCGGCCTCGACCGGTTCATCGACCTCGCCAAGGGCGAGTTCGTGGGCCGCGAGGCCGCGCTTCGCCAACAGGGCGAGCCGCCAGGCCAGCGTCTCGTGACGCTCGTGGTCGAGGCCGAGGGTGCCGACGCCCATGGCGACGAGCCGGTGCTCGCCGATGACCGGGTGGTAGGCTTCATCACCTCCGGCGGCTACGGCCACACGGTCGAGAAGAGCATAGCGCTCGCCTACCTCGAGCCCGCGCACGCAAGCGCCGACGGCGAGCTCAAGGTCACGATCCTCGGCGACGACCGCCCGGCCCGCGTCACGCCCGCCGCCCTCTACGACCCGTCCGGCGCCCGCATGCGCGGCTGAGGACGGGGCCGCCGCCGGCTCCGACTTTGCGCTTGCATTGCCCGGCCGTCTCGGGCAGGTAGACCGTGTTCGAGCGGAGGTTGAGCTCGACCGCGCCAGTTTGCCTATGAAGGGTGTGGGTTGCGCGGCCGTAGGGTTCGGTTCCGCTCGATGTGCGCTCCGGAGCAAGCCCGTGCGGTTCATGCATACCGCCGACTGGCAGATTGGCAAGGTCTTCGGCTTTCTCGACGATTCCGCCGCGCACGCCCTCCAGGACGCGCGGCTTGAGGCCATTGACCACGATCGGTCGTCTGGCACGCGAGCACCACGCGACCGCGGTGCTCGTGGCGGGCGACGTCTATGAGCACGACGGGGTCGGCGACCTCTCGCTCGACCAGCCGCTCGAGCGCATGCGGACCTTCCCGGGCATCGCCTGGCATCTGATTCCCGGCAACCATGATTGCGACCGGCCGAGCGGCGTCTGGGACCGGTTGTGCCGCCGCGAGCTGCCGGCCAACATCCACGTGCACCGGCGTTCCGAGCCGGTGCCGCTCGGCGATGGCAAGGCTTGGCTCTTGCCTGCGCCGCTGCAGCGCAAGCGCAGCCTGAGCGACCTCACGGCCTTCATGGACGAGGCCCAGACGCCCGAGGGTGCGATCCGGATCGGCCTTGCGCATGGGTCGGTCCGAGATTTCGGCTCGACACCGGGCCAGACCGCCAACCGGATCGCGCCGGGCCGGCCGGAGACCGCGCGACTCGATTACCTTGCGCTCGGCGACTGGCACAGCGCGGCAAAGATCGGTCCCCGCTGCTGGTACTCGGGCACGCCGGAGCCCGACGACTTCGACCAGCCGGCAAGCGGCGCCGCGCTGCTGGTCGATCTGGCGGGGCCCGGCGCGCTGCCGTCGGTGACCTCGCTCGCCACGGGGTGCTTCCGCTGGCACTGCGAACAGGTCGTGATCCACGGCGCCGACGACATCGACCTGCTCGAAGAATGCCTGCGCGCGCGCCAGCCGGACCCCGCCCGCCTCCTGGTCCGGCTCGAGGTCGATGGCACGCTCTCGCTGGCCGACGGTCTGCGCTTCGACCAGCAGATTGGACAGAGGCTGCGGGCCGCGCTCCGCTCCCTGGAGCTGCGGGACCGACTGCTGGTGGCGCCTCGGGCCGAGGATCTCGATGCGATCGCGAGCGGCGGCATCCTGCGCGCGGCGGTCGAACGCCTGAGCGACCTCGTCGCGGGCGCTGCCGGCGATGAGCGCGAGGTCGCGCAGATGGCGCTGCTCCGCCTGTGCGTCGAGCACGCGCGGACCCCCGTCATGAAGCTTCGAGCGCTCGAGCTCGATCAGTTCAAGAAGTTCGACCGCCCGGTGCGGGTCGAGGGCTTCGAGGATGGTCTCAACCTGCTCTGCGGCCCGAACGAGATGGGCAAATCGACGATCATGGCGGCGCTCCACGCCGTCCTATTCGAGCGCCATCGGGCGGCGGGCGAGCATATCAAAGCGCTGCAGCCTTGGGGACACAAGACCGCGCCATCGGTCGCGCTCGATTTCGAGCTCGACGGCCAGCTCTATCACATCGAGAAGCGCTTCCTGCGCAACGAGCATGCGCCTTTGCGCCTGCCGGACGGGCGCCGATTCGAAGGACCCGAGGCCGAGGAGGAGGTGCAGCGGCTGCTCGGCTTCGCCGAGCCCGGCAATCGCGGCATCACGCCGGAGCAACTCGGTGCCTGGAGCATGCTCTGGGTCGGCCAGGGCCACTCCTTCGCCCAGCCGGAGATCGCCGACCGGGCGCGCCGCAGCATCGAGGGCTGCCTGGCAGCCGAGACCGGCGCGCTCCTCGGCACCGAGGAGTCTTCCGAGATCAGGAAAGCGGTCCAGCAGGCACACGGCGAGCTGATCGGCGCCTACGGGCGCCCGAAGGGCCGCAACAAGGAAGTCATCGAGGAGATCGAAGCGCTGACCGAGGAACGGGACCGGTTGCGCCAGGCAAAGCTCCGTCTGGCGGGCGAGGTCGAGCAGCTCGAAGCGGCGCGCCGGAGACTCGAGGAACTGCGCGACGAGCGCGAGGACCAACGTCTGCTTGGCCAGCGCGACGAGGCCCAGCGCCGCTGTCACGAGCTGAAGGCCTTGCAGGACCAGATCCGGACCGCCGAGGCGCAACACGGGCTCGCGGTGCGCGAGCACGAACGCCAGCGCGAGGAGATCGAGCGGCGCGCGCGGCTCGCCGCCAGGATCGAGGAGCTTAAGGCGCGGGTCGCGGCAGCGGCCGCCGAGGCGGCGAGCGCGGGCGAGGCGCTCGCGCGGAGCGATGCCGAGATCGAGCGCCTGCAGCTCAGACGCAGCGAGCTCGAGGAACGCCGCTCGGCCGTTGCCCAAGCCCAGGCGCGGTTGCGCCGGCTGCAGGGCTTTGCGCATTTGCTGGAAACCCTTCGCCATCTCGGCGAGCAGCAAAGAACCGTGCAGGTGGCGGTCGGCCAGGCGGAGGCGCTTCGGCTCCGGGCCGAAGCGATCCGCCTCGATGAGATCCAGGTCGAAGAGCTGCGGTCAGCCAGCCGCGAGCACGAGCGGGCCGGCGCGGCGCTGCGGGCGGTCGCCACCCGGATTCGCTTCGCGATCGACGGGCCGGCGCTCGATCGGGTCCGCCTCGACGGGATGCCGCTCGCCGAACCCAAGAGCGAGCGCCAGGTCGTCAAGCCGGCCACGATCGCGATCGCCCGGATCGGGACCATCACCGTCGCGCCGCAGATCGAGGGCCGCGGGGCGCTGCTTGCGAACCTCGACGACGCCGCCCGGCGGCTTCGGGACCTGCTCGCCGCGGCGGGCGTCGAGCGGGTCGAGGTGGCGGAGGCGCGCCTGCGGGAGAAGCAGGGCCTGGAGCGCGACGCCGAGGTGGCGGAGCATCGGGCACGCTCCACGGCATGCGCGGCCCTGCCGGGCGTCGATGGGCCGGAGGCGCTAAGGATCGAGATCGAGCGCCGACTCGGCGCCGTGGAGAGCGAGCGCGCCGTGCTCGAGATCGACGACGCGCCGGATCGCAACACGGTTGAATGTCAGCTGAGCTCGGTCGAGACCGAGGTCGTCGGTCTCGATCAGGGTCTGCGCGAGGTGGCGGGGCTGCTAGAGGGCGCCCGCGACGGGCGCGAGCAGCATCTGTCGGCGCATGGCCGCGCCGGCGAGGCGGCGCGCCAGGCGCAGGTCGACCTCCAGGGCTTCGTGGCCGAGCTCGATCTGGCCGAGCGCGAACGGCCGGCGCTCGCGGTCGAACGGGCGCTGGCCGAGGCGGCATCCGAGCTCGAGGACCGGCGACGGGCGCTGGCTGAGTTGCAGGCGCGCGCCGCCGGGGCCAATCTGGAGCTGGTCGAGATCGAGCGTACGCGCGTCGAGCGGGCGATCGAGCGGCGGCGCGACGATGTCGGCGACCTGCGGGAGAAGGTTGCGGCCCTGCAGAGCGGGATCGACCGGGACGAGGGCGCCGGCCTCGAGGAGCGGATCGAGGATGTCATCCGAAGACTGGGGCTGCGCGAGCGCGAGCGCCTCGCCTGCGAACGCGAGGTCCAGGCCCTGCGACTCCTCGGCGAGACTCTCGACGAGGCCGAGCGGGCGGCGAAGGAGCGGTACCTCCAGCCGGTCGTGGACCGGTTCCGCCCCTACCTCTGGGGCCTGTTCCCGGAGGCCGATCTCAGGGTGGACGACTCGTTCCGGATCACCGCGGTCCGCCGCGGCGCCGCCGGCGAGGAGCCCTTCGAACAGCTCTCGGACGGCACCCGCGAGCAGATCGCGGTGCTCGCCCGCCTCGCCTTCGCCGAGATGCTCGCGGACCGGGGCCTGCCCGTAGTCGTCGTTCTGGACGATGCTCTGGCGTTCTCGGACGACCGGCGCCTCGAGCAGATGTTCAACATTCTTCACCACGCCGCGCAACGCCTGCAGATCATCGTCTTCACCTGCCGCGAGCGTCTGTTCGAGAACCTCGGTGCCACCCGCCTGCGCCTGGTGGACGCCGAGCGGAGCGCTGCCGCGGCCGACTGACGGCCGGTCCGCAGAGGGGATCCGCCTCGAGCGCTGGCAGGCCGCGGGAGCGCCCCGATGGTGGTATCGAAGCCACGCGTCGAGATCCTGCGCAGCGCCCTCGGCGCTCTGATCCTGCTCTGGGCGGGCATTCTGATCGGGGTCTCGTTCCTGGCGGCGCCGGCCAAGTTCGGCGCCGCCAGCCTGAGCCTCGCGGTCGCCATGGACGTCGGCCGGCAGGAGTTCGGCACGCTCAACCTGGTCGAGATCGGCCTCGCGCTCGCGACCCTTGCGCTGGCCGCGCTCGCCCGGCCGGCGCGTGCGCTCTGGGCGGGAATCGGTCTCGCGGCGCTGATCGTGGCGGTGCAGACGGTCTGGCTGCTGCCGGTGCTCGATGCCCGCGCGGCGCTGATCATTCAAGGCGAGACGCCGCCGGACGCGCCCTGGCACACCCTCTACGTCCTGGCAGAGGTCTCGAAGTTGCTGGTGCTCCTGGTCACCGGCTGGCTCGCGCTGCGCAGGCCCTCCGCCCCAAGGTGAGCGCCGGGCGGCCAACGGGCCTGTGCGATCCGCATCAGCGTAGCCAGATCACCCCGGATGCGCCATCTTCGCCGGTCGCCAACCCGGGGGACGACGTCATGGCGAGAGCAAACGAGGCGGCGGGGCCGCCGGTAGTCGGTGTCCTGCTCGCGGGCGGCCAGGCCCGGCGCATGGGCGGCGGCGACAAGTGCCTGCGCCCGCTCGGCGGCCGGCCGATCCTGGCCCGGGTGATCGCGCGCGCAAAGCCGCAGGTCCGAGCGCTGGTCCTCAACGCCAATGGCGATCCGCAGCGGTTCGCAGGCTTCGGCCTGCCGGTCGCGGCCGACCTGGTCGCGGGATTCGCCGGCCCGCTCGCCGGCGTGCTGACCGGCATGGCGTGGGCGCAGGCGAACCGGCCCGATTGCCCCTGGATCGCGACCATCGCGACCGACACGCCGTTCTTCCCGGCCGACCTCGTGGCGCGCCTGCTGGCGGCGGTGGAGCGCACGCGTGCCGAGCTCGCCTGCGCCACCTCGGGCGGCCGGGCGCATCCGGTTTTCGGCCTCTGGCCGGTCCGCCTGGCCGACCCGCTGCGCCACGCGATGATCGACGAGGAGATCCGCAAGGTCGACCTCTGGACCGCCCGCTATCGCCTCACCGAGGTCGACTTCCCGACCGAACCGGTCGATCCCTTCTTCAACACCAATCGGCCCGAGGATCTGGCCGAGGCCGAGCAGCTGCTCCGCGCCGGCGCATCCTGCCCCCCGCCCACGCCGCCCTCGTCATCGGCTCGCTAGTCAAGCGGCGCCGCTTCGCTATTGTGGACGGCACTGCGCGCACCGCCGCTCGGACAGGGGGTCAGCCGTCATGATGCTCGCCGAACGCATGCACCGGCTGGGCACCGAGAGCGCCTTTGAGGTGCTCGCGCGCGCCAGCAAGCTCGCCCAGGCTGGCCGCAGCATCATCAATCTCGGCATCGGCCAACCGGACTTCCCGACCCCCGACAACATCGTCGCCGCGGCCCAGAAGGCGCTGGCCGACGGCCACCACGGCTATACGCCCGCGAACGGCATTCTGCCACTTCGGGAAGCGGTCGCCGAGGACATCGCCAAGTGGCGGGGCGTCGAGGTCGACCCCGACCGGGTCGTGATCGTGCCGGGCGGCAAGGTCACGATGTACTTCGCGATCACGATGTTCGGCGAGCCGGGCGCCGAGATCATGTACCCCGACCCGGGCTTTCCGATCTACCGCTCGGTGATCGAGTTCTCGGGCGCCAAGGCCGTGCCGATCCCGCTCTACGAGGACAGCGGCTTCTCGTTCTCGCCCGAGGAGGTGCTGGCGAAGATCACGCCCAGGACGCGGCTCATCATCGTCAACAGCCCGGCCAACCCCACGGGCGGCGTCGTGCCGCGCGAGGAGCTCGACAAACTCGCCCTCGGCCTTGCCGAGCATCCCGACGTCGTCGTGATGTCGGACGAGATCTACGCCCGCATGGTCTACGACAACGTCCCGCACGCGAGCATGCTGATCTACCCCGAGCTCGAGGACCGGCTGATCCTGCTCGATGGCTGGTCGAAGACCTACGCCATGACCGGCTGGCGCATGGGCTACGCGGTCTGGCCCAGGGCGCTGGCCGAGCACGCGACGCGCCTCGCGATCAACATTCACTCCTGCGTCAACGCCCCGACGCAGTGGGCCGGCATCGAGGCCCTCAAAGGGCCGCAGGACGCGGCCTTGCGCATGGTCGAGGCGTTCGATCAGCGGCGCAAGGTCATCCTCGAGCTCCTGAACGGTCTGCCCGGGGTCCGCTGCGTCCGCCCGGGCGGCGCGTTCTACGCTTTTCCGAACATTTCCGGCACCGGCTACAGCGCGCGGAAACTCCAGGACGACCTCCTCAACGAGGAGGGCGTCGCCCTGGTCGCCGGCACCAGCTTCGGTGACCAGGGCGAGGGCTACATCCGCTTCTCCTACGCCAACTCGATCGCCAACATCGAAGAAGCGATCGCCCGCATCCGCCGCTTCCTGGAACGCTGAGACCCTCTCTGGTCAAGGGAGCCTTCGCGGACCTCGGATCGCACAAGCCACTAGGAACCGGCTTGACGCGCCCGGTCGCCGGGTGATATTCACCCGCAAGGATGAATGATGGCGATGCAGGCCGATCTGGACCGGACCTTGCTGGCGTTGGCCGACCCCACGCGGCGCGCCATCCTCGAGCGGCTGGGCCGGGGCGAGGCGCGGGTCACCGAGGTTGCGCGGCCGTTCGCGATCTCGCTGAACTCGGTCAGCAAGCACATCCGCATGCTCGAGCGCGCGCAGCTGGTGCGCCGCCGGCGCGCGGGCCGGGAGCATCTGCTGTCGGTCGATCCGGCGCCGCTCGCGGCGGCGGCGGCCTGGATCGAGAGCCAGCGCGCCTTCTGGACCGGCCGGCTCGACGCCCTCGAGCGGGCGCTCGGCGAGCCTGAGACTAAGCCTGCCGCGGGGAGCACGTGATGACGGAATTCGACATCAGAGCAGCACTCGGCGAGTTCGGCGTGGTGCCGGAAGCCCGCACGCTCCGCATCCGGCGCGTGCTGCCGGGCCCGATCGAGCGGGTCTGGGCCTTCCTTACGGAGTCGGACAAGCGGGCGAAGTGGCTGGCCTCCGGCGAGATGGAGCTCCGGGTCGGGGGCCGGGTGGAGCTGAATTTTCGCCACGCCGACCTCTGTGTGCAGCCCGAGCCGACCCCCGAGCGGTTCAAAAAACACCAGGGCGGGCAGAGCAAGCTCGGTCGGATCACGCGCTGCGATCCGCCCCGCGTGCTGAGCTACACCTGGGATGAGGCATCCGGAAACGATTCCGAAGTGACCTTCGAGCTGACCCCGCAGGGCGAGGATGTGCTCCTCGTGCTGACCCATCGCCGCCTCCCCGACCGGCGGGTCATGCTGGGCGTCGCCAGCGGCTGGCATACCCACCTGGGCGTTCTGGTCGACCATCTGGCGGGACGCGAGGCGCGGCCTTTCTGGTCGACCTTCGCGAGGTTGGAGGCGGAGTACGACCGAAGGCTCCCGGCCGAGTGACGTTGCGCCGCCGCTGGCGAGGACCGCGACCGCGGCGATCGCCGGTTCAAGGGGGCATCGCTGCGGCGGCCTGTCCGTCGACCGGGCCGCTTCTAGCGACCGCCGTCCGATGGTTTCAGCACGCCGATCAGCATGAGACCGTCCGTCTCGTAGCGATCGCCTTCGGCATTGCGCCCGTCCTGGGTCGGGCCGACGCCTGGCCAGTCGTACTGCCCCTCCAGCTGCCCGGCCTTCGCGAGGCCGGCGATCAGGGCGTCGCGCTCGGCGTCGATGTCGGGGGCGATGTGGTGCGTGATCTGCAAGGTCAAATGGCTGAGCCCGGAGTCGGCATCGAAGGTCGCATCGCCCAGCCAGAGCGGTCGGCCCTGCGCGTCCGGCTCATCCGACTTCCACCAGCGGACATGGTGCCGGCGATCGGCGCTGGATCCCACATCGCGTTCGAAGGCAAGGTCCTGCGGGCGGCCGAAAAGATAGAGCGGACTGACGGGCGCGTCCGGGTCGGGCCGGTCGAGGACCACGCTCTCGGCGATCTCGACACTGGTGCGAAAGGTGATCGGATCGGCCGGTCGCCAGCCGGCCGCAAGCATCGCGCCGACGAGCTCGCGCCGGTTGCCGACCAGGGCGACGTTGATCGGATCGCCCGGTATGCCCTGGGCATTGGTCGTGACCTTGGGTGCCGTGTCGAGCGCCGGGTGATGGCCAAGCTCGTGCTCGCGCCAGAACAGCGGCAGGATCAAATAGGCGATGAGGAGGTAGGCGGCAGCGACTCCCGCGACGGCGCCAAGGGCGCGCAGGCGCCAGCGTCGGCGCCGCGACGGCCTCCCCGCCACTCCGGCCCGCGGTGGCTCGGCCAGGGATCCTGGCGCCAGCGATCTCGGGTCCTTCACGCGTGCCTCTCGGTCGGCTCCTGCGACCGCAAGTGCAGTGCGACCAAACGCATCGCCTCGATCGCGCGCCTTTCGAGCGACTGACCTACAGCTGGTTGAGCAGGGCCTGGCGCCGCGTCTTGTACTCGTCCGGCGTGATGTAGCCCTTGGCGGCGAGGTCGTCGAGCACGTTGAGCTGATGCTCGATCGACGCGGCCGTGGACGCGGCGGACGGCGGCGGGGCCGCCGGCGCGTACGCCGGCGTCACGTAGGCCGGCGCGGCATAGGTCGGCGCCGATGGCGCCGGCTGCTTGTTCCGGTTCATCATGTAGGAGAGCCCGTAGCCGCCGACCAGGCCACCTACCAGCGGCAGTCCCCAGTCACTGTGCGCCCGGGTGGGGCTGGCACCGAGCCCGATCACCAGGAACGGCACGACGGCCGTCAGCGCGAGAATCCTTACGAGCGCCTTCCCCATTTCACCCCTCCTCCCGCAATCAAACATGGCGCGCCTCCAGCCCGGAGGCGCTGGCCATCCTGGGCCGGTACGACGTCCCGAGTACCACACTTTGCGGTTCATGCCAGCTGCGTTTTATCCTATGCTGCCGACCGGTGTGGGGGCCTCAAGGCCGAGCTGGCAAGGAAGCACAATGGGAAAGCAAGTATTCGGATCGTTGGCAGCGCTCGTCTGCGTCGTCGGGATCGCCCCGGCAGCGTGGTCGGTGGAACTGACGAAGGACTATCTCGCGGGCACCTGGGGTGTTGGCGGAGCTGATGCCTGCGCCGCCGCGACGACCGAGCAGATCACCTTCGAACCCAACGGCGGTTTCACGAACATCCGCGGCGGCAAGCTCACGGCCACCGGTTTCTGGCACCTGGTCGAGGACAATCTCGACCTTCACATGGTGACGTCGGTCGCGTTCTTCGACGATCCGACGACGACCGCCGACGATCAGCTGAGCGACTATGCCGGTCAATATAATTACTTCTATGCCAAGGCGCTGATCTTCGATGTCGAACAGGACAGTTTCCGCACCGTCGCCGCCATGGGCGACATGCTGCGCGGGGCCAACTACCACCGCTGTCCATGAGCTCGAGAGAACCCGGGGCCGGGACGCGTGGCGCCCGGGACTGACCCCGTGAGCGGACCCTTTGCGGCTGCAGAACCAGAGCCCGTCGCCGTGGCCGAGGTCGGGCCGCCGGTCGCGCCGCTGCCGTCGGGGCGGGCGCCCGCGCGCGCGGCGCTGGCGGGTGCCCATGTCCGTCTGGAGCCGGTCGAGGTCGGGGCCCACGCCGACAGTCTCTACCGGCTGTCCCACGCCAGGCCGGAGGACGCCGTTCTCTGGACCTACCTGGCCTACGGCCCGTTCGCGGACCCGGGCGCGTTCGAGCGCTGGCTGGCCGAACGCGAGCGCTCGAGCGATCCGCTGTTCTTCGCGATCGTCGATCGGGCGAGCGGTCGGGCTGCCGGCATGGCGAGCTACCTGAACATCGTGCCGGCCAACGGCTCGATCGAGATCGGCCACATCTGGTTCGCGCCGCCGTTGCAAAAGACGCGGGCGGCGACCGAGGCGATCTTTGTGCTCGCGCGCCACGTGTTCGACGATCTCGGCTACCGGCGGCTGGAGTGGAAGTGCGACGCGCTCAATGCCGCCTCGAGGCGCGCCGCCCGTCGTTTCGGCTTCACCTACGAGGGCACCTTTCGCCAGCACATGGTGGTCAAAGGACGCAATCGCGATACCGCCTGGTTCGCGCTCCTCGATCGCGACTGGCCGGAAGTGCGGGCCGCCTTCGAGCGCTGGCTGGCACCCGCCAACTTCGATGCCGCGGGTCGCCAGCGGAGCGCGCTCAGCGCCCTGACCGCGACCCGCTGACCGGATCGGCAGGCGTGCTTCAGCGCGCCGTCATCCGCTCCGAGCCGACGCGCCAGTGGCGCCAGAGGGTCACCGCGCCATAGGCGATCGCGACCTGGAGCGTGGCCGCCAGCAGGCGCGGCCAGAGCAGGCTCGCGAAATGGTAGGCCGGATCGAGGATGGTCGCCGCGAGCTCCATGAACAGCCAGAGATTGACCACGATCAGCACGGCATGCACCCGGCTGCGGATCAACAGCGCCAGCCCGACCGCCACCAGCAGGGGCAGGACACTGGCGGTCAGGACCATGACTTCGACAGCGAACTCCAGCAGCTTCGCGCCCATCGGCCAGTTCCTTGACGTTCGCGACGCCGGTCACCAGCATCTTGCTGGCAGGTTAATTTAACCCATAATTGAAAGATCTCAAGTGGCATTCACGCGTTCAGTGATGCCGGGCGGCCCCGCGCCCCGGCGGCGACGCGACGCAGGCCCTTGTCACCGGCACGGCAGTCTGACAGGTTTCCCGAGCAATTTCCGGTCGGTTTTCAGGGAGGCAGGAAGATGGACGTACGCGCGGCGGTGGCCCACAAGGCCGGCCAGCCCCTCTCGATCGAAACCGTGCGTCTCGAGGGGCCGAAGGCGGGCGAGGTTCTGGTCGAGGTCAAGGCGACCGGGATCTGCCACACCGACGAGTTCACGCTCTCCGGCGGCGACCCCGAGGGCATCTTTCCGTCCATCCTCGGCCACGAGGGCGCGGGCATCGTGGTCGACGTCGGCCAGGGCGTCACCTCGGTCAAGAAGGGCGACCACGTGATCCCGCTCTACACGCCCGAATGCCGCCAGTGCGAGTATTGCCTCAGCCAGAAGACCAATCTCTGCCAGGCGATCCGCGTGACCCAGGGCCAGGGCCTGATGCCGGACGGGACCTCGCGCTTCTCGAAGGACGGCACCCAGATCTTCCACTACATGGGCACCTCGACCTTCGCCAACTACACCGTGCTGCCCGAGATCGCGGTCGCCAAGATCCGCGAGGACGCGCCCTTCGACAAGGTCTGCTACATCGGCTGCGGCGTGACCACGGGCATCGGTGCGGTGCTGAACACCGCCAAGGTCGAGGCCGGCGCCAACGTCGTCGTGTTCGGGCTCGGCGGCATCGGCCTGAACGTGATCCAGGGTGCCCGGCTCGCGTCCGCCAACATGATCATCGGGGTCGACACCAACCCTTCCAAGACCAACCTCGCGGCCAAGTTCGGCATGACCCACTTCGTCAACCCGAAGGAGGTCGAGGGCGATCTCGTGCCCTATCTGGTCAACCTGACCAAGGGCGGCGCCGACTACAGCTTCGAGTGCATCGGCAACGTCAAGACCATGCGCCAGGCGCTCGAGTGCGCCCACAAGGGCTGGGGCGTCTCGGTGATCATCGGCGTCGCACCTGCCGGCGCCGAGATCAGCACGCGGCCGTTCCAACTGGTCACCGGCCGGGTCTGGAAAGGCACCGCCTTCGGCGGCGCCCGCGGCCGCACCGACGTGCCCAAGATCGTCGACTGGTACATGGACAAGAAGATCAACATCGACGACCTGATCACCCACACCATGCCGCTCGACAAGATCAACGAGGCGTTCGATCTGATGCACGCCGGCAAGTCGATCCGCAGCGTCGTCATCTACTGACGAGGCACGGCCGCGAGCGCGAACTTTACGTGACGGGCGGGGGCTCCCCGCCTGTCCGCTACCCGATGAGGCAGGCATGACCGAAGGCTTGACCACGCTCAAGCAGCACCGCTGCTTCGGCGGCATCCAGGGCGTCTACCGCCACAACTTCGAGCGCCACCGGCACGGCGATGGAGTTTGCCGTCTACCAGCCGCCGCAGGCGCTTCGCGGGCCGGTGCCGGTGCTCTACTGGCTTTCCGGGCTCACCTGCACCTGGGCGAACTTCACCGAGAAGGCGGGCGCCCAGCGCTTCGCCGCCCGCGCCGGCCTCATGATCGTCGCCCCCGACACGAGCCCGCGCGACAACCGATTTGCCTGGCGAGCACGACGCCTACGACTTCGGCTCGGGCGCCGGCTTCTACGTCGATGCGACCGCCGAGCCCTGGGCAGGCAACTACCGGATGTACAGCTACGTCACCGCCGAGCTGCCCGCGCTGGTCGATGTCCATTTCCCGACCGATGCCGGGCGCCAGGGCGTCTTCGGCCATTCCATGGGCGGCCACGGCGCCCTGATCTGCGCGCTGAAGAACCCGGAAAAATACCGCTCGCTTTCCGCCTTCGCGCCGATCTGCTCGCCGACCCGCTGCCCCTGGGGCGAAAAGGCGCTGGCTGGGTATCTCGGCGCCGAGCGCGAGGCCTGGCGCGCCTACGATGCGACCCTGCTCGCCGCCAGTTCAGGCTGGCGCTCGGAGGTCCTGGTCGACCAGGGCACCGGCGACGAATTCCTCCACGAGCAGCTGAAGCCGCACCTCCTCCAGGACGCTTTCGCCGCCGCAGAGATCCCGCTCACGCTGCGCTACCAGGCGGGCTACGACCATTCCTACTATTTCATGGCGAGCTTCATGGCCGACCACCTCGCCCACCATGCCCGGCTCCTGAAGGCGTAGACGCGCGGCAGGCCGATCACTGGTGAGCGGCGCGGTAGGCCAGCACTTCTGCCGGCGTCATGGGGGTCTGTCGCGCCTTGGCCACGGCTGCGGCATCGATTTCGGCCATGCCGTCGGGCCCGAGCGCTTCGTTGCCCCAGGCCGTGCGAACGTGGTTGACGACCGCCGCGAGGCTGGCGTCCGCAAGGTGGTCGAAGGGCGGCATGGTGCTTCGAAACTGCTGGCCCGCAATGGTCAGCTCGCCCGCGATCCCGTTCAGGACGACGTAGACGGGCAGCAGCCGGTCGCGGAACAGATCCGGATTGCCTGCGAGCGGCGGGAACCGCCCGGCAAGGCCCATGCCATCCGGCTTGTGGCAGGCAGCGCAGTTTTGCAGATAGAGGGTCTGGCCGTCGGCCGCCGACGCGCGCGGCGACGGCGCCGCTTTGGCCGCCGCTGGCGGGTTCGGCCCGAGGTAGACGGCCAGATAGTCGAGGATCTTGTCCTGCTGGTCGGGCGCCAGGCGAAGGCCGTAGCGGTGCATGTCGGCCAGGACCGCAGACCAGGCTTCGCGCGGGATGCCGGCCGAATCGACGAGCGATTGCAGGTCGTGGCAGCTGCGGCACTGACCATAGACCAGATCGCGGCCGGGCCCCTGCGGCAGCTCGATCTCGCCCGCCGCCAGCACCCCGGCCACCGGCATCAGCAGGCCGGCCAGGCCAAGGAAGAAGCCGCGCATTCCGTTCAAGCCGAACCGCACCCGGAAAAGCGAGGACCGCGACCGCGCTTCGAGCTGCTAGACGACGAGCTCGACCCGGTCGACGCCGTTCCACTCGTAGCCGCGCGGGTTCCAGCGCGAGAGGCCGTCCATCGGCTGGGTCCGACCCAGCGCATCGGTCGCCCGCGCCATGAGCTCGTTGCTGCCGGTCGAGAGATTGGCCGTGATGCTCCAGTGGTACCAGGCCCAGGGGCTTTCGGGTGCCGCCACCTCGGCCGCCTGCCAGGTCTTGCCGCCGTCGGCCGAGACCTCGACGCTGGTGATCGGCGCCATGCCGTCGTTGAACGCGACCCCTTTGATCTCGACCGGCCCCGCCTTCGGCTTGTCCTCGGGCAGCGGCGCGAAGATCACGCTCTTGATCTTGTGCCCGTAGGTCGGCACGCTGTTGTAGATGGTATAGTCGTCGGCGCCGAACTGCCCGGGTTCGACCGGCCGGTTGGGCATCCGATAGCCGACCGACTGGAAGGCGCTCGGCGACTGCGCGGCCGCGAACAGCAGGTAGGTCAGGAACTTGACGTTCATGTTGCCGTAAAAGCCCGGGATGATCAGCCGCACCGGCCCGCCATGGATCGAGGGGATCGGCTCGCCGTTCATCTTGAGTGCCAGGATCGCGTTCTCGAGCGCCGGGTCGTCGATGTCGTAGCTCTTGGCGAAGTCGGAGCCCTCCGGGGTCGGCGGCTCGTCCGAACCCTCCGCGGTCAGCCAGCGCGCCGCCGCCGCCGGCTCGAGCTTCAGCCCGGCCAGGAACGGTCGCAGCGGCACGCCCTCCCATTCGACGTTGCCCATGCCGCCGTTCTGCCATTGGCCGCCCGCGACCTTCTGCTTGGCGGCATAGAACGAGCGCCCGTTGCCGGCGCACTGGAGCACCGAGACGCGCTTGACCTGGTCCATCTTCTCGAGATCGGCAAGGCCGACAGTGCGGGGCCGCTGCACCAGGCCGTCGACCCGGAGCGTCCAGTCCTTGCGCTCGGGAGCGGCGATGGTCGCCTCCCAGGACATGCCGCCCTCCGGCGCGAAGTGCAGCCGGTTGAACAGGATCTCCTTGGGCGTGTGCTCGTACTGGCGCAGCAGTGAGAGCGGCGTCTCCATCACGCCCAGCTTGGCGTTGTGGATGATCATTTCCGGCACCTTGCCCTGGATGATCTGGGCGGCGCTGTCCTCGGCGAACGCCCGACGCGCAAAGCCGGGGGCGACTCCGCCGTCGCCGCCGCCGCGCCGGCGAGGGCGCCGAAGCGGCGACGCGAGATGAGCTGTTGGCTCGCTGCTTCAGGCATGACTGCTCTTCCCTGATGATCGAATAGCGACGCGGAAGTGGGTGCCATGGCGACGCGAAGGCCGGGGTTCGCAAGCGCAGCGGCAGGCCCGGCAATGATGGACTCGAACGACCGGCGTGAGCAAGGGTGCTCTGAGCCCGACGGACGCGCCGGATGAACCAAGCCGCGCCGCCGGACGTTGTGTCTGCGCAAGCCGGGTCGGCGAGCGTCGATCTGGCACGCGGTCTTCGATCCGGACGAGCCGATCTGCCATGCTGTCGCTGCTGACCGACCCGAACGCCTGGATCAGCCTGGCCACCCTCTCGGTGCTCGAGGTCGTGCTCGGCATCGACAACATCCTCTTTTTGTCGATCGTCTCGGCACGGGTCGCCGAAGCCCGGCAGGCGACCGCGCGCCGGGTCGGTCTCGGCCTCGCCCTGATCGCGCGCATCGTCTTGCTGCTGAGCCTGGTCTGGATGATCGGGCTCAGCGAGCCGATCCTCGAGATCGGCGATTTCGGCCTCTCCTGGCGCGACATCGTGCTCGGGGGCGGCGGCCTGTTCCTGATCCTCAAAGGCACCCGCGAGATGCACCAGGTGCTCGAGGGCGACGACGGCGAGAGCATCGCCGGCACCGCGAGCCTGGGCACCGTGATCGTCCAGATCGCGCTGCTCGACCTGGTATTCTCGCTCGATTCGGTGATCACCGCGATCGGCATCGCCGACTACGTCGCGGTCATGATCGCCGCGATGGCGATCGCGATCGCGATCATGCTGCTCGCCGCGCCAGCGACGGCGGCGTTCGTCAACGGCCACCCGACGGTCAAGATGCTGGCGCTCTCGTTCCTGCTGCTGGTCGGGGCGGCGCTGGTGGCGGACGGCCTCCACTTCCACATTCCGCGCGGCTATCTCTACTTCGCGATCGCCTTCTCGATGGCGGTCGAGGCGCTCAACCTGGTCGCCAGGCGCCGCCGCCAGCAGCGGCGCGCCCGCGATTGGCCGGACAGAGGCGTCAGCCGGCCTTCCTGATCAGGAAGCGGAATTCGCCGGCCTCGGCCTCGCTCGCCAGCAGCTCGTGCCCCGTCGCCTGGCAGAACGCCCGGAAATCCTTGACCGTGCCGGGGTCGGTCGCGACCACCCGGAGCAACCCGCCCGGCGTCAGCTTCTGCATCGCCTTGCGCGCCCGCAGCACCGGCAGCGGGCATTGCAGCCCCCGCGTGTCGAGCATGGTTTCCGCCATCTTCAGCAATCCGGCCCCGGGCAGCATCGCGTATGTCGATTCGCAAGGCCGCGAGGATGCCATCCCGGCCGGCAATGAGCTAGAATGAACTCGTCACGGTGGACAGGCCGAGCGGGATGTCAGGACCGCCCTTGGACGACTGTTTCGCGCACGCGCCCAAGCGCATGCCCGCGGGCGAGGCGCTGGCCCTGCTCGAGCGGCGGATCCGGCCGGTGGTCGGCGAGGAGGGCGTGCCGCTCGCCGCGGCGCACGGTCGGATCCTGGCCGAGACCCTGGTCAGCGAGCGCGACGTCCCGGGCTTCGACAACGTCGCGGTCGACGGCTTCGCCTTCGCCCATGGCGATCTCGCGCCCGATCGGCCGACCCGGCTGCGGCTGCTCGACGGCCGGGCGGCGGCCGGGCATCCGTTTGCCGGCCGCCTGCCTGAGGGCGCCGCGCTCCGGGTCCTGACCGGGGCGCCGTTGCCGGCCGGCGCCGATACGATCCTGATGCAGGAGGACGCTCGGCCTGAGGGCGATGCCGTCATCATCCCGCCGGGGGTCAAGCGCGGCGCCAACCGCCGCCGGGCCGGCGAGGACATCCGCCGCGGTCAGGTGGTGCTGGAGGCCGGTCGGCGTCTGCGGCCGCAGGACGTGGGCGTCGCCGCGAGCCTCGGCCGAGCGCGGCTGCGCGTCTTCCTGCCGCCGCGGGTCGCGTTGTTCTCGACCGGCGACGAGCTGGCCGAGCCGGGGGCCGTGCTGGCGGCAGGGGCCACCTACGACGCCAACCGCCCGATCCTCGAGGGGCTGCTCGGCGGGCTCGGCTGCCTGGTCACCGATCTGGGCATCCTGCCCGATCGCGCCGATGCCGTGGCAGCCGCCCTCGAGCAGGCGGCCGCCGTCCATGATGCGGTGATCACCTCGGGTGGCGCCTCGCGCGGCGACGAGGACCACGTGGTGCGCGCGGTCGAGGGCCTGGGCCGGCTGCATTTCTGGCAGATCGCGGTCAAACCCGGGCGGCCGCTCGCGCTCGGCCAGCTGGGCCGCGCCACCTTCATCGGTCTGCCCGGCAATCCGGTCGCCGCGGTCATCTGCTTCCTCCGCTTTGCCCGCCCGGTGCTGACGGCGCTGGGCGGCGGCCGCTGGCCGGAGCCGCGGGCGTTTCTGGTGCCGGCCGGGTTTGTCATGAAAAAGAAGCCGGGCCGGCGCGAATATCTGCGCGCCCGCCTCGTGCGGGGTGCGGATGGCCGCCTTTGGGCCGAGAAGATCCTGCGCGAGGGCTCGGGTATCCTCACCTCGCTGGTCGAGGCCGACGGCCTCGTCGAGCTGGCCGAGGACAGCCCGGGCGTCGGGCATGGCGATCCGGTCGAGTTCGTGCCGTTCAGCGAGTTCGGCCTGGCGCCATGAGCTGGAACCAACGATCCCGTCGCCTGGTTGGTCTGCCGGGCCGGTATCCCGAAAGGGTAAATAACGCATTGTTGATGCTCTTTGCGCCAGGATGGGCAGCGCCGGGCGGCCGCTTTGCGGGCGAGGATGCCGCCGCAAGGGAAGGAGCACGCTCGTGAAGGACCGCATGATGGCCTCGGTGCGTGCCCGCTGGTCGAGTTCCCTCAAGCTTCTGCGCGGCCGCTTCGCCGAGCCGGCGGCTATCGGGGTGACGCCGCCGGAGCCGCCTGCGGACGCGCCGCTGGTCCGGCCGTTTCCCTGGGAGGCGCACTACGCCGAAGGTCTCGACTGGTCCCTCGACGTGGTGCCGCGGCCCTTGTTCGCCCTGCTCGACGACGCCTGCGCCAGGCACGCGGACCGGCCCTGTCTCGATTTCCTCGGCCGCAAGTCGAGCTATCGCGAGATCGGTCAGCTGGTCGACCGGGCGGCCAAGGGCTTCCAGGAGCTGGGCGTCGGCCCCGGCGTCCGGGTCGGCCTGTTCCTACCCAATTGCCCCTATTACGTGATCTGCTACTTCGCGGTCCTCAAGGCCGGCGGCACGGTCGTCAACTACAACCCACTGTACGCCGAGCGCGAGATCGCCCGCCAGATCGAGGATTCGACGACCTCGATCATGGTCACGCTCAACATCAAGGGCATGTACCCCAAGATCGCGCCGCGCCTCGCCGACACCGGCCTCAAGACGATCGTGGTGGGCTCCATGGGCGGACTTTTGCCCTGGCGCGAGCGCACGCTCTTCGCCCTGCTCCGGCGCAAGGAGATCGCCGACGTCCCCCACGACCAGCAACACGTCAAGTTCAAGATGCTGATCGCCAACGACGGCAAGCCCCTGCCGGTCGCAATCGATCCGCTCAATGATGTCGCCGTGCTCCAGTACACCGGCGGCACGACCGGCCTGCCCAAGGGCGCCATGCTGACCCACGCGGCCCTCTATACCAACACCGAGCAGGTCCGCAGGTGGGCGGTCGGCACGCGCCCGGGCCAGGAGAAGGTGGTCGGCGCGCTGCCCCTGTTCCACGTGTTCGGCATGACCGGGGTCATGAACGTCTCGATCGCGGGCGGCTTCGAGATCATCCTTTTGCCGCGCTTTCGCCTCGATCAGCTCCTGAAGGTGATCCATCAGGAGCGGGCGACCGTGCTGATGGGCGTGCCGACCATGTTCTCGGCGATCAACGGCTCGCAGCTGCTGGACCACTATGATCTCTCCAGCCTGCGCTTTTGCATCTCGGGCGGGGCGCCCTTGCCGCAGAGCGTCCAGGAGACCTTCGAGCGCCTGACCGGCTGCGTGCTGGTCGAGGGCTATGGACTGACCGAGGCCGCGCCGGTCTGCACCCTCAACCCGTTCGCCGGCGAGCGCCGCCCGGGCTCGGTCGGCCTGCCGCTGCCCGGCACGCTGGTCGAGATCGTCTCGCTGGATGAGCCCGGCCGCCGGCTGCCGCTCGGGCAGCGGGGCGAGATCTGCATCAGCGGTCCGCAGCTGATGGCGGGCTATGCGCTCCGCCCCGAAGAGACCGCGGCCACGCTCGCAGGCGGCCGCCTGCACACCGGCGATGTCGGCTATATCGACCCGGACGGCTACGTCTACGTCGTCGACCGGATCAAGGATCTGATCCTGAACGGCGGCTTCAACGTCTATCCCCGCATGGTCGAAGAGGCGATCCTGCTGCATCCGGCGGTCGCGGAGGCCTCGGTCTGCGGCATCCCGGACCGGCATCGGGGCGAGGTGGTCAAGGCCTACGTCAGGCTCGCGCCGGGCGCCAGCCTCAAGGTCCCGGAACTGCGCGCCTTCCTGCGCGACCAGCTCGCGACCTTCGAGCAGCCCAAGCAGATCGAGCTGGTCGACCGGCTGCCGCTGACCTGGCTCGGCAAGCCCTCGCGTCACGCCCTGGTCGCCGAGGAGCTGCGCCGCCTCAACGCCGCCGCCGCCAATGACATCGCCGACGGCGATGCCATCCTCGAGCCCGCGCGCCGGGAGGCCATGCCGACCTCCTGAGCGCTGCTCCGGCCCGGCGAGCGCCGGCGCAACCCTTGACCGGCGCAAACCCTTGAAATGACGAGGTTCCGATGAGCCTGGAAAGCGTCACCGCCCAGATCGAGGCCCAGCTGCCGCAGCTGGCGACGCTCGGCTACAAGGTCAAGTTCACGATCACGGACGTGGGCGTGGTCCTGGTCGATGCCTCCAAGACCCCGGCCACGCTCTCGCACGAGGACGGCGAGGCCGACTGCACGATCCGGCTGACCGAAGACCGCCTCAACCAGCTGCTCGACGGCCGCCTTTCCCCCACCCTTGCCTACACGCTCGGCCAAATCAAAGTCGAAGGCTCCCTCGGCGTCGCCATGAAGCTCGCCAGTCTACTCGAAAGCTGAGATTGAATACAATCAATAGTCGCGGCCGTTCCAGGAATTTGGATTCAATAGAACCGTGAATCCCGGTAATCGAGAGGGTAGAACATAGGCGATGTCGCATCCGGGCAAGAATGAGGCCCCTTGATCCGCCGCCTCCAGCGGCCGCATGCGTCAGAAGTGTAGCTTTCGGAGGCTATTTCACCATGTACTCACGTGGAAATGCCGCTCTCTCGCCTCGGTTCGTTGGGACTTCGTGCAGGGTCAGCGGGCGCGGGGCGGTCAGCGGGTGAGTTCGGCTTCGTAGAAGCCGAGGTCGCCCGAGGCGTCGGACCAGGTGAGCTCGAGCTGCAGCCTGGCGGGCGCGGTCGGGGTCTGCAACGGGATGCGCAGCGTCGCATGGGGGGCGACGGTGCCGATCTCTTCGGGATCGAGGCTTTGGCGGTCGATCAGCGGGCAGCGGTCGAGGGCGGCGCCGTCGATCGAGACGGTGAAGTCCCGGGCGGCGGCGTGGCCGTCGTTGCGGATCGTCAGATAGGATCTGACCGTGACCTCCTGCTCGATGACGGCGTGCAGCCGGGCTCGCTTGGCTTCGCGCTCGCGGGCGCTGCGGCTGGCGTCCTCGAGCCGCTGGAGCTCGTCTTTGAAGGCGCGGCTGCGGCGCCGGCCGCTCACGCCGAACCCCGCGCCGATCGCGCCGAGCACGAGGCCGGCGATCGCGACCCACCACACCGCCAAGCCGTCCATCGCAGCCCGTCCCTTCCCGCCCGACCGTCCGAGCCCGCTTCCCATGGTCCCTTGCGCCGGCGACCACGGCAGCGCGCCTCGGGTCTACCGACACTCGCGGTCGCGCAATCCCCACCCATCTTGCCACCACGTCTTATAACCGGTTCGCCCGGTGTCGAAAGGGGCGTCACCCGAGCGACGCTGGAGCCGCGACGTTTCGAGCTTCGCGGGCGCGCCGGCCGGCCGCCGGACGGGTGCCTGGACCGGGCGCGCAGGGCCAGCCCCGCCCCGCCTCGTCTTTGGCGCGCAGACGGTCGCCGGCGATTGCCCGGCTTGCGGCCGGTGACCGCCGGCGACGGCTGGCCCGCGGCGGGGCGGCGGGGTAGAGTGCTGCCGGGAGGTTCGAGCATGCAGGATCTGCTGGCGGCCGCGCGCGCGGCGTTCGAGCGCGCCTATGCGCCCTATTCCAACTTTCGGGTCGGGGCGGCGGTGCGCGGCGCCTCGGGCAAGGTCTTTGCCGGCGCCAACGTCGAGAATGCGAGCTATCCCTTGGGCAACTGCGCCGAGGCGAGCGCGCTGGCGGCGCTGGTCGCGGCCGGCGAGCGGCGGATCACGGAGGCCCTGGTGCTGGCCGCGGGCGAGCACCTGTGCACGCCTTGCGGCGGCTGTCGCCAGCGGCTGGCCGAGTTCGGCGCCCCGGAGGTCGCGGTCCATCTTTGCGATCCGGACGGGCTGCGGCGCACCGTGACGCTCGGCGCGCTGCTGCCGTTGGCCTTTGACCTAGCGCCAGCAGTGCGAGCGTGGCCGGCGCGAGCGCCGATGCCGCGCCGGGGCCGGCGCCGGCCGCGGCCGAGGTGATCCGGGCGCGGCGGCCGCAGTTCGTGCCCCGGGTCGGACTGATCCTGGGCTCGGGCCTCGGTGGGATCGCCGATGCGCTCGCGGACGCCACGGCGATCGCCTATGCGGAGCTTCCGGGTTTTCCGCGCACAGGCGTCGAGGGCCATGCGGGGCGGCTGCTGCTCGGCTGGCTGGCGGGGGTGCCGGTTGCCTGCCTGCAGGGTCGGGTCCATCTCTACGAGGGCGTGCCGGCGGTGGCGGTCGCGATCCTGCCGCGCACGCTCAAGGCGCTCGGCTGCGAGCTCCTGATCCTGACCAACGCCTCCGGCGCGCTGCGGCCGGAGCTTGCCCCCGGGACCGTCGTGCTGATCGAGGATCACATCAATCTGCTCGGCCAGAACCCGCTGACAGGCGCCAACGATCCGGCGATCGGGGCGCGCTTTCCCGACATGAGCGAGGTCTATGACCGGGCGCTGGGCGCGCGCCTTGGGCAGATCGCCGGCCGGCTCGGGATCGAGCTGGCGAAAGGCGTCTACCTCGCGACCCTCGGCCCCGCCTTCGAGACCCCGGCCGAGATCCGGGCGTTCCGGGCGCTGGGTGCCGATCTGGTCGGCATGTCGACCGTGCCGGAGGCGATCAGCGCCCGCCACTGCGGCCTCAAGGTGATCGGGCTCTCGATCGTGACCAATCTCGCGGCCGGGCTGGCCGAGCAGCCGCTCAGCCACACCCTGACGCTCACCCAGGCGGGCGGTGCGGCGGCGACGCTCCTGCGTCTGCTGACCGGCCTGCTCGAGGAGCTGGCGCATGACCATCCGAACCCCGGCTGATCTGCTGCAGAGTGCGGCCGCGGCACCGGCGACCCTCGAGGCCGCCGCCCGCATCCTGCCGCTGCTCGAGCTGACCGCGCTCGGCGACGACGTCACGTCCGCAACCGTCGAGGCGGTATGCGCCAAGGCGCTCGATGCCGGCGTCGCCGCGGTCTGCATCTGGCCCCGCTTCCTGCCGATCGCCAAGGCGCGGCTCGCCCACACCCCGGTGCGCCTGGTCGCGGTCGTCAATTTCCCGGACGGCTCCGACGACATCGCCCGCGCCGCCCGCGAGACCGCCGACGCGCTCCTCGCCGGCGCCGACGAGGTCGACGTGGTGGCGCCGATCCAGGCGATCCTGGATGGCGATGTCGGCCTCGTCAGCGAGCTGGTCCAGGCCTGCCGGGCCAAAGCGCCCGAGCGCACGCTCAAGGTGATCCTCGAGACCGGGCGATTGGCGGAGCCGGCGCGGATCGCCGCCGCGGCGCGCGCCGCGGTCATGGCCGGCGCGGACTTCCTCAAGACATCGACCGGCAAGTCGACGCCCGGTGCCACCCTCGAGGCGGCAGCCGTCCTGCTCGCGGTGATCGAGGAGGCCGAAGGCCGGGTCGGGCTCAAGGTCGCGGGCGGCATCCGCACGACCCAGGAGGCGGCGCAATATCTCTACCTGGTCGACCACTTCATGAGCCGGGGCTGGACGGCGCCGGAGACACTTCGCTTCGGCGCCTCGGCTTTGCTCGACGATCTCCTCCGGCTGCTGAACGTGCCGCCCGACCGGGACGATGATGACGACGACGATGGCGACGACCGGGATGGCGACGACGGGGATGGCGAGTAGGGGCGCGCGGCTGCTCGATATCTCCAATCTGAAGTAGCAAAATCGTAACAATCATCTACCAAAAGATCAATTGCCCCCCACGCCCAGCCACGCCCCGGACATGGGAGCCGACCGTCGATGCAGCAGGCGAGCGAGATTCTGATCGGCCTCGATGCCGGCCGGGATCGGATCGAGGCGGTCGCCTTCGAGCGCGACGGCTGCGAGCTTCAGGCGGTCTCGACCGCGAGCCCGACCGCGCTGCTCGAGCACGGCGCCGAGCAGGATCTGGGCGACGTCTGGCAGGCGGCCGCCCGCGCCGTCCGCCAGCTCGCGAGCCACGTCCCGGACCTGCCGCGGCGGACCGTGGCGCTGGCGATCACCGGCCACGGCGGCGGCGCCTGGCTGATCGACGAGGACGGCGATCCGGTGGCGCCGGCCTGGCCCGGCCCCACCCGGCGGGCGCAAGGGGTCGTCGAGCGCTGGCAGCGGACCGGGGTTGCGGCGAGGCTGCAGGCGCTCACCGGCGTCGCGACCGACAGCGCGCGCGCCAACGCCCAGCTTGCGTGGCTGGTCCGCCATCGGCCCGAGGTCGTGGAGCGCGCCGCGACCGCATTCGGCGGCAAGGACTGGCTCTATTTCTGCTGCACCGGCGAGCGCGCGACCGATCCCGCCGAAGGCGTCGCGAACTTCGGCAACCGTCGCACCCGTGCCTTCGACCCGGCCGTCCTGCAGCTCCTGGGCCTGCAGGAGGTCGAGCGCCTGTTGCCGGAGATGATCGATGGTAGCCGTCACCAGGGGGCGTTGACGCGCGCCGCCGCCGCCGCGACGGGGCTGCGCTCCGGCATCGCGGTGGTGCTGGCGCCGCCGAACCCGGTGGCGAGCGCGCTGGCAGCCGGCCTCGCCAAGGCCGACCACGGCCTCGCCGGCGCGATCTTCGGCGCCACGACATGCCACCTGCGCGTGCTGCCCGATCGCCAGGAGCGGAACGGGGCGGGGGCGTCCCCGGTCTCGCTGCTGCCCTTTGTGGCAGCGCGGACCGCGCTTGCGGTCAGCCCGAGCCCGGGCGTCGCCGACGTCGACTGGCTGGTCGGGCTCGGCACCCAGCTGCTGGCCGACGCCGGCCTGATCGGCATCGGGCGCAACGACCTGGCAGCGATCCTCGAGCGCAAGGCCGCCCAGGCCCGGCCGGGGGCGCTCCTGATGCAGCCCTTCGCGACCGAGCACGGCCTGCCTGAGACCGCGGTCGCGCGCGCCCGCGCGCACGTGCTGGGGCTCGGCCGCGAGACCACGATCTACGACCTGATGCGCGCCCTCTACGAGGGCCAGGGCTTTGCCGCGCGCACCAGCCACGCCGCGCTTGGGCCCCCGCCGGCCGAGATCCGGCTCATCGAGGACGCCCCCGCGAGCCCGCTGCGGCGGGCGATCCTTGCCGCCTGCATCGGCGCGCCGGTCCGCGTGGTCGAGCGGGCGGCACCCGGCGCTGCCGGCGCCGCCCTGTTCGCCGCCGTGGCGCTCGGCCATTATCGCAGCGTCGGCGAGGCGGCCGGCCAGTGGGTGCTGCCCTGGCTCGCCGAGCCGGAAGCCGTCGATCCCGAGCTCCAGGCGCGCTACGCGCAGCTCTACCCGGTCCATTGCGGCGCGCAGCCGGTCACCATCGAGATCGCGCAGGCGCTCGACCGCTCGGCGGCCTGACGAGCCCCGCCGGGGCTCAGACGGCGCTGGCGCCACTGTCCATCGGCAGGATCGCGCCCGTGACCTTGCGGGCATCGTCGGAGGCCAGATAGAGCGCCATCCGGGCCACGTCTTCAGGTGCGCTCGCTCCGAGCAGCGACTTTTGAAAGATCGGGTCGTCGGTCCGCAGCAGGGCCTTCACCCGCTCGGTCAGGATCACGCCCGGCGCGATCGCGTTGACCCGGATGTTGTCCGCCGCCCACTGCAGGGCCAGCGCCCGGGTGAGCGCGCGCACGCCGCCCTTGGCGCTGGTGTAGGCATCGGCGCCGGCGGTGCCGATCATGGCGCGGATCGAGGTGGTGTTGATGATCGAGCCGCCGCCGCCCTTGACCATGACCGGGATCGCGAAGCGGCAGCCGAGGAAGGTCCCGAACAGGTCGACCCCGATCGTCCGCCAGAACTCCTCGAGCGCGATCTCGGTGACCTTGCCATCCCCGGAGGTGGCACCGCCCGCGTTGTTGTAGAGGACGTGCAGGCCGCCGAAGCGCTCGACCGTCGCGCGGACCGCGGCTTCGACGCTCGCGGGCTCGCTCACGTCGGTCGCGACGAACAGCGCCTCGCCGCCCGCCTCCCGAATGGCGAGCGCGCTCGCCTCGCCCTCGGCGCGCGCGATCTCGGCCACCACCACCCGGGCGCCCTCGACCGCGAACAACCGGGCGGCGGCCTGGCCGATGCCCTGGCCGCCGCCGGTGATCAGAGCAACCTTGCCGTCGAGACGGCCCATGCGCGTCCTCCGTCCGCTGTCTCGTGATGGCTGGAAGCTTGGTCGGTGGGCCCGGCCTTGTCCACCCGTCCCCGTGGTCGACGTTGCGTGGCGATGCCTCAGCCGTCCCGGCGCAGCCGCCAGGCATAGAGCACGATCGCGACCGCGGTCGCGAGGTTGAGGCTGGAGACGCCCGCTCGCATCGGCAGGGCGAGGCAGCGCCCGGCACGGGCGCGAAGCTCCGGGCTCAGCCCCCGACGCTCGGAGCCGAAGGCAAAAATGGCTTCGGCCGGCAGGCTGGCCGGGTCGAGGGACAGGCCCTCCGGGTCGAGCGCGATCAGCGGCCGGGGCGTCGGCGGCAGCTCCTCGATCCGCGCGACCGGCAGCGCATAGTGCAGGCCGGCCGAGCCGCGCAGCGCCGCCGGCTGCCAGGGGTCGAGCCGGCCCGTGGTCAGGACGCCCGCGGCACCGGCCGCCGCCGCCACCCGGACCGCCGCCCCGAGATTGCCGGGATGGCTCGGGCTCTCGAGCAGCACCACGGGCGCCCGGCCACGCCCGCTCAGGAGCCCGTCGACCGCGACCGCCGGCCGCCGGGCGATCGCCAGGACGTCGAGTTCGGCGGCGACCAGCTGCCGGAAGATCGCGGGCGCGACGAGGGTCAGATGCTGGTCGAGCCAGGGTCCGAGCTCCGGCGCCAGGCGCGCGGCGAGCGCCGCCAGCGGCGCGGTCCTGGGCGCACAGGCGAACTCGACCCTGGCCCCGAACCGGAGCGCGTGCTTGAGCGGATGAAAGCCCTCCAGCACCGCCCGCGCGGGATCGGCGCGCGCCTCGCGAAAGCGCTCGACCGGTCCCGGCTCGGCGCTCACCGGAGGCATCTCGCCAGGGTCAGGCAAGGGGCGGCCCTGGTGCGCTCAGGCGCTCGCCACCGCGTGCCAGACCTCGCCGCTGCCTTCCCAGATCATCGACAGCGCGACGATCGCGATGATGCCGAGGCCGAGATAGCTGAGCCATCGGTATTGCTCCAGAAAACGCGCGATGACGGTCGCCGCCGCGCCCATCAGAGCAATCGAGAGGACGAGCCCGAAGATCAGCATCGCCATGTGGTCGCGTGCCGCGCCGGCGACCGCCAGCACGTTGTCGAGCGACATCGACACGTCGGCGATCGCGATCTGCCAGATCGCGGTGATCGGGCGCTTGGCGACCGGGCCGGCGACCTCGCGATCGCAACCGGAAAGGTGCAGCGCCACGCGCGGATGCAGCTCCCGCCACATCTTCCAGGCGACCCAGAGCAGCAGCAGCCCGCCCGCGAGCAGCAGGCCGACGATCGCGAGCAGCTGGACGGCGACGAGCGCGAACGCGATCCGACAGGCCAGCGCGAGCACGATGCCGAGCGCGATCACGCGCCGGCGCTGCTCGCGCGCCAGGCCCCGGGCGGCCATGCCGACCACGATCGCGTTGTCGCCCGCGAGCACGAGATCGATGATGACCACCGAGACGAAGGCGTAGAGCTCAGCGAGCAGGCCGTCCATCAGCGCCGCCCGCCGCCGCTCCACAAATCAAGGACGCGGCGGGACCAAGTGCGAGCCAGCCGGACGGGGTGCAGCCGGACGCGGCCGCCGGCACCCGTTGCGTGAACGTGATCGCTCAGACCTCGCCTCCGGGCAGGACACGGGCTCGCCGGCGATCACCGGCGGGTCGTCGATCGACGGCGCCGAGCGTCCCCCGCTCGGCCTGGTCGCGCGAGCCTACGTCGAGCAATGTGCGAAGTGGGCGGCGGCGCTTCAAGGGTCGGCGGCCGATCGCGGCGCCGCC
>CAWCRU010000023.1:0-21829 GCA_963798075.1 uncultured Alphaproteobacteria bacterium | reverse complement strand
GCGCGGCCGGCTGCGCGATCATCGGCCAGACCGGCGATCTGGCACCGGCCGACCGGCGCCTCTATGCGATCCGCGACGTGACCGCGACGGTCGAGACGATCCCGCTGCTGACCAGCTCGATCCTGTCGAAGAAGCTTGCAGCCGGCCTGATGCCCTGGTCATGGACGTCAAGGTCGGCTCCGGGGCCTTCCTGCCGACCCTCGAGGCGACCCGGATCTCGCGACCACGCTCGTCGAGGTCGCGAACGGCGCCGGGCTGCGCTGCTCGGCCCTGCTCACCGACATGGACCAATGCCTCGGGCGACCGCCGGCAATGCGCTCGAGGTGCGCGAGGCGATCGATGCGCTGACCGGCCGCGGCTTCGAACCGCGGCTGCGCGAGGTGACCCTGGCGCTCGCGGCCGAGCTCCTGGCGCTCGCGGGCGACGCCGCGGATGCCCGCGCGCGGGTCGAGCGCGCCCTCGACAGCGGGGCGGCGGCCGAGCGCTTCGGGCGCATGGTGAGCGCGCTGGGCGGTCCGGGCGATCTTTTGGAGCGGCGGCCCGCCCGCTCCCTGCCGGCGGCGCCGGTCCGGCGCCGGTCGACTTCGCGGCCGGCGGTTTCGTCGCCGCGATCGACGTCCGCGCCCTCGGCCTCGCCGTGGTCACGCTCGGGGCGGCCGCCAGCGCCCGACCGACCCGATCGATCTCGCGGTCGGCCTGACCGAGGTCAGGGGCGTGGGCGAGCCGGTCGGCGGATCAGCCGTTCGCGGTCGTCCACGCCCGCAGCGATGCGGCGGCGGCGGCCGCGATCGCCCGGATTCAATCAGCAGTTGTGGTCACGGACGCGCCGCCGCGTCCCGACCGGAGGTTATCCAGGGCGCCGTCTCGGCTGTCGATTTACCGCAAAGCCCTTGACGATCGACCTCGCCCACCTCACTATAGTAGTGTCCAAGGAAAGTTGGAGGACAGTTCGCAGTCGTTTGCGGTTTCGCGCAGCAACTCAGCAGGAGGGTGCGTAAACAGCATGACTCCACCGGACAATGCGTGATACTCCGACAATCTGGTCATTCGACTGAAATCAGGCTCGGCTTGAAAGTCGGGCGACATGGGGCAGCGCCCCATGCGAGAAACCCCGCCGACGACACGGATCCGGCGGGGTTTCTGCATCCAGGCGACGCGCGGGAAGGTGGTCAGGCGACGCGCGTGAAGGTGGCTGCCCCCGGCTGAGAGCGAGCGACCGCCATCCACGGATGGCGAGCGGCGGGCTCAGTCGAGCACGAAGGTGACCTCGATCGTCACCCGATATTCGCTGATCTTGCCGTTCTCGACCTTGGCCTTCTGCGCCACCACCTCGAGGCCGGTGATCCCGTGCAGCGTGCTCGCCGCACGGGTCAGGCCCTCGGTGACCGCGTCCTGAAAACCGCGCGGCGAGGACGCGGTGATCTTGGTGACCCGAGCAACCGCCATGGTACCCTCCTCTGATGCAAGAGGCGCATCATACGCGCGCCCGGCGAGCGCGCCACCCCGTGCTGCCGTCGTGACGGCGAGGGCTAGCGCGACGGCACCGCCAGCACCGGGCAGGGGCATGCCGGAGCACCCGCTCGGTGGTGCTGCCGCGGAGCGCGTCCATGAAGCCTTGATGGCCCGCGGTCGCCATCGCGATCATGTCGGCCGGCCCCTCGCTCGCGACCGCCAGGATCTGTTCGATCACGTCGCCGCTGCGCACGCTATGCTCGACCGTGCGCCAGGTCCCCGGCTCCACCTCGATGGCGGTCGGATCGGTGGCGGTGCCGACATGGAGCAGCTGCAGGATCGCGTCCTCGGCGCCGAGCACCCGGGCGATGTCCCAGGCCGCGCGCAGGGCATAGGTCGGCCGCGGCTGCCGATCGACCGGGACCAGCACCCGGCGAAGGCTGACCGCCCCGGTGTCGGGCGCCACGAAGCCGCGGGCGCTGCGCGGCATGAACAGCGTGAGGGCCTCGGCGGCGCGGGCGACCGGCTCGGCGACCGAACCGTGCAGCCAGCGCGGCAGGCCCTCGCGGCCTTCGGTCGCGAGCACGATGATGTCGCTCGGATGCCCGTCGAGGAAGCGCAGGATGCCCCGCACCGCATCGCGCTCGGGCATGCGGATCTTGGCGACCTGGACGCCCAGCTGCTCGAAGACCGCCGCCGGCGGGCTGCCTTCCTCGAGCAGGCCCCAGCTCGTCAGGGTCCGGCGCACGGCGGGATAGGCGCCCCAGTCGGTGTCGTCGTCGCGGTCGGGGTCGGTGTGCAGGACGTAGAGCTTCGATCGCCCCGAGGCGGCCAGGCGGAGCGCATGCGCAAAGGCGGGCAGGCCCGCCGTGGACAGGTCGGTCGGATGCAGCACCGAACGGATCGGGCGCGTCGTCGAAGCCGCGGCATCGCTCATCGTCTGGTTCTCCTGGAGGTCAGGGAAAGGGTGCCGGCCCGGTCGGCGAGCGCGAACCCGGCGCCTGTCGCCGGGCCTGGTTGGCCGCGCCCCGCAGCGCCAAAAATGCCGCCTCGAGAGCCTGCTCGAAGATCGGCAGCTGGTGAAGGCTGTTATGGGCGGCATCCTCGAGCACCTGGTGATACACCAGATTCGACACGCGCTCAATCAGCGCCCGGGTGCGTTCCGGGCGCACCACCTGATCGCGCCCGGCCGCGATCACCGCAACCGGGGTCGAATTGCCGGCCATGAAGTCGACGGTTGCGAACCGATGCCGCAGCAGCAGGTCGACCGGCAGCCAGAAATAAGCCTCCTTGGCGATCGCCGCGACCGAATTGAAGGGCGTGACCAGGAGGATGCCGGCGAGCGCGCGCGCCTGCGACAGATAGGCCGCGACCGCCGAGCCCAGCGAGATGCCGATCGCAAAGCAGCGGGGCGGCCGCAGGCGCAGGGTCAAGGTATCGTGGATGGCGAGCGCGTCGGCCAGCAGCGCCGCCTCGCCGGGCCTGCCCGTGCTCGGGCCGTAGCCGCGATAGTGAAAGACCGCGACCTGCTGGTCGGGGAAATCGGCCGCCAGGTCCTGGGCCAGGATTTCGGCATCCTGGCCGTTGCCGCCAAACCCGATCACGAGATCGGCGCCGCCCCCGGCCGGCGCGCCGAACAGCATGCCGTGGAGGCGGGCGCGGCCGTCGCTGCTCGGCAGCACGAGCCGCTCGGGCGCGCGCGGATGCACGAGCGGCGAGCTCGGCCGGCCAGCGCCCGGAAACAGCAGCCAGGTCTGGGCGAGATAGAGCAGGGCGGCGATGCCCGCGTAGGCCATGACGAGGATGACCAGCAGCTTCATGGCAGCCGGGCGGCGGCGTGCCGGTCGCGGACCACGCTGCGCCCGCCGCGGCTCAGCGGAGGTCCTTCGGCCGCACGAGCTCCCGCAGGCGGCCGCCGCCGGCGGCGAGATCGGCCCAGTGCTCGGCCTCGAACGCGAGCACCGCGACGCCTGCGGTCGGGAACTTGGTCCGCAGGCGCTGCAGAGCCTTCTCCGGGCCGGCCCCGGCGAGGCTCTGCGCGAGCCCGCCGAGCGCCGGGTTGTGGCCGATCAGCAGCAGCGACCGGACCCCGTCGTCGACCCGGCGGAGGGTTCCGAGGAGCCGGCTCGGGGTCGCCTCGTAGAGGCCGCGCATGGTCTTGCAGACGAGCGCCTCGCCGAGCAGCGGCGCCATCAGCTGCCAGGTCTCGCGCACCCTCTGCGCGGGCGAGCCCAGCACCAGATCGGGGATCAGGCCCTGCCCGGCCAGGTAGCGCGCGACCAGCGGCGCCGCCTCCCGACCACGGGCCGCGAGCGGCCGATCGAGGTCGGCGAGATCGGGCTGGTCCCAGCTCGACTTGGCATGGCGCATCAACAGGAGCGTTCGCATCTGGCTTTCCCGACCCCTTCGACGACATAGCCGGCCCAGCCACGATTGCCAAGAGCGCCTGGCATCGGCTCGATCCGCCCGTCGCGGCGAACGGCGATCAGAGCGTTTCGCCTGCGGCCACGCCCGGGAGGGCGGCGCAATCGGCGGGTGCCCAGATCAGCTGGACCCGGTCGCCCGGTCGGACCGCGATGCCGCCCATGCGGCTCGTGACCTTGACCAGGAGCGTGCGGTCGGGGGCGGCCGGGCTGCTCACCCGGACCCGGCTGACCGGGCCGATGAAGTCGACCGAGCGCACCACGACCGGCAGGCGATTCAGGCCCGGCGTGCCGTCGGCGGTGCCGGTGCCCTCGATTGCCCCCTCAAGGCGGAGCGCCTCGGGCCGGACCGCGATCGTGACCGGCGCCGGCGCGGCCAGCTGCTCGAGGCGGGGATCGGCGCAGGCGAGCGCGCCGAACGGCGTCGCGATCGCGCCGCTTGCGGTCTTGCTCCCCGGCAAGAGATTGTTGTCGCCGAAGAAGGTCGCGACGAAGCGCGTCCGCGGCCGGTAGTAGATCTCGTCGGGGGCGCCGACCTGCTCGATCATGCCCCGGTTCATGACGCAGATCCGGTCCGACATGGCGATCGCCTCCTCCTGGTCGTGGGTGACGAACAGGAAGCTGATCCGGACCCGGCGCTGGAGCGACTTCAGGAACTCCTGCATCTGGCGGCGGAGCTCGGCATCGAGGGCGCCCAGCGGCTCGTCGAGCAGGATCAGCTTGGGCTCGCAGATCAGCGCGCGGGCGAGCGCGACGCGCTGGCGCTGGCCGCCCGAGAGCTGGTTCGGATAGCGGTCGGCAAAGCCCTCCAGCGCCACGACCTCGAGGGCGAGCGCGACCCGGGCGCGGATCGCGGCCCTGGCGATGCCCCGGACCATCAGGCCGTAGCCGACGTTCTGGCCGACCGTCATGTGCGGGAACAGGGCGTAGTCCTGGAACACGGTGTTGAACGGCCGGCGGTGGATCGGCAGGCCGGCGATGTCGACGCCCTCGAACAGGATGCGGCCGGCGCTCGGCTCCGTGAAGCCGCCGATCAGGCGCAGGATCGTGGTCTTGCCGGAGCCGCTGGGGCCGAGGATGGTCAGGAACTCGCCGTTCTCGACCGCGAGGTCGATACCGTCCAGCACCGGCGTCTGGTCGTAGCGCTTGGCGATCGCGATCAGCTGCAGCCGGCCGGCGGCGGTGCGCTCGGTCATGCTCGCCGCCGCGCGCGGACGGGCGGCCTCACCGCCGCCGGGTCAGCACTTCGGTGGCCTCGCCGCGGCCGACGATCACGAGATCGGCCATGTCGACGAACAGGCCGTGCTCGACCACCCCCGGCAGGTCGGCGAGCGCCCGGGTCAGGCGCAGGGGGTCCGCGATCTCGCCGAAGGCGCAGTCGATGATGTGATTGCCCTCCTCGGTCACGAGCGGCTGGCTGGCGCCCGCCTGCAGGCGAAGCGTCGGGGTGCAACCCAGCGCCTTGAGCTTTTCGGCGAGCAGCCGCGCCGCGGCCGGGACGACCTCGACGGGCAAGGCAAAGCGGCCGAGCCGGGCCACGAGCTTGCTCGAATCGACGATGATGATCAGCCGCTCGGAGGCGAAGGCCACGATCTTCTCGTGCAGCAGTGCCGCCCCGCCGCCCTTGATCAGCTGCAGCCGGGGGTCGACCTCGTCGGCGCCGTCGATGGTGAGATCGAGCCGCGTCACCTCGGCCAGCGGCAGCAGCGGGATCTGGCCTGCCTGCGCGAGCCGCCGGGTCGCGGCCGAAGTCGCGACGCCCCGGATCGCGAGCCCCGCGCGCACCTGCGCTCCCAGCATCTCGACCGCGAGTGCTGCGGTCGAGCCGGAGCCCAGCCCGACGATCTGGCCGTCCTGGACGTAGTCCAGGCTTCTCGCGGCGGCGGCCCGCTTCTCGCGATCCTGGTCGACCATCGTCAAGGCCGATGCCCCTTGCGCGCTGCGAGCGCCGGCCGGCGCAGCGCCTCGATCGCCGCCCGATAATCGTCGCTCGAGAAGATCGAGGAGCCGGCGACGATCACGTTGGCGCCGGCGGCGGCGGCCGGACCCACGGTCTCCGGGTTGATCCCGCCGTCGACCTCGAGGTCGATCGGCCGCTCGCCGATCATGGCGCGCACCGCGCGGAGCTTTTCGATCGCCGCCGGGATCAGGTGCTGGCCGCCGAAGCCCGGGTTGACCGACATCACCAGGACGAGGTCGACCCGGTCGAGCACGTACTCGATCGCCGCGGGCGGCGTCGCGGGGTTGAGGCTGACGCCCGCCTTCTTGCCGAGGGCCCGGATCAGCTGCAGCGAGCGGTCGAGATGGGGGCCGGCCTCGACGTGGACGGTGATCAGGTCGCCGCCGGCGGCCGCGAAGGCCTCGATGTAGGGATCGGCCGGCGCGATCATGAGGTGGACGTCGAATGGCTTGGCGCAGTGCGGGCGGAGCGCTTTGACCACCTGCGGCCCGAGCGAGATGTTGGGCACGAAGTGGCCGTCCATGACGTCGATGTGGATGACGTCCGCACCGGCCGCGTCGACCGCGCGCACTTCCGCGCCCAGCCTGGCGAAGTCCGCCGCCAGGATCGAGGGCGCGATCTTGATGTCTCTCGGCATGCCTGCACCGCCACGACGGAGCCCTGTCAGGGTTGTCGCTCATCGGGGCGCCGGCGTCGAGGGCGGTCAGCGCGCCGCGCGGATCCTTTGCGCGAGCTCGAGAACCGAGGGATCGGTTCGGAGCTCCTCGAGCGGGACTGCGAGCCGGCGGCGCCAGTTCGGATGCTGGTCCGTGGTCCCGGGCAGGTTCGCCTGCTCGACCAGCCCGAACGCGTCCTCGAGCTGCATGACCAGGATCTCGGCGGGCGATCTCGCGAGCAGCTCGTGCAGGGCCAGGACCACGCTCCAGGGCAGCTCCGCCGGCGGGCCCGCCGGGTCGAGCCCTGCCGGCAGCAGGCCCTCGCGGGCGAGCAGCTCGAGCAGGCGCTGCCGGATCAGGGCGCGCTCGTCGCGCTCGCGCGCGGGCTGGGCCGGGTCGGCGAACAGGCCAAGGCGCTCGCGCCAGTCGATGTCGCGCCCGACCCAGAAGCCGGCGAGCGTCGGCAGGTCGTGGGTGCCGATCGAGGCGAGACACGAGGGCGGGTAGCAGGCGGCCTCCCGGAACCCGCCCTCGTGGTCGCGCTCGAAGTAGAGCACCCGGCAGCCGAGCAGGCCCGCCGCGGTCAGCGTCTCGCGGAAGCCTTCGGGGACCGTGCCGAGGTCCTCGCCGATCACGACGCAGCGCCCACGCTCCGCCTCGAGCGCGACCAGGCCCAGCAGGTCGTCCACGGGATAGCGCACATAGGCGCCTTGCAGCTCGCGCTCGGGCGGCAGCCAGAAGCTCCGCCTGAGGCCCAGCACGTGATCGATCCGCAGGGCGCCTGCGTGCGCCATGTTGCGTCGCAGCAGCTCGACGAAGGGCGCGTAGGCCTGGGCGCGCAGCGCCAGCGGCGCCAGCGGGGCGAGGCCCCAGTCCTGGCCCTTGGGGCTGAAGTCGTCGGGCGGGGCGCCGATCCGCACCCGGCCGGCGACGGTCACGGGATCGGCCCAGGCCTCGGCGCCGTCGGGATCGACGCCGACCGCGAGGTCGAGATAGAGCCCGACCGGCATGCCGGCGATGCGCGCCGCTGCCTGCGCCTCGCCCAGCTGCTCGTCGGCCAGCCACTGCAGGAACTGGAAGAATTCGACCCGCCGGGCGTGGCGGGCGGCGAAGGCCGCGACCGCCGGGTGATCGGGGCTGCGGTAGCCGGCGGGCCAGTTGCGCCAGCAGCGGTTCGCAGGGTCGTCGCGCACGAGATGCTCGAGCAGGGCCTCGAAGATCGCCTGACGCTCGAGGCTCGGCCCGCCCTGCGCCCGGAAGGCGGCGAAGGCCGCGACCTCTGGCCCGGCGCTCGCGGCGAAACGCTGATGGAGCTGCTCGAGCGCGCCCTGCTTGAGCTTGGCGATCGCCGGATAGTCGACCAGCTCCGTGGCGCGCGCGCGCGCCAGCAGGCCCCGGCTCGCCGGATCGAGCGCCGGCAGGCCGCCCAGGCGCTGCGCGGCCCGCTCGATCGAGATCAGGAGCACGTTCAAGAACCGGCGGCTGGAGGGCGCATAGGGGCTGATCCGATCGGCGAGCATCGGAAACAGCGCGTGCACCGGATTGATGCCGATCAGCCCGGCGCCGAGCCCGGCCATCGCCGTGACGAGGTCGGCCAGATCGCCGAAATCGCCGATCCCCCAGTTGCGCTCGGAGCGGAGGCCATAAAGCGGCAGGGTGACGCCCCAAAGACGGTCAGGGCCGCGGTCGGCGAGGCCGAAGGCGCGCCCGGGCGCGACCGTCAAGGCCATCGCGCCGGACGCCGTGCCGCCCGCGGTCACCTCGAGGCGGTGGTAGCCGGGCGGCAGATCGAGCGCCAGCGGCAGCCGGCGGCGCTGGTAGCGGGTCCCGTCGACCCACGCATCGGCACTGACCTCCAGAGCGTCCAGGCGGGCCTCGCCCCGATGGTGCGCGCCGGCCTCGGTCAGGACGCTCCAGGCGAGCTTGCCGCCGAGGCCGGCCGGCAGGGTCACGGCCGGGGCGAGCGGCGCACCCTTGCGGACCACCTCGACCGGCGCCAGGATCTGCTGCCAGGACGCCGTGAGCGCAGCGTGCAGGCTCGCCTCGAGCTCGGCCGCACTCGCGGCAGCGACGCCGAGCGCCGTCAGCAGGGCCTGCTTGGTGGCGTCGGCGACCAGGTGCCGCTGGCCCCAGTTGTCGGTGAAGTCGGGCTCAATGCCGTAGTGGGCCGCGAGCCGATCGAGCGGTCGACGTTCGTCAGTCACTGTGGTCCATCCGTCGCCGGTCGGAGCTCGGAATACGCGATCCTAGCGCGCATGTCTTTCGCAATGGTAGAAACCGGCCGCCGCGTCTGCGCTCATGATCGATCCGCTTGCCTGAAGGTGGGCGTCTCGCTGAAGGTTGCCGTCTGCGAGTAACATGCCCGGGTGCCAGAGGTTCAAACGGACGCCACCATGAAGGCCCTGCTGCAGCGGGTGAGCGAGGCGAGCGTCGAGATCGACGGCCGGGTGGTCGGCGCGATCGGCAAGGGGCTCCTGGTGCTGCTCGGGGTCGAGGCGGCCGACGGCGCAGCGCAGGCGGATCGGCTCGCCCGCAAGGTCGCGGCCCTGCGCATCTTCGAGGACCAGGCCGGCAAGATGAACCTCTCGGTCCGCGAGGTCGGCGGCAGCCTGCTGGTGGTGAGCCAGTTCACGCTGCTGGCCGATCTGCGCAAGGGCAACCGGCCGAGCTTCATCGCCGCCGCCCTGCCGGCGGTGGCCGCGCCCGTGTATGAGCATTTCTGCGCCAACCTGCGGGCCCAGGGCCTCGTGGTCGCGACCGGCCGCTTCGGCGCCCGCATGGCGGTGCGGCTGATCAACGACGGCCCGGTCACGATTTGGCTGGATGGCGCGGCGCTGCACGCCCCGCCAGCCGGCGGCTGATGCCGGCGGCAATGCCCGATGGCGCTTGAACGCGCCCTCGGGCTGCCTACATCCGCCTCAACCAAGCCCAGGCAGAGCAACGGGGAAGCGAGCGATGAGCGCAGCCATGCAGCCGTTCGAGGCCGAGGTCGGCCGGGTGCTAGATCTGGTGATCAACTCGCTCTACCAGCATCGCGAGATCTTCCTGCGCGAGCTGATCTCGAACGCTTCGGATGCCTGTGACCGGCTGCGCTACGCGAGCCTGAGCGAGCCGCAGCTCTTGGGCGACGATCCCGAGCTCAAGATCCGGCTGATCCCGGATGCGGCCGCGGGCACGCTCACGGTCGTCGACAACGGCATCGGCATGAGCCGCGACGAGCTGGTCGAGAACCTCGGCACGATCGCGCGTTCCGGGACCCAGCGTTTCGTCACCGAGCTCAGCGGCAACAGCGCCCGCGACGTGAACCTTATCGGCCAGTTCGGAGTCGGCTTCTACTCGGCGTTCATGGTGGCGGGCGAGGTCGAGGTGATCTCGCGCCGGGCGGGCGAAGAGCACGGCTGGCGCTGGCATTCCGACGGCCGCAGCGGCTTTGCGGTCGAGGAGCAGGCAGAGAGCGCGCCGCGCGGGACGGCGGTGATCCTGCATCTGCGCGCGGACGCCAAGGAGTTTCTCGACGGTTTCCGCCTGCGCCAGATCGCGCGCAGCTATTCCGACCACATCGCGGTGCCGATCCTGCTCCAGGATGAAGCCAAGGCCGATGGCGAGGCCAGATCGGAGGGCGAGGCCGAGGATGCCGCCCTGCCGAAGGCGCCCGAGCAGATCAACCAGGCGAGCGCCCTCTGGACCCGGCCCAAGGCCGAGATCACCGACGAGCAGTACAAGGAGTTCTACCACCACGTCGCCCACGCCTTCGACGAGCCCTGGGCGCGCCTGCACGTCCAGGCCGAGGGCATGGTCTCCTACCAGGCGCTGTTGTTCGTTCCGAGCAGTCGCCCCTTCGATCTGTACGATCCGGAGCATCGCCAGGGCGTCAAGCTCTACGTCAAGCGGGTGTTCATCACCGACAACCTCGAGGGCCTGATGCCGCGCTATCTGCGCTTCGTCAGGGGCGTGGTCGATTCCGAGGATCTGCAGCTCAACGTCTCGCGCGAGACCCTCCAGCACAGCGCGGTGCTGGCCCGGATCCGCAAGGACCTGGTCAAGCGCCTGCTCGATGAGCTCGACCGCCGCGCCAGGGCCGAGGATGGCGATTATGCGAGCTTCGTCGACCAGTTCGGGGCGGTCCTCAAGGAGGGGCTGTACGAGGATCACGAGCAGCGCGAGCGGCTCTTGGAGCTGGTCCGCTTCCGCACGACCGGGAGCGACGGCTGGGTCGGCCTCGCCGACTATGTCGAGCGCATGAAGCCCGGCCAGGAGGCGATCTACACGATCAGCGGCGAGCATCTGGAGGCGCTGCGCTCGAGCCCGCAGCTCGAGGCCTGCCGCGCCAAGGGGGTCGAGGTCCTGCTGCTGGCGGACGCGATCGACGACTTCTGGCTGCCGGCGGTGCCCGAGTATCGGGGCAAGCGGTTGCGCTCGCTGACGCGGGGCGAGGTCGACCTGTCCAAGATCGAGGCGGGCGATGGCGAGGCCGCGAAGACGGAGGCGGCGAGCGAGGCCGTCGCCGGCGCCGAGCTCGACCGGCTGATCGCGGTCTTCAAGGCCCGGCTCGGCGACAAGGTCAAGGACGTGCGGCCGTCGGCGCGGCTGACCGAGAGCGCGGTCTGCCTGGTGGCCGACGAGCATGCGATGGATCTGCGCCTCGAGCGCTTCTTAAAGCAGCATCAGCAGCTCGAAGAGCTGTCCAAGCGGGTGCTCGAGATCAACCCCAGGCACGCGCTGATCCGGCAGATGGCGACGCGCGCCGACGAGGCGGGGGAAGCCAGTGCGCTCGGCGATCTGGCCGAGCTGCTGCTCGATCAGGCGCGGATCGTCGAGGGCGAGCCCTTGCCCGATCCCGGCGGCTTCTCCCGCCGCCTCAGCGCTTTTCTCGCCAAGGGCCTGGCAGCATAGGGCAAGCCCTTGCCGGGGCAGGCGCCGGCGCTAGCTTGCCGTTAGCGTCAGTCGGGGATGCCAAGCGCCGGCGTCTGATACGGAGCCTGTCCGATGGGCTTGAGAGGCAGAGCAAAGCGCCGGGGTCGCGCGCTCGATGCGACCGTTCGTGCTGTCCCCCGACGGGCGGTGACCAAAGCGAGAGCTGAGTTCTTCAAAGCGGCCGACGCCATGCGGACGCGTCTTGCGGGAAGGCACCACACGGAGACCATGGGCCTGCTGCGCCAGGACCGCGATCGGTGAGGTTGGCGCTCGACGTCGGCCGTGTCAATTCGCGTCGCGCGTTGGGCCCGAGACCGCTGGTTAGCACTGGCAACCGTCGCGGGTAGTGCGGCCATCGATGCGGCGGGAAGACGGCTTGCCGCGTTCCGCACGTGCGCGTTGAATGCCGCGCCGATGCGTCCGCGCTCCGATCTTTCCACCCGATTGCGCCTTGCCTCCGGCCTGGTGCTGATGGTGTTCGTCGCGAGCCATCTCGCCAACCACGCGCTCGGCATCGTCTCGCTCGCGGCGATGCAGGAGGGTCGTGGGGTGTTCGTCGCGGTCTGGCGCAGCCTGCCCGGCACGCTGCTGCTCTATGCGGCGCTGCTCGGCCACGTCGCCCTCGCCCTGCACAAGCTCTGGCGCCGCCGCAGCCTGCGCATGCCGCCCTGGGAGGTCGCGCAGGTCACGCTCGGCCTGCTGATCCCGCTCCTGCTCGTGCTCCACATCGCAGGCACCCGCGGCGCGCGGACATGGCTCGGCGTCGACGACGACTACATCTACGTGCTCAATCGGCTGTGGCCGAAGGACGCCGGGCGCCAGAGCCTGATGCTGATCATGGTCTGGCTGCACGGCTGCATCGGGCTGCATTTCTGGCTGCGCATCCGGCCCTGGTACGATCGGCTCAAGCCGTGGCTGCTCGCGGCAGGGGTCCTGCTGCCGGCGCTCGCCCTGATCGGCTTTGCCGATGCCGGGCGCGAGCTGCGCGCAGGCGGCCGAGGCCGATCCGCAGTGGCTCGCAGCCCATGCCGCCAGTCGACCGCTGGCCCGATCCGGCGGCCCTCGCCTGGGTCGATCGCACCGCGCGCGTGGTTCTGGCGGGCTTCGTCGTGGCCCTGGCGGCGACCTTCGGCGGGCGGGCGGTCCGCGCCTTGCGCGCCCGCTACGGCGGGCGGGTCCGTCTTTACTATCCGGGCGGCGTGACGGTCGCGATGGCGCCGGGCATGAGCGTGCTCGAGGCTTCGCGCGCGGCGGGCATCCCGCACGCCTCGGTCTGCGGCGGCCGCGGCCGCTGCTCGACCTGTCGGGTCCGGATCGGCGAGGGGGCGGAGCACCTGCCGCCGCCGGCGCCGGACGAGGCCCGCGTGCTGGCCCGGATCGGCGGGGCGGCCGGCAAGGTCCGACTCGCCTGCCAGCTGCGGCCGACCCGGGACCTTGCGGTGGTGCCGCTGCTGCCGGCGAGCGCCGGGCCGCGCGACGTGCGCGTTCAGGTCGACCCCGGCCAGGGCATGGAGCGCGAGATCGCGGTCCTGTTCGCGGATCTGCGCGCCTTCACCCGCATGGCCGAGGGCCGTCTGGCCTATGATGTGGTGTTCGGGCTCAACCAATACTTCGCGGCCATGGGCCAGGCGATCGAAGGGGCCGGCGGCAGGGTCGACAAATTCATCGGCGACGGCATCATGGCGTTGTTCGGCATCGACCTCGAGCCCGAGGCCGCCTGCCGGCGGGCGCTGGCCGGCGCGCGAGCGATGGCAGCCGCCCTCGACCGGCTGAACCGGCAGCTCGAGCACGATCTGCGCGAGCCGCTCCGGATGGGCATCGGCCTGCACGTGGGCCATGTGATCCTGGGCGAGATGGGCTTCGGCCGCGCGACCGCGCTGACCGCGATCGCGATCCGGTCAACGTCGCCACGCGGCTCGAGGCGCTGACCAAGGAGGTCGGCGTGCAGCTGGTGGTCTCGACGCGCCTTGCCGAGCGGGCCGGCATCGATCTCGCCGGTTTCGAGCTGCGCGAGATCGAGATCCGCGGTCGCCGGCGCCCTCTGCAGGTCCGCCTGGTCGCCGATGCCGCCCTCTTGCCGGTGGACGGTCCGGCCGCGGCGAGGCCGGCCGCGCCCTGGGCGCAACTGATCCGCCGGGGGCGGCGCGCGCTGCGGCCCGTGCGCTGAAGAGAGATCGCGGGAGAGCTGCCATGATGTCATTCGGACGGCTGGCGCGGCAGAGCGCCCTGGTCATAGGCCTGTTCGCCGCGCCCGCTCAGGGCGCCGGCGCCGCGGACTTGCCGGTCGACCTCGAGCTGGTGCTGGCGGTCGACGTCTCGGGCAGCGTCGATGATCTCGAGGCGCGCCTGCAGCGCGAGGGCTACATCGCAGCGCTGCGCCACCCCCGGGTGATCGAGGCGATCCAGTCCGGCATGTTCGGGCGCGTCGCCCTCGCCTACGTCGAATGGGCGGGCGACCGCTACCAGCGCACCCTGCTCGAGTGGACGGTGATCAAGGATGCCGCCAGCGCCGACGCCTTCGCCGACGCGCTCGCCGAGACGCCGCTGGCGAGCGCGCACTGGACCTCGCTCAGCGCCGCGATCGACTATGCGGCACCGCTGTTCGACAACAACGGCTTCAAGGGCGCCCGCCGGGTGATCGACATTTCGGGCGACGGCTACAACAACCGCGGCCGGCCAGTCGCGCACGCGCGCGACGACGCGGTCGCGGCCGGGATCACGATCAACGGCCTGCCGATCGTCAACGACCGCCCGAACCCCTGGGGCGGCCTGCCGCCCAAGGGCCTCGACCGCTACTTCGAGGACCAGGTGATCGGCGGTCCCGGGCGCGTTCATCGTCGTGGCCGAAGACTACACCGCCTTCGCCTCGGCGATCCTCTCCAAGCTCCTGCTCGAGGTCGCCGGCGACGCGCCGCCACGCGAGATGGCGGCGGCGACACCGGTCGGGTCGACGAGCGCGCGCGACCTATCGATGCCCTGAACATAGGCGCAGAACGTGTCGAGGTTTTCCAGGTTGACCGCCATGGCGCTCAGCCGCGCGGGGCGGGGAGGCCGTGGCGGCGGCGGTGGGCGCGCATGGCGTCGCGCTGGTGGGTCTGGATGCGCATGGCGCTGCGGGGCTGCGCGGTGCACAGGAGAATGAAGCCCGCCTCCTTGTCCTGCGGGTAGTAGCGGAGCGCCTCGGCGGGGTCGAACTCGCCCGCGAGCACGCGCGCGGCGCAGGTCGTGCACCAGCCCTGCAGGCACATGCTGGGCAGCTTCAGGCCCTCGCGGGTGGCCGCGTCCCAGACCAATTCGTCGTCCGCGACCTCGAGCGTGACCGTCTCGCCCTCGGGCAGGACCAGCTCGACGGGATAGCTCGTCATCGCTGGATCTGGAAATGAGAGGGGGACGCCGGAGCCAGGGCCCGGCGTCCCCCTCGCCACGTCGCGCGGCGGGCGGCTCGCTCAGGGCACGTAGAAGGGAAGATTCTTGCTGTGCGGCGCATCGCCCGGATTGCCGCGGCGGAAGTGGCCGGACGGCCTCGCGACGCCGTCCCGCTCCATGCTGAGCAGCTCGATGAACCAGGCCTCGTGCTCGATCTCCTCCTGCAGGATCCGGCTGGCGAGGTTGTAGGTCCGGGGATCCTTGCCCAGCGTCAGGTCGCAGACTTCGTTCCAGGTGCGGATCGCGCAGCGCTCGGCCTCGAGCAGCACGGTCAGGATCTCGACCGCGGTCGGGTTGGCGGGCAGGAAGGCGTCCGGGCAGCCGGCGCGGTCGGCGAACTCGCGGATGTCGCGCGGCAGGCCGGCGCCGAGCTCGTAGATGCGCGGCGTGATCAGCTCGAAGTGCGAGCGGTCCTCGAGGCGCGCGTCCTCGCAGATCTCCTTGTAGTCCTCCTTGCCCGCGAGGTGCATGCGCAAGATGGTGTAGTAGTAGTAGGTGGTGAACTCGGCGCCCGCAGCATCGATCAGCTTCTCGCGCAGCTCCTCGATGTTGAGGCCGCGCGAGGTCATCTGCTCGACGCCGACCCTCTGGGTGACGTCGCCGGCCGGGCACGCGGCCCGTGGCATGCGGCTTGGGTTTGGGAGCCATGGTCTGTCCTCCTGTCCTGGTTGATTGCCGAAGGGGTCAGCGGTCGTCCGCCGCCGGCGACCGGCGTCCGGCCAGCGGTTGCGCATCGAGATAGCGGCCGCGCACCCAGGCGACCATCTTGCCGGTCGCGAGGCGGCGATCGCGCGATCGAAACACCCGGCCCAGCGCCTGCGGCTCGCCGGCGCCGGGCGCGTGCAGCAGGCCGCACGCCTCCCAGCCGCCGAAGCGATCGGGCCGCAGGCAAATCTCGACTTCCGTGGTCGCGCCGCCGCCGCCAGACACCGCGAAGCGGATCCGGTCCTTGGCGATCACGCGCATCTGAGCCAGTGCACCCTCGTTCCCCCGCCGCCGGCGACGCCTGATCGAAGCTTGGCGCAGGCCCGCGGCATCGCCACCGCCACCCCGCGCCCAGCTCCAGGGCCAGCTCTAGGCCCAGCTCTAGGCCAGGACGTTGTCTTTGTGAATTTGATTGTTACAATCATAGCGATAACCCCAACCCATTGATTTGCGGCCGCGTCCAAGCGCCGCACGGCCGCGGGCAGATGGCCGATCACGACCCCGGCGAACAGGTCGAGCTCGCCAAGATGCGCATCGGTGGTCCGGCAGATCAGACCGATCCGGCGACATAGCCCAGCTCGTTCAGGGTCATCGCCCGGCGCCCGCGCAGGAGCGGTTCCGCGGCGTGGGCGGCCGGATCAGACGCTCCGGCGGGCGCGCCAGCTGCGCCAGACGACCGGCAGCAGCGCCAGTCCCGCAAGGCCGACCAGCGGCCACAGGATGTCGGGCCGGATGAAGCTGCCGAGATGGATGGGCAAGCCGCTGCGGAGAACATCGCCGAGGCCGGCACCCAGGTGGGCAAACAGCATCGTGCCGGGCAAAAGGCCGAGGACGGCGCTCACCACGAAGGTGCGCACGCGCACGCCGCAGGCCGCCGGGATGCCGATCACGACCGCGGTCGGGAAGATCGGCACCAGGTGGAGCACGAACACGTAGCTCAGCGCATTGGCACGAAAGCTCTCGGCGAACCGCAGCAGCGACGGTCCCGCCCGGCTCCGCAGGCGGTTCCCGAGCGTGCTGCGCGCCAGCACGAACACGGCGGTCGCCGCGAGCATGGTCGCGATCAGGACGTAGGCCGTGCCCTGCAGCCAGCCGAACAGGTAGCCCGCGATAACCGTGAGCAGCGCGCTGCCCGGCACCGACACCGCGACCGAAGCGGCATAGATCGCCATGAACAGGAAGCAGGCGAGCACCGGGGTTCCCGCGACGAAGCCGAGCAGCCAGAGGTGATGCTCGCGCAAGGCGGCGAGCGCGAGCCTGGCATCGAGCCCGAGCACGGCCGCCACGCCGGCGCCGATCAATAGGATCAGCAGCGCCGCGATGCCAAGGCTCTGCCGCCGGTCGATGCCCAGCGGCCGCGTCAGGTCCAAGGCCGAAGGGGCCTTGAGATCGAAGATGGGTGGCAAGCAATCTTCCCGATCAGTCCATCGCTGGACGATCAATTGGCTCTAATCGGCAAAGATGTCCAGTTTATTGACGATATCGGGCCCGCCGGCGCCGGATCCGAGATCGCCGTTGACCAGCTGCCGCCGCCGCCGGCCATGTCGGGGATTTCAGTCGGCCGCGAACTTGCCTAACATGGCCCTCGTAACCGGGTCGTCGCCGGCGGCGCGACCTTCACGGGGGAACAGGCTCATGTCCGGCTTATTCCAGGAATTCAAAGAGTTCGCGATGCGCGGCAACGTCGTGGACCTGGCCGTCGGGCTCGTCATCGGGGCCGCGTTCGGCGCCATCGTCAACTCGCTGGTCAACGACATCATCATGCCGCCGATCGGCCTGGCCATGGGCAACATCGACTTCTCGAACCTGTTCATCAACCTGTCCGGCCAGGACTATCCGTCGCTGGCGGCGGCAAGGGATGCCGGCGCGCCGGTGATCGCCTACGGGGCGTTCATCAACGTCGTGATCAACTTCCTGATCGTGGCGTTCGCGATCTTCCTGGTGGTCAAGGGCATGAACCAGCTGCGCCGCAAGCAGGAGGCCGCCCCCGAGACGATGCCGGTGCCGCCGCGTCAGGAGACCCTGCTCGAGGAGATCCGCGACCTGCTGAAGATGCGGACGCCCTAGCGGCCCGCCCGGACGGTCGGCGCCTGCTCAGCCACCGCCCGAGAAGGTGTTGCAGCTGTTCGGGTCGCCCGAGCTCAGACCCTGCTTGAACCAGCGCACCCGTTGCGCCGAGCTGCCGTGGGTGAAGGCATCGGGCACGACGTAGCCCTGCGCCTGCCGTTGCAGCCGGTCGTCGCCGATCGCCGCGGCGGCGTTCAGGCCCTCCTCGATGTCGCCCTGCTCGAGCAGATGGCGGCTCTTGTCGGCGTGATAGCCCCAGACGCCGGCGAAGCAGTCGGCCTGCAGCTCGGTCAGCACCGAGAGCGCGTTCGCGTCGCTCTCGTTCGCCTGCTGACGCGCGGCCTGCACCTGCTCCGCGATGCCGAGCAGGTTCTGGACGTGATGCCCGACCTCATGCGCGATCACGTAAGCCTGGGCGAAGTCGCCGGGCGCGCCGAAGCGGTCGTGCAGCTCGTCGAAGAAGGTGAGGTCGAGATAGACCGTCTCGTCACCGGGGCAGTAGAACGGGCCCATGGCGGCCTGGGCGTTGCCGCAGGCCGACTCGACGGCGTCCGAGAACAGCACGAGCTTCGGCTCGCGGTAGCTGCGGCCTTTCTGGTCGAACAGGGCGTGCCAGGTGTCCTCGGTATCGCCGAGCACGACCGAGACGAACGCCGCCTGTTGATCGTCCGCCTGCGGCCGCGCGCCCTGGGCCGGCGCCTGCTGGTAGGGGACGCCGGTCGAGGAATCCTGGAGCAGAAGGCTCGGGTCGATGCCGAGCCACCAGCCGAGCGCCAGCAGGATCAAAAGGCCGATCCCGCCGATCCCGCCGCCGCGCGCGAGGCCGCCGCGGCTGCCGCCGAGACCGCCCCCCAGGCCGCCGGGAATCCCGATCCGGCCCGGAAAGCGCATGCCGGCCGATTCACCGCGGCGGTCTTCGACGTTCTCGCTGCGTCGCCCGAGCTGCCAGCGCATTGTCGCTCTCCCGTCTCGACGCCCGCCGCGGTCTCACGCGGTGGCGGGAACGTCGAGCACCTGATGGACGCGTTGGAGGGCCTCCGGGGTCAGGTTCAGGCCTTGGGCCAGGCGGCGCAGATAGTCGCGCTCGGCCTCGGTGTCGACCTCGATCGCGAGCAGCGACGCGGCGTAGACCGCGACCGCGACCTCGGGCGTCCTGACCTCGGCGATCAACCGGTCCAGATCGGCCGGCCCCTGCATCTCCTCGAGCACGAAGCTGCGGGCCTCGTCGCTGGCACCGCCTTCCTTGAGCTTGCCGACGATCCGCTGCATCTCGCTCGCGTCGATCTGGCCATCGGCTTTGGCGGCGGTGATCATGGCCCGCAGGACGAGGTGGGCGCGATGCTCCAGCTCCTGCTCCTCGGCCGCGTTTTGGGGCTCGCGCAGACCGAGCGGCGCCGGCCCCGCGACGTCCTCGACGCCGGCGGCCGCCGCCCCCGTCTGACCAGGCGCTGCCGCCCCCGCCTGATAGGTCTTGAGCGCCGACATCGCGATGCCGCCGAGCAGCGCGAGCAGGCCGCCGCCCATCGCCCCCCTGACCGCGCCGCCGCCACCGCCGAGCACGGCGCCGGCAAGCGCCCCCAACCCGCCCACGGCCAGCGGGTCGCCGCGCTGCACCGAGCGGCCGGCATTGCCAAGCATGCTCTCGGCGAGGCCGGCGAGGCCGCCCAAGGCACCGCCCAAGCCGCTCGCCTGCCCGCCTTGCCCGAACATCTGCGCGAGCGGGTTGTCGGCGCCGCCGAGCGCGCTCGGCCCCATCGCATGGCGCATGCGGCCGGCGGCGGTATCGGTCATCCCGGCCTGCATGACCTGGCCGAGCAGATCGCGCGCGTTGAACATGATCTTTGCCTCCCCCGTGGACCCCCGCCGGGCCCGTCTTTCCGCCAGGCGTGCCGCCGGCGCCACCCGACGGAAGTGTCCGGCGCTCAGTGCGAGATCATCGCCGGCATCGACTTCGCCTGCTCGATCCACTTGGTCACCTGCTTGATGCTTGGACGCTGCCGGACCAGCTTTCGGGTCGCGTTGACCTCTTCCATCCTGGCCGTGAGATTGTCGGCCTTGCGATGCTTGAGCTCCTTGACCGTATCGACCCCGGCGGCCTCCAGCAGTTCCGAGTACTCCTCGCCGACCCCGGCGATTCGCATCAGGTCCGCCATGTTGGCCCACTTCAGCAGCTGCGCTTCGTCGACGCCGCTCGTCTGCGCCACCGTCTTGCGGCCCTTGGCGGACGCGCATTGCTCTAAGAGATGCTTGGTGCTGGTGATGCCCGACTGGGCGAGCTTGCTGGCGTATTTGGGACCGATACCTTCGATCTTCTGGATCCGGTAGGTCATTTTTTGGGTCCTCCCCACATCCCGGACAGCAAATCGGTGGGGCAATTCATAACAGCTTGGCGGCGGTCTGCAAATCGGCCTTGTCAGGATCGGCCCCGCTGGTTCTGCGCCGCGATCAGGGTGTTGCGCAGCAGGCAGGCGACCGTCATCGGGCCGACCCCGCCCGGCACCGGCGTGATGGCGCCTGCGACCTCTGCCGCCTCCTCGAAGGCGACATCGCCGACCAGGCGGCTCTGGCCGTCTTGGCCCGCCACCCGGTTGATGCCGACGTCGATCACGGTCGCCCCGGGCTTGATCCAGTCGCCGCGCACGAACTGCGGCCGGCCGACCGCGGCGATCACGAGGTCCGCCCGCCGGCATTCCGCCGGCAGGTCGCGGGTGCGGGAATGGGCGATGGTGACGGTGCAGTTGGCCGCCAGCAGGAGCGCTGCGACCGGCTTGCCGACGATGTTGGAGCGGCCGATCACGATCGCCCGGCGGCCGCTGAGGTCGTCGCCGAGGCTGCGGCGCAGCAGGATCATGCAGCCCATCGGCGTACAGGGCACGAGGAGGGTCGGATCGAGGGCTGCCGCTGGCGGCGAACAGCCGGCCGACGTTGAGGGGATGAAAGCCGTCGACGTCCTTGTGCGGGTCGATCGCCTCGAGCACGGCCGCCCCCTCGATCTGGGCCGGCAGCGGCAGTTGGACCAGGATGCCGTGGACGGCGGGATCGGCGTTGAGCGCCCGGATCTGGTCGAGCAGGGCCGCCTCGGTGGTGGTCTCGGGGAGGGCGATCAGGCGGCCGTCGACGCCGACCTCGGCCGCCATCTTCGCCTTGGTGCGGACATAGGCCTGGCTCGCCGGGTGATCGCCGACCAGGACCACGCGCAGGCCGGGCGGCAGGCCGTGGCGGGCGGCGAAGGCGGCGGCGCCGGCGCCGACCTCGGCGCGCAGCTCGGCGGCCGCGGCGCGACCGTCGATGAGCTGCGCCCCGCTCATGCGTCCCGTTCCGGCTGCTCGATCGCCTGCAGCTCGGCGAGCAGGCGCGCGGGCGGCCCTTCGAGGTGGACGGCGAGCCAGGCCTGGCCGCGGGCGGCGATCTCGATGCCCTTGACGGCGCTCCTGACGGCCCGCGGCGTCACCCGGACCGCGAGGCGCAGGCCGTCGGCCCCGCGGCTCGCCCAGCTCCAGCTCGGGGCCCGCGGCACGGCGCTCAGACGAACACCTGCCAGAGCAGCCGGCGCACGAACACCAGCAGCAGGATCAGCACCAGCGGCGACAGGTCGACGCCGCCGAGGTTCGGCAAAAGGTTGCGGATCGGCCGCAGCACGGGCTCGGTCGCGCGCTGCAGGAAGTCGCCGATCTGGTGGACGAAGGCGTTGCGCGTGTTGATCACGTTGAAGGCGACCAGCCAGCTGAGGACGACCGAGGCGATGATCACCCAGATGTAGAGCTGGAGGATGGTATCGATGAGCCAGTGAAACGGGTTCATGGGCCGGACCTGGTGCGAGGCGAAACCAACCCGGCCCGGCGCGCGGCCCCAACCGAGTATGCCGTCGGGAAAGGACTATAGCCAGCTGCCCGCAGGACCGCCAGCCCCGAGCGCCGCGGGTCCGGGCGAGCCCTTGACAGTCCTGCCCCCGCTCACCATACAAACTGCCGTGGCGGGGCCGTAGCTCAGCTGGGAGAGCGCTAGAATCGCACTCTAGAGGTCGTGGGTTCGATCCCCATCGGCTCCACCATCCGATCGACGCGCCGTCAGCACCGGGCGGTGACCGCCAAGCCGTCGACCAGCAGACCGATCGCCTGGGGCCGTAGCTCAGTTGGGTAGAGCGCGACGTTTGCACCGTCGAGGTCGTGGGTTCGACTCCCATCGGCTCCACCAGGTCTCCCGAACCCCCGCCCCGAGCGCCGCCG